>JACPCW010000028.1 GCA_016184365.1 Candidatus Rokuibacteriota bacterium
GGACGGCCGCACGTCGACGAGGAACGGCGTCGTCCGCGACAGCTCGTCGAACCGCGCGAGCGGGAGCGGCACGCCGGCGCGTCCGGCGAGCGCGACGAGGTGGATGATCGCGTTCGTCGAGCCGCCGATCGCCATGTCGGCGCGGATCGCGTTGTCGAACGCCTTCGCCGTCATCACCTCCGACGGCTTCGGGCCGCCGGCCTTCGCCATCTCGACGGCGCGTCGTCCGGCCAGCTCCGCCATCGCGAGCCGCCGCGAGTCGGGGGCGGGGATCGCGGCGTTGCCGGGCAGCGTCATGCCGAGCGCTTCCGCCATCGACGCCATCGTCGACGCGGTGCCCATCACCATGCAGTGCCCGCTCGAGCGCGACATGCACGACTCGGCTTCGCACAGCTCCTCGTCCGTCAGGCGATCCGCGCGGCGCTCGGACCAGAGCCGCCAGAGATCCGTGCCGGACCCGAGGTCTTCGGTGCGCCACCGTCCGCGCAGCATCGGACCGCCCGTCACCATGATCGCGGGCACGTCGGCGGACGCGGCGCCCATCAGCATCGCGGGCGTGGTCTTGTCGCAGCCGGAGAGCAGCACGACGGCGTCCATCGGATACGCGCGAATGCATTCCTCGACGTCCATCGCCATGAGATTCCGGAACAGCATCGTCGTCGGCTTCATCAGGACTTCGCCGAGCGAGATCGTCGGAAACTCGAGGGGAAATCCGCCTGCGCTCCACACGCCGCGCTTCACGGCATCCGCGACCTGGCGCAGATGCGCGTTGCAGTTGGTGTATTCGGACCACGAATTCGCGATGCCGACGACCGGACGGCCGTCGAAGACGGCGTCGCTGAATCCCTCCGTCTTCAACCACGAGCGATGCGCGAATCCATCGAGGTCGGAACGGCCGAACCAGTTGCGACTGCGAAGTGGCTGTGTTGTCATGAGGCCCTCCGGGAAGTCCGATTATAGGGAATCGGTCTCGCCAGCAATCGATCGAGGGAGGAACGCATGCGTTTGGCCGGCAAGGTCGCGGTCGTCACGGGCGGCGGCAGCGGCATCGGGCGCGGCATCGTGGTCGCGATGGCGAAGGAAGGCGCGGACGTCGCGATCCCCGACATCCAGGTGATGAACGCCGAGAAAGTCGCGGAAGAAGTGAAGGCGCTCGGACGCAAGTGCCTGCCGATGCGCACGGACGTCACGAGCTCCGCCGACGTGAAGTCGATGTTCGAGCGCACCCGTGAGGCGCTCGGGAAGGTCGACATCCTCGTCAACAACGCCGGCATGGCGTCGCCGCCCGGCCTGCCGTTCATGAACAACACCGAGGACGACTGGGACAAGACGTTCGCGGTCAACACGAAGTCGGTCTTCCTCACGTGCAAGGCGATCGCGCCGTACTTCATCGAGCGCAAGGCGGGCCGCATCATCAACATCGCGTCCATCGCCGGCCCGCTCGCCGCGCCGACGATGCCGCCGTACAGCGTCGCCAAGGGCGGCGTGATCACGTTCACGCGCGTCATCGCCAAGGAGCTGGCGGCGCACGGCATCACCGTGAACGCGATCTGCCCGGGCGTGCTCTGGACGGACTTCTGGCAGAAGCTCGCCGCGCACATCGCGACCACGAATGCCGCGTTTGCCGGCATGACGGCGCGGCAGGTGTTCGACAAGCGCGTCGGCGACATCATCCCGATGAAGCGTGAGCAGGAGCCGGAAGACATCGGCTGGGCGGCGGTGTTCCTCGCGTCGGACGAGGCGCGCTACATCACCGGCCAGGCGTTGAACGTCGACGGCGGCTGCGTGATGCATTGATCAGGTGGGGGGCCCCGAAATGGCCCCCACACCCCCCAGACGCTCGGAAGCGCCCCGGCAAAGCCGTGGCGCTCCTCGACCGGGGTGAGAGGCGAATCGATGGACTTCAACTTCAGCGACACGGAGGAAGCGTTCCGCAAGGAGGTCCGCTCGTGGCTCGAGCGGCACCTGCCGGACGAGCTGCGCGGCAAGGCGTTCGCGTCCTCGCGCGGCGAGCGCGACGTCGTCGAGAAGATGCGGGCGTGGCAGCGCACGATGTACGAGGCCGGGTACGTCGGCATGGACTGGCCGGCGGAGTTCGGCGGCCGCGGCGCCTCCCTCGTCGAGCAGATCATCCTCTATCAGGAAATGGCGCGCGCCGAGGCGCCGCAGTTCCTGAACCGCGGCGGCTTGTCCATCCTCGGCCCGACGCTGATGAAGTACGGCACCAAGGCGCAGCAGGAGCGATATCTACGGAAGATCCTGACCGCCGAGGAGATCTGGTGCCAGGGCTTCTCGGAGCCGAACGCGGGCTCCGACCTCGCGAACCTCCAGACCCGAGCCGTCCGCGACGGCGACCACTACGTGATCAACGGCCAGAAGGTCTGGACGAGCATGGGGCACGTCGCCGCGTGGGGCTTCTTCCTCGTGCGGACCGACCCGAGCGCGGCCAGGCACAAGGGCATCAGCTTCCTGCTCGTCGACATGAAGAGTCCCGGCATCACGGTGCGGCCGCTCAGGCAGATGACCGGCGAGGCGGAGTTCAACGAGACGTTTCTCGACAACGTCCGCGTCCCGGTCGCGAACCTCGTCGGGAAGGAGAACGAGGGCTGGAGCGTCGCGATCACCGCGCTCTCGTACGAGCGCGACGTGCTCACGTTCATCCGGCACATCTCGCTCCGCAACGCGCTCCATCGTCTCGTGAAGCTGGCGCAGTCGACGGGCCGCGCGCAGCACCCACTGGTGCGCCAGAAGATCGCGCAGCTCTGGATCGGCGAGCAGGCGCTCCAGCTCAACGGCTATCGCAGCCTGACGAACATCCTCCGTCGCGGCGCGCCCGGACCCGAGGGCTCGACGTCGAAGCTCTTCTGGAGCCAGCTCGACCAGGAGCTCGCGCAGGCGGCGACGGAGATCCTCGGGCCGTACGCGCAGCTCGCGCGCGGCACCGAGTGGGCGCCCGACGGGGGCCAGTGGGAGTTCTACGTGTCGCTCGCGCAGGCGAGCGGCATCCGCGCGGGGACGACGGAGATTCTCAAGAACATCCTGGGCGAGCGCGTGCTCGGCCTGCCCAAAGACTGAACGCCCGAGGAGCCCGACCATGAGTGAGCTGCTCTACGAAGTGTCCGACAAGATCGCGACCCTCACGCTGAACCGTCCCGACAAGCTGAACGCGTTCACCGCGGACATGATCGAGCTCTGGCAGGGCTCGCTCGCGAAGGCGCAGGCCGACGACGACGTCAACGTCGTCATCGTCACGGGGTCGGGACGCGCGTTCTGCTCCGGCGGCGACGTGGGCCGCATGCGCCGCGACGGCCAGGCGCCGCAGGCGCTCGACGGCAAGAACTCGCTCTGGGAAGGCGTGCACCGCGTGCCGAAGCAGCTCGAGCAGATGGACAAGCCCGTCATCGCGATGGTGAACGGGCTCGCCGTCGGCGCCGGCATGGGCATGTGCGTCATGTGCGACGTGCGCATCGCCGCCGAGTCCGCGCGCTTCTCGACCGGCTACGTGAAGGTCGGCCTGGTCCCCGGCGACGGCGACACGTACTTCCTGCCGCGGCTCGTCGGCCCCGCGAAGGCGCTCGAGCTCCTGTGGACGGCGGATTTCATCGAAGCGCCCGAGGCGCACCGGCTCGGCATCGTGCAGCGTGTGGTGCCGGACGCACAGCTCAAGGACGTCACGTACGCGCTCGCGCGCCAGATCGCCGGCGGCCCGCAGATCCCGATCCGCATGATCAAGCGGCTCGTCTACCAGAGCATGAAGCTCGACCTCCGCACGCATCTCGACCTCGTCAGCTCGCACATGTCGATCGTGCGCCAGACGACGGATCACGCCGAAGGCGTCGCCGCGTTCAAGGAGAAGCGCGCGCCGAAGTTCCAGGGCCGCTAGCCTGACGCGCGGGCCCCGCGGGCGCTGGCTCGTCGGCAACCTGCCGGCGTTCCGGCGCGACCAGCTCGGCTTCTACACGTCGTGCGCGCGCGACTTCGGCGACGTGGTGCCCGTGCGATTCGGTCCGCGGCCCGCGCTCGTCGTCTCGCACCCCGCGACGATCGACGAGGTGCTCGTGACGAAGGCGCGCGACTTCGTGAAGAGCCCGGCGCTGCTGCTGCTCCGGCCTATCCTCGGCGACGGGCTCCTGCTCTCCGAAGCCGATGTCTGGCTGCGACAGCGGCGGCTCGTCCAGCCCGGCTTTCATCGCCAGCGTGTCGCGAGCTATGCCGACGCGATGGTGTCGCTGACCGCGCGCCACATCGAGCCGTGGAAGGACGGCGAGACGCGCGAGCTTCACGCCGAGATGATGGCGCTCACGCAGCACATCGTGACGAAGACGCTCTTCGATGCCGACGTGTCCGACGAGGCGCACGTCGTCGGCGACGCGCTGAACGCGCTGATGACCGACTTCAGCAAGCGGCTCGGCAGCGTCTGGCAGCCGCCGGCCTGGTTGCCGATCCCGCGCGTCCGGCGATCACGCCGCGCGGTGCAGCATCTCGACGCGATCGTCTATCGCATGATCGCGGACCGCCGGGCGAGCGGTGAGGATCGCGGCGACCTGCTCTCGATGGTCCTGGCCACGCAGGACGCGGACGACGGCACGCGCATGACGGACCGGCAGGTGCGCGACGAAATCATGACGCTGTTCCTCGCGGGCCACGAGACCACGGCGGTCGCGCTGTCGTGGACGTTCTATCTCCTCGCACGGCATCCCGGGGCCGAGGCGCGGCTGGCCGACGAGCTGCGCAGCGTGCTCGACGGACGCGCGCCGGCGTTCGCGGATCTGCCGAAGCTTCGCTACACGGAGATGGTCGTCACCGAGTCGATGCGGCTCTATCCGCCGGCGTACGCGCTCGGCCGCCAGGCGATCCGTCCGACGGAGCTTGCGGGCGAGCGTGTGGAGCCGCGCACGATCGTCATCGTGCCGACGTGGGTCGTGCAGCGCGATGCGCGCTGGTTCGACGAGCCCGACGCGTTTCGCCCGGAGCGCTGGGCAGGCGGCCTCGCGAAGCGCCTGCCGCGGTTCGCGTACTTTCCGTTCGGCGGCGGTCCGCGCCAGTGCATCGGCAACGCGTTCGCGATGATGGAAGCGATCCTGGTGCTCGCGACGATCGCGCAGCGCTTCCGACTGTCGCTGGTGCCCGGTCAGCGCGTCACGCCGACGCCGTACGTGACGCTGCGGCCGGAGCCGGGGATCCGGATGCGGCTGACGCGACGCTAAAAGAACCCGGCGACAACGATCAGTTTTGGCAGAGCCTGAGTGCGCTGTGCTCGGCGATCCGTAGGAAGTCGCGATCGCTCGTCAGCAACTCGCCATCGACCGCGATGCACGCCTGGGCGATCAGACAGTCGATCGTTCCGCGCACCGTGACGCCGCGGCGCCGCAGAGTACGGAATAGGCGGGCCGCCGCGACATGGCCGGCAACGTCGAGGGCAACGAGCGGTAGACCGGTGAGCACCAGTTCGGCCTCGTCGAAGGCGGCATCCAGGCGCAGCCCCTGAAGCACTTCGGTGAGGATCAGAGCCGTCACGCCGACGTCTTCGTTGCCGAGACCGTGCGCGAGCCGACGCGTCGTGGGGACGTCGACGCCGTTGAACCAGTCGACCCACACGTCGCTGTCGACGACGATCACAGCCGCGCCTTCCGCCACGCCGCAATGTCACCGTCCCATTTGAGCCGGCCGCGAAGCCGCCGGAGCGCCTGATGGACGGACTCGCGGTCGACCAGTCGCCGAAGCGCGATATCGATCGCTTCCCGCTTGGTCTTGGCGCCCGTGATCTTCATCGCCTGACGGATCAGCCGATCGTCGATGACGACATTCGTCCGTCCCATGTCACCTCCGGATACACCAAATGCTGACCAACGGGTGTATCGATGCCAGCATCGATGGCCACGGGTCCGAGGTCAAGACGTATCGGATCGACGACGCCTCGCTACACGGGTGACACGCCGGTGCGGTGGCGCTGCGCCAGCGCCTGGTAGCCGGCCGGGTTCGCCTGCACCCATCGCTCGGCGGGCGTGCCCGCGAGGGGGCCTTTCACTTTCGCGGGGACGCCGACGGCGAGCGTGCCGTCGGGAATTTCGGTGCCCGGCGTGACGAGCGCGCCGGCGCCGATCATCGCGCGCACGCCGATGCGCGCGCCGTCGAGCACCGTCGACCCGTTGCCGACCAGGCTTTCCTCGCCGACGGTCGCCGCGTGAATGAGACAGAGATGCCCGACGGTCGCGCCGGCGCCGATGTCGACCCCGTGGCCGCGCGTCACGTGCACGACGGCGTTGTCCTGCACGTTCGCGCCGCGGCGCACGACGATCGGCGCGATGTCGCCGCGCAGCACCGCGTTGTACCAGACCGAGGCGTTCTCCTCGACGGTGACGTCGCCGACGAGCACGGCCGTCGGCGCGATGAACGCGGTGGGATGAACGGTCGGACGCTTCCCCTCGAAGTCGTACAGTGGCATGAGTGCGATCCTCGCAGTATTCTCGAAGTTGCCCACATCGTACGCGAGGTGGGTCCCCCGGGAGGCCCGATGCCGCTGCCGAAGATCACCGCCGTCGCCACGGCGACGCCTGCCCATCGCTTCGGTCAGGACGAACTGCTGCGACTCGCGGGCTACGCCGACGCGAGGCGCCGCGGCTTTTTCGAGGCGAGCGACATCGAAGGGCGTCACCTCTTCATCGATCCCGCCACGTTCCGCCCGAACGAATCGGTCGACGAGCTGCAGGCGCGCTTCGCGCTCGGGTCGATGGAGCTCGGCGAGCAGGCGGCGCGCCGCGCGCTCGACGCCGCGGGCTGGCGTGCGGAAGACCTCGACTTCATCGCGACGACCACGTGCACGGGACGGCTCACGCCGAGCCTCGACGCGCGCCTGGTCGGCCGCCTCGGCTGCCGGACCGACGTGCAGCGTGTCCACGTCGGCGATACGGGCTGTGCGTCCGCCGTCGTCGCGCTCCAGCAGGCCTGGAATCACCTGCGCGCGTTTCCCTCGCACAGGGCGCTCGTCGTCGCCGTCGAGATCTGCTCGGCGGCGTACTTCCTCGACGACCGGCTCGAGAGCGCCGTCGCGCACGCGATCTTCGCCGACGGCGCCGGCGCGCTGGCGCTGTCCACCGATGGCCCCGGCCCGTCGATCGTCGAGCACCGCACCCTCTTCCGTCCCGAGCACCTCGGCGCGATGGGCTTCGAGTATCCCGGCGGCCCCTGCGCGTCGTGCTGTCGAAGGACGTGCGCCGCATCGGCGCCGAGATGATGCGCGAGATGGCGGAGGTGCTGCTCGCGACGCACGGCCTGAAGCGCGCGGACGTCCGGCACTGGATCCTGCACTCGGCTGGCCGCCGCGTGCTGGATCGCGCGCGCGTCCTGCTCGACCTCACCGACGAGCAGGTCGCGCCTTCGCGCGGCGTGCTGCGGCGCTACGGCAACATGGCTTCAGCCGCCATCATTTTTGTGGTCGAAGAGACGTTGCGAACGGGGACGCCTGTGGCCGGCGACTGGGGTGCCTTGATTGGCCTCGGTCCGGGGTTCGCGGCCGAAGGCGCACTGTTGCGGTTCTGATGCTGCGGTCTGCGACGATGCAGGTTGCTCGTCGCTTACTCGGCGCGTGCTGCCTCGTCCATCCGTTCCCCGTGCTCATGAACGCGGTACCCGCCACCGCATTCATGTACATGGCGTCTCCTGAGGTGCATGGTGGGCGCCTGGTCACGTTCGCGTTCGCCGTCGTCGCCACTCATGGGTCGTTCGGCGCGCTGAACGATTTCTGTGATTTCGAGTTGGACCGCGCGGCAAAACCTTCGAAGCCGCTCGTCCGGGGACTGGTATCTCGCTCGTTCGCCCTCGCCCTTGCGGTCGTCCTCGGGGTGGTCGGCTTGATCCTCTCGCAGTCGTTGAATTGGGCGACGTTCGGGTTCGGACTCGCCGTGCTGATCGCCGGCGTCTGGTACGACCTCGGCGCGAAAGGCACGATTCTCAGTTGGGTGCCGTATGCGATCTTCATCCCCTCCGGGCCCTTGTGGGGGTTTGCTGCGGCCGGGCGCTTCGAGCCGTTCCTCTTGCTGGCGTACCCCCTCGGCGCGCTCGTTGCTCTCGGCTTGAACGTGAGCAACACGCTGCCCGACCTAGCAGAGGACGTGCACCATGGGATTCGCGGCCTGCCGCACATGATGGGAGTCGAGCGCGGCCTGCGGCTGTCGTGGGCGTCGTTTGCGGCAGCAATGATCGGCTTCGCCGCGGCCTCTCCGCTCCTCGGCAACGACTGGCGGATACTGGCGCCCGGTCTCGGCGTGGGCGTCTTGCTGCTGGTCGCGATGATCGTCGATTACGCGATGTTCGCATCGCGCAGCTTGAAGCGGACCTGGTACGCGAGCGCATTTCTCGCGGTGCTGGTCGGATTCGCCTGGGTGGCGAGTCTGCCTCGCGTGACGCGGTAACATATGGCCGTGCCAGCGTGGGAGCAGATCCTCTTCATCGTCATCCCCAGCACCGGCCTGGTGTTCATCGGCGGATTCCACGTCGTGCGACTGTTTGTCCTTCAAGATCATCCGGACCTCGCGAGCGCGCGATGGATGCGGAGACTGTCGCGAATCCTGAAGACCGATCACGCGCGACGACGTCAGCGCCTTCATCCGACGGACGTTACTCTCGGCCGGACGTGGCTCGACGAGCCGGGCCTTCTCGGTCGGTGGTTCGGGCCGCTGGGGTGGATGGTCCTCGGGCTTGGCACGATGGTCGCGGTCAACCTCACGCTTCTCGGCCTCGAACGAGACGTCGCGCTGGTTCTCAGCATGACGGCGAAGACGTTGTGCATCGGCCTCATCCCGCTGACGCTCGTGTACAGCAGACGGCTGCTCGCCGACTGGCTCGCCTGCCTCGTCGATTTCGTCGAATTCCGCGACGAAGACGGGTCCGGGTGGTTTGCCCACCAGGTGCAGAAGCTCTTCGTCTCCCGGATCAACATCCTGCTCGGTATCCTCGTGGGATGCCTGATCCTGGCGTTCGAGTACCAGGACGGAGCGTTTCGCCAACAATCTGCGTGGGCACTGGGAGTCGTCCTCTTCGCATCGCTCCTGATGACGGTGCTCGCAGGCATCGCGCTCGTCGTGATGGTCAGGGGCGCAATGCTCATCAGCCGTGTCGGTACGTTGCCGATCTACGTCACCGCGTCACCCTATGGGGTGCTGCGGACGGGAACGATGCTCGCCGAAGCGTTTTCCGCGGCGACGGTCGTCTACCTGATCGCGCTGTGCACGATGGTCCTTCGAACGTGGAACCAGCCGACGCTGCCAATCCTCACGTGGGCCATATCCGTTGCGGTGCTCTACGTGGCGATGTTCATCCTGCCGCAATGGACGATCCACAAACGGATGGTACGGTTCAAACGTGAGCGCCTGCGGAAGATCGAGCGCTCCTTGAAGGAGCACTCGGACGCTTTTGACGCGGCGCCGACGAAGGCGGAGAGCGAGATCGTCGAGGCGCTGCGGAAGAGACGCGACGAGGTGGAGAGCCTTCCGGAGTGGCCATTCAACTGGAAGAACTTCACAGCCGTGCTCGGGATGGCGGCGTCGTCGACGCTGCCGGTCGTATTCAAGGTGGCCTTCGCCTCGATCAGTGCCTGGGTGGTTCCGGTCATGAGCGGCGCGAAATCGCCCTAGCGGCAGGCACGCCGGATGCGGAGAGCGGTGAACGTCGCCGAGTGTCTCGACGGCTGGATGTCGAACGCCGACCGCCGGGCCGAGCTCGCGGATATCCACCGGCTCAATGCATGGTTCGGTGGGTATGCGGTGACACTCCATGCGGTTGCCAGCCTCGCTCGTCCGCGAGACTCGGCGAAGCTGACGGTCGCCGACATCGGCGGCGGCGACGGACAGTTTGCGCGGCGGATCGTCGAGTGGACGCAGGCGACACATCCAGCCGTCCTCGTGCTCGTCATCGATCGTGATCCGGCGACGCCCGCGCCGGACCCGCGAGCACTGCCGCGTGGCTCGAAAGTCGTGAGAATTCGCGCGGACGCATTGGCTCTGCCACTGCGCGACGGCTCCGCGGACCTCGCGACGATGTCGTTGCTGTTGCACCATCTCGATCCTTCCGATGCGACCAGCGCACTCGCCGAGATGCGCAGAGTGGCCCGCCTCGGTGCGGTCGTGAGCGATCTGCTGCGCAGTCGCTGGTCCGTCGCCCTCGTCTGGGCGGCGACTCGAATCTTTGCCGCGACACCGATGGCCCGGCGCGACGGCCCGCTATCCGTTCGGCGCGCGTATTCCGAGGAAGAGCTCCACGAGATTGCAAGGAGCGCAGGCATGACGCGCGTCGACATCCGCCGATATCCCGTCCTCGCCCGGCTCACGGCGATTCTTTCATGAGGACTGGCGCGGACGTGGTCGTGGTCGGCGCCGGGCCCGCGGGCGCGGCGACCGCGATCCTCTTCGCGGAGCAGGGACTCGACGTGGTCGTCGTCGACCGCGCGCGCTTCCCGCGGGCGAAGACGTGCGGCGAGTACCTCCCGCCCGAAGCCGCCCGCGTGTTCGACCGGCTCGGCGTGCTCAAGGCGGTCGACGCCGTCGCGGCGCCGCTGCGCGGGATGAAGATCACCACGCCCGACGGCCGGACGCTCGTCGGCACCTACGGCGCCGTCGGCGCGTTTCGGCCGTACCGCCAGCACGGAATGGCCGTGCCGCGGCTCGCGCTCGATGCGATTCTCGTCGAGCGTGTGCGCGCGCTTCCCGTCGAGCTGTACGAGGACACGCGCGTGACGGACCTGGTCCTCGACCGCGACCGCGTCGTCGGCGTCGAAGCGCAAGGAGCGGACGAGCGCCCGATGACGGTCACCGCGCGGCTCGTCGTCGCGGCCGACGGCCGCGCCTCGGTCGTCGCGCAGCGGCTCGGGCTCCGCAGCGGCCACCGCCTGCGCCGGATGGCGCTGATGACGTACGTGACGGACGTTCCCGACTGCACCGAGTGGGGCGAGATCTTCGTCGATCCTCCGGACTACGCCATCCTCAACCCCCAGGCGGACGGACGCGTGAACCTGAGCGTCGTGGTGCCGCTCGCCGACGTGCGGGCCCATGCCTCCCGCCTCGAGCAGTTCGTCGCCGCGCGCGTGAAGCAGATGCCGCACCTCGCACGCCGCCTGGCTGGCGCGTCGCGCGTCGAGCCGGTCCGCGCGATGGGGCCGCTCGCGTATCGCGTGGGCTCGCCGAAGCAGGTGGGCGCGCTGCTCGTCGGCGACGCCGCCGGGTTCTACGACCCGTTCACCGGCGAGGGCATGTTCGCCGCGCCCCGCGGCGCCGAGGTCCTGGCGGAGACGGCTGGCGGCGATCTCCGGCGCGGCGACGTCACGCTGGCGACGACCGCGGCGTACGAGGCCCGCCGCGCGGCCGAGTTTCGCGCGAAGGCGCAGGTGACCCGCGCGCTCCAGCTCGTGATCGGCCGCCGCTGGCTCGCGAACACGGTCGCCAGCGCGCTCTCCCGCCGGCCCGACCGCCTCGATCTGCTCATGGGTGTCATCGGCGACTTCGTGCCGCCGGCCGCGCTCGTTCGCTCGCTGCTCTTCGGCTAGTCCGATCGGTTATCTTCGGCGGCATGAGCGCACGCCCTCGCACCGATGACCTGCCGCGCCGCTTCTCGCGTCTCTACACCGCCGCCGTCACCGACGTGATGGACCAGATGGGCCTGCTGCGCCAGACGTTGCCGTCGGCGCTCGCGCCGCTGACGCCCGGGATGCGCGTCGCGGGCTACGCGTTCCCGGTCCGCGGTCGTCCGCATCGCGGCCGTCCGAGCGAGCATCCGGTCACGCTCAGGAAGTTCCTCGCCATGCTCGGCGCCGTGCCGTCCGAATCGGTGCTGGTCGTCGCCGCGAACGACAGCGTGGCCGCGCACTTCGGCGAGCTGTCGGCGGAGTTCCTGCGCCGGCGGAAGGTCCGTGGCGCCGTGATCGACGGCGCGACCCGGGACGCCGCGTACATCGCGCGCATCGGCTTCCCGACGTTCGTGCGCTATCGCACGCCCGTCGATTCCGTTCCGCGCTGGCGCGTGCAGGACTGGGGCGTGCCCGTGACGATCGGCGGCGTGCGCATCACGCTAGGCGATGTCGTCGTCGCCGATCTCGACGGCGTCGTCGTGGTGCCGAGACGGGCGGCGGCTGAAGTGTTGGCGCGCTGCGAGAAGCTGGCCGGCACGGAGAACAAGGTACGCACGGCGGTCAGGCGCGGCATGACGCCGCTCGAGGCCTATCAGAAATTCGGCGCGTTCTGAGCGCGTGCGCGCGCCCCGCCGGAGTGGCGTCCGGCACGGATGGACGTCCGGCGGATGTCGCCGACCTGTCGGTGTTTTCCATCGACGCAGGCACGTGCGAGCTGCAGGGTGGGAGCGCTTCACCTTCGTCGCGATCTGCCGGATCGGAGCGATCCCGCCGGGGGCGACGGTACGGCTCGACCTGGACGCGCCCGTCCATTCGACCGGCTCGCGGTATGCGACCGCGCACGTCGTCAGCCAGACGCCGGATCACGCGGCGGACAACAACCGCGTGCAGTTCCACTCGGTCGTGCGCTGCCCGGGATGTCGGAAGTGAACGCGGCGCGCGCCGCCTAGCGGCGTCGACGCGGGCGCGGCTTCGGAGCGTCGTCTTCGGAGGCCGCGGCGGCCGGCGCGTCGAGGCCGGCGATCTCCGGCAGCCCCGCGGTCTTGAGCGGCAGGTTGAAGCGGTCGCGGATCCACTTCGCATCCCACCACTCGACGGGCGTGACGGACACGCCGCTGACGAGCGTCTCGTAGTGGAGGTGGTCGCCGATGGCGAGGCCGGTCGTGCCCGAGCGGCCGAGCGTCTGCCCCTTGTCGATCGTGTCGCCAACCTTCA
This sequence comes from Candidatus Rokuibacteriota bacterium, assembly GCA_016184365.1. Taxonomy (GTDB): domain Bacteria; phylum Methylomirabilota; class Methylomirabilia; order Rokubacteriales; family CSP1-6; genus AR8. Next base: position 12,833 of record JACPCW010000028.1, read on the forward strand.
CGTCGATCGACGACATGTGCGCGTAGAGCGTCTGGAGGCCGAGACCGTGATCCACCACCACGGTGTTGCCGTAGATCGTCAGCGGGCCCGCGAAGACGACGGCGCCCCTGTTGGCGGCGGGAATCGGTGACTGCTTCGTCGACGCCAGGTCGTAGCCGTAATGCACCTGCCTGTCGATCTCGCGCCCCTGATAGACGTACGTGCGCGTCTCGGCGAAGTTCGAGAACACCTTCGTGTTCCGCGGCTGCACGAACGCGCCGTCCCAGAGCGGCGTCGCCGACGTCTGCGCGCCGATCCGTCGCTTTTCCTGCTCCGCCTGCTCGCGCTGATCGCGGTTGATCGTCAGGAAGCCTTCGACGAGCGGCTGTGACGGATTCCGCTGCGGCAGGAGCTCCGGCACCTTCGCTTCGAGGAAGTTGTCGCGAATCTCGATGCGGTCGACGGGGAACTTGCGCGGCTTGAGCTCGTGCGGAATGGCGCGCGTGGTGACGTTGCCGGCGTCGTCTTCGGCGCGGATCGCGAGCGGCGTGCCCGCGGCGAAGTCGTACGGCAGCGCGATCAGCGCGACGCGCGCGCCGCGCTCCGGCGGACCGTAGGCGAAGCTCGGGAATCCCGTCGTGCCGACCGACACCTGCGAGCGGCTCGCGCCGTCGACGCGGAACACCACCAGCGCGACCCCGCCGTTCGAGACGTATCGCGTCGAGGACAGGATGTCGAGTTTGGGCGGCGTGAGGTCGATCGTGACCGGCGCGGCGACGACCGGACCGGAGTCGAGCGTCAGCGGACGCCAGAAATCGTCGCGCGCGTGCACTTCCAGCGTGGCGCTGCCTTCGCGGAGCCCGAGCGCCGACGTCTCGATCGTCAGGGGCACTTCGGCGCGCGCGCCGAGCGGACCGTCGGCTTTCGCGGCCAGCGTCGTCTTGCCGCCCTGCACGACGCGCACTTCGACGCCGGTGACGTTGCCGCGCGCCGCTTCGAGCACGAGCGTCGCCTGCGTCGTGTGGCCGAGGGTCTTCGGCGGCTCGCTCGTGAGGCGCACGCGCGGCACGGACTGCCGCCATCCGAGGTACGACAGCGGACCGACGACCGCGAGGACGAGGACGAGAACGAGGAGCACCCAGAGCCTGGTGCGGGACTGCCGAGGCACGAGGCGGATGATACCATGGCGCCCGTGATCTGCAGCGCCTGCCGTCACGAAAATCGCGACGGCGCGAAGTTTTGCGAGGCGTGCGGCGGCAAGCTCGCGCGTCGGTGTCCGGCGTGCGCGCAGACGGTGCGGGACGCCGCGCGCTTCTGCGACGAATGCGGTCACGCCCTCGATCGCGCCGCGGCGCCGGTGGCCGCCGCCGCGCCGGTGGCCCCGCCCGCCGCGGCACCGGTCTCGATCGACGACGTCGCCAGCCGGCTCGCGCGACGTCTCGGCGGCTACACGCCGCGCCATCTCGCCGACAAGATCCTGACGTCACGCGCCGCGCTCGAGGGCGAGCGCAAGCTCGTCACCGTCCTCTTTGCCGACTGCGTCGGCTTCACGGAGCTGTCGCGGCGTCTCGATCCGGAAGACCTGCACGGCGTGATGGACGGATGCTTCCAGCACGTCGTGGAAGCGGTGCACCGCTACGAAGGCACGGTCAACCAGTTCACCGGCGACGGCGTGATGGCGCTCTTCGGCGCGCCGATCGCGCACGAGGACCATGCCGTGCGCGCGGTGGCCGCCGCGCTCGCGATCCAGCGCGCCGCGCGCGCCTACAGCGACACGCTCACGCGCGAGCGCGGGCTGACGTTCGCGATGCGGGTCGGCCTCAACACCGGCCCGGTCGTCGTCGGGCGCATCGGGGACGACCTCCGGATGGACTACACCGCGCAGGGCGAGACGGTGAACCTCGCGGCGCGGCTGCAGACGGCGGCCACGAGCGGCGGCGTGCTGATCAGCGCGGCGACGCATCGGCTCGTCAGCGGCTATTTCCACACGGAAGAGATCGAGGCGCTGACGCTGAAGGGCTTCGGGGCGACGGTCCGCGCGTTCGTCGTTCACGATCGTCGCCGGCGTGCGCGGTTCCAGGTCGCGCTCGAGCGCGGACTCACGCCGCTCGTCGCGCGCGAGTCCGAGCTGGCGTTCCTGAAGGACGCGCTCGACCGCGCGCGCGGCGGCCGCGCGCAGGTGGTGTCGGTCGTGGGCGAAGCCGGCGTCGGCAAATCGCGGCTGGTGTGGGAGCTCGGGCGGACGTTCGCCGACGGCGAGGTGACGTACCTCGAGGCGCACTGCACGCCGCACGCGGACACGCTGCCGTTCGACGTCGTCGGGCAGCTCCTGCGCGCCAACTTCGGCGTCGAGGAAGGCGAGCCGGAAGCCGCGCAGACGAAGAAGGTCGAGTCGACCATGCGCAGCATCGACCCGACGCTCGAGTGGACGATTCCCTACCTGAATCATCTGCTCGCGCTCCCCGCCGCGGCCGACGGCCTCGACCAGGCGCAGCGCCGCCGGCGGATGATCGAAGCGATCAAGGCGCTGGTGCTGGCCGGCGCGGCGCGCCGTCCGCTCATGCTCGTGATCGAGGATCTCCAGTGGATCGACCGGAATTCGGAGGACCTGTTCGCGTCCGTCATGGACGGCCTCGCCGGCCATCGCGTGATGATCGTGACGACGTACCGGCCGGGCTACGTCCCCGCGTGGCATGACCGGTCGTTCCATCAACGCCTCACCGTCGATCCGCTGACGGAGGACGGGACGCTCGCGATGGCGACGGCGCTGCTCCCGGGACGTGAAGCGGCGGACCGGGCGGCGGGCCTCGTCGTCGAACGCGCGGCGGGCAATCCGCTGTTCGTCGAGGAGCTCGTCCGGTATCTGCGCGAGCACGACCGCGCGGGCACGACGGCCGACGCCGAGGTGCCGGCGACGATTCACGATCTCCTCACGGCGCGCATCGACCGCCTGCCGGACACGCTCAAGCACACGCTGCAGCTCGCGTCGGTGCTCGGCACGGACTTCACGCTCCCGCTGCTCGAAGCGCTCGCGCCGCGTGCCGCCGACCTCGTGGCCGACCTGGCCGAGCTCGTGAGGCTCGAGCTCCTGCGTGAGCGCGAGACCTTCCCCGAGCCGCGCTACGCGTTCACCCACGCGCTCGTGCGCCAGGTCGCGTACGACGCGCTGCTGCTCCGCGCGCGATCCGATCTGCACGGTCGCGCCGCCGTCGCGCTCGAACGGCTCTACGCCGGTCGCGTCGACGAGGTGGTGCGCGAGATCGCCGAGCACTACGCGAAGAGCCCGGAGCGCGCGCGGGCGCTGCCGTACCTCGTGCGCGCGGGCGACCGCGCGGCGAGCCTGTTCGCCTACGACGAGGCCGGCGGGTACTACCAGCGCGCGCTCGACCTGCTCGGCGCGCGACCCGAGACGGCCGGCGAGCGCGCTTCCGTGCTCGACCGGTTCGGCGAAGCGGCCTTCGCGCACGGCGCCGTCGGTGGAGCGCGGGCGCGGTGGATCGAGAGCCTGGCGCTCGTGCGCGACGGCGCCGACCACCGGCGCGTCGCGGACCTGCATCGCAAGGTCGGCGTCGCCGCGTGGACGGCCGGCCAGCGCGACGACGCGCTGATGCATCTCGAGCAGGGCCTCGCCGTGCTCGGCGCCGACACCGACAACCGCGAGGCGGCGCGCCTCTTCCAGGAGCTCGCGCGCATCCACGTCCGCCTCGGCGAGCAGGAGCGCGCGCGCGAGCTGGCCGAGCGCGCGCTGCGCCTGGCCGAGCCGCTCGGCGCCGCGGACGTCGTCGCCGACGCGTACAACACGTGGGGCGTCGCCGTGGCGCGCGCCGGCGATCTCGAAGGCGGCGCCGAGTACGTGGTGCGGAGCCTCGAGACGGCGCTCGAGCACGGCCTCGGCACCGTCGCGTGCCGCGCGTACGTGAATCTCGCGGTGATGTACGGTCCGCTCGATCGCGAGCGCGCGCTCGTGTACACGCGCGACGGGCTCGCGCTTGCGCAGCGCATCGGCGACCAGCTGCAGCAGTCGTGGCTCTACTGCGCGCTGGCGAGCGGCCACTGCAGCATCAACGGCGACTACGACGAAGGCGTGCGCGCCGCGGAGGCCGCGATCGAAGTCGACCGGCGCCTCGGTCAGCACAGTCATCTGCCGGTGCCGCTGATCATCCTCGCCCAGGTCTACCAGTGCCGCGGCGACGGCGACCGCAGCGAGAGCTATTACAAGGAAGCGCTCGCGCTCGCCGAATCGATCGGCGAGCCGCAGCTCCTCGTGCCCTGCTACGACGGGCTCGCCACGCTCGCGATCGAGCGCGGCGACGAGCCCGCGGCCGATCAGTGGCTCGACCGCTGTCGCGCGGTGCAGGAGGCCACGGGATGGACCAGCGACACGTTCCTGGTCCTGCCATTTCTGTGCTGAGGAGGTGTCCGTGATGACAGGGCTCACCGTGGGACAGGTCGCGCCGGGATTCCGCCTGCCGTCGGCGCAGGGACCGCTCGTGAGTCTCGAGGATTACCGCGGACGGAAGAACGTGATCGTGTGGTTCACGAAGGGCATGGGGTGCGTCTTTTGCCGGCAGCACACGTCCCAGCTGGCACGAGTAGCGCCCGAGTTCACCAAGCGGAACACCGAGGTGCTCGAGATCACGCCGACGTCGATCGAGCGCGGCCGCTTCTACGCGAAGAAGTACGCGTTGCCGTTTCCATATCTCTGCGACGCCGACGACGTCGTGCGCCGCGCGTGGGGGCTCGGCATCCGGCGCCACGGCCCCGCGTGGTATGCGAAGGCGTTCGTCTCCTGCCTGAAGGCCGACAAGCCGCAGAACGACTTCGGCCAGGAGCCGCCCCCGCTCGGCGACATGCTCACGATACTGCGCGACGACGATGCCGGCCTGTACGTCGTCGACCGCTCGGGGATCATCCGCTACGGTCACGCGGGCTCGTACGTCGACACCAGCACCGGCCAGGTGTCGATCCGACCGCTCCCGCCGCTCGACGACGTCGTCAGCGAGCTCGACCGCCTGGCGGCTTGATTCAGATGGGGGCCCCGACATGGCCCCCATGGGAGTTCCGGGCGAAGCCCGGCCCTCCCTCGACAACCCGCCCACAACCAGCGTGGTAATCTCGCGTGGTGTCCACGGTCTGGTTGATTCCGGCCTTCCCGCTCGCCGGCGCTCTTCTCAACATGGTCTTCGGGCGCGTCGTCGGGCGTCGTGCGCACTGGATCGGCGTGTCCGCGCTCGCCGGATCGTTCGCCGCCGCGTGCGCGGTCTTCGCGCGCGTCGCGTCGGGCGACCACTTCACGACGACGCTCTTCACGTGGATCGCCGCGGGCGACTTCGAGACGTCGGTGACCGCGTACGTCGATCCGCTCGCCGGCGTCATGCTGCTGGTCGTCACCGGCGTCGGGTTCCTCATCCATCTCTATTCCGTGGGCTACATGCACGACGATCCCGGGTACGCGCGGTACTTCGCGTACCTGAACCTGTTCGTGTTCTCGATGACGATGCTCGTGCTCGCCGGCAACTACCTGCTGCTCTACGTCTTCTGGGAGGCGGTCGGCCTCTGCTCGTATCTGCTGATCGGCTTCTGGTACACGCGCAAGTCCGCCGCCGACGCCGGCAAGAAGGCCTTCATCGTGAACCGCGTCGGCGACGTCGGCTTCGGGCTCGGCGTGATGTGGCTGTGGACCGCGGTGGGCACGCTCGACTACACCGAGGTGTTCGCCCGGGCCGGAACGCTGGCGCCGGCGACGGCGACGGGCATCGCGCTGCTGCTGTTCATGGGCGCGTGCGGTAAATCCGCGCAGCTGCCGCTCCACACGTGGCTGCCCGACGCGATGGAAGGTCCGACGCCCGTGTCCGCGCTGATCCACGCCGCGACGATGGTGACGGCGGGCGTGTACATGGTCGCGCGCAGCCGGTCGATCTTCGAGCGCTCGGGGACGGCGCTCGAGGTGGTCGCCTGGGTCGGCGTCGCCACCGCGGTGTTCGCCGCGACCGTCGCCGTGATGCAGACGGACATCAAGCGCGTCCTCGCGTATTCGACCGTGAGTCAGCTCGGCTACATGTTCGCGGCCGTCGGCCTCGGCGCGTACGCCGCGGGCCTCTTCCACCTCGTGACCCACGCCTTCTTCAAGGCGCTCCTCTTCCTCGGCGCCGGCAGCGTCATCCATGGCATGCACGGCGAGCAGGATTTGCGCAAGATGGGCGGCCTCGCGCCGCGCATGATGACGACGACGATCACGATGACCATCGGCGGGATCGGTCTCGCGGGTGTCCCGTGGGTGTCGGCCGGGTTCTTCTCGAAGGAAGAGATCCTCGCGGCGGCGATGGACGGCCGGCACTGGCCGATCTTCCTGCTGCTGCTGTTCGGCGCGTTCCTCACGTCCTTCTACACGTTCCGGCTGCTGATCCTCGCGTTCTTCACCGGGCCGCGGATGACGAAGGAGGTCGCGCGGCACGTGCACGAGTCGCCGGCGGTGATGACGATGCCGCTGCTCGTGCTCGCGGTGCTGACGGTCGTGACGGGCTGGGTCGTCGGGATTCCGTCCGGGGACGCCACACGGTTCGCGCGATTTCTCGAGCCCGTGTTCCCGATCCACGACGCCCACCACGGCGGCGTCGTGCTGCTGATCCTGTCGTTCGTCGTCGTCGCCGCGGGGTTCGCGCTCGCCGTGTATCTCTACAAGGTGTCGCCGCTGGACGCGCCGTCGGTCGGCGCGCCGCGCACGCCGGTGCGCGCGTTCCTGTTGAACGCGTGGTACTTCGACCGCCTCTACGACGCGGTGATCGTGCGCCCGCTCTTCCGTCTGAGCGACCTCGCCGCCCGGCGCGTCGATCTCGGCGCGATCGACGGGCTCGTCGACGCGATCGGGCGCGCCGTCGTGATATGGGCGTCGGGATTCCGGCGACTCCAGAGCGGCTACATCGTGAACTACGCGCTGACCATGCTCGTCGGCGCGGTGGCCGTCGTCGGCTTCCTCCTCTCCCGGTGAGATCCTGGCCATGACCGCGCTCGCATCGGTCGTGACGTTCCTGCCTGCCGTCGGCGCGGTGCTGCTCGCGTTCGTCCCGCGCCGCGCGGAGGGCGCGCTGCGTGGTCTCGGCCTGGCGATCGCGATCCTGACGTTCCTCGTCTCGCTGCCGCTCTGGTTCGGCTTCGACGCGGGCTCGGCGGACTACCAGTTCGAGGAGCTCGTGCGCTGGATGCCCGCGCTCGGCGTGTCCTATCACGTCGGCGTCGACGGGATCAGCCTGCTGCTGATCCTCCTGACCACGCTGCTCACGCCGGTCGCGCTCGCCTCGGCGTGGCACGCGATCCACGACCGCACGAAGGAGTTCGTGATCGCGATGCTCGTCCTCGAGACGGGCATGCTCGGCGTGTTCATGGCGCTCGACCTCTTCCTCTTCTTCGTCTTCTGGGAAGCGATGCTCGTGCCGATGTACTTCATCATCGGCGTGTGGGGCGGGCCGCGGCGCGTCTACGCGGCGATCAAGTTCGTGCTCTACACCATGGTGGGCTCGGCGCTGATGCTGCTCGCCATCCTGGCGCTCTACTACCAGCACGGCGCGGCGACCGGCACGTTCACCTTCGATCTGCCGACGATCGTCCGGTGGGTCATGCCGCCCGGCCTGCCGCAGACGCTCATGTTCCTGGCGTTCTCGCTGGCGTTCGCGATCAAGGTGCCGCTCTTCCCGTTCCACACGTGGCTGCCCGACGCGCACGTCGAGGCGCCCACGGCCGGCAGCGTCATCCTGGCCGGCGTCCTGCTGAAGATGGGCACGTACGGCTTCGTGCGGTTCTGCCTGCCGCTGTTCCCGGACGCGAGCGTCGCGTTTGCCGGGCTCGTCTTCGCGCTGAGCGTGGTCGGCATCGTGTATGGCGCGTGGGTCTCGACGGTGCAGCCGGATCTGAAGAAGCTCGTCGCCTATTCGAGCGTGAGCCACCTCGGCTTCGTGATGCTCGGCATCTTCACGCTGACGCCGCAGGGCGTCGTCGGCGGCGTGATCCAGATGGTGAATCACGGCCTGTCGACGGGCGCGCTCTTCCTCATGGTCGGCATGATCTACGAGCGGCGTCACACGCGGTTGATCGAGGACTTCGGCGGGCTGTGGAAGGTGATTCCGGCCTTCTCGGCGCTGTTCCTGATCGTGTCGCTGTCGTCGCTCGGGCTGCCGGGACTGAACGGCTTCGTCGGCGAGTTCCTGATCCTGCTCGGCGCGTTCCAGGTGAACCCGTGGCTGGCCGCCGTCGCGACGACCGGGATCATCTTCGCGGCGGTGTACCTGCTGTGGATGTACCAGCGGGTGATCTTCGGCGAGATCCGGCACGAGGAGAACGCGCGGCTCACCGACCTGAACCTGCGCGAGTGGGCGGTGCTCGTGCCCGTGCTGCTCTTCATCGTGTGGATCGGCGTCTACCCGTCGCTCTTCACCGAGAAGATGCGCGTGTCGGTGGACGCGCTGATCAACCAGGTGCAGTCGAAGGCCAGCGTGGCGGCCCTGCGGTGATCGAGATCACCGCGCCACCGGTCCTGCTGTCGACGGTGGCGCCCGTCCTCATCGTGATGGGGACCGCCGGGCTCGTGCTGCTGCTCGATCTCGTCCCGCCGCGGCACAGCAAGGACCACCTGGCGAGCCTCGCGCTCGCGGGGCTGGTCGCCGCGCTGATCGTGACGGTGTGGCAGTGGGGCGGCGAGCGGCGCGGGTTCCGCGACATGGTCGTGCTCGACGGCTACGTGTCGTTCTTCAACGTCGTCATCTGCTACGCCGTGGCCCTCGTCGTGCTGCTGTCGATGGACTACCTCAAGCGCAGCGGCACGGAGTCCGGCGAGTACTACGCGCTCGTCCTGTTCGCGGCCAGCGGCATGATGCTGATGGCGTCGGCCACGGACCTGATCGTGGTCTTCCTGGCGCTCGAGCTGATGTCGCTGTCGCTCTACGTGCTCGCCGGACTCTTCAAGCAGAGCCTCGCATCCAGCGAGGCGTCGATGAAGTACTTCCTGCTCGGGGTGTTCGCCTCGTCGTTCCTGCTGTACGGCGTGGCGCTCGTGTATGGCGCGACGGGCACGACGCAGATCGAGCGGGTCGCCGCCGCGCTCGCCGGCAAGACGCCGTCGGCGATGCTGGTCATCGGCCTCGGCCTCATGCTCGTCGGTTTCGGGTTCAAGATCTCGTCGGTGCCGTTTCACATGTGGGCGCCGGACGTCTATCAGGGCGCCCCGACCAGCGTGACGGCGCTGATCGCGACGGGCTCGAAGGCGGCGGCGTTCGCGGCGCTGCTGCGCGTGCTCATGTCGGGGCTTCGCGTGGCGACGCCGCAGTGGACGGAGCTCCTGTGGATTCTCGCCGCGCTCACGATGACGGTCGGCAACGTCGTCGCGATCGCGCAGTCGAACCTGAAGCGGATGCTGGCGTACTCGTCGGTGGCGCACGTCGGCTACATGATGGTCGGCATCGTCGCCGGCGGCGCGGGTGGGGCCGGCGCCGTGCTGTTCTACCTGCTGGCGTACACGTTCACGACGATCGGCACGTTCGGCGTCATCACGCTCTGCGAGCGGACGACGAACGTCGAGGCCGACGAGGTGAGCGACTACGCGGGCCTGGGCCGGCGGCATCCGCTGCTCGCGTTCGTGTTGACGCTCTTCCTGCTGTCGCTCGTCGGGATTCCGCCGCTGGCGGGGTTCGTCGGGAAGTTCTATCTCTTCGGCGCCGCCATCCGCGGCGGGTACGTGTGGCTCGCCGTCATCGGCGTGCTCAACTCCGCCATTGCCGCGTACTACTACCTGCGCGTCATCGTGTACATGTACATGCGGGAGCCCGAAGGAGACGTCGCGACCTGGGCGCCGTCCTTCGCCGGCGGCCTCGCGCTCACCATCGCCCTCGTCGGCATCGTCCTGCTCGGCGTCATGCCCGCGCCCTTCGCGGATCTCGCACTCGCTGCCGTCGCGCCGCTCCTGCGGTAGCGCGCGTGCTCGTGCGTCGATCGCCTGTGCGTGTCCCGCCGTCGTCGTCGCGTTGCGTGCGGCGGGGGGCGGCGCCGGGCTGGGGGTGCCTCCGGAAATCCGCTTGCGCATCTCCCTCGGCGTCGAGACGCCGCGGAACGCTCTCCATGGGTTGCGTCCGACGGGCTGCTCGCTCCAAACGGATTTCCGGAGCGCGGGGTTCGCGCGGCGACCGCCGTCATGTCAGGGTCGGACCGGGCTGGGGGTCCCGCCGGAAATCCGTTTGGCCCGGCCGACCGAACGGGCGCAGACCATCGAGTTCGAGATCGCGGTTCACAGCAATCGTGTGATTCGCGCGCGGATTTCCGGCGGGACCCCCAGCCCGGTCCGGCCCGGCACACACGGACGATGACGACCGCGATAAGGCTGCCGCACCGGGGATGGCTGTTCGATCTCGACGGCACCATGTACTTCGGTGAGCGGCTCGTTCCCGGCGCCGATCGTGTCGTCGCCGCGCTTCGTGCTGCCGGACGGCGCGTGTGCTTTCTCTCCAACAAGCCGCTCTACACCCGGACCGACTACGCCGAGAAGCTCACCCGGCTCGGAATCCCCACCGAGCCCGACGAAGTCATCAACTCCTCCATCGTGCTCGCGCGCCGGCTGTCCGCGCTCGATCCCGGCGCGCCGGTTTTCGTCATCGGCGAGGCGCCGCTCGTCGCCGAACGTAACGGTGAGCTGCCGCAGCGAACGAAGCGAGCCGCGGTCAGCTCGACTGTGTAGTTATCCGCGGCCTCGATCAAGTTCGCCACGCTCGTCTGGCTCCGTGGATGACCGCAAGAATCCTCACTTGCTCTTCGCTCAACTGGTAAACGAGTCGGTAAGGTCGCACAAGAAGCTCGCGGATCGAAGCGTCGCCGATCTCCGGAACAATTTGACCGCGCCCGGCCATGTCCGACAATGACGCCGCGGCGGCCTTCATGTCCTCTACGAAAACAGCCGCATAGGCCTCCGAGTCGCGAGCGATGTATTCCGCCGCAGCCTCAAGGTCCTCCCAGGCCGGCTCGGTCCATACTACTTCTCGAGCCATCGAGACATGCGGCGGACCACCTCTTCATGTGGAATTGTCCGACCCTGCTCAGCGGCTGCGAGCCCCCGCTGGATCTTCTGGCGGACGTAGAGGTGATACTGGATGTCTTCAAGCGACGCGTCGTCGGGCAGATTGTCCAGCAACTCGCGTACTTCGTCCTTGGCCGTCTTCATAGCGACCTCCCGAGATTCACTCTACCCCGTCTGCCCGGCACGCCCAATCAAGGGTCGCTCGACGACGGAAACCATCGGGGCCGTCCGCCCTGCGGATAACGTTGGCGATGAGCGGCGCCCCTTAAGGGCGTCCGCTCGATCGGCGAGTTAGACTCCGAGACGCAGACGCTGCATCCTTATAGGCGCGCAAGACCGCATTCATCCGGGTCTGCCAGCCAGGGCCTTGGGCCCGGAACCACCCGAGCACCTCGGGGTCGACCCGCAAGGAGATCGATTCCTTCGCCGACGGCGCTTTCAATCCTCGTCGCACGATGCCACGAACGATGTGCGCCGGGTCAGCTTCGGGATGGTCTCGCCCGGTCTTGATGTCACGGTCCCGCTGGGCATCGACTCGGGCCCAATTAGTTCGTGATGCTCTCAAAGTAGATTTCCCGCTCACGCTTCGTGGCCTTTCGCATTGAGATGATGTGAATGTGGTCGGCGTCCTCCGTGTGGACGACCGAGACAACGACCTCCCGGAGCAGACCGAGCGTCACGAACCGCTGCTCGTCATACGCAAGACGATCGTCTTCGTAGGTGTAGGTGATGCCGTTGAAAACCTCGTCCGCGTCGACAAAGTCGAACCCGTGCTTCCTGAGATTGGCCCGCCGCTTCGGGTCATCCCAAGTGATCACCTGCGAAGTGTATATACGTGCCGAATATTCGTCAAGTTCCCGAGGGTCCAACGTCCGCGCTCACCGGCCGGAGCGAGCATCGCGAGCCCCGGCCCGGTGAGCGCGAAGTTCGACGCCGGATGATCACGTGAGCTCGTGAGCCAGCCGCGCTGAGGCGTCGTCGTCCGTTGCCGGGTCGGCGCCACGTCGATACATAGT
>JACPCW010000075.1 GCA_016184365.1 Candidatus Rokuibacteriota bacterium
AGGCGCTGGCGTTCGACTCCGACACGGTGGCGAGCGTCATTCAAGACCTCCACGTCCTGAAGCAGAAATTCGCGACCCTGATGGAGCGAGCCGTCGAATACCTCGCGCTGTGTCGCGGCCCTGTCGACGACAAGGTCGTGGAGCGAGCGATCGAGGCTTTTGGCGACAAGGACGCGCGTGAACGGTTCTTCGAGTTCGTCAAGGAGCTGCAGACGCTCTACGAGATCATCTCGCCCGACGCCTTCCTCCGGGATCATCTCGAGGCCTACGCGAGCCTCGGCGTCCTGCATGAGATCGTGGGCAACGCATTCACCCGACGCCCCGCGCTTTACAAGGATCTCGCGCGCAAAACCGAGGCGCTGGTGCGCGAGCACGTTCAGAGCTACGGAATCACGACCACGCTGCCGGTGGTCCGGATCGACGAGGGCGCGCTGGCAGCGCTGAAGCGCTCGGGTGGGACAGATCCGGGTACGGTGCTGAACCTTGGACGAAGCCTCGTCCAGGCTGCCTGCGGCGGCGACCGTCAGCCGTATCTCGTGCCGATCGGGGAACGGGCCGAGGCCGTCCTGGAAGCGTACGACGACCGGCAGATCGGGACGGAGGCTGCGCTACGACAGCTCGAACGCCTCGTCATGGAGTTCCTCGAGGCGCGACGAGCCTCAGCGGAGAGCGGGTTCGACGTCAATGCGTTCGCGACGTACTGGACGCTCAAGCAAGCCGGCATCAGCGGTGCCGACGCGGTTGCGAAGCAGATCGAGGCGGCGTTCGTCCGGTATCCGGATCACCGAGAGAACGCCGATGACCGCCGCCGCGTCAAGGCGGCGTTGTACAAGGCGCTGCTGCCCGCCGTCGGAAAGGACCGCATGGTCGAGGTGGCCGACCGCATCCTCGCGATCGAACGACGATGACAACGGCCGCGCGGCGCCAGGGCATCGGTCAATTCCGCGCGCGAGTGAAGCACTGGGCGCGGCGGCTCGCGGTGAAGCCCGGCACGGTCGAGTTCGGGCGGCTGCGCACCAAATGGGCGTCATGCTCGTGGGATCGACGCCTGTCGTTCAGCGTGGACTTGCTGCGCGAGCCGATGGAGTTTCAGGACTTCGTCATCGTGCACGAGCTGCTGCACCTGCGAATCCGCAATCACGGGCCGCTCTTTCGGATGCTGCTGTCGGTGTATCAGCCGAACTGGCGTGCCGTTAGCGCCGGGCGCGTCGGTCGTCAGTGCTCCCGCCGCGTGGCGGTGTGAACAGCGTGTAACTGTTTCAGACGCGCGCCGCGCTTCCATCCGCGAGCCGTGGATGGTACCAATGTAAGGTCATGGGAAGCGCGATCGAGCTGATCGGGCGCCTCGAAGCCAACGTTGCACGCGCGCTGGTCGGCAAGCCTGAAGTCGTGCGCCTGGCCGTCGTCGGCCTCGTGGCCCGCGGCCATCTGCTGATCGAAGACGTCCCCGGCGTCGGCAAGACGACGCTGGCGTCGGCCCTCGCGCGGTCGATCGGCGGCGGCTTCCAGCGCATCCAGTTCACGTCCGACATGCTGCCGTCCGACATCCTCGGCGTCAGCGTGTGGGAGCCCGCGCGCGGCACGTTCGTCTTCAAGCCCGGGCCGCTGTTCACGAACGTCGTGCTCGCCGACGAGATCAATCGCACGACGCCGAAGACGCAGTCGAGCCTGCTCGAGGCGATGAACGAGGCGCAGGTCTCACTGGACCATTCGACACACGCGCTGCCGCGGCCGTTCATGGTGCTCGCGACGCAGAACCCGCTCGAGTACGAAGGCACGCATCCGCTCCCGGAGTCGCAGCTCGACCGCTTCCTGCTGCGCATCCGCGTCGGGTACCCCGACACGCCCGACGAGAAGGCGATCCTCCGCGGCGACGCCATGCCGCCGCACGAATCGCTCACGCCCGTGCTCGCCGTCGACGACGTGCTGTGGCTGCAGGACGAAGCCGAGCGCGTGCGCGCGGACGAGTCGGTGCTCGATTACCTGATGGCGCTCATCGGCGCCACGAGGAACTCCCCACTGCTCGCGCTCGGCGTCAGTCCGCGCGGGTCGCTCGCGCTGCTGCGCGCCGCGAAGGCGCACGCGCTGGCCGACGCTCGCGATTACCTCGTGCCGGACGACGTGAAGCGCCTGGCCGTGCCGGCCCTCTCGCATCGGATCCTCGTGCGCGCGCGCATGTCGAGCGACGCCGGTCGCGCGGAGCCGGCGGGCGACGCGGAGGCGATCATCCGCGCGATCGTGCGGGAGATCCCGGTACCGCGGTGATCGGCGGAGATCGAGGAGCGTCGCGGGGAAGTCGAGGAGCGGCGCGGGTTCCCCGCGCCGCTTCCGAGCGCCGGGGGGATGCGGGGGGCCATGTCGGGGCCCCCCGCTATCGGTGGACGACCTGGCCGCGCCGCACCCTCTGGCCGACGCGCGACGGCTGGTGGTGTCTCGCCGCCGCCGTCGGGCTCGGCTTCGCCGCGATGAACACCGGCAACAACCTGCTCTATCTCCTCGTCTCGATGCTCCTCGGCCTCATCATCGTGTCCGGCGTCCTCTCGGAGCAGTCGATGCGCCGGCTGCGGTTTGCGCCGGTCATTCCCGACGACGTGTTCGCCGGCCGACCCGCGCCGCTCGGCGTGGTGCTCGGCAACCGCAAGCGCTGGCGGACGTCGTACTCGCTGACCGTCGACGTCGTCGGCGCGAACCCGAGCCCGTCGGCCTACGTGCCGCGCCTGCCCGCCGGTGACGAGCAGATCGTCACGTGGGAAGCCGCGTTCGCGACGCGCGGGCGACACGCGTTTCCGTCGCTGCGCATCTCGACGCGCTTCCCGTTCGGGCTCTTCCTGAAATCGGGGCAGGTGGCGATCGACGGCAGCATCGTCGTGTATCCCGCCGTCCGACCGATCGACGCCGACGCGCGACGGCAGCTCGCCGCGGGCGGCGCGTCGATTCGCCGGCGCGGACGGGGCACGGAGCTCTACAACCTCCGCGACTATCACCCGGGCGACGAGCCGCGGATGGTGCACTGGCGCAGCAGCGCGAAGACGGGCGGCCTCGTCGTGCGCGAGCTCGAGGCGGACACCGCGGCCGACGTGCGCATCGTCCTCGACGGCCGGGGCGCGGACCGCGAGGCGCTCGAGCGCGGACTGTCGGAGGCCGCGTCGCTCGTCGTGCATCTCGCGCGGAGCGGCGGGGCCATCGAGCTGTCAGGGCCGGGCGTCCACGTGCCGCCGGGGCGCGGCCGTGACCATCGCCGCCGGCTGCTGACCGCGCTCGCCGTGTTCGATCGCGAGGCGGCCCGCGTGGCGTCCGCGCCGCGGCGGTCGCCGCGCGCGCTGCGCGAGATCCGGGTGGCGATCGGCTGATGGCGCCGCTCGAAGCGTCGGTCGCGTCGCGTGCGCTCGTCATCGCGATGTACGTCCTCGTCGTGGACGGCGTCGTCGCGCTGAATCTCGGCGGACTGCTCGGACCGGTCGGCGCGGGACTCGTGGCGCTCGGGACCATCGGCAGCGTCTGGCAGGCGCGGCTGCGCGCGCCGCTCACGCGGATTCGCGGCGGCGCGACGATTCCCGGCGTGATCGCGGCCGCCGCGGCGCTGGTCGACGTGCTGTACCTCGCGGCGACCGTCCTCGACGGCCTGATCCACCTCCTGCTGTTCCTGCTGCTCTACCGGCTCTATACGCGCGAGACGCTGCGTGACGTCCGCGACATCAGCTTCATCTGCTTCTTCATGCTCGTCGCCGCGGCGCCGGGCACGTTCGACGTCGGGTTCCTCTTCGTGTTCATCGCGTTCCTCCTCGTCGGCACGGCGGTGCTCATGCTGCGGCACGTGCTGATGGAAGCGGAGCGGCCGGTGGACGCCACGGCGTTCGTGGCGGGCCGGCCACCCATCCTGCCGCGTCACGTGGTCTCGCTGACCGTCGCGGCGTCGGTGGCGACGCTCGCGATCACGGCGACGCTCTTCTTCGTCATCCCGCGCATCGGCCAGGCCGCGCTGCCGCTGCGCGCGAAGCTCGGGCGCATGGTGTCGGGCTTCTCCGAGCGCGTGAGCCTCGGCGCCTTCGGCGAGATCGAAACGGACGCCGCGGTCGTGATGCGCGTGCACATCCCCGAGGGCACGCCGTCGCCGGAGCTCCTGCCGGGCATCCGCTGGCGCGGCATCGCGCTCGACCGCTTCGACGGCCGCATGTGGACGCGCGACGATCCCGACCGGTACCTCGTGCACCGCGGCCCGGGGGGATCGTTCGAGCTCGCGCGTCCGCGCGGCGGCGGGGTGCTGCTGACGCAGGAGATCTACCTCGAGCCGATCGGCAGCGACATCGTCTTCGGCGCGCCGCGGATCTTACGGATGGGCGTGCGCGCCGACGCGGTGACGATCGACTCGGCGGTGAGCGTGACGGTGGCCGCGGCCGCCGCGCGGCTGCGCTACGTCGTCGACTCCGAGCTCGAGCCGGCGTCGCCGCGGCGCCCGTCACGGCGGGTGCCGCCGCTCGACGACGACGACCGCCGGCGCTATCTGCAGCTGCCGCCGATCGCGCCGCGCGTCGCGGCGCTCGCGCGCGAAGCCACGGCGGGCAGCGCCGGGCCCCTCGACGCCGCGCAGCGGCTGACCGCGCACCTCGCACAGCACTACCAGTACACGCGCGCGCTCGAGCGCACGACGGAGCTGCCGCCCGTCGAGGAATTCCTGTTCGTCGCGCGCTCCGGCAACTGCGAGTACTTCGCGGCGGCGCTGGCCATGATGCTCCGCAGCGTGGGCATCCCCACGCGCGTCGTGAACGGCTTTCAGCGGGGCGAGTGGAACCCGTTCGGCCGGTACTTCATGGTCCGGCTGCTCGACGCGCATTCCTGGGTCGAGGCGTACATCGACGACTTCGGCTGGGTGACGTTCGATCCGTCGCCGCGCACCGCCGGGCCGGGCGGTGAAGCGGTGGCGCGGCCGACGCCGATGAACCTCTACCTCGATGCGCTCCGGATGCGCTGGTATCGATACGTCGTGAACTGGAGCTTCACCGATCAGATGCAGATGGCGGGCAGCGTGCGGCGCGCCACGAAGACATGGACGCCCGGGCTCGAATGGATTCCGCGCCGGCCGGACGTCGGCCGCGGCACGCTCGTCGCCCTGGTCATCGTCGTAGCGATCGGTGGCGCGATCGTCATCGTCCTCCGTCGTCGCGGCACGCTCGTCCTCGGCGGGCGGACGATCCCGCGCTTCTACGAGCGCGCGCTTCGCGCGCTCGCGCGCCGTGGCCTCGTGCCGGCGCGCGGCGAGACCGCGCGCGAGTTCCTCGCGCGCGCGACCGGCGCGGAGCCGGCGATCGCCGCGCCGCTCGCGACGGTCACCGCCGGCTATGAGCGCGTCCGGTTCGGCGGCGTCGCGCTGTCGGCGGACGAGCTCTCCGCGCTCGATCGGTCGGTCGAAGCGCTCGTGCCGCGCCGCCGGACCACGTAGAATCCGCGGGCGGAGGTTCCGTCATGACATCCCACGCCATCCGAGCGTTCGCTGTCACCCTGGTCCTCGCCGGCCTCGCCGAGGCCGGCGGCTCCCATTACGGGATCACGCCGGGCCGGCGAACGACCTTCGAAGCCCGCGTCAGCGAGTGGCCGGTGCCGACGCCGCAGTTCGCGCGCGATCCCGCGCCGGGACCGGACGGGGCGATCTACATCGCCGTGATGCAGGGCAACAAGGTCGCGCGCTTCGATCCGCGCGCGAAGACGTTCAAGGAATGGGAGCTGCCGGCCGGCGCGCGTCCGCACGGCCTGCTCGTCGATCGCCGCGGACACGTCTGGTACACGGGCAACGGCAACGGCACGATCGGCCAGCTCGATCCGGCGACCGGGCGCGTCGTGTCGCACAAGGCGCCGTCGGGCGGCGATCCGCACACGCTCGTCATCAACGACGCGCACGACACGATCTGGTTCACCGTGCAGAGCGCCGGGCGTGTCGGGCGGCTCGACACGAAGACGGGCGCGATCACGGAATTCAAGACGCGCGGCAACCCGTACGGCATCACGCTCGATCGCGAGGGCCACGCGTGGTTCTGCCAGCTGTCCGGCGACCGGCTCGGCCGGATCGACGCGAAGACGGGCGCCGTGACCGAAGTCGCGCTCGAGGCGGGGTCGCGACCGCGGCGCATGGCGACCGCGCCCGACGGCTCGATCTGGGTGACGTACAACGGCAACGGCAAGCTCGTGCGCTTCGATCCCGCGGCGCGGAGGGTCGTGAAGGAGTACCGGCTTCCGGCCGGTCCCGAGGGCGCGCCGTACGCCGTGACGGTCGACGGCGCCGGCGTCGTGTGGGCGAACGAGATTCGCCACGACACGGTGGTGCGCATCGATCCGAAGACCGACGAGCTGCGCGTCGTGAAGTTGCCGTCGGACCGCGTCGGCATCCGCAAGATGATCGTCGACGCCGAGGGGCGGCTCTGGTACATGGGCAGCCACAACGGCCGCCTCGGCGTCATCGAGTGATGCGCGCCGTCCTGCTCGGAACCGGCGCGCCGCCGCCGAATCCCGCCCGCCGCGGACCGTCGACGCTCGTCGCGCTCGGGCGCGAGCAGTTCCTGGTCGACGCCGGCAGCGGCGTCGGCGTCCAGCTCGTGCGCGCCGGCGTGCGGCCGTACGATTGGCCGCGCGTGCTGATCACGCACCATCACTCCGACCACACGATCGATCTCGGTCATCTGCTCATCACGCGCTGGATCGTCGGGCAGAACGCGCCGTTCGAGGTCTGGGGCCCGGCGGGGACGAAGCGCCAGGTGGAGAAGCTGCTCGACTATCTCGACTGGGACATCGAGATCCGCCGCGCGCACATGCATGCGGGACGGTCGCGGCCTGCCGTGCACGTGACGGAGATCGAGGAAGGCACGCTCATGGAGGCCGGCGGCGTCACCGTCTCGGCGTTCGCCGTCGACCACGATCCCGTCAAGCCCGCGTTCGGGTTCCGCTTCGACGGCGGCGGCCGGAGCCTCGCCATCTCCGGTGACACGCGGCCCAGCGAGAATCTCATGAAGTGGAGCCGCGGCGTCGACGTGCTGATCCACGAGTGCTGCGAGATGGCGAAGACGTCGTGGGCTCCCGGCTGCGGCTGGGCGTCGATCGAGGAGAAGATCCGCGACCTCGCGTCGTATCACACGCAGCCGCCGGATCTCGGACGTGTCGCCGCGGGCGCCGGCGCGAAGCAGCTCGTCGTCACGCACATCATGCCCGGTTCGGTGCCGGACGAGCTCGCCGGCCACGCCAAGGCGCAGTACCAGGGGCCGATCGTCATCGGCGAAGACCTCGTGGAGGTCTAGGAGATCCCATGCTGGCGCTCCCGTTCCGCTCCGCGAAAGACCTCGCCGGCGCGATCCGCCGCAGGAAGCTGGGCGCGCTCGAGCTGCTGGACCTCTACGTCGCGCGCATGGAGACGTTCAATCCCACGGTGAACGCGATCGTCGTCACGGATCTCGAGGCCGCGCGCAAGCGGGCGCGCGCCGCGGACCGTGCGCTCGCGCGCGGGCAGGTGTGGGGCCCGCTGCACGGCGTGCCGATGACGATCAAGGAGTCGTACGACGTGGTCGGCATGCCGACGACGTGGGGCGTGCCGGAGCTGCGGAACAACTTCCCGACGCAGAACGCGCTGGCGGTCGACCGTCTGCTCGCGGCGGGCGTCGTGCTCTTCGGCAAGACCAACGTGCCGATTCATCTCGCGGACTGGCAGAGCTTCAACGCGATCCACGGCACGACGAACAATCCGTGGGACGTGACGCGAACGCCGGGCGGATCGTCGGGCGGCGCCGCGGCGGCCCTCGCGACGGGCATGACGGCGCTCGAAGCGGGCAGCGACATCGGCTCGTCCATTCGGAACCCGGCGCATTACTGCGGCCTGTTCGGACTGAAGCCGAGCTGGGCGATCGTGCCGCCGCGCGGGCAGGCGATGCCGGGACGCATCACCGTGAGTGACATCGACGTCTGCGGACCGCTGGCGCGCTCGGCCGACGACCTCGATCTCGCGCTGGCGGCGATGGCCGGTCCCGACGAGATCGATGGCGTCGGCTGGAAGCTCGCGCTGCCGTCGCCGACGAAGAAGTCACTGCGCGAATACCGCGTCGCCGTGATGCTGACGTCTCCCGAATCCGAGGTCGACCGCGAGGTGCAGGACCGGCTCCAGGCGCTCGCCGACTTCCTCGCGAAGAAGCGGGCGAAGGTGAGCGACCGCGCGCGCCCCGCCGTCGACATGGCCGAAGCGCATCGCGTCTACATCTCGCTGCTGCGCGGGGCGACGTCCTACCGGATCACGCCCGAGGAGTTCGCGACGCAGCTCGACGACGCGCGCCGCCTGCGCGACGACCCGAGCTACTACGCGCGGATGGCGCGGGCCAACACGATGCATCACAAGGACTGGCTCGCGCTCGACGAGGCGCGCCAGCGGATGCGGTGGCAGTGGAAGGCGTTCTTCGACGAGTGGGATCTGTTGCTCTGCCCCGTCGCGGCGTCGGCCGCGTTTCCGCACCAGCAATCCGGCCAGCGCTGGGAGCGCACGATCCGCGTGAACGGCAAGGACGTGCCGACGACCGATCAGCTCTTCTGGGCCGGCTATACCGGCATGGCGTATCTGCCCTCGGCGGTGGCGCCGTGCGGCCGCACGCCGGCGGGGCTGCCGGTGGGTGTGCAGATCGTTGCCCCCCAGTACGGCGACCGTCTCGCGATTCACTTCGCCCGGCTGCTGGAGCGCGAGTTCCAGCCGTTCATCCCGCCGGATGATTACTTGGGGGGCCCCGGCATGGCCCCCCGGAATCGGGAAGCGAAGGGGGCTACGCCCCCCTCGGACTCCCCCGGCCAGCGCTCGGCGCGCCCCGGGAAACCCGTGGCGCGCCTCGATTCCGGCGCTAGCTGAAGGCCGCGACGGCGTGCACGACGAGCCGCGGATCGACCGGTCCGCGGAGCACCATGTCGACGTCGAGCCGCCCGGCTTCCGCGATGACGTCGAGTCTCGCGGCATGATCCGCCCACGCGGAAGCCCATGGTCGTAGAACCATCATCCAATTCCAGTCGACTGGTCAGTTCCGCTACGCTCCCATCTGATGCAGCGGTCGCGGACGTTCGGAGAAATGTTTCCGGGGCGGGCGGTTGCATGCCGCGGGAGGGCCGAATCACCCCTGACCCGGAACCGGCAGCTTTCTTGCATAGTTTCAAAAGCAGGATGAGCCGACTGGCCCGGTCCTTCGGGTTCTGGCGACCGCGACGACCGCAGCGTCTCGCGTTGGCGCTGGCGGGGGGCGGCGTCATCGGCGGGATGTACGAAGTCGGGGCGCTCGCCGCACTGGAAGAGCGCATCGGATATGGCCGATTCGACATTTATGTCGGCTGTAGCGCGGGGGCCGTCGTGGCCTCCCTCATCGCCAACGGGGTCGGCGCCCGCGACCTCTACCAGATGCTGGACCAGGACGTCGACGACCCGTTGAACTTCCGGCGGGGCGCTGTCTACGCACCCAACGCCTTCCGCAACGCCTGCGCCAGCTTCTGGCGACTCGTCTGGGCGGTCGGGAAAAACGCCATGGCCGGGATCCGCGGCTCGGTGCCCGACATGCTGGCCCGGGCGGAGCGCGACATGCCGGCCGGCTTCTTCTCGCTGTCCGCGCTCGAGCAGTTTCTCCGGAACGGCTACGACGCCCGCCGGCTCGAGAACTCGTTCCGCGGCCTCGGACGCACGCTGCTGATTCCGGCGATCGACCTGAACACCGCCGAGCGCGTGGTCTTCGGGCGGGGCGAGCTGGCCGACGTCGCGATCAGCGAAGCCGTGGCGGCGTCCTGCGCGATCCCCGGGTTCTTCGAGCCGTACACGATCGGCGGTCGGGATTACGTCGACGGCGGGGTGGGGTTCAGCGGTCACGCCGATCTCGCCGCCGAAGCCGGCGCCGACACCGTCGTCGTGATCAATCCGCTCGTGCCGACGCTCGTCGACGACGGCGCGTCGATGCGCGCGCGCGGCGTGTACACGATCATGGAGCAGGCGAACCGCATCTACAGTCAGAACCTGCTGCATCTCGGCATGTCGGTGCTGAGCGTGAAATTCCCGCGCACCGAGTTCCACCTGATCCAGCCGCCGCGCACGTGCACGCTGCTGTTCGGGCCGTCGATGGGATTCGAGGCCTCGCGCCAGGCGCTCCGCTTCGGCTACGAGTCCACCATCGCGTGGCTCGACGCCCAGGGGGCGCCGCTCGTTCGCCGTCTCGTGCAGCCGACGCCTGCTCTGCTGCCCGCGTAGCGTCACGCGCCTCGAGCGCAGCGTCTCCGGGACGGGTGGGGGTCTCCCACCACGACGCGCTCGCACCGATTGCCCTTCGACGCGTTCCCACTCTCGACGTTGGGTGACCGAAGGGACCGTTGGCAGGAACGGGTGAACCGACCCCCACCCGTCCCGGAGACGCTGCGTTCGGGGCGCTCCCGTCGGCGTGCTCACGCCGGCCCCGGCATCGAGCCTGCGCCGAGCCTTGGCTCGAGCGCCGCGCTGCGCAGCAGCGCGGCGCTCACTGCTTCGCGCTTGCTCTCTTCGCCAAGGCGCCTAATCCGTCGTAGGCCGCGTACTTGTAGGCTTCGCCCAGCGTCGGATAGTTGAAGACCGCGCTGATGAACGCGTCGATCGTGCCGTCGAACTGCAGCACCATCAGCGCCACGTGGATCAGCTCCGATGCGGATTCGCCGATCACGTGCGCGCCCAGGAGACGCTTGTCGTCGGCGCGGAAGACCAGCTTCACCTGGCCCGTCAGATCGCCGATGATCTGGCCGCGCGCGTTGATGCGGTACGACGATCGCCCGACGCCGTAGTCGATC
Organism: Candidatus Rokuibacteriota bacterium; assembly: GCA_016184365.1. GTDB lineage: Bacteria > Methylomirabilota > Methylomirabilia > Rokubacteriales > CSP1-6 > AR8. Next base: position 10,801 of record JACPCW010000075.1, read on the forward strand.
CGTTTTTCGCGGCAGCTTTCTTCCGTCTCGCCGACCATCGCGACTTCGGGAATCGTGTACACGCAGAGCGGAAAGATCGGCGCGACGCGCGTCTTGTACTTCAGGTCGAAGGCGTGAACCATCGCGACGCGCGCCTGCTCCATCGACGTCGCGGCGAGCGCGGGGAAGCCGATCACGTCGCCCGCGGCGTAGACGTGGGATATCGCCGTCTGGTAGTGCTCGTTCACCGCGATCTGTCCCCGGTCGCTGACCGGCAGGTCGATGTTCTCCAGCCCGAGCGCGGCGGTGTTTCCCAGGCGGCCCGCGGCGACGAGGACGCTGTCGACCTCGAGCGCGGCGCCGTGCCTGAGATCGACCTTCACGCTGGTACTGCCCGGCACGTACGCCGCGACGCTCTCGTTCAGCCGCACGTCCACGCCGAGCAGGCTCATCCGCATGCGGAGCGATTCGGAGAGCTCGCCGTCGAGGAACGACAGCAGCCGGTCGCGACCGTCGATCAGCGTCACCCGGATGCCGAGCGCGGCGAACATCGTCGCGTATTCGCAGCCGATGACGCCGGCGCCGACGACCACCATCGACCGCGGCATCTTCTGCATGTCGAGGATCTCGTCGCTGTCGTACACGCGCGCGTCCTCGAACGGAATGCCCTTGCCGCGGCTCGGAACGGATCCGGTCGCGACCAGGAACACGTCGCCCTGCACGGTCGCGGGCGCGCCGCCGGCGGCGGGCGCGACCGTCACCGTGTGCGGATCGACGAAGCGCGCGCGCCCGTGCGTGAGATCGATGCGGTGCCGCTCGACGTTTTGTCGAATGACCTCGCGCAGCGAGCGGACGACTTCCTGCTCGCGGTAGAGGAAATCCTGCACCTCGACGTCGTCCTTCAGGCTGTAGTCGATGCCGTAGAGCCCGCGCTGGCGGAGACCGGAGAAGTAGAGCGCGCTTTCGCGCAGCGTCTTCGACGGGATCGTCCCGGTGTTGACGCCGGCGCCGCCGAGATGCGGCGTGGCTTCGATCAGCGCGACGCGCTTGCCGAAGTACGCGGCCTGCGCCGCGCCCTTTTCACCCGCGGGACCGCCGCCGATGACGACGAGGTCGTAGCGGGATGGCGCGTCCGTCACACCACGCCCCTCGTCCGGAGCGCGGCGATGTCGTCGGCGCCGTACCCGAGGTCCTTCAGCACGTGCTCGGTGTGCTCGCCGGACGCGGGCGCGGCCCGCCGGATCGAGCCCGGCGTGTCGGACATCTTGATCGCGACGCCGAACTGCCTGATGTGGCCGTGCGTCGGATGCTCGACGTCGACGACCATCTGGCGGTGCCGCACCTGCGGATCGCCCGGCACCTCCTCGACGTCGTAGACCTTGCCGACGCAGACATCGGCACCCACGAGGATCTCGTACCACTCGTCGCGCGTGCGCGTCTTGATGACCGCCTCGATCTCGCGGCGCGCGGCGTCTTCCTCGGCGTTGGCCGCGCGCACGAACTGATCGGGCTTGCGCGCGTGCTTCGCGAAGTCGGGCCGGCCGATCGCCTTGCAGAAGTTCTCCCAGAGCCAGGGCTCGGTGCAGCCGATCGTCAGGAGCTTCGCGTCCTTCGTGTCGTAGATCGCGTAGTACGGATAGGAGCCGCCGAGGAATCCCGCGCCGCGCTTCGGCGCCCGGCCGTCGCTGAAGAAGAAGCGCATGTTCGGCGTGGCGGCGAGGAGCGAGATGCTCGTGTCGAGATACGACACGTCGACGTGCTGACCGCGCCCCGTCCGCTCACGCGCGAAGAGGGCGATCATGATGCCGAGCGCGCCGTGCAGGCTCGCGCCGCCGTAGTCGGCGACGACGTTCAGCGGAATGGCGGGCTTCCGATCGCCCTCGCCGATGAGCCCGAGCATGCCGGCCATCGACAGGTAGTTCATGTCGTGCGCCGGATAGCTCTGGTACGGGCCGTCCTGGCCGAAGCCGGACAGCGAGCAGTACACGATGCGCGGGTTCAGCGCCTGGATCGTGTCGTAGTCCGCGCCGAGCCGCTTCATGACGCCGGGGCGGAAGCCCTCGACGATCACGTCGGCCGACGTGGCGAGCTTGCGGAACACGGCCTGGCCCTCGGGCGCCTTGAGATTCAGCGACAGGCTCCGCTTGTTGCGGTTGACGAACGAGAACGCGGCGCGCCGCGCCGCTTCGGCGTCGCCGGCGGCGTTCGGATCGGGCGTCTCCACCTTCAGCACGTCGGCGCCCATGTCGGCGAGCAGCATCGTGCAGAGCTCGCCCGGCGCCACGCGCGCCAATTCGAGAATCTTGATGCCGTCGAGCGCTCCCATGTCGGCTCCTCCTGATTGAAGCTGGGGGCCCCGAAATGGCCCCCAGACCCCCAAAGCTCGGAGCGTCCCGGGGAACCCCCGGGGCGCTCCTCGAATCTCAGCCCGTTATTCGAGATCGGTCGCGAGACGCGACGTCAGCGCACGGATGTCGGGGATGTCGTCGAGATGTTCGAGCTGTATCGCGACGCCGTCGGCTTCGTCGCGCGGCAGCACGAGCGTGGCGCAGGCAACGAACTTCTCGCGCAGGCGCGCATCGGACAGCGGCGTGTCGGGATGCCCCTGCGCGCCGCGCGCCGGCACGGCGAGCGTGCGGCCGTCGGACAGGCGGATGGTCACGCGGCTCCACGCCTGTCGCTCGAGATCGTCCGGCAGCGACGCGTCGACGACCATGCGCACGCGGTTCATCAGCGAGCGCGCCGGCTCCGCGACGTCCGCATCGCCGAAGGACGCGAGGTCGACCCGTCCGTCGGCCAGCGCCGCGGCCGCGCAGTACTGCATCGAGAACTTCCGCTCGAGTCCGGTGGCCGGTCGCGGGTGCCGCAGGACGTCCGGGACGACGCGATGCACGCCGACTTCGACGTCGGCGATCTGATCGGCGCGGAGCCGCTCACGCTCGCGCAGCTCGAGCAGCGTGTCGATGGCGGCATGGGTCAGCGCGCACGACGGATACGGCTTCACGGCGATGCGCGACGTGTCGACGTGCCAGACCCGGCCCAGCTGATCGAGCGCGGCGTCGAGCACGCCGCGGCCGCCGAATGCGGCGACATACCCCTGGTTGCCCTCGAGGGCCGTGTCGGAGGCGGTGAAGCCTTCGCGCGCGAGCAGCGCCGCCCACACGCCGTTCCGGGCCGCATGCCCGGCGTGGTAGGGCTTCGTCATCGACCCGAAGTTCTCCTTCAGCCCCGACGCGAGCGACGCCGCCATGCCGAGCGCATGGCGCGTCTCGGTCACGTCGAGTCCGAAGATGCGCGCTGCGGCCGCCGCGCAGCCGATCGTGCCGACGGTCGACGTGGCATGCCAGCCGCGCGCGTAGTGGTCCGGATTCACCGCGGCGCCGAGCGTCGCGCTGATCTCGAAGCCGATGACGTAGCCGAGCGCGACGGCGCGGCCGTCGGCCGGCTGCGCCTCCGCCGCGGCCAGCGCGGCGCCGAAGAGCGGGACCGATGGATGTCCCATCAGCGAGAAGTTCGTGTCGTCGAAGTCGTGCGCATGGCCGGCCACGCCGTTGGCGAGCGCGGCCCACGCCGGCGAGGTGCGAACGCGCGTGCCGATCACCGTCGCGATGGGCAGGCCGCCTTCCGCACGTATCGCGCGCCGCACGATCGCGGCGGCCGGCTCGGTCGCGCCGGCGAGCGTGACGCCGACCGTATCGAGCGCGGCGCGACGGACGAGCGGCAGCGCCGCGGCGGGGCAGTCTTCGAGGGACGTCTTCACGACGAATTCGGCGATCCGCGCGGTGGCCGTCATGGACGGGACGTTACCACGGACGTGTGTCTCACTTCGCGTCGTGGAAGATGATGCCGAGCGTGTAGCGCGAGCCCCGCGTGATCGTCGACACGCCGTGACGCAGCGTCGCGCGATACCACCCGCGCGTGCCGCGGACCGGCCGGTGGCTGGTCGCGAACACGAGCGCCTCGCCCTGCGCGAAGGCGAGCGCTTCGCCGCGCGACTGCGCGCGCGGCCGCTGCTCGACGAGCAGGAACTCGCCGCCGTCGTAGTCGACGTCACGCCGCGAGAGGAAGCAGGTGACCTGCAGCGGAAACGCGATCTCGCCGTAGAGATCCTGGTGCAGGCAGTTGTAGCCGCCGGCTTCGTAATGCAGGAGCAGCGGCGTCGGCTTCGTCTGGCCGTGTCGCGCGCACAGCGCGTGGAAGTCGGCGAGCGTCGGGGGAAAGCGGCGGCGCAAGCCGAGCGCCTGCTGCCAGCCGTTCGCGACGGCGACGAGCGGTGCGTACGCCGCCGCGCGCAGCTCCTCGACGACGGCCGGCAGCGGGCGCGCGAAATATTTGTAGTCGCCGACGCCGAACCGGTACCGCTCCATGTCGACGCGCGACCGGAAGCGCGCATCGTCGGCATACAGCGTGATCAGTGACCGGCATTCGTCGGGCGTCAGGATGGCGGGGAGCCGCGCGAAGCCCGAGCTCCACAGCGACGGCCCGACCGCGGCCCAGTCGACGGCAGCGAGCCGCATCGAGGAGCGCCCCGGGTTCCCCGGGGCGCTGCCGAGCGTGGGGGGGTTGGGGGCCATGTCGGGGCCCCCAATCTAATTGACGGGGAGCGTCACGTGGAAGGCGGCGCCCTGGGACCCGGTGCGCTCGGCCCAGATGCTGCCGCCGTGCAGCTCGACGAAGTTCTTCGAGATCGCCAGACCGAGACCGGCGCCGCCGGCCTCGCGCCCGAGCGCGTTGTCGCGGAACGGCTCGAAGAGCCGCGGCAGATCCGACTCGGCGATGCCCGGCCCCGTATCGCGCACCGTGAGCTGCACGAGATCGGCGCGCGGACGGACGCTGACGGTGACGGCCCCCTGGTTGGTGAACTTCACGGCATTGGACAGGAGGTTCAGCATCACCTGGCGGACCTTCGTGCGATCCGCGCGGATCATCGGCAGCGTGTCCGCCATGTCGAGCCGGAGATCGAGCCCCTTGGCGCCGGCGAGCGGACGGAACGACTCGACGGATTCGCGCACGAGCCCGGCGAGATCGACCTCCTCGAGACTCACGTCGACCTTGCCGGCCTCGATCTTCGACAGGTCGAGCACGCTCGAGATGACCTGGAGCAGATGCGTCGCGCTCTGGACCATCGATTCGACGAACGCGCCCTGCCGCGGGGTCAGATCCCCGTCGTGCCGCTTGAGCAGCATGCGCGAGAAGCCGAGGATCGAGTTCAGCGGCGTCCGCAGCTCGTGGCTCATGTTGGCGAGGAACTGGCTCTTCGCGCGGTTGGCGCGCTCCGCGGCATCGCGCGCGCGCGACAGCTCGTCCTCGACGCGCTTGCGCCCGCGGATGTCGCGATAGATGCCGACGAGGCCGATCGGCGCGCCGCTGCTGCTGCGCAGCAGGCCCGTCCGCACTTCGAACGGCACCGCGGAGCCGTCCTTGCGGATGCCGATGATCTCGGCCGGCGGCAGCGGCTCACCGGCCAGGAGGCGCTCGATGCGACCCCGCGAGGCTTGCGCGATGGCCGGCGACGTCAGGATCGCCCACGACTGGCCGACGAGCTCGGCGCGCGTATACCCCATCGCGGCCTCGAGCGCGCGGTTGACGCCGGTGATCGTGCCGTCGAGGTCGGACGTCATGATGGGATCGTTCACGGTTTCGAACAGCGTCCGGTACCGCGACTCGCTCTCGCTCTGCGTCGCGAGCGCCTCGCGCGCCACGCGGATCGCCGTGAGGAGCTTGCGCCGCACCGTCGCGGCCGTCTGCGCGGCGATGCCGAGATACGCGTTGCCGGCGGCGATGAAGGCGAGCTTCGTCAGCGCCGCGCTCCATGCGAGCGGGCGTCCCTCGACGAACCCGAGATACAGAAGCAGCCCGCCGTAGCTGGCGACCGACAGCGCGCCGAAGCGCAGCACGCGCCGCGGCCCCGCCATGCGCTGGTCGGCGGCGCGCATGATCATCGTCAGGAACAGCCAGCTCTGGTCGCCTCCCGTCGCGTAGATGACGAACGTCCACGCCACGACGTCGAGCGCCATGAAGAAGTCGCCGAGATCGATCCGCGCGGTGACCGAATACCACCGCCACAGCACGACCCAGGAGCCGATGGAGTAGAGGAGCATCCCGGCCGCGAGCAGCGCGTACGACGACGGGGAAAAGCTCTCCAGAATGAAGAGGTTGTGGAGCAGCGCGCAGACGAGGACGATCGCGTTTCCGACGAGACGCGCCACCGGGTACGCGACGACGTTGAGGCGCCGGCGCTGGGTGTTGCGATGCTGCTCCGCTTCCCTCGGCTCGAGATAGATGTCGGGGTTGGAGGAGCGCCGGTCGATCTTCAAACTGTTACTGACAGTAGCATGTTCAGATCGAACGGGGTGGTCGAGGAATGACCACCCACGCCGATGTTTGACAAGCACCGCCGGGCTGCCGCACTGTCGTTGAATGTCCCGCCGATCCGGTGCCTGGCTCCTCGCCGTCGTCGTCGTCCTCGTCGCGCTCGGGCTCGTTTCAGCGTCCGCGCAGGAACCGTCCGAAACGCCGCGACTGCCCGGATTGCCGCGACCGTCGCAGGCGCCGCTTCGCATCGTCGCGCCGTCGATCCAGATCACGTCGCCGCCGGCGGACGCGACGTTCCATCAGGAGAACGTCCGGCTGGTCGCCGCGACGACGTCGCTCGCCGGCGTCGCAAACGTCGCCGTCACCGTCAACGGCCGCGCGGTCCCGACGCCGCTCAACGCGCTCGAGCGCGGCTCGCGGCACGTCACCATCGAGGCCACGCTCGAGCTCGCGCCGGGCGACAACGTCATCAACATCGCGGTGACGGACGCGGTGGGCGGACGGTCGACGGTGTCTCGCCGCGTGAAGCGCTCGCTGCTCACCGCGAGCGGCGACATCGCCGAGCTCCACGCCGTCGTCATCGGCGTGCGGTCGTATCGGCACGCGGCGGTCCCGACGCGGCGGTTCGCGGAGAACGACGCGCGCGCCGTGGCCGACGCGCTCGTGCGCGGCGGCCTCAAGGCGGCGAACATGCGCGTCCTGCACGACGGCTCCGGCGATGCGCCGACGCTCGGCCGCGTCAACGACGCGCTCGGTGACTGGCTCTACGACCGGGTCGGCGCCCGCGACAGCGTCGTCATCTACTTCGCCGGCCACGGCGCGAAGGACGACGAGCGCGCCTATCTGCTCCCGCGCGATGCGGATCCCGGGGTGCCGGAATCGACGGCGCTGGACCTCGAGCGGCTCGAAAGCCTGGTCCGCCGGCTGCGTGCACGGCAGGTGCTGATCGTGGTCGATGCGCCGTTCGCCCGGATGTCGGGCGGATTCGCCGGCGCGACGACGGTGCAGCAGGCGATGACGCTGATCACGCGACGCGCCGGCCGCGCGGTGATCGCCGCGAGCGGTGGCAACGAGGAAGCGCTCGAGCTGGCGTCGCTCAAGCACGGCCTCCTCACGCACTACGTCGTGCGGGGGCTCGACGGCGACGCCGACGCCGATCGCGACGGTGTCATCACCGGGCCGGAGCTGTTCGCGCACGTCGAGCGCCACGTCGAGGAACACGCGTCGAACCTCGGCGCGCGGCAGCGTCCCGTGATGTACGGCAACCTCGCCGACCTGCCCGTGCTGGCGCGCCGGAAGTAGCGCCGGTTACCCGGCCGTCTTCGCGTAGCCGCGCGCCTTCATGCAGTCGGCAAAGCTCGTGTCCGACCGCTGGTCATCGAGCACGACGCGTACCGCGTCCGTCACGCCGCCCACGTACATGTCCGGGCTCGGGTAGATCCTGTCGTACGCCTCGCGGCGGCATTCCCAGTCGTCGTGCGTCGTCTGGTGCGTCGTGGCGCCGGACTTCGACCAGACGTCGTCCAGATCGAACGTGGTGCAGGCGGTGAGGGCGAGCGACGTGGCGAGCACGAGCGTGCGGACCATCGATCTCTCCTGTGCGCGGCGGTCAGCGGTACGCATCGGGCGCCTGGCGGACCGTCTGCCAGAACACCGGGTCATGACTCGGGAACACGCGCCCGCGCACGAGGCGCGCGAGCGTCTTCAGCCGGCGGATCGCGTGGAAGGCGAGGGTCGGATTCCACACGACGCCGGGGACGCGGTCGTGATCGAGATGCTCCTGCCAGTACACGCAGTCACCGGCGAGGATGACCGGCCCGCTCTCGGGCAGCTCGACGCAGAGCGACTGGTGGCCCGGCGTGTGGCCGTCCGTTCGCAGCGCCGTGATGCCGGGCATCAGCTCGGTGTCGCCGTCGAGCAGCTTCCAGCGATAGCCGGGCAGGTCGAAATTCTTCCGGTAGTAGAGCGGCGCGAAGAACGGCGCCGGGTTCAGCGCGTACGCGTGCTCGTCGCGCTGCACGCAGAGCTCGGACCCGGGAAACAGATGCGCGCCGCCGGCGTGGTCGTAGTGGAGGTGCGAGATGACGACGAGATCGATGTCCTTCGGTTGGATGCCGAGCGTGTCGAGCCGGTGCACGAGGAGATCGTCGTCGGTGAAGCGCGCGAGCGGGTCGTTTTTGACGAGTCCGGCCACGGCGCGCGGCGCGAGACCGGTGTCGAACAGCACGAGCCCGTCGGAGGTGCGCGCGAGCCAGCACGTGACGGGGATCTGCACGCGCTCGCCGGAGAAGTCGCCATAGAAGAGCACCGAGCGCTCGACGCCCATGAATCCGTTCTGGAGAGCGTAGAGGGCCTGGACCGGCATCGCGACGGGGATTCTACCTCACTCCTTGACGGCGCCGCCGAGGAGGCCGCGGACGAGATGGCGCTGGAGCCCGAACACGATGGCGATCGGCGGCACGCTCGCGAGGACGGCGGCGGCGGCGAGATCGCCCCAGGGCACTTCGAACACGCCGGGGAAGAGGGCGAGCGCGACCGGGACGGTGCGGCTCGCCTCCGTCGCCGTGAACGTGTAGGCGAACAGGAATTCGTTCCAGCTCGCGAGGAACGTGATCACCGCGGCGGCCGCGGCGCCCGGTGCGATGGCCGGCAGGATCACGTAGCGCAGCGCCGCGGTCGGCGAGGCGCCGTCGACGAGCGCGGCCTCTTCCATCTCGCGCGGCAGCTCGCGGATGAAGCCGGCGAGCAGCCACAGCGCGAGCGGCAGCGCGAACGACGTGTGCGCGAGCACCACCGCGGCCCAGGTGTCGCGCAGCCCGAGCGCCCGCACGATGAGATAGAGCGGCGCGACCGTCGCGATCGCGGGAAACGCCGTGCCCATCACGACGCCGAGCATGATCGCGCGGCGTCCTGGGACGCGCAGCCGCGCCAGGGCGTACGCGCCGGCGACGCCGAGGAGGATCGCAACAGCCGTCGTGACTACCGCGATGCCGGCGCTGTTCCCGAGCGCGCGCGGCAGCGGGCTCGCCGTCGCGACGTTCACGTAATGCGCGCCCGTCAGCCGCGTGATCCCGACGCCGGACTCCATCAGGTCCGCGTCGGGGCGCAGCGACGTCACGAGCTGCCAGGCGATCGGCGAGGCGTAGAACGCGAGCGCGGCGAGCACGACGACGTCGCGGACGCGCGATTGATCATGGTGGGGGCCCCGAAATGGCCCCCAGCCCCCCCACGCTCGGCGGGCGCCGGCGAAGCCGGCGCCCGCCTCGATCGCGCGCTGCCTCCCGGTCACCGGCGCCGCTCCTCGCGCTCGAGCACGACCGAGTAGAGCCATGCCGTCGCGATCACCAGCGCGAAGACCACCGTGGCGACGGCGGCGCCGAACCCGAGCTGCAGCGTCTGGAAGAGACTGCGGTACGCATAGAGCGTGAGCGTCTCCGTCGTGCTCGCCGGGCCGCCGCCCGTCAGGACGAACGGCAGATCGAACACGCGCAGCGCGTCGAGCGTGCGGAACAGCGCGGCGACCAGCAGCACCGGGACGAGCAGCGGCAGCGTGATGGTGCGGAACGCCGCGATCCGGCCGGCGCCGTCGACTGCCGCCGCCTCGTGGACCGAGACGGGAATCGCGGCGAGCCGCGCGAGCGCGATCAGCGCGACGAACGGCATCGTGCGCCACGCGTCGGCGACGACGACGGAGCCGAGCGCCAGGCCGGGTTCACCGAGCCAGTTGATGGCGCGTCCGCCCAGGAGCGCGTTGACGAGGCCGCTGGTGGGATGCAGCAGCCATTCGAAGGCGCGCGCGGCGACGACGCCGGGCACGCACCACGGCAGCAGCAGCAGCCCCACCGCGGCCGCGCGCCACCGCCGCTGCCCGTTCACGGCGAGCGCGAGCGCGACCCCGGTGACGACCTCGAGCAGGACCGACACCACCGTGAACAGCGCCGTCACGCGCACCGCGCTCCAGAACGCCGGGTCGCCGAGGAGGAATCGATAGTTCGCGAGGCCGACGAACGTCTCGATCTGGAAGACGGGCACGCGGCGCTCGAGGGACAGCGCGATGACGGAGAACGCGGGGTAGGCCGTGACGACCGCGAGCGCGGCCAGCGCCGGCGCCAGGAGCACCAGACCGAGACCGCGCGTGCGGATCATCGCCGTCGAGGCCGGCCCCGGCTTCGCCGGGGCCGGTCCGAGCGTCGGGGGGTCTGGGGGCCATGTCGGGGCCCCCAGGTGAAATAATCCAGCCGGTGGCGCGCGTCTTCGAGCGCGCGCTCCGGCGATTTGACGCCGAGGATCGCCGCGGAAAATTCCGGCTGGAGCGTGGCGGAGATCGTCTGGTACCAGGGCGTCACCGGCCTCGGTCGTGCGGTGTCGAAGATCTCGCGGAGCACGCCGCCCGCGTGCAGCGACGGCCGCGTCGGATGGAGGCCGACGGCGCCGGCGATCGCGCGCTGCGCGTCGGGTTGCGTGAGGAATTCGACCAGACGCCACGCGGCGTCGGGATGCCGCGTGCCGCGGTTGATGCCGAGATGCGCGCCGCCGAGCGCGCCGCCGCCGGGCAGCGGCGCGATGCCGACGCGGCCGCGCAGCGGCGACTCGGGTGATTCGAACAGGTCGATGGCGTACGGCCAGTTGCGCAGGAACACCGCGCGGCCGCTGCCGAACTCGCGCCGCGAGATTTCTTCGTCCGCCGCCGTCACCAGCGACGGCGACGCGCCCGACCGGACGAGATCGCGACGCCATCGAAGCGCGGCCGCGGCGCGCGCGGGATCCGGAAAGAGCGCGCCGTCGGCGCCGAGGAGATCGGTGCCCGCGGCCCACAGGCTTTCCAGCACGTTGACGACGAGGCCCTCGTACTGCTTGCCCTGCCACACGAAGCCGGCGAGCTTCGGATCGCGTTCACGGTCGCGGATCAGAGACGCGTGAGCCGCGAGCTCCGCTTCGGTCCGTGGCGGTGCCAGACCGTGCCGCGCGAGGAGATCGCGACGGTAGTAGAGCAGGCCGACGTTCGTGACCCAGGGCACGGCCCAGACGCGGCCGTCTTCGGTGGCGGCGTGGACCGTCGACCGAAAGTGCTCGGCGCGCGCCGTGCCCGGCCACCGATCCGACAGGTCGAGCAGCCAGCCGGCGCGCGCGAACTCCGGCACCCAGATGACGTCGAGCATCAGGACGTCGAAGCCGCTCGCGCGCGCCTCGAGGTTGATGACGTAGAACTGGTGCTGCACGTCCGCGGTCCACGGCAGCGACTCGCGCGTGACGGTGATGCCGGGATGACGGCGCTCGAATTCGCGGAGCAGCGCGGGCAGGGGATCGCGCTCGCCCGGCATCCGCGAATGACGGAAGACCAGGCGGGCCGGCTCGTCCGCGCGCGGCGCGTTGCCACAGCCCGCGGCGGCGAGGAGGAGGAGCGCGAGCGCGATCAGTCGGCGTGCCATTCGATAGTAGAATCGCTCAAATCATCGCGGGGAGCGTCACAGCATGGATTTCGCGTTCACCGAGCAGCAGGAACTGATCCGGAAGGAAGTCGCCGCCCTCGCGCGCAGCTTCTCGCTCGATTACTGGCTCGAGAAGGACCGCAAGGCGGAGTTCCCGTGGGACTTCGTGCGTGCGTTCGCGCAGGGCGGCTGGCTCGGCACGATCATCCCCGAAGAGTACGGCGGCTCGGGCCTCGGCGTCACGGAAGCGTGCATCGTGCTCCACGAGATCTGCGCCGCCGGCGCCGGCACGTCGGGCGCGTCACCGGTCCACTTCTACATGTTTCCGCCGATGCCGATCATCAAGCACGCCTCCGAAGCGCTGCGCCGCCGGTACCTGCCGAAGCTCGCGAACGGCGAGATCATGATGTCGTTCGGCGTGACCGAGCCGAACGCCGGCACCGACACGTCCCGCATCCAGACCGTTGCCGAGCGCCGCGGCGATCGCTTCGTGGTGAACGGTCGAAAAGTCTGGAACACGCTCGCCCAGGAGGCCACGCACATCCTCCTGCTCGCGCGGACGTCGCCGCGCGATCCCGCGAAGCCGTTCACGGGCATCACGCTCTTCATGGCGGACTTCGACCGGACGAAGATCACCGCGCGCGTCATCGACAAGCTCGGTCGCGCCGCCGTCGACTCGAACGAGATCTTCATCGACGGTCTCGAGATCCCCGCGGACCACGTCGTCGGCGAGGTCGGCAGCGGCTTCTACCACCTGCTCGACTCGCTGAATCCGGAGCGCATCTCCACGGCGATCGAGGCGGTCGGGATCGGACGCGCCGCGCTCGAGCGCGCCGTGCAGTACGCCAAGGACCGCGTCGTCTTCGATCGTCCGATCGGCCAGAACCAGGCGATCGCGCATCCGCTGGCCATGGCGTGGGCCAAGCTCGAGGCCGCCGAAGCGATGTGCTACAAGGCCGCCTGGCTCTTCGACAACGGCAAGCCGTGCGGCGCCGAGGCCAACACCGCGAAGCTGCTCGCCGCGGACGCCGGGTTCGAAGCGTGCGACGCCGCGCTGCAGACGCACGGCGGCTACGGCTACGCGAAGGAGTTCTACGTCGAGCGCCTGTGGCGCGAGATCCGGCTCTACAAGATCGCGCCGGTGTCGCAGCAGATGGTGCTCAACTACCTGTCGGAGCACGTGCTCGGTCTGCCGAAGAGCTACTGATTCACTCCGGGGGGAGCGAACCGCCGCTCCCCCCGGGACCCCCCACCGGTTCGACCAACAGCTTGCGCGGGCGAAGCCCGCGCTCGAACGTGCGATCAACGCGTGCGATCAGACGCGTGAGAACACGAGGGTCGTCCAGCCCTCGCGCGTACGCCGGCCGCGGAGTGTGAAGCGGCCGCCGAGGCTCGCGAGCACGTCGTCGGCCTCGCGGTCTTCGATGCCGCCGAGGACGAGATGCCCGCCGCGCTTCACCAGCGCCGGATAGCGCGCGGCCAGCCCCCGGTGGATCGGGGCGAGGAGATTGGCCGTCACGAGGGGCGCCGGCTCGGCCTCGACCGCCGCCGCATCGGCCACGACGCATCGGATGCGGTCCGCGACGCCGTTCCTTGCCGTGTTGGCGGTCGCACACGCGATCGTCCCGGCGTCCTCGTCGACCGCGACGACATGCCGGACGCCGAGCCGGGCGGCGGCAATCGCGAGAATGCCCGACCCGGTGCCGAGGTCGATCGCCGCGCGCGGCGCCCGCCGGCGCGCGACGAGCGGCTCGAGCGCTTCGAGACATCCGACGGTCGTCGGGTGGTGTCCCGTGCCGAAGCCGCCGGGCTCGATGACGATGACGGTGCGATCGGTCTCGACGTTCTCGATCCACGGCGGCGTGACGAGGAGGCCGCGCCCGATGGCGATCGGAAAGAGGTATTCGGGCCAGGCCTCGGCCCAGTCGCCGCCGGTGACTTCCATGAGCCGCACGTTTCCCGAGACCGGCACCCCGAGCGCGGCGAGGTCGCGGCGCACGCGATCGACGAGCGTGTCGTCGGCGGCCGCGTCGTCGAACAACGCGGTGAGCGACGAACGCGCGTCGTCGAGCGGCTGCTCGAGCGACCCGAGCGCCCCGCGCGCGCGCACGACGGCGGCGGCGGTCGTCGACGCCGACCGTGGAATGACGACGGCGAGCTGCCAGTAGCGGCGATCCGCGTCGGCGACGCGACGCGCCCGGCGCGTCACGCGTCGGCCGGTGGCAGCGCGGCGATCAGCGCCGCCGCGGAGGCGAGCGCGAGGCCGAGCGTGACGCCGCCGAGCGCGTCCGACGGCCAGTGCGCGCGCAGCATGACGCGTGCGACGGCCACGAGGACGATCATGACGAGCGCCCCGAGGCGGATCAGCACGCGAGGCGGCGGACGGAGCGAGCCCGCGAGATACATGACGGCGCCGAAGTACGCCGCGGCCGCGGTCGCGTGTCCGCTTGGAAAACCGAGCGACGTGTCGAACGGCCGGGGCCGGGCGATCAGCAGCTTGACGGCGTCCGGTCCCGCCGCCGCAACCACCATGAGCCCGACCCAGAGCCACCACCGGCGACGGGCGCGCGGAAAGAGCACGAAGAGCAGGGCCGTGCCCGGGATGAGGAGCCGATAATCGCCGGCGGCGTTGATCACGCGCATCGCCGCGATCATCGGCGGCGAGGCGAGCGCGAGGAGCTGGTCGCGCAGTGCCGCGTCCGCCGGCAGCACGCCGGCGAGCGCCGCGGCGGCCGACAGCGCCGCGAAGCACGCGAGCGTCACGAGCAGCACGCTCCGCGGATGCAGCAGCGCCACGCGCGTCATTGCGGCGGGCGGAGGCCGACCGTGAACACGAAGCTCGACTCCAGCACGTGACCGTCGACGGACAGCACGCGGTATCGCACCGTGTACGCGCCGGGTCGCAGCGTGAACACGCCGACCGACAGGCGTTTCGGATCATCGGGACCGACCACGACGTCCTGCTTGTCGAGGCGCGAGCCGGACGCGCTCCACACGGACATCGACGAGTACGCCGCTTCGAGGCGCTCCGCGAACCACAGCTCGACGCGGCTCGGCGGCATCTCGAGGATGGCGCGGGCCGCGGGAGACGAGCGGACCAGCGAGGTGTGCGCGTGCGCGATCGCGGGAAGCAGCAGGACCGCGACCATCGGGAGCAGCCGGATCAGGCGCGCGGTGCGCGGGCCGCTCACCGGGGCCGCAGCGCCATCCCGTGCGGCGCCTTGCCGACCGGGATCGTGCGGATCTGCGTGTGCGTGGTCACGTCGATCACCGCCACGAGATCGGCGTAGCGATTGGTCACGAACGCGTGGCGGCCCGCCGGGTCCATGACGACCAGGTCCGGGTACGCCCGCTGCGGAATCGTCGCGACGATCTTGTCGTCCGCGGTGCTGATGACGATGACCTTGTTCGCTTTCCGGAGCGTCGTGTAGAGGAACTTGCCGTCGGTCGTCAGCGTGCTCTCGTGGACGATGCCCGGCACCGGGATCGTGCCGGTCACCTTGTGCGTCTCGGTGTCGACCTTCAGCACGGCCTTGTTTTCGCCGGCGGCGAGATAGAGCGTGCGGCCGTCCGGTGACAGGGCGAGGCCCATCGCGTCGCCGCCGCCGTGGACGAGGCGCGTCACCGTCTGGCGCGTCGTCGTGTCGATGACGGTCACGTCGCCCGCCGTCTCGCCCGACACGTAGAGCAGCCGCGCGTCCTTCGAGAAGATCGCGTGCGCCGGCCACGTCGACACCTCGATCTTCGTCTCGACGCGGTCGGTGCCCAGGTCGTAGACGATGACGTCGTCGCCGCTCGTCTCGCTGGCCCAGTCGAGCACGTAGAGCGTGCGGCCGTCCGGCGAGAAGCTGAGGTTGTACGGGTTGCCGCCGATCTTCACGCGCTTCGCCAGCTTCTTGCCGTCCGCGTCGACGATGCCGACATCGCGGCTCTTGTCGTAGATGACCCACGCCGTCCTGCCGTCCGGGTGGAACTGGACGCGGTTCGGCTTGCCGGGACCGAGCGGGATCGTGCCCGTCACTTCGAACGTGGTCGTGTCGATGATCGAGATCGAGTTCGACTTCGTGTTCGTCACGTAGAGCGTTGCCGCCGTCGCCGCCGCCGCCCACGTCAGGAGCCCGGTCATCGCCGCCAGAGCCGCGCCCAGCACCATCCGCCTCACGTCGCGTGCCTCCTCATGGCGTCGCCGCCCGAATGGCCGTGATGACCACGTTGGGCGGCGTCCCTCTCAATGTAAACCGGACGGCGTCTCCGACGCGGACCGATTCGTGGATCTCCGGCGCCGCCGTGCGGAAGCCCATCGTCATCGACGGCATGTAGCCGGGAATGTCTTCATGGGTGACGACGAGGACGCTCAGCTCGGGCAGCGCGGCCCGGACGACGCCACGCACCTCCCATTGCTGCTCGCCGGCGGCCGCGCCGCCCCCGGCCCGCGCCGCGGCCGCCTCGCGCTCGGCGCGCTCGGCGCGCGCTCGCGTTTCCGCGAGCTCCGTCGTCAGCCGGTCCGCGCGGCGACCCCACCACGCATACCCCCACCCGACGCCGACGAGCAGCGCCAGGTTCAGGACCACGACGAGGCGCGCCGCCGATATTCGTGCTGGGGGCCCCGACCTGGCCCCCAGACCCCCCGGCGTTCGGCGGTCGTCGGCGGAGCCGCCGCCTGCCTCGATCACGCGCTCCTCCGGCTCAATGCACGTGCTCGTCGGCCGGAGGCGCCGACTGCGGCTCCTCGTTGAGCTGCTGGACCTCGGCGAGGAGCAGGTTCGGATCGCGCGTCTCCCCGGCCGCCGCCGCCCACCGGGCGCGGAGGTACCCCTGCCGGTCGATCAGGAACTCGGTGTGCGGCGCATCGGTGAACAGCCGATACGCCGCGACGATCTCGGGAGCGCCCGACGTCACGACCGGGAACAGCACGCGCGGCGTGGCGCCGAGCCGCGCGATGGCGTCCGGTCCGGCGTCCATCGGCACCGCGAGGAGCTCCAGCCCGAGCACGCCGAGGAGGCGGTGCGCGTCCGCGAGCTGGCCGAGCCGCTCGCGTGATCCGGGCAGCGTGTAGAGGATCAGCAGCACGGCGCGCCGACCGCGAAACTCCCGCAGCGAATACGGCGTCGAGGGACCGACGGCGAACGAGAAGTCCGGCGCGACCAGGCGCGCGCCGTCGGGGTCGACGGTGGGCGGAAGCCGGCGGACCGCCGCCGCGGCGCCGAGCGCTCGCACGGTGTTCACGAGGTCCCATCGCTGCTCCTCGTTCAGCCGGCTGCCGAAGGCGGGCATGCTCGACCCTGCGATCCCGTGCGTGATCCACCAGTAGAGATCGCCCGCGGTGTGGTAGGCCGTGCGGCTGCCGCGCAGGTCGGGCGGCGGCTTCGTTCCGGCCGGCGCGGCGGGGCCACCGCCTTCGCCCGACGTCCCGTGGCAGCCGGCGCAGTGTTCGCGGAAGAGCGCGACGCCCGCGGCCATGGACGTCGCGGTGTACGGCACCGCGGGCCGGCGATACGTCGTCGGGTAGGCGTCCACCGCGAGCGGCGGCAGCGCCGTCGAGGCGCCGAGCACGACGAGCGCGATGCCTCCGCCGACCGCGAGCCCGCGACGGCGCGCGACGAATGCGGCGAGCGCCGCGACGATGCCGAGCACGACGATCTGGCTGCCGATGAGCACGCGCGTGCGGCCGCCGGGCAGATCGATCAGCGCGTCCCACGTGAAGCGGAACGCGAACGGCCAGGCCGGGTCGACGTGCCGCGCGGGCGGCGTCGAGGCCATCGCGGCGACGATCGCGACGACGATCAGGCCGAGCGCGGTCTCGACGGCGACGAACGCGGCGAGCCGCCGCATGGCCGGTCGTCCGATCGCCGCCGCCGGTCCCGACAGCGCGGGCAGCATCCGCCGGCGATTGACCGCCCCCAGCGCGAGCACGGGCACGATGACGAGGAGCTTCAGCAGCATGAGCCGGCCGTAATCCGTGCCGACCAGCGCGGCGCCGCCGCCGATGTGCGTCACCGCGTTGACGAGGCCGGTGACGACGAGCACGACGACGGCGGTGAAGGCGAGACGCGAGAACCGACGGACGGCGAGGACCGCGAACGCGCGGCTGTCTTCGCCGCTCTCGTGACTCGTCGCGCGGAGCAGCAGCGCGACCGGGACCAGGCCGCCGAGCCACACGCCGGCGGCGATCAGATGCACCGCGTCGACGAGCACCGCCACGGCGGTGTCCGGCTCGACCGCCGCCGCGTGGCCGGCGGCCGCGCCCAGCGCGGTCGCCACGACGCCGAGCAGCACCGCTTCCCAGCGCGCCGCGAGCCAGTCGGCGCGCGCGCGCGTGTCGAGACGGAGCGCGAGAAACGCCGCCAGCACCGCGATGAGGCTCGTCCGGAACAACGTGACGACGCCGCCGCGCGTGTCGAGCAGCACGCGCGCGAGCGCGTCCGGATCGGTGAGCGCGTCGAGGCGATCTTCGAGCGTGACGGCCTGCACGGCGAAGACGCCGAGCCCGGACACGATGGCGGCGAGTGCCAGGGCCCGCGCGAGACGCACCATGCGCGCGTCCCACGCGCGCGCCGTCGGCCGATCCGAGCGGCGGGCCACGAGCGGCAGGACGACGACGCCGACCAGCGCGAGCGAGGCCACGAGATGCGCCCAGCGGAAGACCGGTCCGACCGCGGCTTACTCCACGGGGAGCGTCACGAAGGGATACTGCCGGAGCGCGCCGTAGATCACGCGCTTCATCTCCGCGATCGCGGATTCGCTCGTCGCTTCGAAGCGCAGCGTGAGGTAGGGGTTCGTGTTCGACGCGCGCACGAGTCCCCAGCCGAGCCCCGGGAAGATGACGCGCGTGCCGTCGATCTCGATCGTCTCGTAGCGCGCGCGCAGCGCGCCGGCGAGCTCGCCGACCAGGCGAAACTTCTCGCCGTCGGGACACGGCGCCTTGAGCTCGGGCGTGGCGTGGAGGTGCGGGATCGAATCGAAGAGACTCGAGGCCGGGCCCTCGGCGCGCGCGATGACGTCGAGGATCTTCGCCGCGGCCAGCAGCCCGTCGTCGACGCCGTAGTAGTTCTCCGCGAAGAACATGTGACCGCTGACCTCGCCGCCGAGCAGGATGCCGTCGTCACGCATCTTGCGCTTGAGGTGCGAGTGCCCGGTCTTCCACATCACCGGGACGCCGCCGTGCTTCGTGATGTCGTCGATGAGCGACTGCGAGGACTTCACGTCGAAGACGATGCTGGAGCCCGGACGGCGCGCGAGGAGATCGCGCGCGAGGAGGATCAGGATCAGATCGGCTTCGTGCCGGCGGCCGCGCTCGTCGATCAGCCCGACGCGGTCCGCGTCGCCGTCCCACGCGAGCCCGACGTCCGCGCCGGTCTCGAGCACTTTGTCCTGCACGTCGACCACGTTCACGGGGTCCTCGGGATCGGGCAGGTGGTTCGGGAAGCTGCCATCGGACTCGCAGTGCAGCTCGATCACCTCGCAGCCGAGGCGCCGGAGCAGGTCGGGCGCGTAGAGGCCCGCGACGCCGTTGCCGGCATCCGCGACGACCTTGAGCGGGCGGTGGAGCGTCACGAGCGACGTCACGGTGTCGAAATAATCCGCGCGCGGACTGCGCGGCTCGACGGCGCCGCGACCGTGCTCGTACTCCTCCCGCTCGATGGTCGTCCGCAGCCGCTGGATCTCGTCCTCGGAGAGCGGCGCCGCGCCGGGATGCACCATCTTCACGCCGTTGTACTCGACGGGATTGTGGCTGCCCGTGATGTTGGCGCCGCCGTCGAGCCGCCAGTGCGCCGTCGCGAAATAGAGCACCGGCGTCGTCACGAGCCCGAGGTCGACGACGTCGACGCCGGCGGCCGTCACGCCGCTGGTGAACGCCGTCTTGAGGTCCGCCGACGAGAGCCGGTTGTCCTGGCCGACGGCGATCGTGCGCCCGCCGTTGCGGCGGATCAGCGTGGCGTAGGCGCGCCCGATCTTCTCGAAGACCGCGGGATTGATGTCGGCGCCGACGCGCCCGCGTACGTCGTAGGCGCGAAAGATGTGTGGGTTGAGCATTGGGACGTCCCTGGCTTTGTGGGAATATCGTACCGCATGCGACCTCGCGAGTTCGTCCTGGTCCACGGCATGAGTCATGGCGCCTGGGCCTGGGAGCTGCTCACACCGCTGCTCGAGCGACGCGGACATCGCGTCGTCGCCGTCGAGCTGCCCGGTCACGGCCGTCGCGCGCACGAGCGCGGGCGCGCGTCGATCGACGCGTACGGCGAGGCGGTCGCGGATGCGATGGCGCGCGGCGGCGTCACGTCCGCGGTCCTCGTCGGCCACTCGATGGGCGGCGTCGTCATCCAGCGCGCGGCGGAGCTCGCCACCGACCGCATCGGACATCTCGTCTTCCTCGCCGCGGTGGTGCTGCCGCGCGGCGGCAGCCTGCTCGGCACGCATCTGCCGACGGCGTCGCGCGAGCTCTTTCGCGGGCTCGCCGCGTCGGGCGGCGGTGTCGTGCAGTATTCCGCCGCGATGGAGCACGCCCGCTGGTACGGCGATCTCGCGCCCGGCGATCCGCGGCTCGTCGCCGCGCTGACGCGCATCACGCCGCAGCCGCTCCGCCCGTGGAGCGAGCGTCTCGATCTCTCCCGTTTCTGGGCGCTCGATCTGCCGCGGACCTACATCCGCTGCCTGCGCGACGCCGCCGTGACGGCCGCTCTCGGCGCCGCGAACGCGCGGCGGCTCGGTGTGGTACCGGTCGACATGGACACGGCGCACTGTCCGATGGTGTCGGCGCCCGATGCGCTGGCGGCACGGCTCGACAAGATCCCGAACCGATAGAGGACCCGATGGACGATCCCGAGCTCCGCGACCGCACGAAGCAGACCGCGAAGATGCTGTTCCACACGCTGCCGGCCGGTGTCGGCTTCGACACGTGGAAGAAGCTCGACAAGCAGCTCGCCCGCGAGCTGTCCATGTTCTTCACCGGCAAGCTCTACAGCCGGGACGTCATCTCGCAGGAGCAGCGCGAGCTCTGCGCGGTCGCCTCGCTGACGGTGCTGCATCGGCCCCGCGAGCTGCACGCGCACGTCCACGCCGCGCTCAACGTCGGCGCCACCCGGCAGGAGGTGACCGAAGTGATCTTCCAGCAGGTCACCTACGGCGGCATGCCGGTCGTCGTCGAAGCGCTCGACGTTCTCGTCAACGTGTTGAAAGAACGGGGCGAATGGACCGCGTAGCCTGACCGACCCGCCCGGCTCGCCGGTACGCCCCTTGCTGATCTCTGTCAGGCGACGTGTCTTTGCCGGGACTCGCACGAGTACACGCGCATCAGACGACCCCACGCGGCGGCCGCAGACCGGCATGGCGCCTCGAGCTGGGCGCCATGGCCGGACCGGACGGCGTCACGTTCCGTGTGTGGGCGCCGAAGCGTTCGCGCGTCGGCGTCGTCATCGAAGGCGCCGGCCGGCGCATCGTTCCGCTCGCGCCCGAAGCTGACGGCTACTTCGCCGGCGTCGTGCCTGACGCCGGCGCGGGCACCCGCTACCGGTACCTGCTCGACGGCACCGGCGTGTTCCCGGATCCGCGCTCGCGCTTTCAGCCCGACGGCCCGTTCGGTCCGTCGATGGTCGTCGATCCGCAGGCGTATCGCTGGCACGACGCGGGCTGGCGCGGCGTCGCGATGCCGGGACAGGTTCCCGATCCTCGACGAGACGCGGTGGCGCGATGTGCTCGACGTCGTGCGCGAGCGGCTGCTCACACCGTGCGGGCTCCTGACGCTCGACCCCGCGCATCGCGAATACCACCCGCGCTACGAAGGCGATCTGCGCACGCGCGACGCCGCGTACCACCAGGGCCTCGTGTGGACGTGGCTCATCGGGCACTTCGTGGACGCGTGGCTCCTCGTGTACGGCGACCGGGCGACGGCCCGCGGGTTCCTGGCCGCGATCGGCGATCATCTGAGCGACGCGGGCATGGGGACGATCAGCGAGATTTTCGATGCGGAAGCGCCGCACGTCGCGCGAGGATGTATCGCCCAGGCCTGGAGCGTCGCGGAGGTGCTCCGGGCGATTCTCGGGACGGAGGGACCGACCGAGTGAGCGAACGTGCGCTGGCCGCGGCGGTGGACGCTGCGCGCGCCGCGGGCGAGATCGCCATGCGGTACGTCCTTGAACGGGTTCGACGGCGTCCGCCAGCCCGGGCGATCGTCTCCAGAGAGGGACCGCCCGAGTGAGCGAACGTGCGCTGGCCGCGGCGGTGGACGCTGCGCGCGCCGCGGGCGAGATCGCCATGCGGTATTACCGCGGCGGTTTCGACGTCGTGATCAAGGCCGATCAGAGTCCGGTGACGCAGGCCGACCGCGAAGCGGAGGCGGCGATCGTCGACGTGCTGTCGAGCGCGTTCCCCGAGTACGGCTTCCTCGGTGAAGAGCTCGGCAGCCACGGGAACGCCGAGACGCGGTGGATCGTGGACCCGATCGACGGCACGCGAAACTTCGTCCGGCGCATCCCGTTCTGGGCCACGCTGATCGCGCTCGAGGAGCGCGGCGAGATCACCGTCGGCGTCATGCACGTGCCGACGACGGGGGAGCTCTACACCGCGCGGCGCGGCGGTGGCGCATGGCTCGGCTCGGAACGCCTCGAGGTCTCGACGATCGACGTCATGCGTGACGCGTTCTTCGTCCACGCCGGTCTCGGCCTCGTGCGCCGGCAGGGCTGGTGGGAAGGCGTGGAGCGGCTCATCGACGCGACGGACCGGCAGCGCGGGTTCGGCGATTACCTCGGCTATGCGCTCGTCGCGTCCGGGAAAGCGGAGATCTACGCGGAGCTCGATCTCAAGCCCTGGGACCTCGCCGCGCCGAAGATCGTCGTCGAAGAGGCGGGCGGGCGTTTCAGCGACTTCGCCGGCCGCCCGACGATCTATACCGGCACCGCGCTCGCGACCAACGGCCGGCTGCATACCGCCGCGCTGTCGCTGATCCGCCGCTGACCGACGCCGCGGTCGGCATGCGCCAGACGCTCGCCATCCATCCCGGCCCGCTCGGCGACGTGCTCCTCGCCGTGCCCGCGCTGCGCGTGCTGCGTTCGCGGTATCCCACCGACGCGATCATCCTCGCGGGACAGGTGCGCATCGGCGAGCTGCTGGTCTCGCTCGACGTCGTCGAAGGCCACATGCGCTTCGAGCGCCTCGGGCTCGATCAGCTCTTCGCGGGCGAGCCCGAGGAGGATGCGCTCGCGCCGGTGCGCGCGGCCGCGCGCGTCGTCTGCTGGTTCGGATCGCGCGATCCGCTGTTCGCGCGACGGCTCGCGGCCATCGCACCGGACGCCGTCGTGGACGCGCCGTGGACGCCGGACGAGCTCGTGTGGCGACATCTCGTCGCGTCCGTCGCGACGGCGGCGGAGGACGCCGATCGCGGTCCGGTGCGCGTGCCGCCCGAGCTCGTGACCGAAGGCAGGCGCGCGCTCGAAGGCGCGGGGTGGGATGGCACGACGCCGCTGCTGATCGTCCACCCGGGCGCGAGCGGCGCCGCCAAGCGGTGGTCCGCGGAGGGCTACGCCGAGGTGCTCGCGCAGGTGTCGACGCGCGCGCGCGTGGCGATCGTGGTGCACGAAGGTCCGGCCGACCACGACGCCGTGAAGGCGCTGCGGCCGCGGCTCGCGCCCGGGATCGGCACGCTGACGAACCCGCCGCTGCCGGTCCTCGCCGGCGCGCTCGTGCACGCGCGCGCGTTCGTCGGCAACGACTCGGGGATCAGTCATCTCGCGTCGGCCGTCGGCGCGCCGAGCCTCGTGCTGTTCACGTCCGGCATGCGCGGGTGGGAGCCCTGGTCGCCGACCGCGACGGCGCTCGTCGTGTCGATGGCGGACCTCTATCGCGAGGACGTGGACGCGGTCGCCACCGCGCTCGCGCGACTCCTCGCATGACGGACGACCGTGCCGCGCGCCGCCGGTCGCATCGCGGCCTCGTGCTCGCGGCCGGCGTGATCGTCGTCGCCGGCTTCGGCGTCGCGCTCGTCGAAGCGTTCAAGCTGCCGAAGGGCTCGATCTGGGTCGTCGTCGCGCTCGCCGCGATCGCCGTCGGCGTCATCCGCGCGCTCACCGCGAGGCGTTAGCGCGGCCGCCGGTACACTGGGGGCATGGCCAGGGCGCGCCCACGTGACGGCGACGGGCGGGGCGAGGCGATGAAAGTCGACGCGCGTGTCGGCGCCGTCCCGAGCGAGGCGCTCGCCGCGTCGTTCCCGCCGCTCGATCTGCCGATCCCGCCGCCGTTTCCGCCGATGGAAGCCAGATCCGTCGCCGAGATCCCGGCGGGACCGGGCTGGATCTACGAACCGAAGTGGGACGGCTTCCGCTGCCTGGCGTTCCGGCATCGCGAGCAGGTGGTGCTGCAGTCGAAGGCCGGGCAGCCGCTGACTCGCTACTTCCCCGAGGTCGTCGAGATGCTCGCGCGCCTCGCGCCCACACGATTCGTGCTCGACGGCGAGATCGTCGTCGCGCAGGACGGCGTGCTGTCGTTCGACGACCTGCTCCAGCGCATCCATCCCGCCGCGAGTCGCGTGCAGAAGCTCGCGCGCGCGACGCCGGCGACGCTCCTCGTCTTCGATCTTCTCCTCGACGCCGGCGGTCAGTCGCTCATCCAGCGGCCGTTCACCGAGCGTCGCGCGGCGCTCGAGTCGTTCGTCGCCGCGCTCGGCGCCGTCGACGGGCTCGCGCCGTCGCCCGTGACGCCGGACCGCGCGATCGCCGAGCGGTGGATGCAGGAGCTCGGCGCCGCCGGGCTCGACGGCGTCATGGCGAAGAAGGCGGCCGAGCCGTACCGCTCGGGCGAGCGGACCGGCATGCAGAAGATCAAGCGGATGCGCACGGCGGAGTGCGTGGTCGGCGGGTTCCGATACGCGTCTCAGGGCGGTGAGATCGGCTCGCTCCTGCTCGGGCTGTACGACGACGACGACGGGCTGCTGCATCACGTCGGCTTCTCGTCGAGCTTCACGCGCGACGAGCGGCGGGGCCTCAGGCCGATCCTCGAGCCGCTCGTCGAAACGCCGGGATTCACGGGCAGCGCGCCGGGTGGGCCGAGCCGCTGGGCGAGCGAGCGCTCGACGGAGTGGCAGCCGTTGCGCAACGTCCTCGTGGCCGAGGTGCGCTACGACCACTTCTCCGGCGATCGCTTCCGACACGGCACGAAGTTCCTTCGCTGGCGGCCCGACAAGAATCCGCGTCGCTGCACGTTCGACCAGGTTCGTTCGCGCGGTGGCCGCGGCGTCCTGCGGCAGTTCGGGCTCGAGCGCGGCGCCTGATCGACGCGACGCCCTGCCGTGCCGGTGCCGCTGCTGTCAGCGCGCGAGGCGCGGTGGCGGGTCGGTGAGCCGGGATGGGGTCGCATCCCACGAGATTTCAGCACCCATCACCGTCCTGAGCCGTTCCCACTCCGCCACCGCGGGTTCGACGTCACCCGCGGCAGGCACGGGGCTGTCGACCCCATCCCGACTCGCCGACCCGCCACCGCGTCATCGCGCGCGCCGCCGCCGCGTCATCGCGCGCGACACTGCCGCGTCATCGCGCGCGCCGCGGCTGTCCGGGCGCGGCGCGCGGTGGCGGGCCGGCGAGGCGGGATGGGGTCGCATCCCACGAGATTTCAGCACCCATCACCGTCCTGAGCCGTTCCCACTCCGCATCGCGGGTTCGACGTCACCCGCGGCAGGCACGGGGCTGTCGACCCCATCCCGACTCGCCGACCCGCCACCGCGTCATCGCGCGCGACGCCGCCGCGTCATCGCGCGCGACACTGCCGCGTCATCGCGCGCGCCGCCGCGACATCGCGTCCGACGCCCGCTCATCTCGCGAGGGCCGTGTCCGGCGTCTACTCGATCCGGCGCATGCGGTCGAAGTCCGGCGTCGCGCCCACCGCGAAGCCGACGCACCTCAGCGAGCCGATCGCCAGACGGCCCGCCCGGATCCGCAGGCGCACCACGCCGCCGTCGTCGTGATAGAGGTCCGGGTGCGCTCGCAGAAATGCCTGTTGTTCATCCTGCGTCGCCGCCGCGAAGCCGTTCACGTAGTGATGGCCGTTCTTTTCGACGTGCTCGAGCCCGAGCACGCTCGCCAGCGCCAGATCCTGCTGCACGCCCGGTCCCGCCTGGGTCGTCAGGTCTTCGGCCGACATGAAGTACCGCGGCGCGCCGGCGTCACGGTTCCAGTTCACGCAGCGCGCGCGGTTCAGCAGCGATTTGTAGAGACCCTTGCACGTCTTGCTCGACACGCCGGTGTAGCCGCGGTCGCGCGCGCGCACGAAGCTGTCGAGCTCCGCGTCCGATTCGTCCACGATCACGGGCCGGCAGGCGGCGAGCCGCGACACGTCGGCGTCGAGCGCGCGCGTGCGCGTGACCGGCTGCTCGATGAAGAGCGTCGACCCCGCGAGCCGACGCAGGGCGGGTTCCGACTCGATCGCGCGCCAGAGCTCGATCACCGCCTCGACGTCCTCGTACTGCTCGTTGCCGTCGAGCGTCACGTGGTACGGCTCGGCGCGGCGATCGAGGACCCGCGCGATCGCGGTGAGGCGCCCGACGTCCTGCCGGGCGTCGCCGCCGACCTTGAGCTTGTAGTACGCGTGGCCGTACGTCTCCACCACGTCCGCGAGCGTCTCCGGCAGGCCGTCGTCGACGCGCGCGGTGCGGGCCAGGTCGTCATCCGTGATCGGATCGACGAGACCGACGGTATGGCGCGCGTGGATGGTGTCGGCGGCGTCGAGCGTCGCGAGCCATGCGCCGACGTCGAAGTCCGCGAGGTCCGGCGCCAGGTCCGTCGCCGCGATGCCGGGCACGTTCGCCGTGATCGCCTCCTGGAACGTCATCCCGAGGCAGCGACTGACCGCGTCGAGCACGGCGCGGTCGATCACGGCCGGTCCGAAGGCGGCGACGAGCGGGTTGAGCGTTCGGGATCCGCACGCCTCGAGCTGCGGGCGGTACGTCGCCGCGTAGAAGCCGAACGGCGACGGTGCCGGCTCCGCCAGGTACAGCGCCCGGGCGACGCGGAGCGAGACACGGAGCTGCTCTTCGTTGTCTTCGTTGGTGAGCGCGAGGTTCTTGTCGAACCACTTCGGCGCGAGCATCTCGGCGGCGACGCCCCAGGCGTCCCGGCCGTCGAGCGCGACCCGCACGCGGACGAACGCCTGGAGGCCGCGGTCGAGCGTGACCACGCCGAAACGGAACGGCATCCGGAAGCGCACCGGACGCTCGAAGAGGTGAATCTCGCGGACGCGAACGGGCCTCGGTCCTCCACCGTCTCGCCGCGCCCGGGCGGACCCGGGACGCGGCGTGCTCGACGGAGCCGAGTTTACTGCCGCGGCAGCGCGGACGGCGGTGGCGTGTGGTCGACGAGGATGCCGCTCGCGACCGGCGAGCCACTGATCCGCGTCGGCGCGAACACCGTCACCTGATCGCCGGGCTTCAGGTCGCGGCGGATGTCGGCATCGATGGCCGAGACGTCGACGTTCACGCGCTGGCCGCGGCGATTCGTCATCGCGAGCGACCGGCCGCGGAGGCTTTCCACGACACCGACGACGACGTCGGGCGACTCGAGGATGCTCCGCGCGCTGTCCGACGCGACCACCGCCGGCAGCGCCGCGCCGTCCGAGCCGTTCGGGTCATCGCGCCGCACGACCTGGGCGAAGAGCAGATGTCCCGCCTGGAAGCCTTCGCGGCCGAGCATCTGGACGCGCTCACCGGCGCGGACGCGCGGGAATGACTCCGCCGCGCCGAATTCCGCAAAGTGCATCACTCCGTCGTCGCCCTGGACGACGACGACCACCGGCTCGGTCGACATCTCGAGCGGTGCCACGACCGTACCGGTGATGAGCCGGAAGTCACCCGGCGCGGCATCCGCGAGCGAGGCCATCCACAGGACGCCTGCGACCATGGCGGCGGCGAGCGCGACTCTCAGGGAACGCATGTCAGGCTCCTTGTCGGTTTCGGTTACACCACGCCCGCCGATCGGCGGTGCAGCCGACGTGCCAGCGACTTGGCGGTGACGAGCGACCTTCCATCCCGGTGGCAGCGCGCATGCAACGCCTTGCGGTGAGGCCCGACCGTCGCGACGGCAGGCGCTTGGACGGGTTGGGCGGACGCCCGGCGCGACGGTCGCGCGAAGGGGGGCTTATGACACTCGTCAGACAGACATGTCTCGCCGCCATCGTCGCGCTGGTGGCCGTCGCGACGCCGGCGCCGGGCCAGACGCTCCGTGAAAAAGTCGATGCCGGCGGCTACGATCCCGTCACGTCGATGAAGGTCCGATACCCCGACGAGAAGATCAGCGACGCGCAGCGCGCGCTGAGGGATCAGGGGTACGACCGCGGTGAGATCGACGGCCTGCACACCCCGCAGACGCAGCAAGCGATTGCGGAGTTCCAGCGTGACCACGGTCTGATCGGCACCGGCGAGCTGAACGCCGCGACGACGGCTGCGCTCGTCGGTGAAGACGCGCCCGTTGCCGCGTCGCCGCGGATGGAAGACGTGCAAAGCCGATGAGGCCCGGGCGACGTTCGAGCGGAGCTACGATCCGGTCGGCGCGATGCGTGCCGCGTACGCCGAGGACGACGTCCGCGCGGCGCAGCTCGAGCTCGAGCGCCTCGGCTGTGACACCGGCCCCGTGAACGGCGCGTTCACGACGGAAACGGAAGCGTCGCTGCGCGCCTTCCAGCGCGATCACGGCCTGCGCCCGCACGGCGCGCTCGATGCACGGACGAAGGCCGCGCTGGCCGCATCCGCGGCCAGCGCGGCGCGGCGGACGACCCGCTGACCGCCGACTCCCGCCTGCGCACTCTCCGCGCGCTGCGTACGGAACGCGATCAAATTCACGCCGCCCGGCGGATCGATCGACGTCACCGTGACGCAGGACGGCCGCCGGGCGCGCCTCGTCGTCAGCGACACGGGCCAGGGCATCGATCCGGCGCTGCTGCCGCACGTGTTCGAGCGGTTCCGGCAGGGCGAATCGGGGCGCCGCCGGCCCGCCGGGCTCGGGCTGGGTCTGGCGATCGCGCGTTACATCGTCGAGCAGCACGGCGGCCGGATCACCGCCGAGAGCGCCGGGCTGGGGCGCGGCGCGACGTTCACCGTCGACCTGCCGCGCGATGCGCCCGGCAACGCGGTCGAGGCCGGGTAGGGCCCGTTCAGCGGGCCGGTTTCTTCCAGATGTCGCGGTCGTGCATGAGCTTGACCTGCCGCTTGATGACCTTCTCGCGATACTCGGCGTGCGTCATCGGCGCGCGCTTGAGGTAGAGGTTCTTCGGGTAGATCGGCGTCTCGTACACGAGCTGGTAGAGCTCGGTGCGCAGATCCTTCATCCAGTTGTCCCACTGGGCCCGCGCGCGATGGTCGCGTAGCGCTTCGATGTCGATGACGCCGCCGACGTAGGTGGATCCGGCGCCGTAGTCCTGCCGGCCGACGATGCGGCCCTTGTAGTCGATGACGAACGACCGGCCGCCGAACGTGTCGATCGGCGTCGTCTCTTCGGGGAAGAGGTAGTACGTCCCCATGTTGGGCGCGACGATGTACATGTTGTTGTCGAGCGCCCGGGCGCGGCTCTGGATCTCGAAGATCTCGTTGCCGGTCGCCGGGTGCGGATACGAGGCGCGGTACACGACTTCGGCGCCGTTCATCGCGAGCGCCCGCGCGTTCTCCGGGTAGCTGCCTTCGTTCGCCATCATGATCCCGAGCCGGCCGATCTCGGTGTCGGCGACGGGCCAGAACGCGTCGAGGCTGCGGCCGTACTTCTCGATCCACCAGTCGTACACGTCGTGCGGACACACCGAGTGCTCGACCGGGAACAGCGGCGAGACCTTGTAGTGTTTCAGGATCACCTTGCCGCGCGGGTTGATGATGAACCCGACGTTGAAGAACCGGTCCTCGAGGTCGGGATGCTTCGCCTTCGCCTGCGCCATGATGAAGGCGTTGTACTCCTTCGCGATCTTCCCGAGCGCCTCGGTCTCCTCGCCGGGGATGTCGATCGCGCACTCGCGCGCGAACGTCGCGTGGTCCAGATCGAGCACCTCGTCGTTGAACGCCTGGAGGGCGCCTTCCGGGAACGCGATGAGCCGCACCGGCAGATCGAGGCTCGAGAGCCACGCCGCCGCCTTCACGAGATGGGACAGGTGCTCGAGGTTGATCCTGATGTCCTTGCGCCTGCGGATGCCGCGCACGGTGGGGATGAGGCCGACGGCGGTGTAGGGCTTGATCGCCATGAGCGCGCTCCTTTGTCCGGTTACGGCATGGTCACCGCGGGGATCATACCGTTCCCGCGGGGAGCGCGACGGCGCGCGTTTGCCGCCTCTCCGGCCATCTGCTAACGTCCGGACACGATGACGTCGGCGCGCCGGCTCGCCCTCACGTTGATGCCGCTCGAGAATCGCCGCGAGGTCTGCCTGACGCTCGCCACGTCCGCCGAGCGCGTCGGTTACGACGGATTCTTTCTGCCCGAGACGTGGTCGTGGGACATCACCGTGCTGCTCGGCGAGATCGCCGCGCGCACGCACCACATCACGCTCGGCACCGGGATCCTCGGCATCTGGGGCCGGTCGCCGGCGACGATCGCGATGGCGGCGGCCACGCTGGCGACGGCGTCCGGCGGTCGATTCATGCTCGGCCTCGGCACGAGCACGCCGCAGCTCGCGGAAGGTCTGCACGACGTGCCGTTCACCCGGCCGCTCGGCCGCATGCGCCGCACGGTGAACCAGGTGCGCGCGCTGCTCGGCGGCGAGCGCGTGCCGCTCGCCGGATCGTCGGGCGCGCGGCCGCTGAAGCTGAACGTCCCGCCGCAGCCGCCGATTCCGATCTGTCTCGCGGCGCTCGGCGACGACTCGACGCGCCTCGCCGGCGAGATTTCCGACGGCTGGGTGCCGTTCATCTATCCGGTGTCGCGGCTCGAGGTCGGCATGGCGCTCCTGCGGGAAGGCGCCGCGCGCGGCGGACATCCCGACCGGCTGCCCCCGATCTACCCGTCGATCCCGACCGTCGTCGCGGCGGACAGTGCCACCGCTCGCGCGGGCGCGGCGTGGGTCGTGTCGTTCTACCTCTCGACGATGGGCGCGATCTATCGTGACTCGCTCACCCGGTTCGGGTTCGGCAAGGAAGTCGCGGCCGTGCTCGCGGCGAACTCGCCGAAGCACACCGGCGTGGTGCCGCCGGATGCCGAGATCCTGCTCGACGAGCTGATCGTGTACGGCACGCCCGACGAGGCCTGCCGGCGGCTCGCGCGCTGGTACGCGGCCGGCGTGGACATGCCCATCTTGTTGTTGCCGCCGCACATGACCCCGGACCAGATCGCGCTGCACCTCGAGACTTTTCGACGTGGGGGCCCCGACATGGCCCCCCCACCCCCCGACGCTCAGAGCGTCCCGGCGAAGCCGTGACGCTCTTCGATGTCCGCTAGGAGGCCATGCATGGAACCGACGCAGGTCACCGGACGCCAGCGCGTCTCGGCCGCCTACAAGGGCGGCTTCGCCGACCGCGTGCCCGCCTATCCGATCGCCGGCTCGTTCGCGGGATGCGCCGACGGCCTGTCGATCGAGGAGTACTGCACGAGCCCGAAGAAGGCCGTGAAGGCGATGATCAACTACTACGAGCGGTACCAGCCGGACATCATGATCGCACGTGCTGCAGGACGACAAGGGCAAGCTCGCGAAGCTCGAGGTGCCCGATCCGTATCGCCACGGCCGGCTGCCGGACTTCCTGGAGCAGTGCGAGGCGCTGTCCGCGCAGAAGTTCCCGAGCGGGCTCGGCGCCGTGCTCGTCGGTCCGTGGACGATCGCGATGCTCATGCGAAACCCCGAGCTCATGTGTCTCGACACCATCGACGATCCGGCATTCGTGCACGAGCTGATGCGGTTCGCCACGGAGTACGCCAAGCGCTTCGGCGACGCGGTGCTCGAGCGGAAGATCGGGCTGAGCTACACCGATCCGACGGCGTCGTGCTCGCTGGTCGGACCCGACACGTATCGCGAGTTCATCAAGCCCTACCACCAGGACATGGTGAATTACTTCAAGGCGAAGAAGGCCGGCACGACGATCCACATCTGCGGCACGACGCACCAGATTCACGAAGACCTGGTGGACGTCGGGTTCGTCGCCATCACGATCGACCTCGATCAGCAGGCGGACCCGGCGCTCAAGGTCGATCAGCTCGACAAGCTCGTGACGCTCGGCAACCAGCGCAACGTCGTCGCCGTCGGCAACGTCGACGTCACGATCTTCGAGCGCGCGAGCCAGGCCGAGATCGAGGCCGAGGTGCGGCGCTGCATCGACACCGTCGGTCCCCGGTCGCGGTTCGTGCTGTCGACCTCGTGCGAGCTGCCGCCGCGCGCGAATCCCGACTGCGTGAAGTGGATGATGGACGCCGCGCGCGACTTTGGTCGCTACGATCGGATCTTCGACGGAAAGGTTCCCACCGCCTCCGCTTGAGCGCTTCCGTCGCTGACACGTTCGCGGCGCTTCCGCGGCGCTTCCGTGGACTTGGCGCCGTCACCGGCACGCTGAAGCCCGCGGATCTTCCCGATCCGCTCGTCGTCGAGTACGACGTGGCCGGGCCCGGGGGCGGGTGGTGGCACGTGATCGCGGATGCGCACGGCTGCACGGTGCACGAAGGCCGCGCCGACGATCCGTGGATCGGCGTGCGCGTGCTCGCCGACGACTGGATCGATCTTCACGCCGGCCGCATGTCCGTGTGGACGCTCATCCGATCGGGACGCCTGACGTTCACGCCGGAATATGGCGAGGCGTCGGATCTTCCGTACCTCGGCCTGCTCGGGCCGGCGGTCGAGCCTCCCCGCAATGCCGCGTGGCTCGCGCTGCATCGGCTCGAGCCGGCCCGGCGCGGCTGTTTCGTCGCCGGGTCGCGACCCGACTTCGACCTCTACGAGTGCTGGCGCAGCACGGTGATGCTCGCACCGAACGGGCGAACGATCGCGATCGTCGCGGGCCTCGCGTGGGCCATCACCATCTGGTGGCTGCGGGCACGGCCGTTGGCGGGTATCGGCGCGGCGTTGGTGACGGGGATCGTGCTCTTCGTCGTCGCGCTCGGTCTGATCCGGCTCGCGAACCTCGACCGGCGTGTCTTCACGTTCGCCCTGGTGAGCGGTCTGCTGACCGTGCGCCCGCGCAGCCGGGATTGATCAGGGCGCGCCTCCCTGCTGGCGCTCGACCTCTTCCATGATCATCGTGTTCAGGTCGTCGATCAGCTTCAGCCGCTCGACGCGGCCGTCGTTCCGGATCAGCTCGCGGATGCGCGACGGCCGCGCCGACAGCATGACGAGCGTCGTGCCGATCTCGACGGCTTCCTCGATGGCATGCGTCACGAAGAGGATGGTGCGGCCGGTCTCGCGCCAGATGCGGCGGACTTCGCGCTGCATGATGCGGCGGTTCTGGGCGTCGAGCGCGCCGAACGGCTCGTCCATCAGCAGGACGTCCGGTTCGATGGCGAGCGCGCGGGCGATGGCGGCGCGCTGCCGCATGCCGCCGGATACCCGACCGGGATAGTACGTCTCGAATCCCGCGAGCCCGACGAGCCCGAGATAGCGGCGCGCCGTCGCGAGACGCTCGGTCGCGGGCATGCCGAGGGGTTTCAGGACGAGGGCGACGTTGTCCTCGAGGGTCATCCAGGGCAGGAGGCGGTCCTCCTGGAACACGACGCCGATGCGCCGCTGGTGCGGCCGCCCGGCGACGATGAGCTCGCCGTCGATGCCGACCGCGCCGCGGGTCGCCGGCTCGAGACCGCCGATGATGCGCAGCAGCGTGGTCTTGCCGCAGCCGTTCGGCCCGAGCAGGCAGAGGAACTCGCCGGCGTCGACGGAGAACGACACGCGGTCGATGATCGGGATGAGGTAGTCCTTGCCGACGTCCTCGACGACGAGCTTCACCGCCATCGCATGAGCCGTCGCGACAGCGCGTCGAACACGAGCGCATCCGTCAGCATCATCACCAGGATCATGACGACCGCCCAGACGAAGACCATCTGCGTGGCGAGGATCTCGCGGCTGTAATTCATGATGTAGCCGATCCCGGACGTCACGCCGAAGATCTCGGCGACCACCGACACCTTCAGCGCGAGCCCGAAGCCCACCTTCATGCCGGCGATCAGGTACGGCAGCGTCGACGGCACCACGATCGCGCGGAACTTCTCGCGGCCCGAGAGCCGGTAGACGTCGCCCATCTCGAGCAGGCGGCGGTCGACGCTCTCGACGCCTTCGATGAGGTTCGACGCCACGACGGGCAGCGTGATCATGAACGTCGTGAAGATCGGCGCCCAGTGCGACAGGCCGAACCAGATGATGGAGATGACGATCCACACGAAGACCGACGTGGCGTTCAGCACGGCGGTGAGATCGCGGACGATGCCGCGCGCGGTGCGCGACACGAACCCGAGCAGGGCCGCCACCAGCGCCGTGACGACGGCGGCGCCGAACCCGATCACGATGCGGGAGAGTGACGCCGCCGTGTGCGTCCAGATCTCTCCCGTCCGCACCACCTCGACGAAGCCGACGATGACCGACCACGGCGAGGGCAGGACGTAGGCGCCGTACCGCCACGACACCGCGGTCCAGACCGCGACGATGAGCGCGACGACGGCGAGGGTCGGCAGGCGCAGGCGGGCGACCCAGGTCACGCCCGGTGAAAGAACTCCTTCCTGATGCGCTCCGGGTTGTCCCAGACGTCCGACTTCAGGAAGCCGAACTCCTTGTTGATCTTGAGCTGGGCGATCAGCGTGTCGACCTGCTCGTCCGGCAGGCCGTGAAGCATGCGGACGGTTTCCTTGTGCGCGACGTCGATCACGTCCTTGGGCAGCTTGGTGACCTCGGCCACGATCTCCTTCGCGCGCGCCGGCTTGTTGTACCAGATGTCCACGGCGTCGCGTTGCGCGTCGTTCAGGTCGCGCGCGATCGGCGCGTGCTTCTCGAGGAACTCCTTGTGCACCAGGTAGCACACGTGCACCGGGAAGCCGCTCGCCCGGCCCGTCGCCTTGCGCCACAGGTCGATCTGCTTCGCGAGATAGACGCCGTCGCCGCGATGCACGACGCTGTCGGTGATCGGCTGCCAGGCGATGATCGCGTCGACGTCCTTCTTCGCGAGCAGCGTCACCATGTCCGGCGGCGCCGTCGCCGTCACGATCTGCGCTTGCTTCTGGATGTCGAAGCCGTAGCCCTTTCGGAGCAGCGCGTTGATGTCGAAGAACGTCGACGTGCCGACGATGGCGGCGATCTTCCTGCCTTTCAGGTCTTCGACCTTCGTGAGCCCCGCGTCCTTGCGGGCGACGATGGCGCCGAGCACGGCCGTGGCGACGCCGGTCACCTTGAGCGGCACGCCGTCCTCGAACGCCTTCGCGGCCAGCGCGAAGCTCATGTCGATCGCGTCGACGTTCTTCGACGCGAGCTGGTTCAGGAGCGGGCCGGGTGCGCCGGCGATGACCGAGTATTCCGCCTGCCAGCCGCGTTTGCCGAGCAGGTCTTCCTTGTGAATGATCTCGGTCGCGGCCCAGCCGAGCTGGAGATACGCGAGCCGCACCTTGCCCTTGCCGGTCTGGGCGCGCGCGCCGGCGGGCGCGACGAGCACCGCGGCCGCCGTGCCGGTCGCCTCGAGAAACTCGCGACGCTTCATACCTTCACCTGGGGCACGCCGCGCAGCGCCTCGGCGATCTTCTCCGCCGGGTATTCGTAGTCCTGGAGCTTGCCGGCCAGGAACTGCTCGTACGCGCCGAGATCGAAGTGGCCGTGCCCCGAGAGGTTGAACACGATCGTCTTGCGCTTGCCTTCCTTCTTGCACCGCTCGGCCTCGTCGATGACAACGCGGATGGCGTGCGCCGCCTCCGGCGCCGGGATCACGCCTTCCGAGCGCGCGAACTGCATCGCGGCCTGGAACGTCGCGATCTGCGGGACGGCCACGGCCTCGATCACGCCTTCGTCGTACAGCTTGCAGACGAGCGGCGCCATGCCGTGATAGCGAAGCCCGCCCGCGTGCAGCGGCGCGGGAATGAAGCCGTGCCCGAGCGTGTGCATCTTCACGAGCGGCGTCATGCCGACGGTGTCGCCGAAGTCGTACGTGTACGTGCCCTTGGTGAGACTCGGGCACGCGCTGGGCTCGACGGCGATGAGGCGCAGCTTCTTCTTCTTGCCGGTGAGCTTGTCCGCGGCGAACGGGAAGCTGAGCCCGGCGAAGTTCGAGCCGCCCCCGGCGCAGGCGATGACGATGTCCGCCTCGTCATCCGCCTTCTCGAGCTGCTTCTTCGTTTCGAGGCCGATGATGGTCTGATGCATGAGCACGTGGTTCAGCACGGAGCCGAGCGAGTACTTCGTGTCGTCACGCGTCGCGGCGTCTTCGACCGCTTCGCTGATCGCGATGCCCAGCGAGCCGGGCGAGTTCACGTCCTGATCGAGCACCTTCTTGCCGGCCTGCGTGTCGGTGCTGGGGCTCGCGACGACCTGCGCGCCCCACGTCTCCATCATGATGCGGCGATACGGCTTCTGCTGATACGACACCTTGACCATGTACACCTTGCACTGGAGACCGAAGAGCTGGCTCGCGAACGCGAGCGCCGAGCCCCACTGACCGGCGCCGGTCTCCGTGCTGAGACGGGTGACGCCTTCCTTCTTGTTGTAGTACGCCTGCGCGACCGCGGTGTTCGGCTTGTGACTGCCGGCCGGGCTGACGCCTTCGTACTTGTAGTAGATCCGTGCGGGCGTACCGATCGTCTTCTCGAGCCGGCGCGCGCGGAAGAGCGGACTCGGACGCCAGAGGCGATAGACGTCGCGGACGGCATCCGGGATCTCGACCCAGCGGTCGGTGCCGACTTCCTGCTTGATGAGCTCCATCGGGAACAGCGGCGCCAGGTCGGCGGGACCGATCGGCTGGCCGGTGCCGGGATGGAGGACGGGCGGCGCCGGGGTCTTGAAATCGGCCTGGATGTTGTACCACTTCGCCGGGATGTCTCTCTCGTCGAGCGTGAACTTCGTGCGCTGTTTGTCCGCGGCAGCTGACGCCATTGGGGGGACCTCCTGTCGGACGACTCGCGGAGAAAAGTGGCGACACGATACCACGACCGATTCGGGCCGGTCGCTGGCACCCGGATTGAATCATTCGGGCGCCGTGGCACGATCGCGTCCCGTGCCCGCATCGTCGTCGGCGGCGCAAGCCGTCGAACAGCGCGTGTCGCCGTGGAAGCTGGGCGGTCTCGGCGTCCGCGAGCTCGGGAAGCGCCTGTACAAGGAAGCGTGGACCGACGAGATCATGGATCGCGCGGCCGGTCTGGCGTATTACTTCCTGTTCGCGCTGTTCCCCGCGCTGCTGTTCCTCACGTCGCTGCTCGGCATGCTGCCCATCCCGGATCTCATGAACCGGCTGATGTCGTACGTCGAGCAGACGCTGCCGGGCGACGCGGCGTCGGTGATCCAGAAGACGCTCGGCGAGATCGTGCGCGGCGCGCACGGCGGCCTGCTGTCGATCGGCGCGCTCGCGGCGCTGTGGGCGGCGTCCGCCGGACTGGCGTCCATGATGACCGCGCTCAACGTCGCCTATGGCGTCGAAGACACCCGGCCGTGGTGGAAGCGCCGCGCGATCGCCGTCGCACTCACGCTCGCGCTGTCGCTCCTGGTCCTGTCGGCCATGGTGCTGCTGGTCTTCGGCGGCCCGATCGGCCGGTTCCTCGGCGACACGATCGGGCTCGGGAATGCCGCCGTCATGGCCTGGAACATCGCGCAGTATCCCGTCGCGATCGCGTTCGTCGTCGCCGGCGTCGCGCTGCTCTACTTCGTGGCGCCGGCCGTCGAGCAGCGCACGTGGTACTGGGTGACGCCCGGATCCATCGTCGCCACCGTCGCGTGGATCGGCATGTCGCTCGGTCTCAGGCTCTACGTCACGCAGTTCGGGAACTACGGCGCGACGTACGGCTCGATCGCGGGCGTGATTCTCTTGATGCTGTGGCTGTACCTGGCCGGTCTCGTGATCCTGCTGGGCGCCGAGATCAATTCCGAGATCGAGCATGCGGCCGCCGCGCAGGGCGCGCCGACGGCGAAGGCGGAAGGCGAGCTGGCGCCCGGCGTGCCGGGGCCGCCGCCGCGCGCGCAGCAGGAAGTGGTCGAGCGCGATGTGGCCGAACGCGTCGCGCTGCGCGGCCAGTCGGTCCCCCTGCCGGGCGCCGGTCCGTTCGCCCAGAGCGCGACCGCGCGCGTGGCCGACGCCGGTGTCGGCGCCGCGCACACGATCCGCGCGCTCCCGTGGGTGGCCGCGTGGGGGTCGATGCGGCTCGTCGCTCGCGTGACCGGAAGGCTCGCGGGGCGCCGCCGCCGCCGAACCCCGCGCGACTATCGCCGCGCGGCTTGAGATCGATTCACATGGGGCCCCCGACATGGCCCCCATACCCCCAGCGCTCGGAAACCGGCCCGGCGCAGCCGTGCCGGTCGATTGTTTGAGATGGGCGCCCCCCGACATGGCCCCCATACCCCCCAACGCTCGGAACCGGCGCGGCGCAGCCGTGCCGGTCCTCGACTTACCGTGCGATGCACTCGTAGACTCGGGTCCGCGACGATCATCATCGATCCGGAGGAGCCCGTCATGGCGAGCGCGACGATCGAGATCCGGAAGCTCACCCCGCACTGCGGCGCGGAGATCGGCGGCGT
Organism: Candidatus Rokuibacteriota bacterium; assembly: GCA_016184365.1. Taxonomy (GTDB): domain Bacteria; phylum Methylomirabilota; class Methylomirabilia; order Rokubacteriales; family CSP1-6; genus AR8. The sequence goes on from JACPCW010000075.1 coordinate 49,137, forward strand.
CGATCTCGCCGCCGCCATGGACGACCCGACGTTCGCCGCGGTTCACCAGGCACTGGCCGACCACGGCGTCATCTTCTTCCGCGACCAGACGCTGACGCCCGAGCAGCAGAAGGCGTTCGCGCGCCGCTTCGGTGAGCTGCACATCCATCCGGCGTATCCGCACCTCCTCGCCGGCCATCCGGAGATCATGGAGATCTACGCCGACGAAAAGTCCCAGCGCGTTGCCGGCGAGGCGTGGCACTCGGACGTGTCGTGCGATGCGGAGCCGCCGCTCGGAACCGTCCTCTATATGGTCGAGGTGCCGCCCGTCGGCGGCGACACGCTCTTCGCCAGCATGTACGCGGCGTACGACACGCTGTCGGAGCCGATGAAGCGGCTGCTCGAAGGCATGACGGCGATTCACGACGGCGAATACGTGTATCGCGGGCGCTACGAAGGCGTGGTCGAGGAAGGGAAGGTCTATCCGAAGTCGGAGCACCCGGTCATCCGCACGCATCCGGTGAGCGGGCGCAAGGCGCTCTTCGTCAACAGCACGTTCACGACGCGCATCGTGCAGCTCGCGAAGCACGAGAGCGACGCGATCCTCGGGATGCTGTTCCGGCACGTCGAGACGCCGGAGCTCCAGTGCCGCTTCCGGTGGGACGTCGGCTCGGTCGCCTTCTGGGACAACCGCGGCGTGCAGCACCACGCGATGTGGGATTACTACCCGAATCGCCGCCGCGGCCTGCGCGCGACGATCCGCGGCGACAAGCCCGTGTGATCGACAGGGAACCGGCCCGGCATAGCCGGACCGGTCCTCGATTACGCGCGAGGCGCGAGCGGGATTCGCGTTCCGTCGGGTCGGCGCCAGATCGTCCGGAACTCGCGATCATACGTCCAGACGCGAAAGCGTCGTTCGCGCCCTGACACGACGGCGAGGTAGCCGTCAGCCCAGTCGGGCTCGTGGTCTTCGTACTTGTCGAGCCACTCGAAGACTTCCGCCCACAGGCGGGATTCGTCGTCGGCGAGGTACGCGGTGACGGCGAACTCGTCGAGGAAGCGCCGCAGGCGCTTGCGCTGGATCGAACGCGTCAGCAGCGCGCACGCTTCCGTGAGCACGGCGCCGCAGGCGACGAGAGGCTCGCGGCCGATCCGATCCAGGTCGCGCAGGGCGGCCGCGTTCAGCGCGTCGCGGGGGTCGCAAAGCGCTACGAGTGGCGCCGTATCGAGCAGGATCACGATCGTCGACGCGCCAGCCGCCGGGCGATCGCGCGCCGTACCGCACGACGGTCGGTGAGGTCGAGCCGCCGGGGCCGCGGCCCAGGCGGATCGGGATACTCGGCGTAGATGAGGGCCATGACCTCCCGTGGACGCGGTCGGCGGGCCCGACGCACCCGACGCTGCCCGTGGGCTTCTCGGATCGCGTGGCGGACGAGATCCGAGATGCGGATGCCCGCCTGGCGGAGCTCGGCCGCGCGGCGGTCATCCTCCGGATCGAGCCTGACGTTGAGGAGTCTCACGGCGCCAGTGTAAAGACGTTCGGTATTTACGTCAACGCGCGCTAGAACCGCATCCGGCGGAACGCCTCCGCGGCCGCCAGGCCGGCGCGCTTGCCGGCCTCGGCGGCCCAGCCGCGCAGCAGCGGCTCGACCCACTCGCCCTTTCCCACCTGACAGGCGTGCGCTTTCAGCGCGGCGATCTTCGTGTCGAGCGTCTTGCCGACGTCGACCCACGCGTTCGGCGACAGCGACCCGCTGATCCAGAGCTCGCGCACCTTGTGCGGCTGGAGGCCTTCGCCGAGCAGCTCGGGAAAGATCGCGCGCGTTTCCGCGGACGGGAAGACGGCGTCGACCGCCGCGCTCGCGGCGGCGCGGTGGTCCGGATGGTTCAGGTACTCCGTGCCGTACCACCGGACCGTCGGATCGCCGCACACCACGACGTCCGGACGCACGCGGCGGATCACGCGCGTCAGATCTCGGCGCAGCGTGATGGTCGGCTCGAGCGTTCCGTCGTGGTAGCCGAGAAAGACGACCTCGCGCACGCCGAGGATCTTCGCGGCCGCGCGCGACTCGCGCTCGCGGATCGGGATCAGCCCCTCGAAATCCGGCGTGTGGTCGTTGGTCCCGGCGCCGCCGGTCGTGACCAGGCAGAACGTGACGTCGCGCCCCTCGCGCGTCCAGCGCGCGACGGAGCCGGCCACGGTGAATTCGAGATCGTCGGGATGCGCGGCGATGCCGAGGATCTTCTTCCGCGTGGCCGGCAGCGCCGTGTCACCGGGCGAGGTCGTTCGCTTGGCCATCGCGACTACAGCACGTAGAGGAAGGGGCGCGCGGCGAGCGCCGCGGCGTCCCAGAAGCCGCTGTCCCGGAACCACGCGAGCGCTTCCGCCGCGTCGCCGGTTCTCGCGAGCGCGACGGTGGCGCCGCCCTCGAGGAATCCGCCGAACTGGATGCGGCCGGCGCCGCGCATCTCGATCATCGCGAACTGCGCCATGTCCTCGTCGACCGTCGGGCCTTCCACGATCGTGGCGCGCCGGGAGCCGTCGAGCACGATCGGCGGCGCTTCCCACGGCTCGACGAAGCCCTTGAACGTGCGCGGCGTGTACCGCGTCCACGCCTTCGCGAGCCAGTACGGGTCTTCCTCGATGACGTGTTTCAGCTGCGGCGGCTGCTGGAGGCGATAGAACAGCTCGGCGCTCTTGCCGTCGGCGGCGGGGCCGCCGGCGATGACGATGCCGGCGGCACGCAGCCCGGTCAGCCGCTGGATGTGCGCCTGCCGGTGCGCCTCGCGGCGTGTGAGGTAGTCGTCCGACGTCTCGATCGTGACGTGGTAGACGATCATGGCGCTATGCCGGCGGCCAGAGCGACTCGGGAACGAGCGCGAGGTCGGGGAATGGCGGCAATGAGAGAGCCTCGGTGCCGTGCGCGGTGGCGACGAGCCGGTAGCCGTCGTCGACCAGTTCATACGCGTCGATGGTCCGCGCTTCGGGATCGACGATCCAGTAATACGGCACGTGGTATCGCGCATAGAGCTGCAGCTTCGTGACGCGGTCGATCCGCGGCGTGCTCGGCGAGATGATCTCGACGGCGAGCGTCGGCGGTCCTTCGATGGCGCGTCGCGTGACGACGTGCTGCCGAGTCGGATCGATGTAGATGAGGTCGGGCTGGACGACCGTGGTGTTGCTGAGGATCACGTCGAGAGGCGCATACCGAATCTCGCCGGCTCCGCGTTCCTTGACGTGCGCGCGCAGGATGTCGCTGAGGCTCGCGCTGATGCGTTGATGCGGTGTGCCAGGTGAGGGCGTCACGGACAGCTCGCCCTCGTGGATTTCGTAGCGCCGGCCGTCGTCGGGGAGCGCCGCGTAGTCCTCGTACGTGAGCACCGCTCGATGCGTCGCCATGTCGAACCCGATTGTACGCGCGCCACGCGAGCGAGCGCAGGCGCCGCGCGCACGATCGGGAATGTGCCCGGAACAATACGGGGCGCCGTATCCGCCGTGATACCGTGAAAACGTGGATGTTTTCGAACAGTTCCGGTCGCGGTTCCCTTTCCCGCTCGATGAGTTCCAGGTCGAGGCGTGCCGCGCGATCCAGGGCGGGCCGTCGGTCATCGTGTCGGCGCCGACCGGCGCAGGGAAGACGCTCGTCGCGGAATTCGCCATCACCCTCGCGCTCGCGACGGGCAAGCGGCTCGCGTACACGACGCCGCTGAAGGCGCTCTCGAACCAGAAGTTCGCGGACTTCACGCGCGCGTACGGCGAAGACACCGTCGGCATTCTCACCGGCGACGTCAAGATGAACCCGCACGCGCGCGTGCTCGTGATGACGACCGAGATCCTCCGTAACGCGCTCTACGGCAGCGGCCTCGACGAGCTCGGCTTCATCGTGCTCGACGAATGCCACTACATGGGCGACGAGGGCCGCGGCACGGTGTGGGAGGAGATCATCGTCAACGCGCCGGAGAACGTCCAGCTGGTCGGGCTCTCGGCGACGGTCGCGAACGTGAAGGAGATCGCCGACTGGATCTCGCTCGTGCACCGGCCGATCGTGCCGATCTTCCATCCCGAGCGGCCGGTGCCGCTGTCGTTCGCGATCGCCGACCTCGCCGCCGAGATCCACGACTTCCGCGCGGTGAAGGAACGCCGCGCGCGCGTCATCGGCGACGAAACCTACAGTCCGGACGATCGCGGCCGCTGGTACACGCGGCGCGTCGCCGATCCCGTGATCGTGGTCGACGAGCTCGAGCGACGCGGCTGGCTGCCGGCGATCTACTTCATCTTCAGTCGCGTCGGTTGCGAGCGCGCGCTCGACCAGCTGCTCGCGGAAGGCCGCGGTCTGCTGACGCCCGAACAGCGTCGCGACGTCGATGCGGCGATCGGTGACGCCGTCGGGGAATCGCCCACGATCGCCGAATCCCCGCTGAACCAGAGCGTGTTCCAGGCGCTGCGCCTCGGCGCCGGGCTGCATCATGCCGGCGTGCTGCCGTCGCTCAAGCGCCTGATCGAGACGCTCTTCGAGCGCGGACTGTGCAAGGTCGTGTTCGCGACGGAGACCATGGCGCTCGGCATCCACATGCCGGCGCGCAGCGTCGTGCTCCAGGGCCTGACGAAGCGCACCGAGCACGGCTTCCGCTCGCTCACGACGAACGAGCTCACGCAGATGGCCGGACGCGCGGGTCGCCGCGGCATCGATCCCGAGGGCAAGTGCGTGATCGCGATGGACGCGCGCGACGGTCTCGAGGACATCATCCGCGTCGTCGAGGGCACGCCCGAGCCGATCGAGAGCCAGTTCAAGCTCGGCTACGGTTCCGTCGCCCTGCTGCTCTCGACGGGCGCGCCGCCGGACGTGCTGCGCCGCCGCATCGAGTCGTCGTTCGGCCAGTATCAGAACCTCAAGCGCATTCGCGAAGTCGAAGCGGAGGTGCGCCGGCTCGAGGAGGCGGTGACGGAAGCGCGCCGCTTCGAAGCGCCATGCGGCGACTTCGAGCGGATCGGGCGCTATCGCCGCGCACGGGAGGAGGCGGACGCACGCCGCCGTTCGCTCGGCAAGGGCGGCCGCCGCGGCGAGCGGACGGTCTTCGAAGCGGAGCCGGGGCGCCTGGCGCTCGTTCGCCGTCGCGGCGGCGCGGAGCTCGCGGTCATCCTCGGCACGCACTCGATGCGCGGCCACAAGGTGCTCGTCGACGCGCTGCTGCCGCACGGCTCGGTCGTGCGCCTGAAGGGCAACCTCGTCAAGCGCATCTTCTGGTCGACGCCGCCGCTCTACGTGCCGCGCGACCGCGGTCGCGCCGAGCACGATCGGGGACGCGGCGATCGCCGCCGCGGCCCCGCCGACCACGACCGCAACGCGCGCGACGGACGGCTGCGCGGGCTGGCCAGCGAGCTGTCGGCGCTGTCGATCGACGAGCTGCTCACGCGCGAGCGCTCGCAGGGCCCCGAAGCCGTCGTGCATGCGATCGAGTGCCATCGCTGTCCGTTCAGCTCGGTCCCGCGCTGCGATCAGGCGTGGCGGGAGACGGACCGGCTCACGAAGCGGCTCGACCAGCGACGGCAGACGCTCGAGGCGATCCGCGGCGCGTACTGGCAGGAGTTCCTGCGCGTCGTCGAGGTGCTCGACCAGTTCGGCGCCGTTCGCGGCCATGACGTCGAAGCGAAGGGCCGGCTCATCGCCTCGCTCCGGCACGACAACGAGCTGCTCGTGGCCGAGATGGTGTCGCGCGGTGTCTTCGCCGATCTGTCGCTCGCGGAGGCGGCGGCGGTCTGCTCCGTGCTGATCGAGGAGTCACGGTCCGGAGAGCCGACCATCGCGCGCATGTTCCTCAAGAAGCATCCGAAGCTGCGCCGGCGCATGGACCACATCGTCACGATCGCGGAATCCGTCTGGGAGGCGCAGCGCGCGCGGCAGCTCGGCATGCCGGTCGCCGTCCATCCGGGATTCATGCCGTCGGTGTTCCGGTGGGCGTCGGGCGACGACGACTGGACCGGGATCGTCGAGCAATCGTTCGGCGGCCACGACGGCGACCTGATCCGCGCGATGCGCCGGCTCATCGACCTCCTGCGGCAGCTCGCGGACAGCGACGAGGTCCCGACGGAAACGGTGCGGCTCCTGTCGCAGGCCTCGCGGATCGTCGATCGCGGGATCGTCCTGGAGTCTGCGCTGATTTAGTCCGGCGCTGCTATGCTCTCTCCCATGCGAAAACTCGCCGCCGGTCTGGTGCTGCTCGCCCTCTCGTCGGGCTGTGCGACGTTCGTCGAGAAGCGCACCTCGCAGGGCCCCACCGCCGAGGAGATGTTCAAGATGCGCGTCGTCATGCAGAACGGCCGCGAGCCCAACTTCGAAGAGCGCGGGCACTGGCAGGACCAGATGGACCACCGCATCTCGAAGTTCCTGCACGAGCACCCGGAGATCGCGAATTCCTACGACGTGATGGCCTTCCGCTTTTCGCGGCAGGTGGCCGTCGGGATGACGGCCGAGCAGGTGACCGTGCTGCTCGGCGGGCCGGACACGAAGGTGACCGACCAGGCCGAGATGGAAAGGCTCGCGCGCAAGTTCTGGCCGCAGATCAAAGGCAAGGCGAAGGAAGTGTGGCTGTATCCCGGCGGCTGGCGCATCTTCATCGCCGACGGCCGCGTCGTCGACATGATTCAGTACCTGCCGCCCAGTCTGCGCCTCGGCTGAGGCGAGGAGTTCCCGATGGTCCGCTCCCGACTGCACGTCACGAAGAAGACCCCGCTCGCCGCCCGCGGCCTCGTCACCGCCGAGCACCATCTCGGCGCCGACGTCGGCGCGCAGATCCTCGCGCGCGGCGGCAACGCCGTCGACGCGGCCGTCGCCACCGCCTTTGCCATGACGGTGGTCGAGCCGTTCATGTCGACGATCGCCGGCGCGGGCACGATGCTGATCCACCTCGCGAAGCGCGACGAGACGGTCGTGCTCGACTTCAACGGCAACGCGCCGCTGCGCGCGCACGAGACGATGTACCGCCTGATCGGCGGCATCGCCACGCACGCGCTGTTCGCCTGGCCGCAGGTCGAGGACGACGCGAACGTCTTCGGCCATCGCTCGGTCGCCGTGCCGGGATCGGTGAAGGGGCTAGCGCTCGCGCTCGAGCGCTACGGGACGATGACGCTCGCGGACGCGATCGCGCCGGCCGTGAAGCTCGCGCGCGAGGGCGTCGAGGCGGACTGGTACCTGTCGCTGATGCACGCCAAGTACCTCGAAGAGCTGCTGGCGTTTCCGGAAAGCGCGCGCGTGTACCTCCGCAACGGCCGGTTCGTTCACCGCCCGCCGGCGCTCGATCCCGGTGACCGCGCGACCTTTCCGGATCTCGCGCGGAGCCTCGAGCTCATCGGCCGTGACGGTCCCGACGCCTTCTATCGCGGGGCGATCGCGGACGCGATCGTCGACGAGATGTCGCGCGGCGGCGGTCTCATCGGCAAGGAGGACCTCGCCGCCTACGAAGTCCGCGTGCTGCCGCCGCTGCGCGGGAAGTATCGCGGGCTCGACGTCGCGTTCTCGCCGGGGGCGACCGGCGGCATCACCGCGCTCGAGATCCTGAACATCCTCGGGCAGTACCCGTCGGACCGCGCCGGCTGGAACACGGTGGAAGGGCTCGACCATCGCGGGCGAGCGGCCCGCCGCGCGTTCCTCGATCGCTTCGAGGAGATCGGCGACCCGCAGTTCGTGAAGGTCGACTGGGAGCGCCTCGCGTCCGCGGCGTACGCGAAGGAAGTCGTCGCCGGGTTCAAGCGCGGCGGAGCGTCGCGCGCGCGGCGGAGCGAATCGCGCCGCGCGGAGGACTGCACGACGCACGTCTGCGCCGTCGACCGCCAGCGCAACATGGTCGCGCTGACGCACACCGCGGTGTCGCTGTTCGGCTCGCGCGTCGTCGCGCGCGACACCGGCATCCTCCTCAACAACGGCATGATCTGGTTCGACCCCGAGCCCGGCAAGGCGAATTCGATCGCGCCGGGCAAGCGCGGCATGGTGAACATGGTGCCGGCGCTCGCGTTCCGTCGCGGCGAGCCGTATCTAACCGTCGGCGCGCCGGGCGGGCGGAAGATCGTCTCGGCGATCCCGCAGGTGATCGCGAACGTCGCGGACGGCACGGGCACGCTGCAGCAGGCCATCGAGGCGCCGCGCGTGCACGACGAGGGCGGACAGCTGGAAGTCGACGACCGCGTCGGCGACGCCGCGCTCGAAGCGCTGCGCAAGCGCGGTCACGACGTGCTGCCGCGGCACGAGACGTACTCGACGCTGCGGTTCTCGCGTCCGATCGGCATCCGCGTGACGCCGAAGGGGCTCGAGGCGGGTCTGGACGCGCTCGGCGCGGCGGCCGCCGCGGGGCGCTGACATGCAGACGTACGTCCTCGTCCACGGCGCGTGGCACGGCGGCTGGTGCTGGATCAAGGTCACGCGCCTGCTCACGGATGCGGCGAACATCGTGTACACGCCCACGCTCACCGGCCTCGGCGAGCGCACGCACCTGGCGCGTCCCGAGATCGATCTGGACACGCACGTCCAGGACGTGGTCGCCGTGCTGGAGACCGAGGAGCTTCGCAACGTGGTGCTCGTCGGTCACAGCTACGCCGGCCAGGTGATCAGCGGCGTCGCCGCGCGCGCGGACAAGCGCATCGCCCGGCTCGTCTATCTCGACGCGTTCGTGCCCGAGGCGGGTCAGTCGCTGCTGTCGCAGCTGCCGCCGGACCGCGCCGACGCCATGCGCAAGGCCGTCGAGACCGAAGGCGACGGCTGGCGGCTCGCGCCGTTTCCTCCCGAGCGACTCGGCGTCACGAGCCAGCGCGATACGGAATGGCTCCAGCGTCATCTCGTCCCGCAACCGTTCCGGACGTTCGAGCAGGCGCTGCCCGCCGCCGCGCCGGCGAAGCTGCCGCGCACGTACATCTACTGCTCGAAGCCGGCGATGGGCGCGTTCGACCCGTTCGCCGAGCGGCTGCGCGAGGACCGCAAGTGGCGGTTCCACGACGTGAAGACCGGGCACGACGCGATGGTCACCGCGCCCGGAGAGATCGCGAAGATCCTGATGGCCGAGGCCAGGGCCTGACCGAGGGCGCCCCGGGTTTCCCGGGGCGCTCCGAGCGAAAGGGGGCTTGGGGGCCATTTCGGGGCCCCCAACAATATGGAAGAGAAAGTCATCGCGAGCTGGAAGTACAGGAAGGGCGCGCTCGACCAGAAGACCGCGTTCCTGTGTTACCTGACGGCGAACCTGGCGGTCGGGAACACCCACTGAGCGAAGCGCGACCTGGCGGGGGCCAGGGCAGCGGGCGCGACGGAGGACGAAGTCCGCGAGGCGATCAGCTTCGCGATCCGCGCGAATGCGGCGAAGACGCACGCCGACATCCTGAAGGTCTGGAACGATGGCGGCGGAAGTTGAGCTGACGGCCGCGTTCTCGACCGTCCCGGCGACCGAGGCCGAGGACATGAAGCGCGTGCTCGTCGAGACCGTGCAGCAGATCGCGCAGGACGACGGCACGTTCAAGCGGGCGCGGCTCGTGTTCACCGAATCGGACGAGCGCTGCGGCCTGACGGCCGAGCTCGACGGCGTCAAGCGTGAAGGCGTGCCGCTCCAGATCGATCTCGAGACGCTCGAAGACGCGAAGACCTCCGCGGGCGCCCGCGCCCAGCTCAAGGAGGCGATCCGCCTCTACTTCCGCCGCGTCCAGGGGCGGTAGTGGGCGCCGGCGACGGCGTGCTGCTCTACGTCTACCGCGGCGCCACGTTTCGCGTCCCGGACGACGTGCAGCCGCCGAAGGCCGGCTCCCGATTCTTCGTCTCGCACCTGACCGTCCGTCCCGGCGAGCGCGTGCTCGAGCTCGGCTGCGGTCTCGGCCTCGCCGCCGTCCTCATGGCGAGGGAGGGCGCGCGTGTCGTGGCCACCGACGTCGTGCCGTCGGCCGTGGCGGCGACCCGGGCGAACGCGATCCTGAACGGCGTCGACGTCGACGTCCGGCTCGGCGACTGCTACGCGCCGGTGGCCGGGGAGCGGTTCGATCTCGTCTGCACGAACCCGCCGCAGATGCCGACGCCCTCCGGCGCGGCGCGCGACGATGCCGCCGCGGCCGCCGACAACGGCGGGCGCGACGGCTGGGCGCTGCTCGATCGCGTGATCGACGGCGCGCCGGCGCATCTCGTGCCCGGCGGTCGGCTGCTGTTCACGATCTTCGCGTTCCTCGGACGCAAGCGCGCGCTCGCGAAGCTCGAAGCGCGCGGCTTCACGCCCGCCGTCGTCGCGTCGGAGACGCAGAGCTTTCCGCGGATCGGCTACGAGCGCCTCGATCACCTCCGCCGCCTCGACGCCGAGGGCACGCTCCCGGCATCGGGGACGCCGCGCACGGTCGAGCGGCTCGTGGTCGAGGGACGGCTGAGCGCCTGATGCGCCGGCTGATCGTCAACGCGGACGACTTCGGCCTGACGCCGGGCGTGAGCCGCGGCATTCTCGCGGCGCACCGCCGCGGCATCGTGACGTCGACGACGATGCTCGTCACCGGGAGCGCCGACCGTGAGCTCGTCGGGGAGGCGCGCGACACCGGGCTCGGTCTTGGCCTGCACGTGAACTTCACGCTCGGCCAGCCGCTCACGCGCGGCCGCTCGCTCGCGGGCGGGGACGGCCGGTTCATCCGCGACGCGCGCCGGGCCGCCGCGCAGGTGACCGCGGCGGACGCCGATCGCGAAGTGCAGGCGCAGGTCGACGCGTTTCTGACGCTGGTGAAGCGCGCGCCGACGCATCTGGACTCGCACCATCACGTCGGAACGTACGGCGCCGTCCGTCCCGCGTTCCTCGCGGCCGCGCGGCGCCTCGGCGTGCCCGTCCGCAGCGAGGACGCGCCGGCCCGCGCGCGCGCGCGCGGCGCCGGTCTCCGGACGACGGATCACTTCTTCGGCGGCTCGGGCCCCGACCCGTACTGGTCGCCGGCGCGGACGCTCGCGCACCTGCGCACGGTGCCGCCGGGCGTGTCGGAGTTCATGACGCATCCGGGGGTCTTCGACGCGGACCTCGCGTACAGCCGGTACGGCCGGCAGCGCGAGACGGAGCTGATCGCGCTCGGCGGCCCGGACGCGCGCGCGGCGGCCCACGCGCTCGGCATCACGCTCTGCGATTTTTCGGACCTTTGAAATGGGGGCCCCGACATGGCCCCCATACCCCCCAACGCTCGGGGCGTCCCGGCAAAGCCGTGACGCCCCTCGATAACGGCGGCTGTCGCGGCAAAGCCGTGACGCCCCTCGATAACGGCGGCTGTCGCGGCAAAGCCGTGACGCCCCTCGATAACGGCGGCCGTCCCGGCGCCGCGGCCTCGCGCCGATGAGTGATGAGTCGCGCCTCGCCGTCGGTGTGGATGTCGGTGGCACGACGATCGCCGCCGGTGTCGTCGATGACGGCGGTCGCGTCCTCGCCGACCTGCAGCGCCCGACGCACGGCGGCGTCGGCGCCGAAACGACGATCGTCGAGCTCGTCGAGCGCGTGACCGCCGCCGCGGGACTCGACGTCGCACGCGTCGCCGGTATCGGCGTCGGCGTTCCCGCGCTCGTCGACGCCGGCCGGGGCGTCGTCGGTCCCGAAGCTCCCCACGTGCCCGAGCTTGCCGGCCGACCGCTTGCCGAGATCGTCGCGACCCGCTTCGGCGTGCCGGCCTTCGTCGACAACGACGTCAACGCGCTCGCGCTCGCGGAATGGCAGTTCGGCGCCGGGCGAGGCACGCAATCGCTGGTCGTGCTCGCGGCCGGCACCGGGTTCGGCTCCGGCATCGTCCTCGATGGCGTGCTCGTCCGCGGCGCGCACGGCCTGGGCGCGGAGTTCGGCCACACGCCGGTGAAGTTCGACGGCCGCCCCTGCTGGTGCGGCGGCCGCGGCTGCCTGGCGGTGTACGCGAGCGGCCGCGGCGTCGCGGAAGCGGCGCGCGAGCGCGTCGCCGCCGACCGCGATTCGGCGCTGCTTCGTGACGCGGGCGGCGACGCGGCGCGCATCACGGCCGCGATGGTGTTTGCGGCGGCGGAGCGTGGAGAGCCCGTGGCCGCGGCCGTCGTCGACGAGGCGTGCCGCGCGCTCGGTGCGACGATCGCGGTCGTCGTGAACGGGCTGAATCCCGAGGTCGTCGTGATCACCGGCGGCGTCGCGGCGTCCTACGCCCGACTGGAGCGCCGGGTGCTGGCCGCCGCGGCCGACCATGCGCTGTCGCGCGCGATCGCGGCGACGCGGGTCGTGATCGTGCCCGGCGACAAGCGCGTCACCGTGCGCGGCGCGGCCGCGCTGGTCTTCTACGAGCTGGCGCGCGCCGGGACGGCCGGCGCGCCGCACGCGTGGCGTCCGTCCTGAACGACGACCGGCCGCATCCCGAGCCCGGGAGTGACGCGCCGCCGCCGCACCCGGCGATGCCGGCGGAGCCGATCGACCCCGCCGCCGATCCGACGCCGCCGGCTCCCGACGCGACAACCGATCCGCTCGCGGCCCCGCTCGTTCCGGACCGTCCGCCGCCGCCACCGTTGTCGCGCGCGGTCACGCTGCTCGCCGCGCTCGTCGTGCTCGTCGGCGTCTGGGTGCTCGCGACGCCCGGCTCGCTCGAGTCACGGCTCGCCGGTGTGCGAGATCCGGAGCGCGCGCTCGCGATCGTCGTCGGCCGCACGATGGACCTGCACGAAGCGATCGGCCGGACGCCGGCGTGGCGGCGGTGGATCTACGTGGCGCTCGGCTTCGAGGGCGCGGACGACGCCGGCCAGGCGCGGCAGTGGTACGACGAGCTCGCATCGGTGTCGCTCGATTCGCGCGTCGACATGCATCTCGCGATCCTCGAGGCGGAGACCGGCCGGCGCCACGCCGTCCGGCGGCGGGTCGCGGAATGGGCCAAGCGCGAGGAGCCGCTGCCGAGTCTCGCGAGCCTGCTCGCCGACGCGTATCTGGTCCCGGCGGCGGACGGCGGAACGCCGGCCGCGTTTCCCGGTGACGTCCTGCACGAGTGGCTGCTCGAGGACTGGTTCCGCGATCGACTGACCCTCGCGCTCGCCGCGCGGCTCGGCGAGCCGGCGGTCGCCGCGGCGGCGCGCGCCCGGCTCGAGGCGCGCGGCAACCGGCTGCTCGCCCGCCTCACGGTGCTCGTCGCGATCACGCTGCTCATCGGCGCGATCGGGATCGTGGCGACGATCGTCGTCGCGATCCGGATCCGGCGCCGGCGCGACGCGGTGCGCGCCGGCACGGCCGCAATCCCGCCGCCGTGGTCCGGGTCGCGCGGCGCGGCCGTCCTGCTGCGGGGCGGTGCGCTCGGCACGCTGATCGGCGCGGCGCTGCTCCTCGTGCTGGTGTTCGCGCTGCCGTGGCTGTCGGTTCGCGGCTGGGAGGAAGCGGCGGAGAAACTCCTCGAATTCGGCACCGGCCTGCTGCTCGTTGTCCCGGCGCTGATGCTGGCGCGCCGCCATCTGTTCCGGCCGAGCGGCGTCACGGCCGTCGACGCGCTCGGGCTCCGCGTGGTTCCCGGCGGTGCGTCGCGCATCGTGCTCGTCGTCGTCGCGGTCGCCGGCGTCGTCAGCGTCGGCGACGTCGCGTTCGGGCTGATCACCGATGCGGCCGGCGCGACCGGCCACTGGACCGAGTGGTTCCAACCCGACCTCGTGTTCGGCGACGCGCGCGACGTCGCGATGGCGCTCGCGGGCGCCGTCGTGCTCGCTCCGGTGACGGAGGAGCTGCTGTTTCGCGGGCTGCTCTTCGCGTCGCTGCGGCGGCGGCTGGCGTGGCCGATCGCCGCGGTGATGAGCGCGGTCGCGTTTGCGGTCCTGCATGGCTACGGCCTGCAGGGCTTTGCCAGCGTGATGTGGAGCGGCCTCGTGTGGGCGTGGGCCTTCGAGCGCACGGGGAGCCTGTGGCCGGCGGTCATCGGCCACGCGCTCGGGAACCTCTCGGCGTCGGCTCTGGTGCTGGTGGCTCTGCGGGGTTGATTGGAGCTGGGGGCCCCGACATGGCCCCCAGACCCCCAACGCTCGGACACGCCCCGGGGAACCCGGGGCGCGCCTCGACGGCCTGAAGCGGCTCCGGTCAGGATTTTCCCGCGCGCAGCGCCTCGTCGAGCAGCCGCGGCAGGCGCGTCACCGCCGACTCGCCCTCGATGCGCGCGGTCATCGCGCCCCGGCGGTCGATGACGATCGTCGTCGGCGTGCCCTTGAAATCGAAGAGGTTCGCCACCGCGAGCCGCGGGTCGAGCGCGACCGGGTAGGGCACGGGGTGCCGGCGCATGAACCGGCGCGTGTCGCGGGCGGTGTCCTGGACGTGCAGCGCGATGAAGTCGACGCCGCGCGCGCGGTACCGCTCGACCACGCGCGCGAAGCCTGCCGCCTCGCGCACGCAGGCCTTGCACCACGACGCCTGGAAGCGGATGACCATCGGGCGCTTGCCCATCCGCTCGCGCGAGTCGAACGTCGTCCGCGAGTCGAGGATCTTGACGCGGAAGCCGGGCGCGTCCTGATCGGCGGCGCGGACGGTCCCGACCGGCGCCAGCACGAGCGCCGCGAGGACGAGGAGAGCAGCGACGGCGGGCATCGAGTCATCATAGCCCTGTTAGAATGGCCGCGTGTCGATGAGAGACCTCGAACGCGAGCTCCGGCACGTCATCGCCGGCGACGTGCGTTTCGACGCGATGTCGCGCCTCCTCTATTCCACCGACGCGTCGATGTACCAGGTCGAGCCCATCGGTGTCGTCGTCCCGCGCCATGCCGACGACGTGCAGGCGTCCATCGGCGTCGCGCAGAAGAACGGCGTCGCGCTGCTCCCGCGCGGCGGCGGCACGTCGCTCACCGGCCAGACGGTGAACCACGCGCTCGTCATGGACTTCTCGCGCTGGATGCACCGCATCCTCGAGGTCGACACCGAAGAGCTCTGGGTCCGCGTGCAACCCGGCGTCGTCCAGGACAACCTGAACGCGCACGTGCGCCCGGCGGGTCTGCTGTTCGGGCCCGACACGTCGACGTCGAGCCGCGCCACGCTCGGCGGCATGCTCGGCAACAACTCCGGCGGCTCGCACTCGATCGCCTATGGCCTCACGGTGAATCACGTCATCGAGGTCACCGCCATCCTGTGCGACGGCACGCGCGTCGTGTTCGGCGAGATCGACGACGCGTCCTTCGCCGCGAAATGCCGGCTCCCCGGTCGCGAGGGCGACGTCTATCGCGCCGTCGCGAAGGTGCGCGACGACTACGGCGAAGAGGTCCGCAAGCTGCTCCCGAACCACTGGCGCCGCGTGGCCGGGTACAACCTGAACGAGCTCGTGCCCGAGCTGCGCGCGCGCTTCGGCCGGCCGCCGCACGAGGCGGCGCCGGTGGGCGCCGGAGCCAACGGCAACGGCACGCGCCCGCTGAACATGGCGCGGCTCGTCGTCGGGTCCGAGGGCACGCTGCTGACGATCGTCGAAGCGAAGGTGCGGCTCTGCCGCCGCCCGAAGAAGACCGCGCTCGACGTCGTGCACTACCGGACGATCCAGGAAGCGCTCGAGTCGTCCGCGTCGATTCTCGAGACGGGCCCGTACGCCGCCGAGCTGACGGACAAGATGATCCTCGACCTCGCGCGCGGCAACATCGAGCAGTCGCAGCGCATGGGGTTCGTGCAGGGCGACCCCGGCGCGATCATGATCGTCGAGTACGCCGGCGAGACCGACGCGGAGGTCCGCGCCAAGATCGAAGCGCTCGAGGCGCGGCGCCGGCGCGAGCGGTGGGGCTACGCCGCGCACGCCGCGTACGACGCGTCCGAGCAGCAATCGATCTGGAAGCTCCGCAAGGCGGGCCTCGGGCTCCTGCTCGGGCTGAAGGGGAGCGGCAAGCCGATCGCATTCGTCGAGGACACGGCCGTCGATCCGCGGCGCGTGCACGAGTTCGTGCCGCGCTTCCGCGAGATCCTCGGCAAGCACGGCGCCGAAGGCGCCTATTACGGCCACTGCTCCGTCGGCTGTCTCCACATCCGCCCGGTGATCGACCTCAAGACCGAGCGCGGCCTCGCGCAGGTCCGCGCCATCGCGGACGAGATCACCGACCTCGTGCTCGAGTTCAACGGCACGATCTCGAGCGAGCACGGCGACGGCCGCGCGCGCACGCCGTTCCTCGAGCGCATGTACGGCCCGCGCATGATGGAGGCGTTCCGCGCGCTCAAGCGCGCGTTCGACCCCGACGAGCGGATGAATCCGGGCAACATCGTCGGGAAGGGCAGCCTGACCGACCACCTGCGCTATGGCGAGCGCTACACGACGTGGGAGCCCACCACGCTGCTCGACTTCTCGGAGCGCGGCGGCTTCGCGGCGGCGATCGAGATGTGCAACGGCGTCGGGCAGTGCCGCAAGACGCTCGAAGGCACGATGTGCCCGTCGTTCATGGTGACGAACGACGAGGAGCACTCGACGCGGGGACGCGCGAACGCGTTTCGCGCGGTGCTGTCCGGTCGCGCGCCGGCCAGCGAGTTCACGGGCCAGCGGCTCTACGACGTGATGGACCTCTGCCTCGAGTGCAAGGGCTGCAAGTCGGAATGCCCCGCGAACGTCGACATGGCGAAGATGAAGTACGAGTTCCTCCACCACTACTACCGGGCCAACGGGCTGCCGCTGCGGAACCGCCTCTTCGGCCGGATCGCGGAGCTGAACCAGCTCGGGACGCGCGTGGCGGGCCTCGCGAACTGGCTCGCCGAGCTGCCGCTGAACCGGTGGCTGCTCGAGCGCTTCGCCGGGATCGACCGGCGGCGGCCGCTCCCGGCGCTGGCGAGCGAGACGCTGACGGACTGGATGCGCCGCCCCACGCCGCGTGCCGATGCGCCGCGCGGCGAGGTCGTGTTCTTCAACGACACGTTCGTCACGTACCACTGCCCCGAGATCGGCCGGGCGGCGGTGCAATTGCTCGAGGCGGCCGGCTATCGCGTCGTGACCATCGACAAGAAGTGCTGCGGCCGGCCGATGATCTCGAAGGGCATGCTCACGGAGGCCCGCGAAAACCTCCGGTGGAACGTCGAGCGCCTGCATCCGTACGCCGCGCACGGCGTGGCGATCGTCGGGCTCGAGCCGTCGTGCCTGCTCACGCTGCGCGACGAAGCCGTCGACCTGCTGCGGACCGACGAAGCGCGTATCGTCGCGAAGGAAAGCCTGCTGCTCGAGCAGTTCCTGCTGCGCGAAAGAGCGCGCGGGCTCGAGCTGTGCTTCACCGCGCACGGCAAGAAGGCGCTGCTCCACGGGCACTGCCACCAGAAGGCGATCGTCGGCACGGCGCCCACCGTCGCCGCCCTCACGTGGGCCGGCTACGACGTGAGCGAGGTCGATTCGGGATGCTGCGGCATGGCGGGGTCGTTCGGCTTCGAGCGCGAGCACTACGATCTGTCGGTCGCGATCGGCAGCCGGCGGCTCGCGCCGGCGGTGAAGGCCGCGGATGCGGACACCGAGGTCGTCGCGCCGGGCATGTCGTGCCGCCAGCAGATCGAGCACCTCGCGGGCCGTCGCGCGAAGCACCCCGCGGAAGTCCTCTGGCAGGCGGTCGCGCGCTGACCCGCCGCGCGTGATCGTTCTCGCCGGCGCCGTCGCCGCGCTCATCGCCGGCTTCGTCAAGGGCACGATCGGGTTCGGATTTCCCACCGTCGCCACGCCGCTGCTCGCGCTCTTCATCGACGTCAAGACGGCCGTGGCGGTGCTCGTGCCGCCGAACCTCGTCCTCGATGGCATCCAGGCGCGGCGCGGTGGCGGGATGCTCCGGACCTTCCGGCGCTTCGCCGTCCTGCTCGCGTTCGGCGGCGTCGGGACCGTCCTCGGCACGCATCTGCTCGTGATCCTGCCGGCGCGCGTCGCGATGGCCGTGCTCGGCGCGTTCGTGATCGGCTTCGTCGCCGTGAGCGCGACCCGGTGGCGCCCCAGCGTGCGGGTGTCGTGGGAGCGCTGGCTGTCGCCGCCCGTCGGTCTCCTCGCCGGCGTCGTCGGCGGGCTGACGAACGTGCCGGGCACGCCGCTCGTCGTGTACTTCTACGCGCTCGGGTTGGCGAAGGCCGACTTCGTCCGTGCCGTCGCGGTGACGTTTTTCGTTTACAAAGTCATGCAGCTCGCCGCGCTCGCCTGGTACGGGGCTTTCACGGTCTCGCTGATCCCGCCTGCGCTCGGCGTCGCTGCCGTTGCCTTCGGATCGTTCACGCTCGGGCTGCGCGTGCAGGACCGCCTCGACCAGCAGAACTTCAACCGCGTGGTGCTCG
Source organism: Candidatus Rokuibacteriota bacterium (assembly GCA_016184365.1). Classification (GTDB taxonomy): domain Bacteria; phylum Methylomirabilota; class Methylomirabilia; order Rokubacteriales; family CSP1-6; genus AR8. The sequence continues at coordinate 67,317 of JACPCW010000075.1, forward strand.
TCGTCCTCGCCCTCCTCGGCGCCTGGCTCACGATCCGCGCGTCCATCTGACACGCCCGCCTTCGGGAACCTCGAGCCCGGTCTGGCAGTTGGCAGCAGGTCCCCATCCACTCATCGGAGGACTGAATGACGACTGCAACCGGTATCGGCGTCACCCGCAGGGATGTCCTGGTGGCGGGCGGCACGCTCGCCGGCTACGCGATCGCGGCCGATCCCGTGCTCGCGCAGGCCATCAAGACGGATACGCAGGGCATCACGGCAGGCGACCACGAGGTCAAGATCGGCGGCTACGCGATGCCCGTGTACGAGGCGAAGCCGTCGCAGGGCAAGGGCCAGCCGGTCGTCCTCGTGATCTCCGAGATCTGGGGCGCGCACGAGTACGTCAAGGACACGGCGCGCCGGTTCGCGAAGGAAGGCTTCCACGCCGTCGCGCCGGAGCTGTTCAAGCGCGAGGGCGGGGTGGCGCACATCCCGAACATCCAGGAGATTCTCAAGATCGTGCTCGCGGTGCCGCGCGAGCAGGTGCTCGACGACTGCAAGGCGGCGGTCGACTGGGCCAAGGGCCGTGGCGGCGCGAGGGCCGCAGGCGTCACCGGATTCTGCTGGGGCGGCGGGGTGACGATCCAGGTCGCGGCGACGAATCCCGACGTGAAGGCCGCGGTCGCGTGGTACGGGCCGTTCTCGGGTCCGTTTCAGTCGAAGGCGGGACCGGTGACGGGGTTCGACGTCGCGAAGGACCTCAAGATTCCGTTCCTCGGTCTGTACGGCGAGACGGACAAGAACCCGGCGCCGGACGACGCGAAGAAGTTCGGCGAGATGCTGAAGCAGCACGGCAACAAGAACGTGGAGATCGTCGTGTACCCGGGCGCGGGCCACGCGTTCCACGCCGACTACCGGCCGTCCTTCAACAAGGCGGCGGCGGAGGACGGCTGGAAGCGCTGCGTCGCCTGGTTCAAGAAGCACCTGGCGTAGCGGCCATCCGGGGGTGTCAGCGGCGGCCGCGCCGCCGACGCCCCGTCTCCCGGTCGGCACATCGCCCTCGACACGACGGATCTCCCGGCGCCGGGCGCGCTGCTCGGCTACGTCCAGGGCGCCGTCGCGACGATCATCGGCAAAGAGGGCCACGGGAGCGCGTTCATCGTGTCGCCGGGCGGGCTCGTCCTCACCGCGGCCCACGTCGTCCCCGACGGCGCCGAGACGGTCGCGGTCGAGCTCCCGACCGCCGAAAAGCTCACGGCCAAGGTCGTGCGCATCAACCGCGACCGTGACGTCGCGCTGCTCCGGCTCCCCGAAGGCCGGTACACGGCGATCCCCGTCGGCACGGTGAGCTCGTTGCGCGTCGGCTCGCCGGTCTTCGCGATCGGGACGCCGCTCGACGCACGACTCGCGCGCACCGTCACCAAGGGCGTCGTGAGCGCGCTTCGGATGGACGGGGCGCAGCGGTTCATCCAAGAGCGACGTCGCGGTGCATGCCGGCAGCAGCGGCGGGCCATTGCTCGACGAGGACGGCCGCGCGGTCGGCATCACGACGTCCGGCATTTCGCTCGTGCCCGGCGCCGGCATCGGATTGAACATTTCGTGCCGATCGACGAAGCCTGGTCGGCGCTGAACGCCTCACCGTCCCCGACCTCGGTGAACGCGGGCGACCTCATGGTCCGACCGGCACAGCGCTAGCCGACGTCGGGGGCACGCGACCTGCAACCCTCCCGGCACTGTCGCGGCCGCCGGCCGCTGACGATTCAACACAGGGAGGTTCGTCGATGAAAGGTCTGCTCTCGATCCTCACCGCGGTCGCGTTCGTCACCGTCGTCTTTGCCGGCCCGGGCTTCGCCGGCGACGAGAAGAAGGCAGGCGCCACGTCCTCGGACTCGAAGTCGAGCGGCGGCGCGGCGTCCGGCGCGACCGGAGCCACGAGTCAGCCGTCGCCGGGGGACAAGGCGCCGGGGAGCGCCTCGCCGGCCACGTCCGGCGCGTCGGCCGAGAAACCCGCCAGCAAGGATGATTGCAAGGACAACGGCTGGCAGCGCTTCGGCCTCAAGAGCGAGGCCGAGTGCATGAGCGCCGTCGAGAAGAAGTAACCCCCACCCCGTCCCGACGTGGTCGCGGCGCCGGCTAGTTCACCGGCGCCACGACCACGTCGGTCGGCTTGCCGGTCAGGTAGTTCTCCACGTTCTCGACCGCGCGGAGCAGCCCGTCGCGAATCACTTCCGGCGTCTGCCCCGCGTTGTGCGGCGAGAGCACGACGTTGTCGAGCTCGAGAATCGCGTCTCCCGGCTTGAGCGGCTCGTCGTGGAAGACGTCGAGACCCGCGCCGGCGATCCGGCGTTCGCGCAGGCTCTCGAGGAGCGCGTCGCGGTCGACGAGCGGACCGCGACCGGTATTGACGAGGATCGCCGTCCGCTTCATGAGGCCGAGCTCGCGGCGCGCGATGAAGCCGCGCGTCTCCGGCGCGAGCCGGACGTGGAGCGAGATCACGTCCGCCGCCTTGAGGATCTCGTCCTTCGACGCCGCGCGCGCCCCGTGCTGGGCGATGTGCGCCTGATCGCCGCGCGCGCTCCACGCGAGCACGTCCATGCCGAGCGCCTTCCCGATCGCGATGACCCGCGTGCCGATGCGGCCGGTGCCGAACACGCCGAGCGTCTTGCCGAGACATTGCGTGAGCATCTCGCGCGGCCACTTGCCGGAGCGCATCTCGCGGTCGATCTTCGGAATGCGTCGCGCGACGGCGAGCATCAGGCTGATCGCGTGCTCGGCGACGGCGAACGCATTGACGCCCGGCGTGTTGCAGACGGTGAGGCCGCGCCGGCCGGCGGCGTCGAGGTCGATGTTGTCGGTGCCGGTGCCCCAGATCGAGATCATCTTCAGATTCCGGCAGCCGGCCATGACGCCGTCGGTGAAGCGCGCGTGCGCGCGGATGTTGATGGCCACGCGCGCGCCGCCGATGCGCCGGATCAGCTCGGCCTCCTCGTCGGCGCCGCGCTGGGTGACGACGGCGACGTCGCCGAGCTTCTTCGCGCGGTCGTGCGCGGCGCTGCCTTCGAACACGGACGGAAAGTCGTCGGGAACCGCGATCAGGGCGTCGGCCACGGCCCGCTCAGCCCCGTTCCGCGAACGCGGCCTGCGCGGCGGCGACACCGGCGCCCGGCTCGCACTTGGACCCGAGATCGCGCAGCGCGAGCTCGAGCGCTCCGAGCGTCGGGAGGATGTAGAGCGGGCTCGACGTGATGCCCATCGTGCCGATGCGCAGCGTCGACGTGCGGATGCGGTCGAGCCCCGTTCCGATGAGGATGCCGTAGCGGTCGCGCATCGCCGTCACGACGGCCGACGGATCGACGTCCTTCGGCGCCTTCACGCAGCTCACGGTGTTGGACCAGAGCGTCTGGTCCGGGAACATCTCGAGGCCCATCGCCTCGAGCCCGGCGCGGAGCGCACCGCCGGCGATCGCGTGACGCCGGAAGCGGTGCGCGAGGCCTTCCTGCCGGATGAGGTCGACGGCGACCCGCATGGCCTCCGTGAGATGCGTCGGCATCGACACGGGCTGACGGCGCGGCGCGCCGTCCGGAATGGCGCCGCCGCGCGAGACCGGAATCCAGTGCTCCTTCCAGCGCAGCAGGTCGTACGCCCAGCTCGTCGCCTTCCGGCGGCGGCTCTCCATGGCCTGCCATGCGCGGTCGCTGACGGCGACGAGCGCCAGGCCGAGCGGCGCGGCGAGACACTTCTGCGAGCCGGTCATGTTGAGATCGACGCCCCACTCGTCCGTGCGCACGTCGATGCCGGCGAGGGACGACACCGTGTCGAGCATGAAGAGCGCGCCCACGTCGCGCGCGACGCGGCCGACCTCCGCGGCCGGATACGTCGTGCCGGTCGACGTCTCGTTGTGCACGAGCGTGATCGCTTTGGGGCGCACGCGCTGCGCTTCGGCGGTGAGCCGCGGGACGTCGAGCCGCGCGCCCCATTCCACCGGGAATTCCGTCACCTCCGCGCCGACCCGAGCCATGATCTCGCGCATCAGCGAGCCGAAGACGCCCGCGACGATCGTCAGCACGCGGTCACCCGGCTCGATGACGCTGAGCGCGCCGGCCTCGAGCGCCGTGCGGCCCGAGCCCGGCATCAGGATCACTTCGCCGCGCGTCTGGAACACGTCGCGCAGCGCCAGCACGGTGGGATCGAGCACGCCCTCGTCGAACGAGCGGTCGTACTGGATCGCGGGCGGCCGGTTCATCGCCTGCACGACCGGGAACGGCAGCTCGGTGGGGCCGGGAATCATGAGCACGGGACGCGTGTGGCACTGCGCCCAGTTGATCTCGCTCACGGGTCTGTCTCCTGGATCAGCGCTCGACGGCCTCGGCCGGCGAGCGGTGGATGAACCACAGATTGCGCGCGTAGACCGCGAGTCCGGCCGCCTGTCCGAGAATGAACACGGGATCGAGGCGATGGATCGCGTAGATCAGCAGCGTGAGGCCGCCGCCGACGGAGAAGTACCAGAAGTGCGTGGGGATGACGCTCTGCTGCTTGCGCTCCGACGCGATCCACTGCACGAGGAATCGCGCGGAGAAGAGCGCCTGTCCGAGAAAACCGATCGCCAGCCAGACATGGTCGGACGTCATGAACCGAGAATACCGCGACACTGGAGGAGAGCGGGTCATAGAGGAGGGCACGGCTTCGCCGGGCCCTCCGAACGTGAGGGGGTATGGGGGCCATGTCGGGGCCCCCATGTGAATCGATTCAACCCGCGCGGCTGAACATGGCGCGGAGCACGTCGTACGCGCGGCGAAGATCTTCGGTGCGGCGGCGACCGGAGATGAGGGCGAAGATCTTCTCGGCTTCCTCGTTCGGCACGCTGGCGCGGTCGCGGACGTCGGTCAGGTCACGCAGCGGCACCTCGAGCGCGACGGCCACGCGATAGAGGCTGTCGATCGAGATCGACTTCTCGCCGCGCTCGACTTCGCCGATGAACTTGCCGGACAGACCGGCGCGCTCGCCCAGTCGCTCCTGGCTCAGCAGCCGCTGCTTCCGGAGCGTCCTGAGACGGGTGCCCAGAAACTTCCGAACGTGACGCACTGCTCGCTCGGCCACCGCCGACACCTCGAGTCCGCGCGCGACCTGCGCGCTTTGCTTCCCGGTGCCCCCTCAACCCGCTACAGTGCCTGTGGTGCAACCTCGGGGCCACCGACGGGTTCCGTTCCGCCGGACATCACGGCGAGCACGAGCGCGCCACGCGGACTGCGTACCGTGTGGACGCAGCCCGGCGGCCGCCGCGCGAATGCTCCGGCGCGCGCCACGCCCGTGTCGTCTTCGACCTCGCCCTCGATGACGAAGATCTGCTCGTCGCCGAGATGCCGATGGCGCGGAATCACGGCGCCGGGCTCGTAGCGCACGAGGACGGTCTGGCGATCGCCGTCGCGCCAGAGCACTTTCCAGTGCACGCCGGGACGCCGCTGGTCCCATGGCTGTCCGGTGACGTCGAGATAGTGGCTCGTCGGCGACGTCACGGCAGGTCCACCTCGACGGTGGCGTCCACGACGCGCGTCGTGTACACGGCGATCGAGAGGTTCTCGTCGACGCGGCAGCCGCCCGTCGCGAGATCGAAGTCGAAGCCGTGCCACGGACACACGACGGCGTCGCCTTCGAGCCAGCCGTCGGCGAGGGGCCCGTCTTCGTGCGGACACAGCGGGCTCGTCGCGTACACGCGTCCGCCGCCCGCGTTGAACAGCGCGATCGCGTGGCCCGCGCGCTCGAGGAGCACGCCGCGGCCTTCGGGCAGCTCGGCGAGGTCGGCGACCTTGATGAACGCCATTACTTCCGGCTGTCGCGCAGCGCTTCCTGGATCACTTCGCGGAACGTCTCGACCGGATGCGCGCCGATCAGCGGACGGCCGTTGACGAAGAACGTCGGCGTGCCGGTGATGCCGAGCGCCTTCGCCTGGCTGATGTCGGCGTCGACCGCGGCGGCGTACCGTCGCTCGTCGACGCAGCGCACGAACGCGTCACGGTCGAGGCCGATCTCGATGGCGTAGCGGACGAGATCGGCGCGCTCGTGATCCGGCTGCCGCTCGAACAGGCGATCGTGGTACGGCCAGTACTTGCCGGCGGCCCCGGCGCAGCGCGCGGCTTCGTGGGCGGGACGCGCGAGCGGATGCGACCGCAGCGGCAGGTCCTTGAAGACGAGCCGCACGCGGCCCTCGTATTCCTCGAGGATCTGGTCCAGCGACCGCTGGACGCGGCGGCAGTACGGTCACTGGTAGTCGGAGAACTCGACGATCGTGACGACGGCCGTCGGCGCGCCCTTCACCATCGCCGGATCGATCGAGATGTCGACCTGCGCGTGCGCCGTCGTGGCCGGCGTCGCCACCCACCAGACGAGCGCCGCGAGCGTGACGGCGGCGAGCGCGAGCGCGGAGCCGCGTCCGCGCCGCATCAGACCCGCGCGCCTTCCTCGGCCAGCGACGTGATGATGTAGGTGCCGCTCTTCTCGTCGCGCTCGAGCGTCACGATCCGGGCCTTCATCGCTTCTTCGAGCAGCTTCGAGAACGTCGTGAACCCGTAGTAGGACTCGTTGAACGCCGGGTTCTTGCGGATCATCGTCTGCTTCACCATCGAGCCCCAGAGCGTCTCCTTGTTCTCGCGCAGGAGCGCCTGGACGGCGTCGATGAGCTGCGCCATCGCCTCGGCCTTCTTCTCCGGCAGGCCGCGTAGCAGCGTGGTCTTCTTCGAATCGCGGATCAGGTCCTCGTAGAAGATGAACTCGTCGCAGTTGCCGACGAGCAGGTCGGAGGACGACGACTTCACGCCGAGGCCGATGACGTACCGGTCGTTCTCGCGCAGCTTCGACACGAGCGGCGAGAAGTCCGAATCCCCGGACACGAGCGCGAACGTGTCGATGTGCGTCTTGCCGTAGGCGAGGTCGAGCGCGTCGACGACCATGCGGATGTCGGCGGAATTCTTCCCGCTGTAGCGGCTCTGCGGCACGTCGATGAGCTCGATCGCCCACTCGTGGAAGGGGCGCTTGTACTCCGTGAAGCGGTTCCAGTCCGCGTAGGCGCGGCGGACGATGATCTTGCCCTTCTCGAGCAGCCGCTCCAGGACCAGCTTGATCTCGAACGCCTTGTACTGCGCTTCCTTCACGCCGCGGGCGATGTTCTCGAAGTCGATGAACAGCGCCAGCTTCCGCTCTCCGTTCATGCGCGCGGTGCCTTCATGCCGGACCATTATTGTATAGTGCACGCGGATGGCCAAACTGCTGTGGGAGATGTGGAGGATGCGTGGCATGAAGGAGCCTGACGCCGACGTCGCGCATCGCGTGCCGCCCGGGCAGACGCTGACGACGAAGTGGCCGGTGCTGACGTACGGGCTCACGCCGCGCGTCGATCTCCGGCGATGGACGTTCCGGTGCTTCGGCGCCGTCGAGCGCGAGCTCACGTGGACGTGGGAGGAGTTCCTGAAGCTCCCGCGCGTGACCGTGCGCTCCGACATCCACTGCGTCACGCGCTGGTCGAAGCTCGACAACGAATGGGAAGGCGTGCCGGCGCGCGTCATCATCGAGCAGGCGCGGCCGAAGCCCGGTACCGCGTTCGTGCTGCAGCACGCGGATCCGGACTACACGACGAACACCGCGTTCGCCGATCTGCTGGACGACGACGTCGTGCTCGCCATCCGACACAACGGGAACGATCTCGAGCCCGACCACGGCGGTCCGATGCGGCTCGTGCTGCCGAAGCTCTACTTCTGGAAGTCGAGCAAGTGGCTCCGCGCCTTCGAGTTCCTCGACGTGAACCCCCCGGGCTTCTGGGAGCAGAACGGGTATCACATGCACGCGGACCCCTGGACGGAGGAGCGGTACTCCGACCAGGAGACCCGCGCGATGCAGCAGATGCGCGCCGAAGCGGCGCGCCGGCTCCGGGAACGGTCCTGAGCGTTTCGTTGGAACTGGGGGCCCCGACATGGCCCCCAGACCCCCTTTCGCTCGGAACCGCCCCGGCGGAGCCGTGGCGGTCCTCGAATTCGCCGATAACCTCTTAGGCTAGGCCGTTCGCCGCCGGCCGGTCAGCATCAGCCACGCGTGCACGAGGCCCGCGCCGGCCAGCACCGCAACGCCGACCACTACCCAGTGCAATTCGCTGCGAGGTTCGGTGTCGCGCCAGTGCAGCAGGCCGAAGATCACCAGGGCGACGCCGAGCATCGCCGTGGCCGTTCTCGCCTGCTGGACGAACCGAAGCCAGGCCGGACTGGTGTGTCCAAGGATCAGCCCCCACGTCAGCACGGTGACCGCCGCGATCAGCATGCTGCTCGCGGCGAATCCGGTGAGCCACGTGACGGCCATCTCGGTCGCCGCCTCCACCGGGCCGAGGTACAGCAGGTGTGCAACCACCCAGGTGGCGACGAGGACCAGCACAACGGACGCTGCGGTACGATTCATGGCGGCATCCTCTGCCTGCAACTTCTAGCAAAGGGCCTGCCGGATCCCGCTGGTAGGATCTGACCGATGGCCCACGCTCCGCACGGCACGGCGGCGGCGCGCTCGCGGGGTGCGCTGCGGCTGGCGTTTGCGCTCACCGTCGTCTTCCTCGTCGTCGAGGCGGCGGCCGCGTGGTTCACAGGGAGTCTCGCCCTGCTCGCCGACGCCGGGCACATGCTCGCGGATGCGGCGGGCCTCGCCCTGGCGCTCTTCGCGATCTGGATCGCGGCCCGGCCGCCCACGCCCGAAAAGACGTACGGGTACTACCGCGTCGAGATCCTCGCCGCGCTGGTCAACGCCGTCGTGCTCCTCGGTGTCTCGGTCGGCATCCTCGTCGAAGCGTGGCAGCGCATCGTGTCGCCGCGTCCGGTCGACGCGGGCCCGATGCTCGGTGTGGCCGCGCTCGGACTGCTCGTCAACCTCGTGTGTGCGTGGCTGCTGCACCACGGCGCGGAAGAGAGCCTGAACGTTCGCGCCGCGTATCTCGACGTGCTGAGCGATGCCGCGACGTCCGCCGGCGTCATCGTCGCGGCGGGCATCGTCCTGCTGACGGGCTGGACGACCGCCGACCCGCTCACGAGCGCCGTCATCGCCATCATGATCGTCTGGCGGACGTGGCATCTGCTCATGCAGGCGGTCAACGTGCTGCTCGAGGGCACGCCCGCGCACCTGGACCTCGGTCAGATCGAAACGGCGATGCGCGAGGTGCCGGGGGTGCGCCGCGTGCACGACCTTCACGTCTGGACGCTGACGTCGGGCCGCGAGGCCATGAGCGCGCATGTCGTCGTCGACGACGTGCGCGAGAGCGATCGGCTCCTGGAGGAGCTTCACACCGTGCTGCACGCCCGCTTCGGCATCGATCACACGACGATGCAGCTCGAGACCGACCCGAACACGATCCTCCGCATCAAGGCGCGGTGAGGCAGCCGGGCGATCCGCAATCGGCGTCTACGGCGCGGGTGGTCTGATGGCCAGCTGCTTGCGGATCCGACGCACGATGCCGTCAGCAATTTCCGTATGCCGCGGCACGGGCGCGCTGCGACCGGTGGCGGGATCCGTCCAGATGTCGTGATTGGCGCCGTGGCGCTTGAAAATGCAGCCGCCCTGACGGAGCTCGCGCAGTAACGCCTCGCGCTTCACCGCGGCCGGCGCAGGCCCGGATGCGGTCGCTCCTTGAGCATCAATTCCCACGCGTCGAGCATGTTGCGCCGAAGCTCGTCGAGCGTGCGACCCTGGCTGAAGACGTCCGGCGCCTCGACGAGCTCGCCGACGTACCACCGGCCTTCGCGCCAGTACTGAAGAGTGAGTATCGGTTCGCGACGCCGTGGGACGGCGCGGTTACCCCGATCGCGTACCGTCGCTCGGCTTGAGCGGCGGGCGGCTGCTACGGCCGGATTGCGCCTCGCCCGGGTCGGCATGTCGATAGGCTAGCACGCGGCCGCTTATAATCCCGTCCCCGGCATGCCGTTCAACGAAGCGGACACGCGCGCATCGCTCGTGATGCGGTGGAGGAACACGACGGCGGGCGCCGCGGCCTCACCCGATTCGCAGTAGTGGAAGCGAAGGCCGCGTGCCGTGACGAACCGGTCGGAGCGCTCGTGATGGGCTGACATGCCGCGGATTATACTGGCCGCCAGACCCGACACTGCGAAACACACCGTGGAGGATTCATGGCGACGTTCGCGTTGATCGAGAAAGCGATCCTGCTCCGCGCCGAGGACGATGTCGCCATCGCCAGGGCCGAGCTGCCGGCCGGCACCGTCCTGGAAGACGGCGCCGCGCGCATCGAGGTGCGCCAGGACATCAGGCCCGGCCACAAGGTCGCGCGTCACGCCGTCCGCGCCGGCGCGCCGGTGCGGCGCTACGGACAGGTGATCGGCTTCGCGACGGCCGACATCGCGGTGGGCGATCACGTCCACACGCAGAACCTCGGCATCGGCGAGCTGTCCGCCGACCGGTACGAAGTCGGCGTCGACGTGCGCCCCGTCGACTTCTACCCGCCCGATCAGATGCGCCACTTCGACGGCTACCGGCGGGAGGACGGGCGCGTCGGCACGCGGAACTACGTGGCGATCGTCTCGACCGTGAACTGCTCGGCGAGCGTGTCGCAGTTCGTGAAGGAGAAGTTTCGCGACGTGCAGCGCGAGTACCCGAACATCGACGGCGTCATCGCCATCACCCACAAGTCGGGCTGCGCCACCAAGCTCTTCGGCGAGGAGCACCTGGCGCTGCACCGCGTGCTCGCGGGTTATGCGAAGCACCCGAACGTGGCCGCGTACATCATCATCGGGCTCGGCTGCGAGGTGAACCAGGCCGCCGTGCTCGTCGATCGGCAGAAGATGGCCGTGCCCGGCCATCCGGAGCGGAAGCCGACGATCCTCACGATCCAGGAGACGGGCGGCATCCGGAAGACGATCGAGCGCGCCGTCGCCGAAGTCGCGAAGGTCCTGCCGGCGGCGAACGACGTCAGGCGGACGAAGCAGCCGATCTCGGAGCTGACGCTCGCGACGAACTGCGGCGGCTCGGACGGCAACTCGGGGATCACCGCGAATCCGGCGCTCGGATGGGCCGTGGACGAGCTCGTCCGCTACGGCGGAACCGGCGTGCTCGCGGAGACGCCGGAGATCTACGGCGCCGAGCACCTGCTGATCCGGCGCGCCGTGAACGAGGGCGTCGCGAAGAAGCTGATCGACCGCTACAAGTGGTGGGAGTGGTACTGCCGCGGCATCGACGCGATGGACAACAACCCGGCGCCCGGCAACAAGGCCGGCGGCATCACGACGGTGTTCGAGAAGTCGCTCGGCGGTGTCACCAAGGGCGGCACGACGCCGATGAACGACGTCTTCATGTATGGCGAGCCGATCAGCACGCGCGGGTTCGTCTTCATGGATACGCCGGGCAACGATCCCGTCTCGATCACCGGCCTGGTCGCCGGCGGCTGCAACGTCATCTGCTTCACGACGGGGCGCGGCTCGGTCTTCGGCTGCAAGCCGGTGCCGTCGATCAAGCTGGCGACGAACTCACTCGTGTACCGGCACATGGAAGAGGACATGGACATCAACTGCGGCGTGATCGTCGAGGGCACGCCGCTCGCGGCGGTCGGCCGTCAGATCTTCGAGGAAGTCATCGCGGTCGCGTCCGGCAAGCGGTCGAAGAGCGAGCTCTCCGGCGTCGGCGAGGAAGAGTTCGCGCCCTGGATCATCGGCCCGGTGATGTAGACACCGCCATGGTTGTAGGCGAGCAGGTACGCCGGGTCGAGGACGACGCGGAGACCGGCGTACAGCAGCGCACCGGCGCCGAGGACGCCGGCCAGACGCCTGCGGCTGCCGGCGGCGTACACCTCGCAGGCGATCACGACGCAGCCCAGCGTGTTCAGCGCCGTGCCGCCGAGACCGAGCAGATGCGGCGGGCTCCAGAGCGTGACGTCGAGGCCGAAGAGGCGATGCCACAGATCGTCGATCGGCGCGGCGAGCAGCACGATCGCCATGCCCGACGCGGCGAGATGAAACCCCGGGGTGCTGCGGAGTCCGGCGAACCGCCACGCCGCGACGCCGGGCGGTCCGCCGCCGAACGTGTCACGCGCGACGACCGCGATGCTGACGGCGAACGCGACGCCGACCGACGCGTAGATCATCACGTGCGGCGCGATCCAGAAGCTGTCGCGGCCGATGCGCACGTGCCAGAGGATGTCCCACGTGAGACCCCACGCGCCGAGCCGCGTGGTCACGACTGGACGACCGTGACCACGAGCCCGATCGACGCGAGGATGTTGCCGACGCGGACGCACTCGGATTCAGCGCCGACCTTCACGACGGCCTTCCCGGTGTTGTGCACCTGCCAGGCGATCTGCCAGCCTTCCGATTCGCTGCACGCGATCGCCTTCTGCAGCTGCTTGACGACCTGTTCGAACGTGTGGCAGTCGCAGTTGTGGAGGATCGTCAGCCACGGTGGCGCCGTCGCGCCCTCGGTGACCTCCTCGACGTCGCTCGATGGCAGTACCCTTTCGGCCATGGAAAGTCAGGTCCGATTTTACTCCCGAGGGAGACGGCGACCATGACGATCGAGCTCGTGCGCGAGATGTACGGGTACCACCACTGGGCGAATCGCCGGCTCTTCGACGTGGCGAGCGCGCTCGGCGAGGAGACCGCCGCCCGCGAGCTCGGCAAGCACTTCAGCGTGCCGACGCTCCTCGCGATGTTCGCGCACGTCTACGGCGCGGATCGCTGGTGGCTCGGCTGGTGGACCGCCGCGCCGCCGCCGCCGCCCCCGGCGGGCGACATGGCGTACGGCGATCCCCCGCGATCGCTCGCCGACCTGCGCCAGCGATGGGACGCGCTCGAATCCGAACAGCGCCGGTTCGTCGAAGGTCTCGGCGCCGGCGATCTCGGCCGCACGGTCGACGGGCAGGGGCGGCTCGGGACGTTTCGGATGCCGCTCGGTGTCCTGCTGCTGCACCTCGTCAACCATGCGACGCACCATCGGAGCGAAATCGCGACGATGCTGACCATGGTGAGCGGCTCGCCGCCGGATACCGGGATGGTGTCGTACTACACGGCGAAGACGGGTCAGCGCCGCGGCTGAGGCGGTCGGTTCCGAGCGGCCGGCGTCACCGGGCGGCGAGCAGCAAGCCGGGAACCGGCACGACCCGCCGGTTCACCGGATCGGCCGCGAGGCCGAGACCTTCGAGCGCGTAGGCGCCAAGGAGCGGGAAGTTGCCGGCCTCCGCGAAGACGACGAGTGTCATCTCCGTGTTGCCGGCGATGCGAATCCACGTGCGTCCGATGTCCCGTTCGACGCGCCGCCCATCGGTGAGCTCGAACGTCTTCCGCGCATGCGGTGCGACCTCGAGCGCTTCGAGAAGCGGCCGCGGCACGCTCGTATACGTGGCGCCGGTGTCGACGAGCGCTTCGACCCGCTGCCAGCGACGCGCCGTGGGATCTCCGATCTCGATCTCGATGCGGAACGTGCCCATGCGGTGATGGAACGCTATGCGGACGACGGGGTCAAGGGTCTGAATCCGTCGACGGTCACGTGTCGACGAGCGCCGCGGCGAGGCGGCGGCGCTCGTCGTCGTTCGTCGTCGGCATGACGAGCAGTCGCGCAGCGTCGCGGTAGTACCGCTCGATCGGAAACTCCGCCGTGTAGCCGTAGCCGCCGTGGATCCGCATCGACTCGAGCGCCACGCGGTACGCCGTTTCCGTCGCCTCGAGCTTCGCCATCGCGACGCGCTCGTCGCCGAACACGTCGGCCATCGTCTCCGCGGCGTCGTACACGAGCAGGCGGGACGCGGTGATGCCCGTCGCCATGTCGGCGAGCTTCAGCTGGATCGCCTGGTGCTGGCAGATCGGCTGGCCGAACGTCGTCCGCTGCTGCGAGTAGCGCAGCGCCGCCTCGAACGCGGCCTGCGCGAGGCCGACGGCGATCGCGGCCGTTCCGAGGCGCAACACGCGCTCGGCGGCGCCGGCCGCGTCGCCGAGCACGCTGCCGTGCGTGACCGGCGTGTCGAAGCCGACGTCGCAGGATTCGAGCCCGCGGCCACCGAGCGTCATGTGCGGCGGACCGACCGTCGTCGCGGCGCGCGGCACGAGCAACGTCATGCCGGCGCCGTCGGCGAGGCGGGCACGCACGAGAAACAGCTGCGCGCGAACGGCGTTGTCGACGCTCGGCGCGCGACCCGTGACGCGCCAGCCGCCGGCGGCGGGGCGCGCGTCCACGACCGCGCCGACGATCGGCGCGACGAACAGCTCGCCGCGCGTCATCGCCGGCAGGAATCGCTCACGGTCGGGGGGTGACGCGAAGCGCGCAATCGCGTGCGCGGCGGCGAGGTGCGCGGCGACGATCGCCGCCGGCGTGACCGCGCCGCGCGCGAGCTCTTCGAGGATCACCATCGTGGTTCGCATGTCGAGCCCGAGGCCGCCGTACTCCGGTGGCACGAGCGCGCCCAGCAGACCGAGTCCGGCGAGCGTGTCGATCGCCCCGGTCGGATACCGGCGCTCCGATTCCCAGTCCGCGACGCGCGGCGCGAGGTCCTTGTCGACCGCCTGCCGCACGGCGAGCGCGATTGCCTTGACGTCGTCCGGCTCGCTGTCGCGGGACGTCAGCGCGCCGAAGCGCTCGCCGTGGCGCTCGAGCAGGTTGCGCGTGATGACCACGCGCTGAATCTCGTTGGTGCCCTCGCCGATGATCATGAGCGGCGTGTCGCGGTAGTGACGCTCGACCTCGAGACGCTCGAGCTGGCCGGCGGCGCCGTGCAGGCGCAGCGCATCCGTCGCGACCTGCTGCGCGGATTCCGACGCGTAGAGCTTCGCCATGCCGGCTTCGAGGTCGCAGCGGTCGCCGCGGTCCTTCATCGCGCCCGCCCAGTACGTGAGCAGCCGGCCCGCCCAGTACGTGAGCAGCCGTGAGGCGTGCACGCGCGTCGCGATGTCGGCGAGCGCGGGCTCGGGCGCGGCCGTCTCACGCGCGTGCGCGACGCTCGCGTCCAGGGCCGCCTGCGCGACGCCCACGCACCGGGCGGCGATGTTGATCCGGCCGGCCTCGAGCCCGCCCATCACGTGCTTGAAGCCGCGCCCTTCGACGCCGCCGACGAGATTCGCCGCCGGCACGACGAAGTCCTCGAAGACGATCTCGACGGTATCGACGCCCTTGTAGCCGAGCTTCCGGAGACTCTTCATCACGCGGAAGCCCGGATGACCTTTCTCGACGATGAAGCCCGACATGCCGCGGTGGCGCGGGCGCGCGTCCGGATCCCGTGCGGCTCGGTCAGACACAGTCCCCCGCGGGCCTCGCCCGACGCGAACCGCGGGAGAAACCGGCGGCGCTGCTCCTCGGTCCCGTAGTTCAGCACCATCAGCGCGGCCATCGTGTGGCTGTTGATGACGCCGGCGAGCGACATGAACCCGCGGCACAGCTCTTCGATGACGCGCGCGTAGACGCTGACGGACAGACCGAGACCGCCGTACTCCGCGGGGACCAGCGAGCCGAACAGGCCGAGCGACTTCATGCGGGCGACGAGCTCGTGCGGATAACGGTCGGCGTGTTCGAGCGCGGCCGCAGCCGGCCGCACCTCGTCGTCGACGAAGCGCCGGACGACCGAGACGATCGCGTGCTTCGGTGGCCCCATCGGGCCGGATAGTACAATGGAAGGACGCGATGCCCCTCGACGATGCCGTCCTGCGCCTGCAATCGCTGATCGATCGGATCGTCCGTCGCCTGCGTCTCGGCCCGCGGCCTGCGCGCGCCTCCCGCCGTCTGCTGATCGTGCAGATCGACGGGCTGCCGCGGTCGGTGTTCGAGGAAGCGCTCGCGAACGGTCGCATGCCGTTCACGCGACGGCTCCTCGATCGTCAGGCGTTCCGGACGACGCCGATGAACGTCGGGCTGCCGACGTCGACGCCCGCGTTTCAGATGGCCGCGATGTATGGCGTGCGCCCGGACATCCCGGGCTTCCACTATCACGACAAGCAGCGGCACGGCGACGTGTACTTTCCGCGCGCCGGCGATGCCGCGCACGTGGAAGCGACGCAGGCGCGCGACCGCTTCGGCATCGTCGACGACGGGTCGACCTACGGCTGCGTGTTCACGGGCGGCGCGGCCAGCAACCTGTTCAGCTTTTCCATGTTGAAGCAGCCGAGCGGCGCCGGTGTGCTGCGGCTCCTATCGACGTTCGTCGTGCTCCTCTGGGTCGTCGTGAAGTGCGTCGGGCTCACGGCGATCGAGCTCCTGCATGCGGTGTTGCGATTGATCGCCGATCCGGTGAGCGAGGTCTCGCGCGGCTGGAAGTGGCTCGCGATCAAGGTCGGGCTCTCCGTGTGGGTGCGGCAGTTCTTCACGCTCGCCGTCTCCGCGGACCTCTACCGCGGCGTGCCCGCGATCTACGTGAACTACCTGGACTATGACGTCTTCGCGCATGCGTACGGGCCGCGACACCGGCGGGCCTTCCACGGCCTCCGGGTCATCGACGCGTCGATGCATCAGCTCTGGAACGTGCTGCGACGCGTGCCCGAGCACGAGTACGACCTGTACATCCTGTCCGATCACGGTCAGGCGGCGACGATCCCGTACCAGTCGCTCACCGGGGCGCGCATCGAGCGACGGCTCTTCGACGAGTTCTTCGACCCGAGCGGCACGGCGCCCGTCAGCGCGGCGACGCGTGGCGGCCGCCGGCTGCTCGCCGCCGTCGAGACGCTGCGGGCGCATCGCCGGCACGGCCTGTTCCAGCGGTTCCTCAACTATCTCGAGCGCGACTTCATCTCGTGGCTGGGCGACGTGCGCGAAACCCACGAGCGCGCGGGCGTCCGCGTCGTCGCGGCCGGGCCGAACGCCTTCGTGTACTTCATGGAGTCTCCGGAGCCGCTCACCATCGACGCGATCGATCAGCGGTCGCCGGGGATCGTGGACGAGCTGTCGCGCAGTCGCGGGATCGGGTTCGTGCTCGCGCGCTCGGCCGCCGGACCCGTCTGCATCTGGCGCGGGAAGCGCTACGGCATCGATGCGCTCGCCGACGGACCGTTCGCGGGCCGGCCCGACCTCGACCTCGTCGCGTCAGGCATCCGGGATCTGATGGCGATGCGCTGCGCCGGCGATCTCGTCCTCTACGGGCTCGGCGCGACCGACGGCGACGTGTCCTTCATCGGCGAGCAGGGCGCGCACGCCGGGCCGACGGTCGACGAGATGCAGACGTTCATCGTGCATCCGGCGGATGCGCCGGTGCCGTCGCCGGTCCTTCACCCCATCCAGCTCTACGACGTGTTCGTCCGCTATCGGCGGGCTGCGCAGTCGCTCGCCGCGTGACCCGCCTCGTCATCACCAGCTACAACATCCACCGCGGCGTCGGGCTCGACCGCCGCCGCGATCTCGACCGCATCGCCGCGGTCATCGCCGAGACGGGCGCCGACGTGATCGGCCTCCAGGAAGTGATCGCCGACAACGGCGCGGACCACCTGAACCAGGGCGCGTACATCGCGTCGAAGCTCGGCATGCATGTCGTGATGGGCGAGACGCGCGAGCTGGCCGGCGGCGCGCTGTACGGCAACGCGGTGCTCAGCCGTCTCCCGGTCCTCGGGTTCTCGCGCTGCGACCTGTCGTGGCGCGCGCGCGAGCCGCGCGGATGCGTGCGCGTCGATCTCGGCATCCACGGCACGTCGGTCCACGTGTTCAACTGCCACTTCGGACTGGCGCTCCGCGAGCGCCGCGATCAGTTCCACCTCCTCGCGCGCTTCATCAAGGACTCGGCGAGCCTCGCCGGACCGCGCGTGTTGATGGGCGACTTCAACGAGTGGCACACGGGGCCGATCACGCGCGGGTTGAAGCGCGAGTTCTCGTCGCCCATGCGCTTCATGCGCCGGACGCATCCGTCGTGGTTTCCGCTCTTCGCCCTCGACCGGATCTACTGGGACGTGGAGCTGGAAGGGCAGGAGTTCCACGTGCACCGGAGCAAGCTCGCCCGCCTCGCCTCCGACCATCTGCCGGTCGTGGTGACGATGCGCGTGCGGCATCCCGTCGCGCACGCCGTGCCGTACC
Source organism: Candidatus Rokuibacteriota bacterium (assembly GCA_016184365.1). Classification (GTDB taxonomy): domain Bacteria; phylum Methylomirabilota; class Methylomirabilia; order Rokubacteriales; family CSP1-6; genus AR8. The sequence continues at coordinate 85,292 of JACPCW010000075.1, forward strand.
TGGTCGGCGACGCGCTGCCGCCGCCGGAGTAGCCGGGCGCCGCCGCCCTGACCTTCTACATGGACCGCTACGAGGTGACCGGCGCGCAGTTCGAGCGGTTCGTGCGCGTGACCGGGCATCGGACGACTGCGGAGCGCGAGGGGTGGGGGTGGGTGTGGCGGCAAAAGGACGGCGCATGGCAGTCGGTGAAGGTCGATGGGGCCGACTGGGGGAAACCGAACGGTCCCGGATCCTGGAGCGAAGCGAAGCATCCGGTGGTCCAGGTGTCGTGGCATGACGCGGATGCGTATTGCCGCTGGGCGGGGAAGCGGCTGCCGACCGAGGCCGAGTGGGAGAAGGCGGCGCGCGGCACGGATGGCCGGCGCTACCCGTGGGGCGACGCGTGGGATGAGACGAGAGTCGGAGACTGGAAGAACGACCGCACCCATGCCGTCGGCTCAGCGACGCGAGGCGTGAGCCCGTACGACGTGCACGATATGGCGGGGAACGTCTGGGAGTGGGTCGCGGACTGGTTCCACGAGGACTATTACACGCATCGCGCGCTCGACCGCTGCCAGGCGCTCATGCGCTGCCATCCGTACGTGCTGAAGTCCGACGTCTCGAAGTTCTTTCCGAGCGTCGACCACGAGATCCTCGACGCGCTGCTCACGAAGCGTGTCCGTTGCGCGCGCACGCGGCAGCTGATGCGGTCGATCCTCGCGAGCGGCGCCGGCATTCTTGCCGACGAGTACCGGATGACGTGGTTCCCCGGCGACACGCTGCCGAGCCCGCTCGACCGCCCGCGCGGCTTGCCGATCGGCAACCTCACGAGCCAGTTCTGGGCGAACGTGTACCTGCACGAGCTGGACGGCTTCGTCGTCCGTCGGCTCGGCCGGGACGCTTACTTGAGATACGTCGACGATTTCCTGGTCTTCGGCCACACCAAGGCCGAGCTGCACGAGGTGCGAGCCCAGATCGAGGCGTTCCTCGTCGGGCTCCGGCTGACGGTGCATCCGACGAAGACACGCGTCTGCCCCGTCGCCGCCGGAGTGCCGTTTCTGGGCTTCGTCCTCCGCCCCGGCCGAGTCCGGCTCAAGCGCGAGTCTGTCCGCCGGTTCACCCGCCGGATGCGGCGTGCTCGCCGCGCGCTCGTCGAGCGCGCGCTGACCGTCGAACGGCTGAGCGCGTCGGTGAGGAGTTGGATCGCGCACGCCGCGTACGGTCAAACCTACCGGCTGTGATCCGCGGTGATCGGCGAATTCGTGTTCGGCGATGGCCGGTGAGCAGGATGAGCCTGGAGTCGCCGGTCTTCGTCAAGACGTACGACCTCCTGCGGTGGGTGCTGCCGTCCACGGCGAAGTTTCCGAAGCAGCAGCGCTTCGTCCTCGCGCGCCAGATCGAGGACGCGGCGTTCGCGCTTCATCGCGCGATGCTTCGCGCGGCGCGGGAGCCCGGGCCGTCGCTGCGCGAGGCCGATCTCGAGCTCGCCGCGCTGCGGACCTACCTGCGGCTGGCGTGCGAGCTGAAGTTCTATTCGGTCAACCAGTACGAGCACGCCGCGCGTCTCACCGGCGAGATCGGGCGGCTGATCGGCGGCTGGACGCGGTCATTGACGGCACCAACGGCCTCCCGTGGCCGCTCTTGACCGAGGTAGCTTCTGGAGGCTACCGTGTGGGCACCATGAGAGCAGTCGGCCTCAAGGTCTTGAAGAACAAGCTGAGCGAGTACGTGCGGCTCGCGCAAGGAGGCGAAACGATCCTGGTCACCGACCGTGACCGCGTCGTCGCCGAGCTCGTGCCGCCTCGGCCCGGCCGCGGTGAACTGGTCACGGACGCCGTGATCGCGGAGCTGGTGCGAAACGGCTGGGTGACCCCGGCGTCCGCGCCGCGCGGCGGTCCACCTCCTCGCAGACCGGTGGCGCGGTTCGATGACCTCATGCGGGAACTCGACGCGGACCGGGCCGACCGGTGGTCTACCTCGACGCCTCGGTAGCGCTCGCGCACATCTTCGCCGAGGACCGGGTGCCGCCGGGAGCCCTCTGGGACGAATCGTTGATCGCGAGCCGCCTGATCCAGTACGAGATCTGGACGCGCGTGCATGCTCGCGGAATCGAGCGGTCGCACGGTGACGAGGTCCGGGCGCTGCTGGAGCGTGTCGCGCTCGTGGAGATGACGCCGCTCGTTCTGGCGAGAGCCGCCGAACCGTTCCCGTTGCCGGTCCGCACGCTCGATGCACTGCACCTCGCCACGGTGGAATTCCTCCGCGGCCGCGGCCAGGCGCTCGAGCTGGCGACCTACGACGACCGCATGCTCGCAGGCGCGCGGGCGCTCGGGATTCCCGTCCGGCCGCTCTGACGGATATGGAACCTCGCGAGGCCGACCGGCAGCGTCAGGCCAGGCCAGCGAGCTCCAGCGCTGCGCCGAGCAGCGTGTTGGCGCCGTGCTCGATTTCGTCCATGCCCGTGAACTCTTCCTCGCAGTGGCTGCGCCCCGCGCGCGACGGCACGAAGATCATGCCGGCCGGCCCGATCGCCGCCATGTACTGGGCGTCGTGGCCCGCGCCGGACAGGATGCGCCGGTACGGCGCGCCCGTCGCGCGCGCCGCCCGCTCCACGGCCGCGACGACGTCGGCGGCGAACGGCGTGTACGGCACGCGCCAGTAGTGCTCGAGCTCGTAGCGCACGCCCTCGCGCCCGCAGGCCTCGGCCACGACGCGGTCGAGCAGCGGCATCGCGCGATCGAGCGTCGCATCGCGCGGGTCGCGCATGTCGATGGACATCGTCACGCGGCCGGGAATGGCGTTGACGATGTTCGGATGCACGGTGAGGTTGCCGACGGTCGTGACGACGTCCCCGCCGATCTCGCGCGCGATCCGCCGCACACCGCTCACGACCTCCGCGGCGGCGACGAGGGCGTCGTGGCGGATGCGCATCGGCGTCGGGCCGGCGTGGTCTTGCACGCCGTGGATCGTGAGCCGCGACCACGCGATCGCGACGATGCCCTCGACGACCCCGACCGACCGGCCTTCCTCTTCGAGGAACGGCCCCTGCTCGATGTGGAGCTCGAGATACGCGCGGAACGCCCGGGGGACGCAGGGCTCCGGGCCGAGATAGCCGATGCGCTCCAGCTCGTCGACCAGCCGGATGCCGTCCTTGTCGCGGGCGTTGTAGGCGTCTTCGAGCGCGATCTTGCCCGCCATGACCCCGCTCGCGATCATCGCGGGCTGGAACCGCGCGCCCTCTTCGTTGGTGAAGATCCCCAGCACCACGGGGTGCCGGGTCCGCACGTCGTGGTCGTTGAGCGTGCGGACCACTTCGAGCCCGCACATGACGCCGAGCTGGCCGTCGTACTTGCCGCCGGTCGGCACGGAGTCGATGTGCGAGCCCATCATGACGGGCGCGACGCGCTCCGTGCCGGGACGCTCGCCGAAGATGTTGCCCATCTGGTCCACCGACACGCGGAGCCCGACCGCGCGCATCCAGGCGACCATCTGGTCGCGGCCGCGCTTGTCCTCATCGGTCAGGGCCACGCGCGTCAGGCCGCCACGCGGTGTCTCGCCAATCCGGCCCATCTCGTCCATGGTGCGCTCGAGCCGCGTCCGATCGATCTTCACGGTGAGGCGCCTTCGGACGCCGTCTCCGCGCGCCGGCGCACTGACCTGATCGCGTGCCACCAGTACGCCGCGGCGATGCCGATCATGAGCAGGGCGCAGAACGAGACGAAGACGACGTTGAACGGCCGCGCGATGAAGGCGGGCAGCGGCACGGCGATCGGGCCGACGCCGAGCATGGCGGAGTCGCCGGCGTTGCCCGTCGCCAGGACCCACACGAGGAACGCGGCCGTCGACGTGACGAAGATCAATCCGGCCGCATAGCCGAGCGCGTTCCAGACCCAGGCGCCGAGACCGAGCGCCGAGAGCAGGATCCCGGCGCCGAGGAGGACGAACGGAATCACGAGCACGGCGGCCAGGAGCCGCGGCACGTGAATCTCGGAATCCGGCGTCTCGATGACGTTCACGGCCCGAAGAAACGGGACGAGCCCCATGGCCGTGACGGCGAGACCGATCGCGGCGGCGCCGGCGCGGCCGCGCGACGTGATCGCGACGGGCATCCGATTGCCGGGGCGTGGCAGGCGCGCCCGCGCACCCTGTGCGAATCTGCGAGCGGAAGATCGTCGCGCGTCGGTCATTCGAAATCCCGAGCGAGTCTAGCAGCATAATGAGAGGCCCATGAGCCACGACCACGCGCCGCGCATCCTCGCGCCCGCCACCATCCGGTTCTGTCCCCTGTGCGGCGCGGCGCTGACGCGGCAGGCGGTGCCGCCCGATCTGCGTGAGCAGGCGGTGTGCGAACGCTGCGGGTTCGTGTTCTACCTGAACCCGAAAGTCGTCGCCGCGACGATTCCGGAAGACGACGGCCGTGTGCTGCTCACCCGGCGCACGATCGATCCCGGCCGCGGCCTCTGGACGTTTCCCGGCGGTTTCGTCGATTTCGGCGAAACGGCGAGCGACGCGGCGGTCCGCGAGACCTTCGAGGAAACGGGCTTGAGCGTCGAGCTGACGGGCCTGCTGAACGTCTTCACGTACCCGGCCGCGCCGATCATCATCGTGTATCGCGCACGCGTGCGGTCCGGCGTGCTCACGACGTGCTCGGAGAACGACGCGCTCGAGTGGATGCCGTCGACGGACATCCCGTGGGAGAAGCTCGCGTTCCAGTCGACGCGTGAAGCCCTGCGCGAGTGGATCGCCGCGCGCGGGGAGATGCCGCGCGGCTGACGCTGTTCGAGTCGCGCCCCGGGTGTCCCGGGGCGCGTACGAGCGATGGGGGGTGTGGGGGGCCATGTCGGGGCCCCCACCTTCAACGATCCCTGCTGGGCAGACCGACGGTCGCCCGGCCGGTGACGACCTTCTCGCCGCGCTGGTTCTCGGCCCAGATCTCGAGCTCGACGGTGTGCGCGCCGTCCTTGGCCACCTTGTCGACGACGCGCCCGCGGCACGTCACCGTGTCCTTCAATCGGACGAGGCCGGTGAAACGCACGCCGATCTTGCGCACGCTGCCGGCGCCCGCCCAGTCGGTCACGGCCTGCGCGACGAAGCCCATGGTCAGCATGCCGTGCGCGAACACGCCGCCCATGCCCGCGGCCTTCGCGAACTCGTCGTCCTGGTGGATCGGGTTGAAGTCGCCGGACGCGCCCGCGTACCGCGTGAGCTGAATCTGCTGGATCGGCCCCTTCTGGAGCGACGTGATCTCGGCGCCCACGACGACGTCTTCGAAGTAGACCTTGCCGTATTTCACCGGCGCCGTCCTCGCGGCGTCATAGCCGGACCACCGTGATGTGCCGCATCGTGGCCACGATCTCGTTCGCGTCGTCGGTCGCGACCGTCTCGCGCACGACGAACGCCATCGACCCCGTACGGCCGCTCTTCTCGTAGATGTCGATGACCTTGCTCCGGCACAGGTACGTTTCGCCCGGCCGCATCTGCCGGTGGATCTCGAATTCCTGCTCACCGTGGAGCACGCGCGAGATGTCGATGCCGAGGTCGCGGAGCGCCTGCGCCGCGATGGCCTCGTCGCGGAACGTGGTCGCGAAGGTCGGCGGCGCGACGACGTCGCCCCACTCGCTCGCGCGCCCGACGGCGTCGTCGAGGTAGAACGGGTTCAGATCGCCGATCGCGCGCGCGAACTCCTTGATCTTTCCGCGCTCGACCGTCACCGTGTACGGCGGATACTCCTTGCCGATCACACCGCGGTTCACCTGGATCGCCATGGCCCCGCCTTTTACCGCGGGTAGAGGAGGAAGTGCAAGCCCATCACGATCAGCAGCGCCTCGATCACGTGGAGGAAGACGCGGTCGCTCATGCGGTCGAGCAGCCGTCGGCCGAGCCACGAGCCCGCGAACATGGTGCCGCCGAGCACGCATCCGATCGCGATCGTGTCCCACGTGAGCAGCGCGTAGCGGGTCAGCACGACGCCGCGCGTGAGGTGCATGCCGAACGCGCAGACCGCCTCGGTCGCGATGTAGGCGCCGCGCCGGAGGCCGTAGGCGAGAAAGAACGGTGTCACCACGGGGCCCGTGGCCACGACGAGCGACGACAGGAACCCGAAGACCGCGCCGATGATCGGGAAGTGGCGCAGCCGGACCTGCACGATCGGCGTGAACAGAAATCGGCGCAGCGGCACCGACGCGAGCAGGAAGGCGCCGATCACGAGCGACAGCGCGGTGGTCGGCGTGCCGGCGTAGAGCACCGCCCCGAGCGCCGTCGCGGGAACCGCGCCGGCGAGGAAGCGGACGCTCGCCGCGCGATCGACCTCGCCGCGGCTCCACCAGAGGCGCGAGAGATTCCCGACGAGCATCGTGACCGTCAGAACGGGAACCGCGGCGCGCAGCCCGAGCGTCCAGGCGACGACCGGCAGCAGCACGACACCGGCGCCGAACCCGGCGACCCCGCCCAGGATCGACGCGGCGAGCGCCGTGCCGAGCAGGACCAGCCAGCCGAACGTGTCAGGCACCGGCGACGTGCCTGGCGGAACGTCGGCAACGGGTCAGGCGGCGACGTTGTGATCCGAACCGGGGTCTTTGGGACGCGAGAGACCGGCGGCGTCCCGCAGAGCGGAGTCGAGCGCCGCGGCGGCGCGCCGCAACGCAGACAGCGTGTCGACGAGCATCTGATTCGGTCCATCCTGATCCGCGGTCGTGCCCGAGGTCGTCTCGGCTTCTGGCTTCACGACCGCTGTCGAAGTGCAAGGCACTCGCCGCACCGACCTGGGAAAACGAGTTCACATTCCGTCGCACGATCCAGCACGCAACTGATTGATTTCTCGGGTGCCCGACGGACGTCCCGACGAGTCCTTCAATGAGGGGTGCGCGGCAGAACGCCCGGGCGGCCGGGCGTTCCACCGGTCGGGATGGCGGGACGGCGACGCGCCGGATCGCCGCCGCCGGCGTCTTCGTCATCTCGCTCGACTCGATGGTCAACGTCGCGTTTCCCGCGATGGCCGCGTGGTTCGAGCGGCCGCCGGAAGACATGCGCTGGGTGATCATTCCGTACGTTCTCTCGTACTCGATCATGTCCTTCGTCGGCGGCATCGCCGCCGACGCTCTCGGGTACCCGCGCGTCTTCCGCGTGGGCGTGCTCGTCAGCACGGTGGCGTTCGCCGCGGCCGCGGCCGCGCCGGCGTTCGGATGGCTGGTCGCCGCCCGCATCCTACAGGGTCTGAGCGGCGGGCTCGTGTACGGGACGGCGCCGGGCTGGATGACCGCGACGGCGCCGCCTGCCGAACGCGGCCGCGTGCTCGGATTCCTCAATGCCGTGATCGGGTTGGCGTTCGCCGTCGGGCCGATCATCGCGGGGGCGCTCATCGACACGTTCGGCTGGCAGGCGATCTTCGCGGTGCGCGCGCCGATGGCGCTCGGGGCCTTGGCCTGGGCCTGGACCGCGGCGACGGACTCCGCGGTCCGCGTGCGCACGCCGGCGGTCGGCGCGCGCGACATCCTGCGCGTCCCCGTGCTGCTGCCGGCCTCGCTGACGTTCCTCGCCAACGCCGGCATGTTCGCCATCTGGCTGCTCGCGCCGTTCTACCTCGTGCAGGGGCTCGGTCTCGGCACGTTCGCCGCCGGAGCGCTGTTCACGCTCACCCCGCTCGGCACCGCCGTCGCCGCGCCGCTCGCCGGCCGCGTCGCCGACCGGATCGGGCCGCGCGGCCCCATGGTCGCGGGTCTCGCGCTCGAGTCCGGTGCGCTGCTCCTGCTGTCCGGCGCCGGAGCGGCGACGTCCGTCGTCGTCGTCGCCGCGGCGCTGTTCGCGGCCGGCTTCGGGCTCGGCATGTTCCAGCCGCCGAACATGAGTCTCGTGATGGGCGAGTTTCCCGCGGGGCAACAGGGCGCGGCCGGCGGGTTTTCGTTCATGGCGCGCACGCTCGGCGTCGTGAGCGGCGTCGCGGCGCTGTCCGCGATTTTCGCCGCGCGCCGTGCGACCGCGGGATTCGAGCCGGCGTTCGCGACGGCGTTCACGGTCGCCGCGTCCACCGTCGCCGTCGCGGCCGTGGCCGGACTCGTGCGCGTGCGTCGCCGTGGGCGCCTCGAACCGTGACCGCGTCCTACCGGTGGGTGATCCTCGCGCTCACCATCGTCGCCTTCATGCAGACCCACGTGCATCGGCTCGCGTTCGCTCCGCTGATTCCGACCTTCGTCGCCGACATGGGCCTCGGGTACACCGCGGCCGGCACGATCCAGACGGCGTACTTCTGGACCTACATGACGGCGCAGCTGCCGATCGGCCTCGCGACCGATCGCTGGGGCGCGCGCCGCGTGATGCTGACGTGCTTCGTGATCCTGATCGTCGGCGGCGCGTGGTTCGCGGCGAGCGCCAGCTACGCGGCCAGCCTCGTCGCGCGCATGCTCGTCGGCCTCGGCGCCGCGGCGGTGTGGGTGCCCGGCATGCGCCTCATGGCGGAATGGTTTCCCGCCGCCGAGCGCGGACGCGCGACGGGCATGATGTCCGCAGGCGGCGGCATCGGCGGGACCGTCGGACTGGTCCTCGTGCCCTGGCTCGCGACGTTCTGGGGGTGGCGGCTCGCCTACGGCGTGCTCGTCGTTCCCGCCGTGCTGACGTTCGTCCTCATCGCCGTGTTCCTGCGCGGAGGCGAGGCCACCACAGCGGCGGCCGTGCGACCCGGAGCGCTCCGGCGCGTGCTCGCGTCGCACGCGTTGTGGCCGTTCAACCTGAGCGTGATCTTTTCGTACGGCGCGTACTTCAGCTTCCTCACGTTCCTGCCGGCGTACCTCGTGAAGTCGCTCGGATTTGGCGCGACGCAGGCGGGGCTCGTCACCGGCCTCATCACCGCCGGCACGATCATTTCCTGGCCCGCGGCCGGAGTGCTGAGCGACCGGCTCGGCCGGCGGAAGGCGCTCTTCCTCGCGAGCCAGGGCGTGAGCGTCCTCGTGCCGCTCGCCTTTGCGTTCGTCGCGCCGCAGGTCGGCATGCCGGCGACGATGGCGATCGCGTTCATCTCGGGCCTGCTCGTGGGCGGCTTGATCCTGCCGTTCGTGATGATCGTGGAGCTCTTTCCGCGGGAGGACGCGGCCACCGCCTCGGGCGTGGCCAACTCCGCGTGCTTCGTCGGCGGCATCGTCCTGCCGATCGTCTTCGGCCGCATCGTGGACGTCACCGGAAGCTTCACGATCGCGTTCGTCGTCGCCGCGGCGCTGCAGGCGATCGCGTTCGTCTTCGCCCTCGGCGTGAAGGAAGCGACGCCGGTGGCGCTCCAACGGTGAGCGCGTGGTTGCGCCGGGCGATGGGGCGGTGGTAGCGTGACGTCGCGCCGCCCACATTCACGGAGGAGCCCATGCCCGCCACGCTGAGCTCGAAGCGCCACCGCGTCGAAGACACCGCCGACCTGATCGAGTTCTGCTTCCAGCAGGGCTGGAGCGACGGCCTGCCGGTCGTGCCGCCGACGGAAGGTCGCGTGCGCGCGATGCTCGACGCCGTCGAGCTCGCGCCCGAGCGGCAGGTCGGCTACATCGACCACCGCGCTGTCGCGATCACGGCCGAGAAAGTCGCGATCAACGCCGTCATGGCCGGCTGCACGCCGGAACACATGCCCGTCGTGATCGCGGGCGTCGAGGCGATCGCCGACCCGAAGTGGAGCTACCACGGTCCCGGCACGTCGACGGGCGGGGCGGGCGTGCTCATGATCGTCAACGGCCCGATCGCCCGCGAGCTCGACATCAACGCCGGAGACAACCTCTTCGGACCGGGCTGGCGGGCGAACCTGACGATCGGCCGCGCCGTCCGACTGGTGATGCGCAACGTGTGCGGCTCGATGCCGGGTCTGCTCGACCGCGGCACGCTCGGTCATCCCGGCAAGCTGTCGTACGTGATCGCGGAGAACGAAGTGGACAGCCCGTGGACGCCGCTGCACGTCGAGCGCGGCTTCCGTCCCGATCAGAGCGCGGTCACGGTCGTCGCCGCGAACGGCCCGCATCAGTTCTACAACCAGCTGTCGAGCAGCGCCGAGGGCGTGCTGACGACGCTCGCGGACGACATGCGCATCTCGGGCGGCGTGATGGGGCAGCCGACGTACACGGTCGTGCTCGCCGGCGAGCACATGAACACGATCGCGAAGGACGGCTGGGACAAGAAGCGCATCCGCCAGTTCCTCTTCGACCACACGAAGAACACGCACGCGCATCTCAAGCGCACCGGACGGATGTCCGGCGCGATGAAGCCCGGCGACGACGCGGCGATGCGGCCGCTCGTCGAGACACCGGACGACATCCTCGTCGTGGCGGCCGGAGGGCGCGCCGGAGCGTTCAGCGCCTACATCCCCGGCTGGGGCAGCCGACGAAATTCGGAAGCGGTGACAAAGGAGATCAAGCGATGACCGAACTGCTGGATCCCACCACCGGAGCGGCGACGCAGACGATTGCGTTCGCGCCCCGGCCGCAGGCCCTCGCGGGCAAGCGGATCGCCCTGATCGAGAACACGAAGTTCAACTCGGACCGGCTGCTCGAGAAGATCGGCGCGCTGCTGCGGTCCGAGTACGGCGCGGCCGACGCGCGGCTCTGGCGGAAGAGGAACGCCAGCGTGCCCGCGCACCAGGAGATCATCGAGGAGGTGCGCAAGACCTGCGACGTCATGGTCGCAGGCATCGGAGACTGAGGGAGCTGCTCGTCGGGCAGTGTGCTCGACGGAATCCTGCTGGAGAAGGCCGGTGTTCCCTCCGCGTCGATCATCACGGACGTCTTCGAGGCGACCGGCCGCGCGATGGCCGAGCAGTGGGGACTGCCGTACTACAAGTTCCTGATGATGCCGCACCCGATCGCGAACCTGACCGAGAAGGAGCTCGACCAGCGGGCGCGTGAGATCACGCCCGAAGTGGTCAAGCTGATCCTCCAGGGTCAGGCGTAACGCTCGCTCGCCGGGGCGCTCTCGCCGAGCGCCCCGGCGCCCGTCACCCCTCCTGGATGTCCTGGCAACCCGCATGGTGGTGTCGCAACCCGCATCTCCAGACGATGTGGGGCCCGATCGTCCGGCGCTCGCGGGTCGCGCTGCGCCGTGAGCGCTTCGCGATGCGCGACGGCGACTTCGTCGATCTCGACTGGCTGGACGGCCGCGCCGGCGCGCCGCTGCTGCTCGTGCTCCACGGTCTCGAAGGCTCCTCGCGCTCGCATTACGCCGGCGGCCTCGTGGGGCTCGCCGCGGCTCGCGGCTGGCGGGGCGTCGTGCTGAACTTCCGGTCCTGCTCAGGCGAGCCGAATCGGCTGCCGCGCTTCTACCACGGCGGCGAGACCGGAGACCTCGACGAGGTCGTGACGGCGCTCGTCGCGCGCGAGCCGGCTGCGGCCATCGGCGCCGCCGGCGTGTCGATCGGCGGGAACGTCCTGTTGAAGTGGCTCGGCGAGCGCGGGACGGACGCGCCGAAGTCGCTCGTCGCCGCGGTCGGGATCTCCGTGCCGTTCGATCTCGGCGCGTGCGCCCGCGCGCTCGACCGCGGGTTCTCTCGCGTGGTGTACACAGCGAATTTTCTCCGGACGTGCCGCGCGAAGATCCGCGAGAAGGCGGTCCGGTATCCGGGATTCGTCGACGTCGCCGCCGCGCTGCGCGCGCGCACGTTCGAGGAATACGACCGCGCCGTCACCGCGCCGCTGCATGGCTTCGCGGACGAGATCGACTACTGGACGCGCTCGTCGAGCGGGCCATGGCTCGCGCGCATCCGCCGGCCGACGCTGCTGCTCGCGGCGCTCGACGACCCGTTCGTGCCCGCCGAGACGCTGCCCGACGTCGCGCGGCTGCCCGAGGACGTGCGGGCGGAGTTCGTGCCGCACGGCGGCCACGCGGGGTTCATCGACGGGCCGCCATGGCGAGCGTCGTCGTGGGCCGAGCGGCGCGCGACCGCTTTTCTTGCCGAGCGCTTCGCCGCTGTATGCTCACCGGCATGACGACTGACGCCTACGGGCTCCCGGTCACCACGACGTCCGATGTCGCGCTCGAGGCCTACAACCGCGGCGTCGAGGCCGCACTCGGCTGGAAAGCCGACGCGCTCGAGCTGTTCCAGGCCGCGACGCGCCAGGACCCCAATCTCGCGGTGGCGTACGCCGGCGCGGCCGCGTGCCTCTTCCTCGAAGAGCGCTTCGCGGAGACGAAGGCCGCGAGCGATGCGGCCCGCGCCATGGCGTCGCCGGCCGTCAGCGACCGCGAGCGCAGCTACGTCGAGGCGGTGACGCTCTGGACGTCCGGCAAGGTGCCGGAGGCCGAGCGCCAGATGCGCGAGCACCTGCGACGGTTTCCGCGTGATCTCGCGATCGTCCAGCGCCTGTACTTCGTCTTCTTCTGGCTCGGCAAGTTCCCGGAGATGCTGGCGGCGACGACCGAGCAGGTGCGCTCGCTCGGCGACACCTCGTACATGCTCGGCATGCATGCCTTCGCGCTCGAGGAGGCGGGGCAGTGCGCCGACGCGATGCGGATCGCCGAATCGGCGGTGGCGAAGAACCCGGAAGACGCGTGGTCGATCCACGCGCTGGCGCATGCGCTGTACGAGTCGTCGGCGTTCGACGAAGGCGTCGCGCGACTGCCGGGCGTCATCGAATCGGTCCACGGGCTCAACTGGTTTCAGAATCATCTGTGGTGGCACCTCGTCCTCATGCATCTCGCGCGTGGAGAGTACGACCACGTGTCGACGCTGTCGCGCGACCTGTTCGAGCGCGAGCCGTCGTCGATCGCCGGCGACCTGCACGATTCGATCTCGCTGATGTGGCGGCTCGAGCTCGCCGGGAAGCCGGTCGGCGACCGATGGGCGCCGTTCGCCGACATCGCGCGCGAGCGGGTGAGCCGCACCGGTTTGTACTTCCACGTCGCGCACGTTGCGATGGCGCTCGCCGCGGTCGGCGACTCGGCGACGACACAGAAGCAGCTTGGCGTCCTGCGTGATCGCGCCGCCAGGGACGCGACGGGGTTGTTGGGCGAGGTGCTCGTGCCGCTCGTCGAAGGCATCCACGCCTTCGGCGGCCGCGATTACGCGACGACGATCGCGAAGATCGAGCCGCTGCGGTCACGCATCGTGCATCTCGGCGGCAGTCGCGCGCAGCGTGACGTGTTTCACGACACGCTGCTCGAAGCCTGTTTCCGGGCGGGTGACATGGACCGGGCGGAGCGCCTGCTGACCGAACGCCTCGGGCGCCGGCCGGATCACTACTGGAAGAATCGGCGCGGGGTGGGGTAGTTCACTCCACAGGGACGTTCCAGCTGGAACGCGCGCTCCCCGAGCGCATCGAAATGGTGCGGATCGGGATGAAAGAGCATCGTGCCTGGCCGGTACTCGCGGCCACCGATCCGAAACGTTCCCTCGAGGATGTACCAGATCTGCGCGAAGTCGTGGTAGTGCAGCGGATGATGCGCGCCCGGCTCAAGGCGCAGGATGCCCGCGTTGGGCTCGGTCGGCCGCTCCGGCCGAGGATGAAAGAGCATCTTTCCGGTCTCTCCCGGCCAGCGAATCGTCTCCCATTCCAACTCGTCGCGGTGACGTGCTTCCATCGGCTGATGTTCCGCGAATTTTGGATCGGTGGCCACGGTGACCTCCTCGTGCAGGGATGGGGACCGTAGCATCACTCCCGGTGGCGCGTGGTGACAGCCGAACTCCGTCGCGAATGCTCTCTGACGCCGAACGCCGCCGTTCACCTGCGCGCGGCGCTCTGGCCGCGCGTCCGCTGAACGCCGAAGTTGGACCGCTGACAGGCCTCTCAGCGACGATCAAGCAGTTCCTCGACGGTAATCCCGATGTCGCGCGCGATCTTCCGCAGCAACGTCGGTGAGATGTCGCGTCCAGGATGGAAGGGGACAGTCGTTCCGCGCCCGTCAGGATGCCTGAACTGTCGATGCGACCCGCGCTGGCGCACGCCGACGAACCCCAGCCGCTCAAGCAGCGCGGCGACTTCGCGCGGCTTGAGGACTGGGATCGCCCCCACCCGCTACGCCACCTGGATCGTCTGGATGCCGACGAACTCGGACTCGAGTTTTGGCTCGCCATCCTCGAGGAGCATCTCGACAACCTCCTGAAGATTCCGCCGCAACTCGTCAAGACCTTCGCCTTGACTGTGAGCACCCGGCCAGCCCGGGACGTAGCCGACGTACATGCCCGTGTCGGGGTCTCGCTCAACTACGATGTTGAAGGTGCGCATCGTTCGGACTCCTTCCGTCGATCCTACTCTGAAGCTCGCATCCGTTGTCGGCCCAACACCCGGTCGGTCATTTCGGAACCCCCGGGGCACGCATCACGCTTTCGATCTGCTGCCGATGGAGGTCAAGGTGGAATCGCACAAACGCTAACCACTGACGCGCATCCCAGGGGCCGGAGATTGGATGCGGCGTGATTACTTCAACTGGGTCGAGGCCCGCGAGCGCGACCGGCAGCGCCTCAAGCAACGGCTGATTGCATTGGATAGCGACGACCCAGTAATCGAGTGGCCCACGGCGCCTGGGAGTCGCGATGTCGGGGGCCTGCTGCCGTGGCACCCACGTCTCGGCTACGATCTGCTCGATCGACTTCCCGCGATGAATCGGTTCGTCAGTCCAGACCGGCTGCCCTCGACGCAGACCCTCGGCCGCAGCCCAAACACGGTTGATCGATCCCTGTTCCGCGAGTACCAAGTGCTCGACGTTCTCAGCGATTGACCACTCCCCGGGGTCAGGGTTGAAGGCGCCCTGCACCGACGACAGGGCACGGATTCGGTCGCGCAGCCGGGCGCGCGCATCGGTCGCTGCGGAAATCAGTTCAGCGATGTCTCCCATGATCTCCTCGCCACGGCGCCCAAGCTGCCGAACGCCCGCGGTCACCGGCCGGAGCGAGCAACGCGAGCCCCGGCCCGGTGCACTGCGTGGTTCGGCGATCGCCGCCTCACGCGGCGCTTGGTCGTGGGTTTCGTCTCGGGTGGCAGCTTGTACAGCGTCTCAGGGGCAATGTCCGCGCCGTTCGGCCATGCGACCGTTCCCGCGACGGGATCGAGCATGACGCGCGCGAAAACGGCGGGATCACGAAGAGGCTCGAAGACGGGACCTTCGAGCAAGGGAAGAAGGTTCACCTGTTTCCGCTTCCCGTCCTTGAACTTGACGGTCAGCGAATACGGTCCAACGACTTCAATCCCGACAACTCGCCATTTCATGGTGTCGCTCCTCACGCCAGCGGCCGAATCCTCTGCAAAGGACGATTGGTGCGCGCCAGTTCCCAATCGTGTTCAAGCGCGTCTCGATGGAGCTTGCCCCACGTCCTGACGAGCGCAAGAGCCCGCGGTGGCAAGCGACCTTCCAGGACCCGGAGGCTCTGAATCGAGATCACCGCCTCCTGTCCGCCGTAGATCGCGTGGAAGTGCGGAACCCCGTGATCCCGGTAGTACATGTAGATCACGATGCCGTAGAACTCCGAGATCCTTGGCATTCGTCCTCACGACTCGTGAGAGGGTTGAAGTCCGGTCGCCCACTGGGATAGCGTCGCCGAACTAGAAGTCGGTCGTGAGATTGACCGGTCAATGTATCGAGGCACAACCTGCGCGGCAGTGTCGCTCATCCGCTGGTGTGCACGCCGGCTTGCCTCAGCATATGTCCTTGTTTCGCCGGTGATTTCATGCGATCCGAGTGCCTCGACGGCCTGAGCGCTCGCCGAAGGGTGGTGCGGGATATCCGGTCGGCCTATTTCGTCGCACTTCCGGGGATTATGCGGCCCCACGCGTTTCCGGCGCGCGGCCGAGCTGGCCGGCCCCGCTTGCGCAGGACTGGCCGCGCTCCTCGAATTCACGGCCCCTCGTCCTCGATGGTCGGCAGGGTACGGCGCGGGAACTCGCGGTACGCGTGCCGCGCGAGCGCGGCTTCGTCGAGCTCGAGTCCCAGGCCCGGCGCGGTCGGCAGACGGATGTAGCCGTCTTCGACGACGAACGGCTCGGCCGCGATCGCGTTTCCCACCGACTCGAAGTTCACGAAGTACTCCGTGATCAGGAAGTTCGGGATCGCGGCCGACACCTGCAGCGTCGCGGCGAGGCCGATGGTCGTCGAATTGTAGTTGTGCGGTGACACGACGACGTGATGCGGCTCGGCCATCTGCGCGATCGCGCGGAGCTCGCCGATGCCGCCGCAGTTGCAGACGTCCGGGTTGATGATGTCGGCGGCGCGCGCTTCGAAGACCGGGCGGAACTCGGCGCGCGTGTACAGCTCTTCGCCGGTCACGACCGGTAAACGGATCGCGCGGCGCACTTCGGCCAGCGCGTCGATGTCGCGCGACGACACCGGTTCCTCGTACCAGAACGGCCGGAACGTTTCGAGCCGCTCCGCGATGCGGATGGCGTGCATCGGTGCCAGGCGCCGATGGACTTCGACGAGCACGTCGACGTCTGGACCGACGGCGGCGCGCACTGCGCGGACGTTCTCGACGGCATAGTCTTCCATCACACGAGAGATGTGGGTGCGCCACGGCCCCGGAAACGGATCGAACTTCAGCGCAGTGAACCCGCGCGCGACCATCTCCTGCGCCTTCGCCGCGAGCGCGTCCGGCGTCTTCGCGGTGCCGTACCAGCCGTTCGCATACACGCGGATGCGTCGCCGGCACGGCCCGCCGAGCAGATCGTAGACGGGCACGCCGAGCGACTTGCCGCGGATGTCCCAGAGCGCCTGCTCCAGGCCCGACACCGCGCTCCAGAAATCCATCGCGCCGCGCTTGGCGCCGAAGTCGTGATACGCGACGTGGACGAAGTGGGTGATCTGCGCCGCATCGCGCCCGACGAGATACCGTCCGAGCGCTTCGACGTGCGCGACGATCGCGCGATCGCGGTCGGCCTGCGTGTAGCACTCGCCCCAGCCATGCACGCCGGCGTCGGTCTGAACCTTGACGAAGACCCAGTTCTTGCCGGTGCCGGGATGCACGAGGAACGGCGTGACGCCGGTGACTTTCATCGCCGCGGGGTTCGCCTCAGACCGCCGGCGGACGTCGATGCGCCCACGGCTGCGCCGCCTCGAACGCGGCCGCGACACGCAGCACGCCGGCCTCGTCGCGCGCGCGTCCCGCGATCTGCAGGCCGACCGGCAGCCCGTCGCGCGTGAAGCCGCACGGCACCGAGATCGCCGGCGAGCCGACGACCGTGAACGCGTACGTCAGCAGCGCCCACTGGATGTAGTTCTCCATGGGCTTGCCGTTGATCTCCGTCGGATAGATCGTCTCGACCGGGAACGGCGGCACCGCGGCGGTCGGCGTCAGGATCGCGTCGTAGCGATCGAAGAACTCGCGCACGCGGTGCAGCAGGGCGGTGCGCAGCCGTTCCGCGCGTCCGATCTGCGGCGCGGCCAGGGTCAGGCCGTACTCGATGTTCTTGACCAGGTTCGCCTGCATCACGTCGCGCCACTTCGGCAGCTTCTCGGCATGCACGGCCGCCATGCGCGCGCCGCGACTCACCTGGACGATCTCGACGAGATCGGCGAAGTCCGGATGCGCGCGCTCCACGCGCGCGCCGAGCCGCCGGAATACCGACGTCGCCTCGGTCACGACACGCTCGACCTCCGCGTCGACCGGCGTGACGCCGAGATCCGCCGACCACGCGATCCGGAGACCCTTGACGCTCGCGCGCTTCACCGCCGCGGTGAACGTACGCGGGTCGACCGGATAGGCGATGGGCGAGCGCGGATCATGCCCCGCGATCGTCGCGAGCATCAACGCGACGTCGGCGACCGTGCGCGCCATCGGGCCCTGGACGCTGTACGTGTCCCACGCGAGGTCGGTCGGCCAGATGGGAACGAGGCCGGGCGACGGACGGAGGCCGACGACGCCGCAGAACGCCGCGGGCAGGCGCAGCGAGCCCCCGAGATCGGACCCCTGCGCGAGCGGCCCCATCCCGGTCGCGAGCGCGACGGCGCCGCCGCCGGTCGAGCCGGCGGGCGTGAGCTTCGGGTTCCACGGATTGCGGGTGATCCCGAAGACGGCGTTGAACGTGTTCGCGCCCGCGCCGAACTCGGGCGTGTTCGTCTTGCCGATGACGATCGCCCCGGCCGCTTGCAGACGCTCGACGACGAGCGCGTCGACCTCGGGCACGTGATGCTCGTAGATCTTCGACCCCCACGTCGTGCGAATGCCCTTCGTCGGCGTGAGGTCCTTGATCGAGACGGGAACGCCGTGGAGAGGCGGCAGCGTGCCGCGCCGCCTGAGCGCGGCGGTCGCCGCGCGTGCCGCGCGAAGCGCCTGGTCGGCCGCGACGGTGCAGTACGCGGTGAGCCTCGGATTGACGCGCTCGATCTGCGCGAGCACCGCCTCCGTGACTTCGAGCGGCGAGACCCTGCGCCGGCGGTAGAGCGAGAGCAGCTCGACCGCCGGCGTGAAGCAGAGGTCCGGCACGTCAGGCCTTGTGCCAGTAGGGCAGATGCCACAGCGTCGAGTCCCACCCCGTGAGATCCATGCCGCGGAGCTTCGCCGTCGCGGCGCCGACACCGCTGCGCCAGAGCACCGGGATGACGACGACGTTCTGGATCAGGATGTCGTTGATGCGGATGAACATCGCGGCGCGCTTGACGGGATCCATCTCCGTCGTCGCGGACTTCCACAGCCGGTCGCACTCTTCGTTGCGATAGCGGGTGATGTTGCGGCTCGCCCACTTGTTGTCTTTCGACGCGACCTGCCACGTCGTGAACTGCTCCATGTAAAGCTGGGCGTCCGGCGCTCCGGGGCCATTCGTGTACATCTGCAAATCGGTGTAGAAGTGCGAGTAGGTGTCCGGGTTGGCGGGGTCCGACGAGAAGTACACCGAGGCCACCACGGACTTGATCTCGATGTCGATGCCGGCCTTGGCGCACGCCTGCTTCACGATCGCCTGCGTCTTCTGGCGGGGCGCGTTGATCGACGTCTGGTAGACGAACTTCAGCCGCTTGCCGTCCTTCGCGCGGATGCCGTCGGCGCCGCGCTTCCAGCCGGCCTGGTCGAGGGTCTGGTTCGCCTTGTCGACGTTGAACTCCCACTTCGTGTTCGGCGACCGGAAGCGGCTCGGCGCGTTCAGGTAGTTCGCGGTCGTCTGGCCCTGCCGGCCGTAGATCTGCTCCTGGACCGAAGCCCGGTCGACCAGCAGGTTCAGCGCCTGGCGCACCGCGGGGTCGGAGAGCGTCGGATGCGTCGTCTTCGCGCTCGAGCGCTCGCCGTCGACCTCCTTCCACGGGTCGGTGAAATTCACCTGGATGTGCTCGCAGGCGCCGGTGGACCAGATCTCGACGCGCCCTTTGCCGGCCTGCTCGAGCCGGCGGAGGATCTCGTCCTCGACCTGCATGTTCCACGCGTAGTCGTATTCGCCGGTCTGCAGCACCGCGCGCGCCGCCGAGGCGGCGTCACCGCCGCCCTTCATCTCGACCGCGTCGAAGAACGGGCGGTTCGGCACGTGATAGTTCGGGTTGATCTCGGCGCGGAGCGTGTCACCGGGCTTGAAGTCCACGAAGCGATAACCGCCCGTGCCGACGGGCTTGACGTTCGCCGGCGCCTCGCGCGACTTCGCGCCCTTGTACGGCTCGAAGACGTGTTTCGGGATCAGCTGCCCGCGGTTGCCGCAGAAGGCGTCGTACCAGAACGGGGTCGGCTTCTTGAAGACGACCTTGACGGTGTGACTGTCGACCTTCTCGACGCGGTCGAGGTCGCGGTACGAGCCGACCGACACCGTCGCCGTCGCGGGATCCGCGGCGTACTCCCAGTTGAAGACGACGTCGTCGGCGGTGAACGGCTTGCCGTCGTGCCACGTCACGCCCTTCTTGAGACGCCAGGTGACGGACAGGCCGTCCCTGGCGAGATCGCCGTTCTCGAGGCTCGGCGTCCGCTCGGCCAGGATCGGGATCACGTTCCCGTCGGGATCGAACGCCGCGAGCGGCTCGTAGAAGATGCGGGAGCCGTCCTGGTCCTTCGTTCCCGTCGCGAAGTGCGGGTTCAGCAGCGTGGGCGCCTGCCACCACAGCACCCGCAGCGGGCCGCCGCCGCCGCGCCGCGTCGGCGTGAACGCGGGCGCCTTGGGCTGCGCGTGCGCGACGCCCGCCGAGGCGAGCATCTGCGCGGCCATGGGGGCGGTGAGACCGACGGCGACCATCGTCTGCACGAATGCCCGGCGTGACAGCCGGCCCGACGTGACGTCGTTGAGGAGCCCGCGAATGTCCCGTTCGTCCATGAGTCGTCCTCCCTCGGACTGCAGCGTTACTTCTGGAGCACCTTGCGCGGATCGAGCGCGTCGCGGAGACCGTCGCCGATGTAGTTGATGGACAGCACGGTGAGGAAGATCGCGGCGCCGGGAAAGAGCGCCCAGTGCGGCGCGAAGTCCAGGTTGTCCTTGGCGTCGAAGAGAATGCGGCCCCACGTCGGAATGTCCGGCGGAAATCCGAGCCCGAGGAACGAGAGCGACGACTCGGCGATGATCGCGGCGGCCACGTCGATCGTCCCGGCCACGAGCACCGGTCCCATGGCGTTCGGGAGGATGTGCCGGACCACCTGACGAAGCGGCGGCGCGCCCAGACCCCTGGCCGCCTCGACGAATTCCTTTTCCCGCAGCGACAGGAACTGGGCGCGCACGAGCCGGGCGACCGGCATCCAGCGGAGACCGCCGATGACCGCGACGACGAGGAGGAAGACGCCCATTTCGGGCCCGACCCACGTCTTCAGCGAATCACGGAAGAGGTAGACGATCAGCAGCAGCAACGGCAGGCCGGGCAGCGACAGGAACAGGTCGGTGACGCGCATCAGCGTGTGATCGGTCGGTCCCCCCACGTAGCCGGCGGTCGCGCCGATGAGCGTGCCGATGCTGATCGCAATCAGCATCGACGTCACGCCGACGGCCATCGAGATGCGGCCGCCATACAGCATGCGCGCGAGCAGATCCTGGCCGAGGTCGTCCGTGCCGAGCGGGTGAGCGCGCGACGGACCCTTCAGCTTGTCCTTGAAGTCGATCTCGTTGATCGGCACGCGATAGAAGAACGGGCCGGCGAGCACCGCCACCACCATGACGCCGAGGATGGCGACGCCGACCATGGCCAGGCGGTGGCGCCGGAACCGCCGCCCGGCGTCGCGCCAGAGCGAAATGGGCGCTTCGTGCGACCTGTGCAGAGCGTGCAGCGCCTTGGACTCGGACACCGTGCTCATGGGTGGTCGAGGAGCGCCACGGGTGTCCCGGGGCGCTCCGAGGGCTGGGGGGTTTGGGGGGCCATGTCGGGGCCCCCCATGTCATCGATCGTCACCGGTAGCTGATCCTCGGGTCGAGCCAGCCGTACAGCAGGTCGGCGATGAGGTTCGAAAGCACCACGAGGCACGAGAAGACGAACGTGATCGCCATGATGACCGGTGTGTCGTTGGCGAGGATGGACGAGATCAGGAGCGACCCGATGCCCGGGACGCGGAAGATCTGCTCGGTGATGATGGCGCCGCCGAAGATCGTCGGGACCTGCAGGGCGAGCAGCGTCACCACCGGGATCAGCGCGTTGCGGATGACGTGCTTCACGACGGTGATCCACTCGGAGAGTCCCTTGGCGCGGGCGGTGTTGACGAAATCGAGCCGGGCGACGTCGAGCACGGCGGAGCGCACGAAGCGCGTGAGCGTCGCGCCCTGGAAGAGTCCGAGCACCGCGACGGGCATGATCGACTGCCGCAGGTGCTCCCACCACCACCGCCAGCCGGTCGCGTCGATGTCGGCGCGGTAGATGAAGGGCAGCCAGTCGAGATAGATCGAGAAGAGGAGGATGAAGACGAGACCGGTGAAGAACGTCGGGAGCGAGAAGCCGATGAACGCGAACGTCGTGGCGATCTGATCGAAGATCGAATACGGCCGCAGCGCCGACAGCGTGCCGATCGGGAGCGCGACCGCGACCCCCAGCAGCAGGGCCGCGCCGAGCACGATGATCGTCGTCGGCAGCCGCTGGAGGATGAGCGTGTCGACGTCCACGCGCGACACGAAGGAGAAGCCCCAGTTGCCCCGGATCATCGACGCGAGCCACTGCACGTAGCGCACGGGCAGGGGATCGTCGAGGCCGAACTGCGCTCGAAGGTTGGCGCGGACTTCGGGCGGGACGTTCGGATTGGTCGCGAGCTCCTCGAACGGGTCGCCCGGCGCCAGCGCCAGGATCGTGAACAGGACGATGCTGATCCCGAAGATGACCGGGATCGCGATCAGGATGCGGCGGATGAAGTAGCGGTACACGCGGAAACGGGGCCGGGCCGTCAGGCCCGGCCCCGGCGGGCTATCCCTCGCGGTACCAGCTGGCCAGGTTCCAGAAGTTGGAATCCCAACCCGACACGTCGGTGCCCTTCAGCTTGTTCGACACGGCCGAGACGACCATGCGCCACAGCACGGGGATCACGACCACGTTCTGGATCGTGAGGTCGTTCATCTTGATGAACAGCGCGGCGCGCTTCACGGCGTCGAGCTCGACCTCGGCCGTCTTGAAGAGCTTGTCGTACTCCTCGCTGCGCCAGCGCGTGATGTTGCGTCCCTGCCACTTGTTCGCCTTGGACGCGACCTCGGTGGTCGTGAACTGGTTCATGAACGTCTGCGGGTCCGGCGCGCCCATCGTCGTCGTGTACATCTGGATGTCGGTGTAGAACTTCGTGTAGGTGTCGGGATTGCCGACGTCCGACGAGAAGTACTGGGCGGCCGGTACCGCCTTGATCTCGATCTCGACGCCCGCCTTCGCCGCCGCCTGCTTGATGATCTGCTGCGTCTTCTGGCGCTCGGCGTTGATCGACGTCTGGAACACCATCTTGAGCTTCTTGCCGTCCTTGGCGCGGATCCCGTCCGGTCCCTTCTTCCAGCCGGCCTGCTCCAGGATCTGGTTCGCCTTGTCGACGTTGAACGCCCACTTCATGTTCGCCGAGCGATACCGCGACGGCGCGTTCAGGAAGTTCGCCGTCGCCATGCCGAGCCGGCCATAGATCTGCTCGTGGATGGACGAGCGGTCGACGAGGAGGTTCAGCGCCTGCCGGACGGCGGGATCGAGCAGGAACGGGTGCTTCGTCTTGGCGGACGAGCGCTCGCCCTCGACGTCCGTCCACGGGTCGGTCTGGTTGCACTGGATGTGCTCGATGTTGCCGGCCTGCGCGATGTCGACCTTGCCGCGGCCGCCGGCCTCGAGGCGCTTCAGGATCTCGTCGGCGACCTGCATGTTCCAGGCGAAGTCGAACTCGCCCGTCTGGAGCACCGCGCGCGCCGCCGACGGCGCGTCGCCGCCGCCCTTCATCTCGATGCTGTCGAAGAACGGCCGGTTCGGCATGTGGTAGTTCGGGTTGCGCTCGCCGCGGACGATGTCCCCCGGCTTGAAGTCGACGAACTTGTACGGTCCCGTTCCGACCGGCTTGAGGTTCGTCGGCGCCTCGCGCGACTTCGCGCCCTTGAAGTTCTCGAACAGGTGCTTGGGGATGATCTGCCCGCGGGACGCCGTGAACGGCTCCGCCCAGAACGGCGTCGGGTTCTTGAAGAGGATCTTGATCGTGTGCGAGTCGACCTTTTCGACCTTGTCGATGTCCTTCACGGTGCCGGTCGTCGTCGCCGCCGTCGCGGGGTCGGCGGCGTACTCCCAGTTGAAGATGACGTCGTCCGCCGTGAACGGCTTGCCGTCGTGCCAGCTCACGCCCTTCTTGAGACGCCACGTGACGCTACGACCGTCCTTCGCGACGCCGCCGTTCTGCGTCGACGGGATCTCGGCCGCGAGGATCGGCATCAGGTTGCCGTCCGGATCGAACGCCGCGAGCGGCTCGTAGAAGACCCGCGAGCCGTCCTGATCCTTCGTGCCGACCGCGAAGTGCGGGTTGAGCAGCGTGGCCGCCTGCCACCAGAGCACCTTGAGCTGTCCGCCGCCGCGCTTGGCGGGGTACGTGCCCCGCGCCTGGGCGTGCGCGACGCCCGCGGAGGCCAGCATCTGGGTCGCGAGCGGTGCGGTCAGCCCGAGGCCGACCATCGTCTGGATGAACGACCGGCGCGTGAGGCGCCCGGCCTCGACGTCGTTGATGAGACTGCGGAGTTCTCGCTCGTCCATGTGTCCTCCTCGGAGCAGCTGATCGCGTCCGGCCATCGGGGCGGGCCACACTATAGAGGTATACTTTACGAGGTTTCAAGCTTGGACCGGACAAGACGTCTTCTTCTCGTCGGTGTCTTCGTAGTGATGCTCGGAGCGGGGGCAGGTTTGCTCGCTTACTGGTCATTGGCCCCGATGTCGCCAGCCGACTTGCCCGCTCGTGACGCGGCGCGCACGCCGACGGCTGCGCCTATGGCACCCGTCATTACTCTGCCTACCCGACCGAGCGTGCCGCCTGAGCGCCGATTTTCCGTCGACGACGCGATGAAGGAGCTAGACCTGATCCGCCCGTCGCGGCCGAAACTTGCACACGATTTCGCGCTACCCACGCCAGCGGGGCGGACGTTCCGGCTGTCCGAACATCGCGGGAAGACCGTGTTCGTGAACTTCTGGGCGACGTGGTGCCCGCCGTGCCGCGAGGAGATGCCCGCGATGGAGCGTCTGTGGAAGCAGCACCGCGAGCGCGGCTTCGTGATCGTCGCCGTGTCCGTGGACTCCGATACGAAGCTCGTCGTGCCGTTCGTGAACAAGGGCCGGTTCACGTTTCCGATCGTGCTCGATCCGAAGCTCGAGGCCGCGAATGCCTATGGCGTCCGCGCGCTGCCGTCGAGCTTCATCGTGGATCGCCAGGGGAACATGACGGCGCTCGCGCTCGGGCCGCGCCAGTGGGACAACAACGCGGCCCACTCGCTGATCGAAGCGCTGGTGCGCTGACGTGGGCCAGCCCGTCGGCGTCCTCGTCGCGTTCACCGCGGGACTCTTCTCGTTCCTGTCGCCGTGCGTGCTCCCGCTGTTCCCGTCCTATCTCTCGTTCGTGACCGGCATGTCGGTGTCGGATCTGTCCGCCGACCTCACGAGCGCGACGCGCCGCCGGGTCGTGCTGCACTCGCTCGCGTTCATCTTCGGCTTCTCGGTCGTCTTCGTGTCGCTCGGCGCGTCGTTCAGCGTCGCCGGACAGTTCCTGCTCGACTACCGCGAGTGGATCCGACGCATCGGCGGCATCCTGATCATCGTCTTCGGTCTCTACATCGCCGGAGTCCTCAGAATCGGATTCCTCGCCCGTACGCAGCAGTGGCAGCTGCGCGAGAAGCCCGCGGGCTACCTCGGCTCGCTCGCCGTCGGCCTCACGTTCGCGATCGGCTGGACGCCGTGTGTCGGACCGATCCTCGGCGCGATCCTATCGCTCGCGAGCACCGCCGACAACGTCGGCCGCGGCATCGGGCTGCTCATCGCGTATTCCGCGGGACTCGGCGTGCCGTTCCTGCTGTCGTCGCTCGCGCTCGGGTCGTTCCTGAAGTTCTTCCGCCGGTACCGGCCGTTCATCCCGATCGTGGAGCGCGGCGCGGGCGTGCTGCTCGTGATCGTCGGCGTGCTCGTCTTCACGAACTACTACCTCGTGCTGAACGCCTGGGCGATCTCGTTGACGCCCGAGTGGCTGCTGAAGCGTCTGTGATCAGCAGCGCGACGGCGAGGAGCGTCCCGGGTCGAGACGGGCCCGGGGTTTCCCCGGGACCGTCGAGCGATCGGGGGTCGAGGGGGCCCTTCGAGGCCCCCTCGATGATCGGACGGGCCATGTCGGGGCCCCCCACGTGATGATTCACGTCCGTATTCCGGCGACGAGCGCGAATCTCGGGCCGGGATTCGACGCCCTCGGTCTGGCCCTCGCGCTCTACAACGAGGTCGAGG
This sequence comes from Candidatus Rokuibacteriota bacterium, assembly GCA_016184365.1. Taxonomy (GTDB): domain Bacteria; phylum Methylomirabilota; class Methylomirabilia; order Rokubacteriales; family CSP1-6; genus AR8. The sequence continues at coordinate 111,002 of JACPCW010000075.1, forward strand.
CGCGCGACGCCGATGCCGTGAGCGTCGCGATCGAAGGCCACGGCGCCGGCGACCTCGCGACGGACGCGCGCAACGTCGTCGTGCGCGGCGTGCGGCTCGCGCACGAGGCGGCGGGCCGCCCGTTCAAGGGCGTGGCGCTCCGATGCGTGAACCGCATTCCGGCGTCGCGGGGGCTCGGGTCGAGCGCGGCGGCGTGGGTCGGCGGCCTGGTCGCCGGCAACGCGCTCCTCGGCGGAACGCTCGACCGCGACGCGCTGCTGGCGCTCGCGACACGAAGCGAAGGTCACCCGGACAACGTCGCCGCGGCGCTCCACGGTGGACTCACCGTGTCGTGCCTCGAGGGCGACGCCGTGCGCGCGATCGCGTTGCCGGTGCCGCCGGCGCTCACGTGGGTCGCGCTGATTCCCGAAGTGCGGAGCGCGACGGCGGAGGCGCGCGCGGTGCTGCCGGCCACCGTTCCGCGCAGCGACGCGATCTTCAACGTGCAGCGTGTCGCGCTGCTGCTCGCGTCCTTGAGCGCCGGCCGGTTCGAGATGCTCGCGACGGCGCTCGACGACCGGCTGCACCAGCCATATCGGCTGAAGCTCTTTCCGTGGATGCCCGCGGTGGCCGACGCGGCGCGCGCGGCCGGCGCGGCCGGCTGCGTGCTGAGCGGCGCGGGACCATCGCTGCTCGCCGTGGTTGCCGGCGACGGCACCGCCGTGGCCCGCGCGATGGAAGCGGCGCTCGGGGCCGCGCGGATCCAGGGCTCGGCGCACGCGTTCGACGTCGACACCGCGGGGGCAACGGTGAGGGAGGTATGACGGCGACGCGCGGCGTGCTCGCCTACCAGGAGCTCAAGGCGGCGGTCGCGCAGGGCTGGCTCGTGGCCGGCGCGCCGATCGACGAGCGCCAGTTCCAGCCCGCGAGCCTCGATCTCCGGCTCGGCCCCGTCGCGTATCAGCTGCGCGCGAGCTTCCTGCCGTTCCGCGAGACGGTCGAGCGTCGGCTCGTCCATCCCGACGCCGTCGACGTGGACCTCGTGATCGACCGGCTTTCGCTCGACACGGGCGCGACGCTGCAGCGGCGCTCCGTGTATCTCATCCCGCTCATGGAATCGCTCGCGCTGCCGCCCCACGTGCGCGGCCGGACGAATCCGAAATCGACGACCGGCCGGCTCGACATCTTCACGCGCGTGATCACCGACGGCACGCCGCGGTTCGACGAGATTCGCGCCGGCTATCACGGGCCGCTCTATCTCGAGGTGTCGCCGCAGTCGTTCCCCGTGCGCGTGCACGCCGGCCTGTCGCTGAACCAGCTGCGCCTGTCCTCAGGTACGGCCGCGATGTCGGACGCCGACCTCGCCGCGCTGTATCGCGAGTCCCCGCTGCTCTACGACGACGACGATCAGCCGGTCCCGCTCGATCGCGTGGCGTTCAACGACGGGCTCGGCATGGGCGTCGATCTCTCGGGACGGACGAGCGACGGCATCATCGGGTACCGCGCGCAGCCGAATCCGCCCCTCGTCGACCTGGCGCGCGTGGGCTTCTATGCGGTCGACGAGTTCTGGGAACCGATCAAGCGGCCGGCGCGCGACTCGTACATCCTCGAAGCGGATCGGTTTTACATCCTCGCGTCGAAGGAACGAATCCGGGTGCCCCCCGATTACGCTGCTGAGATGGTGGTCTACGATGCGGGCGCCGGCGAGATCCGAACGCACTACGCCGGGTTCTTCGATCCCGGGTTCGGGTACGGCGACGGCAGCGTGCTGGGCACGAAAATCGTGATGGAGGTGCGTGCGCGCGAGGTGCCGTTCATGCTCTACGACGGTCAGACGTCGTTCAAGGTCTGGTTCGAGCGTCTGTCGAGCCGACCCGAGCGCCTGTACGGGGAGGGGCTCGGATCGTCTTATCAATATCAGACGCTCACGCTATCCAAACAGTTCAAGCGGACGTGACGGCGTGCCATAACGTCGCGGTATCCCGACATTGCGAACCGGCAACCGTCTTGCACGATGATAGACTTCGGATAGGGGCGGCAGAACGAAGCCGCGAGGCGAGTCTGTGAGGGTGGCGACAACCGCCGCACCACACGGTCCGGTGCCCGATGGAGGGCAAGATGGCTGAGCAGAAGCGTAAAGAGACGCGACCCACGAAGCCCGCCGAAGGCGGAGACGCCGCCGCCGGCAACGCCGAGATCGCCAAGAAGGGCAAGAAGATCAAGGAAGACATCGACAAGCTGCTGGACGAAATCGACGACATCCTCGAGGAGAACGCCGAGGAATTCGTCAAGAGCTACGTCCAGCGAGGTGGCGAGTAGTCGATGCCGATCTACGAATATCGTTGCCGCAGCTGTCAGGGTGATTTCGAGAAGTACGTGCACACGACCGGGACGGCCGTCGCCTGTCCGTCCTGCGCGAGCGACAACGTAATGCGCAAGCTCTCGGTGTTCGGCCTTCGCAGCGACGGCGGCTCCGTCGCGTCCATGCCCATGGGCGGAGGCGGCGGGTGCTGCGGCGGCGGGTGCGGCTGCCACTGATCGTCATCGTCGACCGGTGACCGTGTCGCCACGGGCCCCCCGCGGGGCCCGTGGCATTTTCAGGCGTACAATCCGCCCCGATGGATGGGCGAAGCCGCAGCACGACGCGTAGCCGCAGGCGGAGCGGGTGCGAGGCGAGTCTGTGATGGACCTGCGCCGACTCGAAATCTTCGCCAAGGTCGCCGAGCTCGGCAGTTTCTCGCGCGCGGCCGAAGCGCTGTATCTCACGCAGCCGACCGTCTCCGAACACATCCGCGCGCTCGAAGACGAGCTCGGCGTGCAGCTGCTCGACCGGCTCGGGCGCGGCGCCGCGCCGACGCGCGCCGGCCAGCTCTTCCTCGGCTACGCGCACCGTCTGCTCGGTCTCGCCCGCGAAGCGCGTCAGGCGATCGACCAGTTCCAGGGCCGCATGAGCGGCGAGCTCGTCGTCGGCGGCAGCACGATTCCCGGTGAGTACGTGCTGCCGGCCCTGATCGGCGAGTTCAAGGGCAAGTACCCCGACATCCTCATCACGCTGGTGATCGGCGACAGCCGCCAGGTGATCGACTGGGTCGAGGAAGGCCGCGTCGAAGTCGGCGTCGTCGGCGCCCGCCCGACCGCCCGCACGCTCGAGTCACGGGAGCTCATGTCCGACGAGCTCGTCGTCGTCGTGCCGGCCGCGCACCCGTGGGCCGAGCGGGACGACGTCACGCTCGCCGAGCTGCAGGAACAGCCGCTCATCGTGCGCGAGCACGGGTCCGGCTCGCGCGACGCGATGGAGCGCGCGCTCGCCGAGGCCGGGCTCGATCTCGACGCGTTCCGCATCGCCGGCGAGATCGGCTCGACGCAGGCGATCAAGCAGGGCGTGCGCGCCGGCGTCGGTGTCGCGCTCATCTCGAAGCGCGCGGTGGAGGACGAGTGCCGCGCGCGGCTCCTCCGCTGCGTGAAGATCCGCGATTTCCGGGTGTCGCGCGCGTTCCATCTCGTCACGCATCGCGACCGCAGCCGGTCGCCGCTGGCGGTCGCGTTCCTCGAGTTCATCGAATCCCGGCTGCCGGGCGCGGCATCCCAATCAGCACGATGACGGGAAAGGACATCCGCCTCACGTCGTACGCGTCCTGCGCCGGCTGAGCGTCCAAGATGGCTCCTGGAGATCTCCAGGAGGTGCTCGCGGTGCTCAAGCCGGCGGACCCCGCCGCGCATGAAGCATTGCTCGTCGGGCTCGGCCGCGCGGACGACGCGGCGGTGTATCGGCTGGCGCCCGATCTCGCGATCGTCGAAACGGTGGACTTCTTTCCGCCGGTCGTCGACGACGCGTACACGTGGGGCGCGATCGCGGCGGCCAACGCGATGTCGGACGTCTACGCGATGGGCGGGCAGGTGCTCTTCGCCCTCGCGATCGCCGGCTTTCCGCGTGAGCTGCCGAAGGCCGTCATCAGGGAAGTCTTCCGCGGCGGCGCGGAGAAGGTCGCCGAGGCCGGCGGCGTCATCGCCGGCGGTCACACCGTCGTCGACAACGAGCCGAAGTACGGTCTCTGCGTCACCGGGCGCGTGCATCCCGACCGCGTGCTGACGAAGGGCGGCCTGCGGGCCGGCGACCGGTTGTTCCTGTCGAAGCCGCTCGGCACGGGGGTCATCACGACGGGCGCGAAGAACGACGTCGCGAGCGCCGACGTCCTCGACGGCGCCGTGCAGAGCATGCTGCGGCTCAACCGCGTGGCGGCGGAGGTTGCGTGCGAACGCGGCGCGCATGGCGCGACGGACATCACCGGCTTCGGTCTGCTCGGCCATCTCGGCGAGATGGTGGAAGCCTCGGGTGTCGGCGCCATCATCCGAGCCTCGCGGCTGCCCGTTCTGCCAGGCGCGCTCGCGCTCGCGGAGCAGGGGCAGTTCAGCGGCGGGATGAAACGGAACCGGCGCCACGTCGATGCGGTGTTCGGTCCGCGGCTCACCGTCGACGCGTCGGTGCCCGAGGTCGTCGCCTCGCTGGCCGCCGAATCCGAGACGTCGGGCGGGCTGCTGTTTTCCGTCGCGCCCGCCGAAGCGTCACGGGTGCTCGACGACTTCGCGAAACGCGGCGAGGAGTGCTTCGAGATCGGCGAAGTCATCGCCGATCGCGCCATCCGCCTCCTCGCCTGACGCCTTCCCTTTCGCACAGTCGGGCGCCGGCCTATCAGCAGCGGGGATGAGCATCGGGAATCCCGATCGTTCGCAGCGGAGAATCCCGATACGCTTGGCCCGTATCTAAAGGCACATTGCGCAATCCACTGTCCTGGGGGCATCGAATGCGTCGCCTTCTTGCGCTGGTCCTGGTGTTCTGTGCGGTCGCAGCTCCGGCCGTCGTCTCCGCGGACAAGCCGGACGTGCTCCGGATCTCCGCCATTCCGGACGAGAACCCGAACGAGCTGATGCGGATCTACACGCCGTTCGCCGAGTACCTCGCGAAGGAGCTCGGCATGAAGGTGCAGTTCACGCCTGTCGTCGATTACGCGGCGACCGTCGAAGGGCTCGCCGCGAAGAAGCTCGACCTCGTGTGGTACGGCGGGTTCACGTCGGTTCAGGCGGTGAAGCGCACGAGCGGCAGCGCGAAGCGGCTCATCCTTCGTCAGGAAGACGCCGAGTTCAAATCGGTCTTCGTGGCGAAGCCGGGCTCCGGCATCAGGACGCTCGCCGACCTGAAGGGCAAGAGCTTCGCGTTCGGCTCGGTGTCCTCGACGTCGGGACACCTGATGCCGCGCTACTTCCTGCTGAAGTCCGGTGTCGCGCCCGATCGTGAATTCAAGCGGATCGCGTTCTCCGGCGCGCACGACGCGACGGCGCTCTGGGTGGAATCCGGAAAGGTGGACGCCGGCGCGCTCAACTTCCTCGTGTGGGAGAAGCTCGTCCAGCAGAAGAAGGTCGACGTCGGCAAGGTCGACGTGTTCTACACCACGCCGCCGTACGTCGACTACGTCTGGACCGCGCGTGGCGATCTGGACCGCGGCGTTACCGACAAGCTCGTCGCCGCGTTCCTGAAGCTCGACTACGCGAATGCCGAGCATCGGAGGCTCCTCGACCTCCACCGGACGAAGAAGTACATCCGCGCCAACGATGCCGACTGGAAGAGCATCGAAGAGGCGGCCGTCGAGGCCGGACTCCTGAAGTAAGGGTTCGCGGTGTACCGGCTTCGCGAGATCACGAAGGTCTTCGGCCGCGAGACGTCCGCCCTCGACGGCGTCACGCTGCACGTGGCCCCGGGCGAGCACGTCGCGGTCATCGGCCCGAGCGGGGCGGGGAAGACCACGCTGTTCCGGCTGCTGAACCTGGCGCTGCGGCCGACGTCCGGCTCGCTGCGCTTCGAAGGCGCCGACGTCGCGACCCTGTCCGACGCCGCGCTGCGGCAGGCACGGACGCGCATCGGCACGATCTACCAGCAGCAGAACCTCGTCGGCCGCCTGCGTGTCGTCCACAACGTGCTCGCCGGCCATCTCGGCCGGTGGTCGACGGCGGCGGCGCTCGCGTCGCTCGTCCGGCCGCGCGAGGTCGAGACGGCGAGCGCCGCGCTCGCGCGCGTGGGCATCGGCGAGAAGCTCTACGCGCGAACCGACGAGCTCTCCGGCGGCCAGCAGCAGCGGGTCGCGATCGCGCGGGTGCTCGTGCAGGATCCGGACGTCGTGCTCGCCGACGAGCCGGTGTCGTCGGTCGATCCCTCGCTCGCGGTGACGCTCATCACGCTCCTCCGCGATCTCTCGGACGAATCGCGGAAGACGCTGCTCGTGAACCTGCACAGCGTCGACCTGGCGCTGTCGTTCTTCCCTCGCATCGTCGGGGTGCGCGCCGGCCGTGTCGCGTTCGATCTCCCGCCGGACCGCGTCACGGTGGATCTGCTCGAAGCGCTGTATGCCGGCGATCGCGACGACGAGGCGCAGCTCGAACGCCTGAGAGATGGCTACGATCCCTTCGGACGCGCCTGTCGCCCGCTCACTGGCTTCCGACCGTAAGTCGGGTTTTCCCTGGCTGCTCGCGGTTGCGTTCGCGCTGACGCTCGTCGGCTCGCTGCGCGTCGCGGAGGTCGATCCGCGGCTGCTCGTCGAGCGTGACGCGCTCGCCAACGTCGGCCGGTTCGTGGCCGGCGCGTGGCCGCCGCGCGTCTCCGCCGAGTTCCTCGGTCTCATGGCGCGTCCCGTCGCCGAGACGATCCAGATCTCCGTCACCGGAACGCTCTTCGCCGTCCTGATCGGGTTCCCGCTCGGGATCCTCGCGACGTCGACGCTCATGTGGCGCGGCGTGCTGCACGAGCGCCGCGTGCAGCGCCGGCGCTGGCTGCTCGGGCTGCCGGTCTACGCGGTCGCGCGCGCCCTGCTGTCGGTGTTCCGTGCGATCCCCGAATACGTCTGGGCCTTCATGTTCGTGCGCGCCGTCGGGCTGGGTCCGTTTCCCGGGGTCCTCGCGATCGGCATCGCGTACGGCGGCATGCTCGGCAAGGTCTATTCCGAGATTCTCGAGAGCGTCGACCCGCGACCGCTCGAGACGTTGCAGGCCGCGGGCGCCTCGCGCATGGCCGTCGTGTTCTATGGCCTCGTCCCGCAGGCGCTGCCGACGTTCGTGTCGTACACGCTGTACCGCTGGGAGTGCGCGATCCGTGCCTCGGCGATCCTCGGCTTCGTCGGCGCCGGCGGGCTCGGGCAGCAGATCGAGCTGTCGATGCGGATGTTCCAGTTCGACGAGGTCCTGACGCTGCTCGCGACGCTCTTCGTCCTGGTCGCGCTCGTGGATTTCATCAGCGGTCGCCTGCGCGCGAGGCTCCTGTGAGTCGCCCGCCGGCCGCGATGACCGTCCGCCCGGCGCGCGCGCCGGCGTCGTGGGCCATCGCCGCCGCCGCCGTGGCGCTCGTCGTCTGGTCCGCGCATGGCGCGGGCGTCGACTTCGTCACGCTGTTCGGCGGCGAAGCCATCCGACAGATCGGGCTGTATGTCGCCAGGCTGTTCCCGCCGGATCTCTCGCCCGTCGCGCTGCGCGCGGCGGCGGTCGGCGCGGTCGAGACGTTTGCGATCTCGTTCGTCGGCTCGCTGCTGTCCGTCATGATCGCGCTGCCGCTCGCGATCGCGACGATGCGGACGCTGCTCTATCGCGGCGCGCTCTACGAAGGCCAGCAGCTCCATGCGTCACGGCGGCTGGCCGGCGTCGCGGTGTACGCGGCCGCGAAGGCGATCCTGAACGTGCTTCGCACGATCCCGGAGATCGTCTGGGCGCTCATCTTCGTGTTCATGGTCGGGCTCGGACCGTTCCCCGGGGTCCTGGCACTCGGCCTCCACACGGGCGGGGTGCTCGGCAAACTCTTCGGCGAAGTGCTCGAAGACGTCGATCCGCGTCCGCTCGAGGCGTTACAGGCGACCGGTGCGACGCGGCGGCAGATCCTGCTCTATGGTGTCCTGCCGCAGGCGGCCCCGCAGTTCCTGTCCTACGCGCTCTATCGATGGGAAGTGAACATCCGCGCGGCCGCGATCATGGGCTTCGTCGGGGCGGGCGGCCTCGGTTCTCAGATTCACATCGCGATCAGCCTCTTCCTCGAACAGCAGCTCCTGACGCTGATCCTCGCGGTCTACGTGATCGTGACGCTGGTGGACGCGCTGAGCGCGTGGCTGCGCTCGCGGCTGGTCTGATCGAGGCGCGCCACGGCTTCGCCGGGGCGCGTCCGAGCGTCCGGGGGGTATGGGGGCCATATCGGGGCCCCCATGTTCAACCGGTCTGGCGGAGGACGGCGATGAGCCGCTGCTTGAGCTCGGCGGGGATCTCGGTGTCGCGGAGCTTCGTCGCGGCGTCGACGGTACCGCGATAGGTGTTCACGAACGCGACGCACGGTTGACAGCCCTCGATGTGCCACTCGAGCAGCTCCCGCGTTCGTTTGGGGAGCGTTCCGTCGAGATAGTCACCGAGCAGCTCGGCCAGCTGCCGGCATTCGACCGTTCCGGGCTCGGACGGCTCCGCCATCACCACCATTATATGTAGACGTCCAAACGCGACCGTCAGATTCGCGTATTCTGCGGTTGGATGGCTCCCTCTGTGGCGCTGCTGACGCCGTTCGCATTTCCGTCGCTTCGGGGGAATGCGGTGACGGTGGAGCGCATCGCCCGCGGCCTCGCCGAGCGTGGCGTCGCGCTGCGCGTGTGGGACCTGTCGGCGACGGGGGAGTCGCGCGTCGCCGAGGAGGTCGATGCCGGGCGCCCGGCGCTCATTCACGCGTTCCACGCCTGGCGCGTCGGGCCGCTCGCGCTGCGCGTGGCGCGACGGCTCGAGGTCCCGCTGATCGTGACGCTGACCGGCACCGACGCGAACCACGATCTCTTCGATCCGGACCGCGCCGCCGTCGTCCGCCGCGTGCTCGAGGGGGCGGCGGCCATCGTCGTCTTTCACGACTCGGTCGGCGCGCGCGTCGCGGCCGCGCTGCCGGACGTCGCCGCGCGCCTCGTCGTCATCCCGCAGGCCGCCACGCTCCGGACGGAACCGTACGAGCTCGCCGCGCGTTGGGACCTGCCGGAGGACCGCGTCCTGTTCCTGTTCGCGGGAGGCATCCGACCGGTCAAGCGTCCGCGCTTTCCGTTGCGGCCGTTCGCGCAGCTCGTGGAACGCCACCCGCGCGCGCGTCTCGCGTACGCCGGACCGGTGCTCGATCGGATCGAGGGCGAGGCGCTGATGCGCGAGCTGGAGGGCCGCGGATGGGCGCGATACCTCGGCGCCGTGCCGCACGGGCAGATGGCGTCATTGTTGCGGGCAGCCGACGTCGTCGTGAACTGCTCCGAGTCGGAAGGTGGGATGGCGAACGCAATTCTCGAGGCGTTCGCCGTCGGTCGCGCCATGCTGGCCGCCGATATCCCCGGCAATCGCTCACTCGTTCAGCACGACGTGACGGGCCTGCTGTTTTCTGATGCAGGAACTTTCTTGGCCGGCGCCGAGCGGCTGACGACGGATTCCGCGCTGCGGGACCGTCTGGGACGCGCCGGACGTCAGCGTGTGGAGCGGGATCACCCACCCGGGCGCGAAATCGACGACTATCTGGCCCTGTATCGCCGTTTCGTTGCCGTGCCGGCGGGCCGCGCGTGTTGACGCATGTACGGGTGGGTTCGATAATGCGAATGACAGTGACGTCTCGTTCATCGTTCGCCAGCCTCGGCGAGAGGAGACCCGGATGAGTCAAGACGCCCGCGTGCGGGAATTCGTGTCCGCGTTCGAGGGCTTGCGGACCGAGGTCGAGAAGGTCATCGTCGGCCACCGCGAGATCATCAACCACGTGCTGATCGGCATGTTCGCCGGCGGCCACGTGCTCCTCGAAGGCGTTCCCGGGCTCGGGAAGACGCTTCTCGTCAAGACGCTCGCCGAGGGACTGCATCTCACCTTCTCGCGCATCCAGTTCACGCCCGACCTGATGCCGGCCGACATCATCGGCACGAACATCATCGTCGAGGACGCGGACGGCCGGAAACACTTCCAGTTCCAGCACGGACCGATCTTCGCCCACATCGTGCTGTCCGACGAGATCAACCGCGCGACGCCGAAGACGCAGTCGGCGCTGCTCGAGGCGATGCAGGAAGCCTCCGTGACGGTGAGCGGCACGTCGCGGCCGATTCCGTCGCCGTTCTTCGTCCTCGCGACGCAGAACCCGATCGAGATGGAAGGCACGTACCCGCTGCCGGAGGCGCAGCTCGATCGCTTCCTCTTCAAGCTGCGCGTGCGGTATCCCGCCATCGAAGAGCTCAATCGCATCATCGATCGGACGACGCAGTCGCGCGCCGTGACCATGGCGCGCGTCATGACGGGCGAGCAGGTGCTGTCGTTCCGCGAGCTCATTCGTGAGGTGCCGATCGCGACGCACGTGCGGGACGTCGCGTCGACGATCGTCATGGCGACCCACCCGCAGTGGGAGCATTCGCCGGACGTGACGCGACGCTTCGTGCGCTACGGCGCGTCGCCGCGCGGCGCGCAGGCGCTCGTGCTCGGCGCGAAGGTGATGGCGCTGGCGGAAGGCCGGTACAACGTGAGCGTCGACGATCTCCGGACGCTCGCCGCCCCCGCGCTGCGCCACCGCATCATCCTCAACTTCGAGGGTGAAGCCGAAGGCATCGACGTCGACACGCTCATCAACCAGATCGTGGACGCGGCAGAAGCCGCGACCGTCCAGACGAAGGAACCGTTTCTCCGCTGACCCGGGAGGGTCCGATGTCGCACACCGAAGCGCTTGACCGGCTCGTACGCCAGGTCGTGAGCCAGGTGCGGTGGCGGCGGGCGGAGCACTACGCGCTCCGCGGGCTCTTCTGGGGCCTCGTCGTCGCCGTCGTGCTGCTGCTCGTGAAAGGACCGCTCGCCGTCTGGGCGGCTCCGTTCGGCATCGCGGCGATCGCCGCCGGTGCGCTCGGCGGTCTGCTCTACGGCTTCGTCCGGCGCGTCGGTCCGCTCGACGCCGCGCGCCTCGCGGACCGCGCGTTCGGCCTCGCCGACCGCGTGACGACGGCGCTCGAGTGCGCGAAGCGACCCGAGGCCGGTCCGATGATCCAGTCCCTGCTCGCGGATGCGGGCGCGCGCGTCGGGCAGCTGAAGATCAGGCAGATCGTCCGGCGCGTCGTGCCGCGCGAGGCGAAGCTGCTGCCGGTACCGCTGATCGCCGCGGTCGTGCTCGCGCTCGCGCCGCCGGTGCCGATGCCGTCCGGCCGGCTGTTCGACACCACGGCGTCGACGGCGGAAGACGAGACCAAGGAGCGGGTCGCGTCGACGATGCTCGAAGACCGGGCGCGGCCGATGCCGCGCGACCCGATGCGGCGGCCGTCGTTCGAGGAGCGGGACTACATGCAGCGCGGCGCGTCCGGCGCGCCGTCCGCGCAGGGCGACCTCGCCGCGATCTTCAAGGACACGTCGCTCGCGAGCCAGCGGCCGGACTTCAACAGCTTCCTCAAGAAGGGCGACGAGCGTCTCAAGATGCTCGAGCAGGTCGACCGTCTGCCGGACCTCCAGTCCGACTTCACCCAGAGCCAGTACAAGATGGTCTTCCGCAAGTCGAAGGCGCTCCGCGGCGGCATGCGTCCGGATCAGATCTCGCCCGACAAGCTGCGCGAGCTGCTGCAGGAGATGGAGCGGCTCGGGCGCAAGGGCAATCAGAACTGGTCGCAGGACGCGATGGAAGGCATGGACGCGCTCGAGGGCGGCAACCAGGACAAGGCGCTCGAGGCGATGGAGAAGGCGCTCAACAAGATGCGCGCCTCCGAGGAAGCGAGGCGCTCGGGCAAGAACCTGCGCGGCGGGAAAGACGATCGCGCGAGCCGCGGCGACGGGACGCGCGGCAGCGGCGGCCCCGAGGACCAGGACTTCGGCGAGGGCGAAGGCATGATGCCCGGCAAGGGCCGCAGCCCGTCACCGAAGGGCGACGCCACGCAGCGCCTGCGCGCGAATCCGTTCGACGCCGGCGTCGAAGGCGAATCGCGCCGCGGTCGCAAGGACGGCTACGACACGAACATGACCGGCCGCGGCGGCAAGATGGAATCGCGGATGCAGTACCTCGGCGTCATCGGCCAGTACCGCAAGATGATGGAGGACTCGATCGCGCGCGAGCAGGTGCCTCGCGACTTCCACGGCCAGATCAAGGACTACTTCCAGTCGCTGGACGAGCGCTAGACGTGCCCGCCCTCGACCGTCAGACGCTGTTCGCGCCAGAGTTCCTGGCGCAGCTCGAGCGCCTGTCGCTCGCCTCGCGGCGCGTGTTCCGCGGCCGGGTGAAAGGCGAGCGCAAGAGCCCGCGGCGCGGGCACAGCGTCGAGTTCTGCGACTACCGCGCGTATGGCGTGGGCGACGACCTGCGCTACGTCGACTGGAACATCTACGGGCGCCTCGATCGCCTCCACGTGAAGGTGTTCGTCGACGAGGAAGACCTCTGCCAGCACCTGCTCGTCGATGCGTCGGCCTCGATGGACTTCGGGCGCCCGACGAAGTTCGAGTACGCCGCGAAGCTCGCGGCCGCGCTCGGCTTCATCGGCCTCGTGAACCTCGAGCGCGTCGGCGTCGGCATCCTGAAGGAGCGCGGCGGGGAGGGCTGGGCGCCCACGCGCGGCCGGAACCAGTTCGGTCCGCTGGTCGATTTCCTCGCGCGCGTGAAGCCCGACGGCGCCACGCGGCTGAACGACGCGATCACCGGCTACGCGATGCGCTCGCGCGAGCCCGGCCTGGCCGTCGTCGTGTCGGATCTGCTCGATCCGCTCGGCTTCGAAGCCGGCATCCGCGCGCTGCTCGAGCGGCGCTTCGACGTGCACGTCATCCATCTCCTCGATCCGCAGGAGGTCAATCCCGAGTTCGGCGGTGACCTGCGCCTGATCGACGCCGAGACCGGCGAGCCCCGGGAGATCACCGTCGACGGGGAGGCCATCCGCGCCTACCGCGAGCGTCTCCACCAGTTCCTCGAGCGCGTCGAGACGTTCTGCCGTACGCGTGAGCTCGGCTACCACCGCGTCATCACGGACACGCCGGCCGAGGAATTCGTGCTGGCGCAGCTGAAGGGCCTCGTCCTGACATGAGTTTCCTGTCACCGATCGCCTTCGCGGTCTTCGCGCTCTCGCTGCCGCTCGTGCTGCTGTACTTCCTCAAGGTGCGGCGGCGCGAACGGCGCGTGCCGAGCCTGTTCCTCTGGGGCTCGGAGCTGCGCGACCGCGAGGCCTCCGCGTTCTTCCAGCGCCTGCAGCGCGACCCGCTGCTGCTCCTCCAGGTGCTCGCGCTGCTGATGCTGTCGCTCGCGCTCGCGCGGCCGGCGCTCACGGTCATGGGGGTCGGCGCGCAGAAGGTCGTCGTCGTGCTCGACGCGTCGGCGTCGATGAAATCCCGCGACGTCGCGCCGTCGCGATTCGCCGTCGCGCGGAGCGAGGCGGTGTCGCTCGTGTCGCGGCTCGGCGAGGGCGCCGAGGTGATGGTCATCGAGGCGGGCGTGCAGCCGCGCGTGATCGTCCCGCTCGGCCGCGACCGCGACCGCGCGATCGCCGGGATCCGTGCCATGCACGCGCGCGACCTGCCGAACCGGCTGACCGAGGCCGTGCGCACGGCCCGCGCGCTGGTCGGCGACGATCCGCGCGCGCAGATCCACGTCTTCACGGACGGCGCCTACACGCTGGCCGAGTCGCCGGAGACGTCGGACGGCCGGATCCGCTGGGTCGGCATCGGACGCGGCGGCCACAACGTCGGCATCACGAATCTCGCCGTCCGGAAGACGTATTACGGGACGTTCGACCACCAGGCCTTCGTCTCGCTCGTGAACTACACGGCGGAGACGCAGACCTTCAGCTTCAAGATCGAGGTCGGCGACGGCGTCATCGCGGAGAAGTCCGTGACCCTCGAGCCGAGCGTCCGGCGCTCGGTCGTCGTTCCGTTCAGCCACAACGGTGGCGGCACGGTGACGGCGCGTCTCAGCGTGTCGGACGACCTCGAGGCCGACAACGTCGCGTGGGCCGTGCTGCCGCCGACGCGGAAGATCAAGGTTCACCTCGTCAGTCCGGGCAACCTGTTCCTCGAAAAAGTCCTCAAGACGGACCCGCAGGTCGAGTACGAGGTGAAGACGCCCGAGGAGTACCAGGGCGGGATGGGCGAGGCCGACGTCGTCATCATCGACTCCGTCAACCCGACGCGCGTGGGCCCCGGCCGGTTCGTGTTCGTGAACGGCGTGCCGTCCGACGTGCCCCTCGAGCTCCTCGGCCGCATGGAGCGTCCGACGATCATGGACTGGGACCGGAAGCATCCGGTCATGCGCCACGTCGAGTTCGCCAAGGTCGCCATCGAGGAAGCGGTGCGCATGCGGCCGCTCGCCGCCGGCCGCTCGCTCGTCGAGGCCGTTGGCGGCCCGCTGATCTACGCGCTCGAGGAAGCCGACCGCAAGGCCGTGTTCGTCGGCTTCGATCTGTTCAAGACGGACTTCCCGCTGCGCGTGGCGTTCCCGCTGATCCTGTCGAACTCGCTGCGCTGGCTGCATCCAGCCGGTCTCGACCAGACGAGCCTGCAGCTCGCGTCGGGCCAGCCGATCCTGGTGCCCGTCGAGCACGGCGTGAGCACGGTGACCGTCAGCACCCCGCGCGGGCGCTCCGTGAAGGGACAGGTCACGCGGGGCGTGGTGTCCTTCACGGAGACCGACGAGGTCGGCGTCTACACGCTCGCGACGGCCAAGGGCGACATCCGCATCGCCGTCAACCTGATGGACGCCGACGAATCCAACGTCGCGCCGCGGCCGTTGCCGGCGCACGCCCAGGCGACGCCGGCGGCGTCCGCGCCCCTGCCGATCCAGCGTGAGCTGTGGCCCCTGTTCGTGATGCTCGCCGCCGCGCTCCTCGCGCTCGAGGGCTTCCTCTACTGGCGGCGGCAGGCCGGCGGCCGGCTCCGCGTGCCGGCGAACATGTCGGACCGCTGGGCCCTCGGTCTGCGCACGGCGCTGGTCGTGATCCTGCTCGCCACGCTGGCGCGTCCGACCGTGCCGCGCTGGGTCGACCGCATGAACGTGATGTTCCTGCTCGACGTGTCGGACAGCGTGAGCCTCGCCGCCCGCGAGCGCGCGTGGCGGTTCGTGAACGAAGCCGCGAAGCACATGAAGCCCGGTGACAAGAACGGCGTGGTCGTCTTCGGCGAGCACGCCGTGGTCGATCAGTCGCTCGCGAATCGCGGCGCGCCGGACCGGCCGAAGGCGGAGATCGGCGGCCGCGGCACCAACCTCTTCCAGGGGCTGCAGCTGGCGCTCGCGAGTCTCGCGCCGGGGCAGGCGAACCGCATCGTCATGCTGACGGACGGTCGCCAGAACGCCGGGAACGCACTCTCCGCGGCGCAGGCGGCGAAGAACGCGGCGATCGACGTCCATTACGTCGCCGCGCCGCTGACGTTCTCCCAGGAAGTCGTCGCCGAGGCGATGGTCCTGCCGCAGGAAGTGAAGTTCGGCGAGCCGTTCCAGGCGAAGGTCGTCGCCTGGAGCCTCAAGGACACGCAGGGGCGCCTGTCGCTCTTCCGGAACGGCGAGTTCCTCGGATCGCAGGTCGTCCGCCTGTCGGCCGGCAAGAACGTCTTCAGCTATCGGCAGTCGCTCGACTCGAGCGGCATCCACGTCTACCAGGCGGCGCTCGAGATCGAGGGCGACACGATCGAGGACAACAACCGCGCGGTCGGTACCGTCGTCGTGCGCGGCCGGCCGCAGGTGCTGATCGCGGACAAGGACAAGAGCCACGCCGGCTCGCTGGCGGCTGCGCTTCGCTCGCAGAACATCGACGTGACGGTCGTCGAGCCGTCCGGGATTCCGCAAGACCTCGCCGGCCTGCAGAAGTACGACGGGCTGATCCTGTCGAACGTCTCGTCGCTGAAGCTGACGCGTCCGCAGATGGGCCACATCCGCGACTACGTCCGCGAGCACGGCGGTGGACTGATGATGCTCGGCGGCGAGGAGAGCTTCGGTCTCGGCGGCTACTACCGCACGCCGATCGAGGAAGCGCTGCCCGTCACGATGGAGGTCAAGCAAAAGGTCGAGATCCCGAGCCTCGCGGTCGTGCTGTCGATCGACCGGTCCGGCTCGATGGCGATGTCGACGGACGAGAAGATCACGAAGCTCGATCTCGCGAAGGAGGCCGCGCACCTCGTCGTCGATCTGCTCGACGAGCGCAACGAGGTCGGCGTCCAGAGCTGGGACACCGAGTTCCTCTGGGACGTCGGGATCCGGTCCGCGCGCGACAAGCAGGCGATCCATCACGCGATCGCGACGGTGAAGGCCGGCGGCGGTACCGACGGCTATCCGGCGCTGAAGGACTCGTACGCGCAGCTGTTCGAGCGCCCGGCGCTGCTCAAGCACGTGATCTTCCTGTCCGACGGCCAGATGACGCGCGGTGATTTCGCCGGGCTCCTGCGCCGCATGGTGAAGGACAAGATCACCGTCTCGAGCGTCGCGATCGGCAAGGACGCGGACGTGCCGCTGATGGTCGACATCGCGAAGTGGGGGCGCCTACTACACGGAAGACTCGCAGACGATTCCGCGCATCTTCACGCTGGAGACGCAGCTCGCGTCCAAGGCGTCGCTGATCGAGCAGCCGTTCAAGCCGCAGCTCACCGCACCCGGGCACGAGGCGATGCAGGATATCGACTGGAAAGCCGTGCCGCCGCTCGGCGGCTACGTCGCGGCGACCGTGAAGTCGACCGCGGAGCTCGTGCTGATGAGCCACCAGGAAGACCCCGTCCTGGCGACCTGGCGCTACGGCCTCGGCCGCACCGTCGCGTTCACGTCCGACGCGAAAGCGAAGTGGGGCGTGCTCTGGCTCCGGTGGCGCGACTTCAACAAGTTCTGGGCGCAGCTGACGCGGTGGACGCTCCGCAGCGGCACCCGGAGTGACACCGTCGCGCGCGTGGATCGCCGCGACGAGGTCGGCGAGGTCATCGTCGACGCGGTCGACGGCAAGGGCGATTTCATCAACTTCCTCGACTCCCAGGTCGGGGTCGTCGCGCCGGACCGCGAGCGCACGGTGATCGATCTGGAGCAGGTGGGACCCGGCCGGTATCGCGGGCGGTTCCCGGCGCCGAAGGAAGGCGTGTACCTCGTGGGCATGGCGCAGCGCCGCGGCGAGCGGGTCGTCGGCTCGCAGCTCGCGGGGCTGGTGGTACCGTATGCGCAGGAACTCCGGGACCTCGGCGTGGACGAGGTCCTCCTGAAGGAGATGGCGGACCTGACGGGCGGCACCGCGGTGGCGGACCCGAAGGACGTCTTCCTCAAGGCGCGGCGGCAGTCGAGGATCGCGGTCGAGATCTGGCCGTGGCTCGTCGGGCTGGTCGCGCTCATGATGCTCCCCGAGATCGCGATTCGACGCCTCGGCGGCGGCGTGATCAGCTCCCTGATCGCACGCTTCGGCAGCCGACGTGGCGGCGAGCCCGGACGGGAGGAACGCGCATGATCGGTCGTCACGCTCGGCCTGCGCTCCTGGCGGTGGCGCTCGTGCTCGTCTTCGTCGCGGCGGCCGACGCCGCGGCCAAGCCGCGGACGGTGCTGGTGCTGCCGTTCGACGCCTCCACGCTCGCGAGGGAGCAGCAGTGGCTCGGCGAAGGGGCGGCGCAGGTCGTCGGCCTCGCCCTCGCGCAACATCCGTCGTTCGTGCAGATCGAGCGGTCACGGCTGGCCTCGTTCGGCTCGCCGGAGGTGTGGGGCGACGACGTCGTCGTCCAGGCGATGCGCGGCGTTCGCGCCGAGGCCGCGCTCTTCGGTCGCATCCACCGCACGAACACCGACATCGTCGTGCAGCCCCGTCTGGCCGAGATGAAAGGCGCCAACGTCGAGACGGTCGCGCTCGAGCCGATCACGGTCACCGAGAGCGACCTGATCACGCGGCTCGGCACGCTGCCGACGGCATTCGCCCGGACGCTCCGCGTGACGATCAGCGAGGGCGAGGCCGGCCGCATGGAAAAGGCGGCGCGGCCGACGCGCTCGATGCGCGCGTTCGAGCTCTTCACGCGCGGCCAGATCGAGCTCTACCGCGCGAAGCAGGAGAGCCGCGAGGCGGCCGCGGAGCTGCTGTCGCGCGCCATCGAGGCCGATCCGAATTTCGTGGTCGCGCAGTACACGCTCGGCACCGTGCATCAGGCGCTCGGGAACCGGTGGAAGGCGGCGGCGCAATTCCGGGCCGCGACGCAGCTCGATCCCTTGCTGCCGGAGCCGCTGAAGGCGCTCGGCGACCTCTTCCTCGCCGCACCGCGCCGCCTGTTCGACCAGGCGGTGGAGGCGTATACGAAGGCGATCGAGCTGCGGCCCTTCTACGCCGAAGCGCACGTCGGCCTGGGCGACGCGCGCGCGGCGAAGGGCGAGGTGGACGCGGCGATCGGCGCGTATCAGAAGGCGCTCGTGTACAACCCGGTGAATCCGCGCGTGCACCTGTCGCTCGGCAAGATCTACTATTCCGAGAAGGGCCTGTACTACGAGGCCGTGAACGCCTACAAGAAAGCGATCGAGCTCGATCCGGCGTCGGTCGACGCGCGGATGGGGCTCGGCGAGGTCTACGAGGAGAAGGGCCTCTACAAGGAAGCTCTCGACGAATACCGGCGCGTCATCGACCTGGATTCGAAGCACACGGGCGCCCTGTACAATCTCGCGCTCGTGTACGAGAAGGTCGATCCGCGCGAGGCGATCGTGCAGTGGGAACGCTACATTGCGCTCGCCGCGCAGCTGCCGTCCGAGAAGGACTGGGTGGACGTCGCGCGGCAGCACCTCCGCAAATTGCGGAACCAGCTCAAGGAGTAGACACGCGGCCCCGACCGGGGCGCCCCGCGGGGCGCCCGTTCTCCGCCCCGTTCGACATTTCGTGGACGAGCTCAGAAAAGATCCGACGCGTGGCAACTGGGTCCTGATCCGGCCGAAGGCCGGCTCGGAGCCGTCTGCCGACTGTCCCTACTGTCCGGGCGGCGAGGCGGCCACCGCGCCGGAGATCGCCGCCTACCGCAAGGACGGCTCGGCGCCGAACACCGGTGGCTGGAGTGTCCGCGTCGTGCCCGAATCCGATCCCTACTTCCGCGTCGAGAGCGAGCTCGTGCGTGAAGGGGTCGGGATGTACGACATGATCACGCCCCGCGGCGCCTCGGAACTGATCCTGGAATCGCCGCGGCACGACGACACGCTCGCCACCATGACCGTCGATCAGATCGAATCGGCGTTGTGGATGTACCGCGACCGGCTCGTCGATCTGAAGCGCGACGGACAGATCCGCGACATCCTGATTTCGCGGCGCCACAAGAAACCGGGCGTCGCGCCGCATCACCCGTATTCGCGGCTGACGGCGATCCCGATCGTGTTCGCGGCGACGCGGCGCGAGCTGCGCGAGGCGCGCGAGTACTACCAGTACAAGCGCCGGTGCCTCTACTGCGACCTGATGCGGCAGGAGATCGCGGCGGGCGAGCGCATCGTGAAGCTCACGCCGGCGTTCGCGGTGATCGTGCCGTACGCGGCGCGGACGCCGCTCGAGACGTGGATCCTGCCGCGCCGCCATTCCTGCTCGTACGAAGACGCGCTGACCGCCGAGGCCGCCGCCGAGCTCGCGGCCTTGTACCGCAGCTATTTCCGCGCGCTCGCCGAGCGCTTCGGCGATCCGGGATACGAGATCCAGATGCACAACGCGCCGAACCTCCGGTCGCGGATCCTCCAGGGTGAGTGGGCGACGCTTCGCGACGACTACCACTGGCACATCGAGATCCAGGTGGAGCCCGAGCGCGCGAACCGTGTCGGGGGGATTTACGTCACGGAGAAGGCGCCCGAGGACAGCGCCGCGGAGCTGCGCAAGGCCTGGGTCGACTGATCAATTGGGGGGCCCCGATATGGCCCCCACCCCCCCCAACGCTCGGGCCGCCCCGGGAAACCCGGGGCGCCCCTCGACCTCGCTACGGGTACAGGCCCCGGATCTTGTAGCCCTCCGCGACTCGCCGGATGCCCTCCATCAGTGCTGCCGTGCGCAGGTCCACGCCCTCTTTCGTCCCCAACGCCCACACGCGATTGAACGCGCGCGTCATCACTTCCTGCAGCCGCGCGGTGATCTCGCTCTCGCGCCAGAAGTAGTACTGCAGCCCCTGCACCCACTCGAAGTACGACACGACCACGCCGCCGGCATTCGCGAGCACGTCGGGAATGACCGTGACGCCGCGGTCCTTCAGGATGCGGTCGGCCTCCGGCGTCGTCGGCCCGTTGGCGCCCTCGGCGATGATCGACGCCTTGATGCGATCGGCGTTGTCCTCGCGGATCTGCGAGCCGATCGCGGCGGGGATGAGGATGTCGCACGGCTGTTCCAGGATCTCGGCGTTGTTCAGCACGTCGGCGCCGGGAAAGCCGACGACCGTGCCGGATGCCGCGACGTGGCGCTCGAGCTCACCGACGTCGAGTCCGTTGGGATTCCACACGGCGCCCTTGTAGTCGGCGACGCCGGCGAGGATCGCGCCTTCGCGCCAGAGGAGACGCGCGGCGACGCTGCCGACGTTGCCGAAGCCCTGAACGACGACCTTGCGACCGCGGATCTCCTGGCCGAGGTGGCGCGCCGCCTGGTAGAGCACGTACACGATCCCGCGCCCGGTCGCCTCGCGGCGTCCCGCGGAGCCGCCGACGAGGAGCGGCTTGCCGGTCACGACGCCGGGCACCGTGCGGCCCTGCGTCATCGAGTAGGTGTCCATCATCCACGCCATCGTCTGCTCGTCGGTGCCGAGATCCGGCGCGGGGATATCGAGGTCGGGACCGATCAGTAGAATGATCTCGGCGGTGTAGCGCCGCGTCAGGTGCTCGAGCTCGGTGCGCGACAGATCGCGCGGCGTGCACCGGACACCGCCCTTCGCGCCGCCGTACGGCAGACCCATCAGCGAGCATTTCCAGCTCATCAGCATCGCGAGCGCCGTGACCTCGCCGAGGTTGACGTCGGGCGCGTATCGCAGCCCGCCCTTCGTCGGACCGAGCACCGTGTTGTGGTGCACCCGGTAGCCGGTGAAGACCGCGGTCTTGCCGCTGTCCATGCGGATGGGAACGGAGACGACGAGCGCCCGGCGCGGATAGCGCAGGCGCTCATGGATATCGTCGTCGAGGTTCAGCCGTGCGGCGACCTGATCGAGCTGCTGGATCGTCGTCCGGAACAGGTCGGACTCGAAGTCGAGATGGTCGGTCATTGGCTCACCCTTGACAGGAACGGGTCCCGGCAGGAGACTCCGACTAAATTAGTCGCCGATCAAAAGCGTCGGGTATACTCTCTTATCGGGCGCGGCGTCGTGCCGTACCGGTGCGGGTTCGCAGCCCATGGGGAAAGGGACAAGGCGTTAGATGCTCCGATTCACGAAGCGTGCCGACTACGGGCTGATGGCGATTCATTATATCGCCGTCAACGAGAACCTCGGCGCGGTGAGCACCAAGCGCATCGCCGACGAGTTCCGGATTCCGCCGGAACTGCTCGCGAAAATTTTGCAACGCCTGGCGAAGGAAGGGCTGATCACGAGCCAGAACGGGCCGAAGGGCGGGTACGCGCTCGCCCGGCGCGCGACCGCGATCACCGTGGGCGAGGTGATCCGCGCGCTCGAGGGCCCGATCCGCATCGTCGACTGCTACGAGGCGACGAGCGAATGCCCGCAGATGGAGCGCTGTAATCTCCGTCGGCCGGCGCAGAAGATCCAGGCCGCAATCAGCCAGATGCTGGACACGATGAGCCTCAGCGAGCTCACGGCCGACGACGTGCCGGAGCTGCTGTCGATCAGGGCGTGAGAGCGGGATGTGACGCACATCCTGTCGAGGAGACCGATGCGATGGCCGTGAAGTTCCCGATTTTCATGGACGCGCAGTCGACGACGCCGGTGGATCCGCGCGTCCTCGAGGCGATGCTGCCGTACTTCACCGAGAAGTTCGGCCACCCGGCGAGCCGCAATCATCCGTTCGGGTGGGAAGCCGAAGGCGCCGTGGACCGTGCGCGCGCACAGATCGCGCAGCTCATCGGCGCCCGCGACCCGAAAGAAATCGTGTTCACGTCCGGCGGCACCGAGTCGATCAACCTCGCGCTCAAGGGCGTCGCCGAGATGTACCGGGAAAAGGGCAACCACATCGTCACGACGGTGATCGAGCAGCGCGCCGGCATCGACGTGGCGAAGCGCCTCGAGCGTCAGGGCTTCGAAGTGACGTACGTCCCGGTCCAGCCGGACGGCCTCGTGGACGTCGCGGAGATCGAAAAGGCGATCACGCCGAAGACCATCCTGGTCTCCGTCATGTTCGCAAACAACGAGATCGGGACGATCCAGGATATCGCCGCGATCGGCAAGCTGGCGAAGGCCAAGGGCGTCATCTTCCATACGGACGCGACGCAGGCGGCGGGCAAGACACCGATCGACGTCGAAGCGATGGGCATCGACCTGCTGTCCTGCACGGCGCATCTCATGTACGGCCCGAAAGGCGTCGGCGCGCTGTACGTGCGGCGCAAGGGGCCGCGCGTGCGCATCGCGCCGCTGATCGACGGCGGCGGTCACGAGCGCGGGATGCGGTCGGGCACGCTGCCGGTGCCGCTCATCGTGGGCTTCGGCAAGGCCGCCGAGGTCAGCCGCGAGATAATGGCCGACGAGGGCGCGCGGCTTGCGAAGCTGCGCGACCGATTACAAGATTTGATCCTGTCGAGCGTCGAGGAAGCGTTCCTGAACGGTCATCCGGAGCGCCGGCTGGCGGGGAACCTGAACATCTCCTTCGCGTACGTCGAGGGTGAGTCGGTGCTGATGGGGCTCAACAAGGAGACGGCGCTCAGCTCCGGCTCCGCGTGCACCTCGTCGACGCTCGAGCCGTCGTACGTCATCGCCGCGCTCGGCGCCTCGGCGGAGCTGGCGCATTCGTCGATCCGGTTCAGCCTCCATCGGTTCAATACCGAGGAGGAGGTCGAGCTCGTCGGCACGCGCACCATCGAAGTCGTGCATCGGCTGCGTGAGATGTCACCGCTCTGGGAGCTCGCGAAGGAAGGCGTCGACCTGAAGACGATCCAGTGGAAAGGCGAATAGGGGGCAAGGGGGCCATGGCCTACAGCGAGAAGGTCGTCGATCACTACAACAACCCACGGAACGTCGGGTCCTTCACGAAGGACACGCCCGGAATCGGGACCGGCCTGGTCGGCGCGCCGGAGTGCGGCGACGTCATGAAGCTCCAGATCAAGGTCAATCTCGAGACCGGGGTGATCGAGGACGCGAAGTTCAAGACGTTCGGGTGCGGCAGCGCGATCGCGTCGTCGAGCCTCGCCACCGAGTGGCTGAAGGGCAGGACGATCGACGAGGCGGCCAAGATCAAGAACACCGACATCGTGAACGAGCTGAAGCTGCCGCCGGTGAAGATCCACTGCTCGGTGCTGGCGGAAGACGCGATCAAGGCCGCGCTCGCGGATTACAAGACCAAGAACGCCGAGACGGCGGCGCGGTGAGAAAAGGGAGGACGTCCGTTCCATGGTCAATCTGACGGAGACGGCAGTCAAACAGGTCCACGAGCTCAGGCGCGCCCAGAACCTGGGGGACAACGTGTTCCTCCGCATGGGAGTCAAGGGCGGCGGCTGCTCGGGTCTCAGCTACCTGCTCGAGTTCGACTCGGAGGTGGGCCCGCACGACAAGGAGTTCGACGTCGAGGGCGTGAAGGTCGTCGTGGACAAGAAGAGCTACCTCTATCTGAACGGCACGACGCTCGACTACGTGCAGCAGGGACTCACGGGCGGCTTCACCTTCGTGAATCCCCAGGCCAAGTCGAGCTGCGGCTGCGGGACGTCCTTCTCCGCCTGACCGGGGTCGTCCGAACTGACGCGGGCGGGCCCGAACCTCGGGCCCGTTCCTATTTTCGGGGACGCATAGAGCAGATGAACTATTTCGAAGTGTTCGGGCTCGACCGCAAGCTCGGGATCGACCAGGCTGCGCTGCAAGCGCGCTTCTACGAGCTGTCGCGCCGCTGGCATCCCGACTACCAGCACGCGGCGCCGCCGGACGAGCAGGCGCGCGCGCTCGAGCAGTCGGCGCTCGTGAACGCGGCGTACCGCGCGCTGCGCGATCCGATCGCGCGCATCGAGTACCTGATCCGGCTCGAGGAGGGGCGCGAGACGAAGGAAGGCGCGGCGGTGAAGCCGCAGGCGCCGCCTGAGCTGCTGGAGGAGATCTTCGAGCTCCAGGAAATGCTGCAGGACGCAAAGGCCGGCGGACTCGACCAGGCGTCACGGGCGCGGCTCGTGGCCGAGCGCGATGCGCTGGCCGCGCGGCAGCGCGAGGAATCCGCGCGTCTGACCGGCCCGCTGTCCGCGCGCTGGGACGACGCCGGGCCGGCGGATCGGCGGCAGGCCCTCGACGCGCTGAAGCGGTCGCTCGCGACGCGCGCCTATCTGCGCACCGTGATCGACGACCTGAACGCCGCGCTCGAGGAAACGCAGGAGGACCATGTCCCGCATCATCGGCATTGACCTCGGGACGACGAACAGCCTCGTCGCGTACGTCGACGAGAAGACGAATCTGCCGCGCGTCATCCCGGACGAGCGCGGGCGCGCGCTGCTGCCGTCGATCGTGGCGTTCACGCCCGAAGGCATCCTCGTCGGCGAGGCCGCGCGCCGCCAGCTCGTGCGCCGGCCGCGCGCCACGGTCTACTCGGTGAAGCGGCTGATGGGCCGCGGCTTCGACGACGTGAAGGGTGAGCTGCGCTACCTGCCGTTCGCCATCGCGCCCGCCGACGGGATCGTCAAGATCCAGGTCGAGGGGCGCGAGGTCACGCCGCCGGAGGTGTCCGCGGTCGTGCTGCGGGCGCTCAAGGAGCGCGCCGAGCGGCATTTCGGCGAGGCGATCGAGCAGGCGGTCATCACCGTGCCCGCGTACTTCAACGACAGCCAGCGCCAGGCGACGCGCGACGCCGGCCGCATCGCGGGCCTCGACGTCGTCCGCATCGTGAACGAGCCGACGGCGGCGTCGCTCGCCTACGGCCTCGACCGTCTCAAGCGCGGCGTCGTCGCGGTCTACGACCTCGGCGGCGGCACGTTCGACATCTCCATCCTGCGCGTCAACGAGGGGATCTTCGAGGTCCTCGCGACGAACGGCGACACGCACCTCGGCGGTGACGATTTCGATCGCGTGCTGATGTTGTGGCTGGCCGAAGACATCCAGTCCCATCATCATCGCGAGCTCGCGCAGGCCGGCGTCGATCTGGTGCGCGATGCCGACGCCGCCCAGGAGCTGCGGCTCGCCGCCGAGGCGGCCAAGATGCGGCTCTCGACCGTGGAGCGGACGACGCTGACGATCCCGTTCGCCGATTTCACGTATCACCGCGACATCCCGCGTGACGACATCGAGCGGCTGATTGCGCCGCTCGTGGCCAAGACGCTCGGCCCGTGCCGGCAGGCGCTGAAGGACGCCGGGCTCGGCGCGTCCGAGATCGACGAGGTCGTGCTCGTCGGCGGCTCGACGCGTGTCCCGCTCGTGCGCCGTCGCGTGCAGGAGCTGTTTGGCCGCGTGCCGCACAGCCAGCTGAATCCCGACGAGGTCGTCGCGCTCGGCGCCGCCGTCCAGGCCCACATCCTCGCGGGCGGCATCACCGACATGCTGCTGCTCGACGTCACGCCGCTGTCGCTCGGGATCGAAACGCTCGGCGGCATCGTGAGCGTGCTGATTCCGCGCAACACGACCATCCCGACGAGCGCACGGGAGATGTTCACGACGTCCGTGGACGGGCAGACCGTCGTCGACATGCACGTCCTGCAGGGTGAGCGCGAGCTGGCGAAAGATTGCCGATCGCTCGCGCGGTTCGAGCTCTCCGGGATCGATCCGATGCCGGCGGGCATGCCTCGGATCGAGGTCACGTTCCTGATCGACGCCAACGGCCTGCTCACGACGACGGCGAAAGAGCTCCGAACGGGGAAGGCGGCGGCGATCGAGGTGAAGCCGACCTACGGTCTGAGCGAGACGGAAGTCCAGCGCATGGTCGAGGACTCGTTCACGTACGCCGAAGCCGACGTCGAGACGCGCCTGCTGATCGAGGCGCGGAACGAGGCCGACACGGTGATCACGCACGTGGAGCGCGCGCTGCGGCAGGGCGCGCATCTCGCGACGGACGCAGAGCGGCGCGCGATCGAGGCCGCCCTCGCGAAGCTCCGGCAGGCACGTGGCGGGGACGATCGCCACGTGATCATCGAGACGACGACCGCGTTGAACCGGGCGACGGAACACCTCGCCGAGGTGATGATGGACGCGGCGCTGAGGGGCGCCATCCAGAGCCGCCGCGCCGACGAGATCATGGAGTCGCAGTGATGGCTGTACACCGCGTGACGTTTCTCCCCCTCAACCAGACGGTCGAGGTGGACGATACGAAGTACCCGTTCGGCGACCACGGCAAGCCGGGCTCGGTGCTCGACATCGCGCTCGCCAACGACATCGAACTCGAGCACAACTGCGGCGGCAGCTGCGCCTGTACGACGTGCCACGTCGTCGTGCGCGAAGGCAAGGAGAACCTGTCCGAGATGCAGGAGGACGAGGAGGACCGGCTCGACATGGCGGAAGGCCTCACCATCCACTCGCGCCTCGGCTGCCAGGCGGTCGTGCGCGGCGACGTCGTCGTGGAGATCCCGAAGTGAGCCTGCGCTGGCGCGACGCCGAGGACATCGCCATCGCGCTCGCCGAGAAGTTTCCCGACACGGACCCGCTCACCGTGCGATTCACGGATCTGCACCGCTGGGTGACCGAGCTCGACGGGTTCTCCGACGACGTGAAGGCGTCGAACGAAGGGATGCTCGAGAAGATCCAGATGGCGTGGCTGGAGGAGCACCGCGGCCGCTGAGGCGGACGAGCGGTTACCACGCGATGACGCGCTCGGCTTCGAACACGAGGTCCAGGAGTTGCGAGTAGGACACGTCCTCGGGAACGCGAACCCGCCGGACGCCGGCGGGCACGCCGGCCGACGCGGCGCCGTCGAGCAGCGCGACCGTGACGCGGTCGCCGGCGGCGACTTCCCGCCGCATCGTCTCGTCGGCCAGCGGATGGCCGCCCGCCTTGAGCAGGTGCAGGACGGTCGCCATCAGAACACGATGAAGCGGCGGCCGCGCGTCACGAGGGCGGCGAGCTCATCGCGCGAGAGCGGCACGACGGGATGGCCGTCGGCGTTCCAGTCCGGATCGTCGGGAATCGCATCGCGATCGACGTGGAAGGGGATGTCGAGCGCTTTGAGATTCGCGCGGAACTTCGCGATGTCGTCGCCGTCGACGAGGTCGTCGGTGTCGCCGTCGAGCAGATGGACGCCGTGGCCGGTGAGCACGAACGTCACCTCGTTTTCGCCGGCGATGATGCCGAGGCCGATCCGCATGCCCTCGTTGGCGCGGTGCGACTGGCGGGCGTCGCTGGAGATGACGACGAGCACAGGCGCTTGCTCAGACGGTGGCATCGTGGTCCTTCCCGCGTGTTCGAGGCCGGCGCCGGGTTCCCCGGCGCCGGCCGAGCGCTGGGGGTCTGGGGGCCATGTCGGGGCCCCCAGGTCAATTGAGCGCGATGAAGCGATCCGTGCCGTTGATCAGGTCGGTGAGCACGACGAGACCGCAGTACGTGACGGTGTCGGCGTCCTCGAGCGCGATGCGCCGCTTCTGACAGCCGTACGCGCAGACGAACAGCTTCGCGCCGCGGTCCGCGAGCGGTCGCACGTCGCGCAGCGCCCGCACGCCGTCGTCGATGAGGTAGAGGTAGACGGACGCGCCGCGATCGAGCGCGGCGTCCGCGAGACCGCGCGCGGCGCGCAGATTCGTCGCGTGATCCGGTCCGGTCGACAGCATGAGGCCGAGTTTTTTCTTCGCGAGCTCCATCGCGAAGCGAGCGTAACACCCGCACCCGGAGGGGGCAATCGATGAGCCGCCGCGTCTACCTCGATCACAACGCGTCGACGCCCGTGCATCCCGACGTCGTCGCCGAGATGCTGCCGTTCTTCAGCGAGACGTTCGGCAACCCGTCCAGCGTGCACGGCTTCGGCCGCGAAGCGCGCGACGGCATGGACCAGGCGCGGGCGCGGATGGCCGCGTTCATGCGCACGAGTCCCGACGAGCTCGTGTTCACGTCCGGCGGGACGGAGTCGGACAACCTCGCCATCAAGGGCGTCGCGTACGCCGCGAAGCGCGGCCACCTGATCACGTCGAAGATCGAGCACCACGCGGTGCTCCGCACGTGTCAGTGGCTCGAGACGCAGGGCTTCGCGGTCACGTATCTCGACGTCGACGAGTACGGCATGGTCGATCCGGACGACGTCAAGCACGCGATGCGCCCGGACACGATCGCGATCAGCATCATGCACGCGAACAGCGAAGTCGGGACGATCCAGCCCATCGCCGCGATCGGCGCGCTCGCGCGCGAGCGTGGTGTGCCGCTCCACGTCGACGCCGTCCAGACGTTCGGCAAGGTGCCGATCGACGTCGACGCCATGGGCATCAGTCTGCTCAGCGCCTCCAGCCACAAGATCTACGGGCCGAAGGGCGTGGCGCTGCTCTGGATCCGCAAGGGGACCCGGATGGTCTCGGTCCAGCACGGCGGCGAGCACGAGCGGCGGCGGCGCGCCGGCACCGAGAACGTCGCCGGCATCGTCGGGTTCGGCAAGGCCCTGGAGATTCGCGGGCGCGACATGGCCGCCGAGGCGACGCGGCTGACCGCGCTGCGCGATCGGCTCTGGGACGGCATTCGCGCGGCGGTGCCGGACGTGAAGCTGAACGGCCATCCGACCGAGCGCCTGCCGGGGACGGCGAACCTGTCGTACCGCAACGTCGAGTCCGAATCCATCGTGCTCGGCCTGGATCTCAAGGGGGTGGGGGTGTCCGCGGGCTCGGCGTGCACGTCGGGCAGCGTGGAGCCCTCGTACGTGCTGGTCGCGATGGGGGTGTCGCTCGACTGGGCGATGGGCGCCGTGCGGCATTCGCTCGGGCGGTCCACGACGGCGGAGGACATCGATTACGTCGTCGCGTCCGTCGAGCCGATCGTCCGGAGGCTTCGCGAGAAGATGCCGGTCACTGCGTGAGGTACAGCCGCACCCTCGTCGACCATTTCCTCAACCCGCGCAACGCCGGGATGATGCGGGAGCCCGACGGCGTCGGCGAGGATCGGTACGAGGGATGCGGCGACCTCGCGCGGTTCTTTCTGCGCGCGCCGGACGGCGTCGTGGTGGAGGCGCGGTTCCAGACATGGGGCTGCGGACCGACGATCGCCGCGGCCAGCGCCGCCAGCGAGCTCGTCGCGGGGCGGCGGCTCGACGACGTGGCGCGGCTCGAGCCGGTCGAAGTCGAGCGCGCGCTCGACGGGTTGCCGGAGGACCGGAAACACGCGGCCGACGTGGTCGCCGGCGCGCTTCGCGCGGCGGCGCGCGCGTGCCTCGGACGGGATGGATGACGTGTTCGACGACCTGAAGCGTGACATCCGCGTCGTACGCGAGCGCGACCCGGCCGCGCGCTCGTCGCTGGAGGTCCTCGTCTGCTACCCCGGCGTTCATGCGCTCGCGCTGCATCGCGTCGGGCATCGCCTGTGGAACGCCGGCTGGACGACGCTCGCCCGGCTGGTGTCCCACGTGTCGCGGTTCGTGACGGGCATCGAGATCCACCCGGCGGCCAGGATCGGGCGCGGCTGCTTCATCGACCACGGCATGGGCATCGTCATCGGCGAGACGGCCGAGATCGGCGACAACGTGAGCCTCCTGCAGGGCGTGACGCTCGGCGGAACGAGCACGAAGCGCGAGAAGCGCCACCCGACGCTCGGCAACAACGTCACCGTCGGCGCGGGCGCGAAGATCATCGGCGCATTCCGCATCGGCGACGGCAGCCGCATCGGCGCCGGCTCGGTGGTCGTGCGCGAGGTGCCGCCGAATTCGGTCGTCGTCGGCGTGCCCGGACGGGTCACGTTCCGCGACGGCCAGCGCGTGACCGACGGCATCGATCTCAACCAGACGGACCTGCCGGATCCCGTCGCCAACGCGCTCGAGCAGCTGCTGGAGCGTATCCGCGCGCTCGAAGCGGAGCTCGAGGCGATGCGCAAGACCGTCGAGCGCGACGAGCGGTCGGCGCGGTGAGCGATCCGCTGCGCGAGGTCGAGGAGCGCCACGGGTTCCCCGGGGCGCTCCGAGCGCCGGGGGTCTGGGGGCCATGTCGGGGCCCCCAGCACGATCGATGAGGGCGCACGCCGTGATCGAGCCGGGCGACGGCTTTGCCGGCGGCCGGCGAGCGGTGGGGGTCTGGGGGCCATGTCGGGGCCCCCAGCACGATCGATTCGACCGCGCGCAGGCGTGGTCGCTGCTGACCGAGTTCACGAAGGGCGAGTCACTGCGGAAGCACGCGCGCGCGGTCGAGGCGTCGATGCGCGCGTACGCGGCGCGATACGACGCCGACGCCGACCGCTGGGGCGTCGCCGGGATGCTCCACGACTTCGACTACGAGATGCACCCGCGCGCGCCGCATCATCCGATGAAGGGCGCGGAAATCCTGCGTGCCCGCGGCGTGCCCGACGACGTCGTGTACGCGATCCTCGCGCACGCCGACTATTCCGGGATGCCGCGCACGTCGCTGCTGGATCGGGCGCTCTACGCGTGCGACGAGCTCACGGGCTTCGTGCACGCGTGCGCGCTCGTCCGGCCCGGCAAGGTCGTGACGGGTCTCGATCCGTCGTCGGTCAGGAAGAAGCTCAAGGACAAGGCGTTCGCGCGGACGGTGAACCGGGACGACGTGTATCGCGGAGCCACCGAGCTCGGGGTCGACCTGGACGCGCACATCGCGTTCGTCGTTTCCGCGCTCACCGACGTCGCGCCGGACGTCGGTCTCTCACGCTAGACCGCGCGTTCCGCCCGGCCAGCGCGCCGGACGCCGCGCCGACGGGAGGGCATAGCGTGGTGGAGCGGCATCGCGCGATCGCGCACGTCGACATGGACGCGTTCTACGCGTCCGTCGAGCAGCGGGACCGCCCGGAGCTGCGCGGTCGCCCGGTGGTCGTCGGCGCCGATCCGGGTGGACGTGGCGTGGTGTCCGCCGCGTCCTACGAGGCGCGCGTCTTCGGCGTCCGCTCCGCGATGCCGATCTCGAAGGCGGTGCGGCTCTGCCCGCAGGCCGCCTTCGTTCCGGTCGACATGCCGAAGTACCAGGCCGTCTCGGCGGAGATCATGGCGATCCTGGCCGACTTCTCGCCCGTCGTCGAGCCGCTGTCCGTCGACGAGGCGTTCGTGGATCTCACGGGAACGGATCGCCTCCACGGCACGCCGGTGGACGCCGTCGCGGCCATGAAGACACGCATCCGGTGCGAGACGGGGCTGACCGCGTCGGCCGGCCTCGCGCCGAACAAGTTCCTCGCGAAGGTGGCGTCGGACCTCCGGAAGCCCGATGGCCTCGTCGTCGTTGCGCCGGGCGAGGAAGCCGCGTTCCTCGCACCGCTCGGCGTCGAGCGTATCTGGGGCGTCGGCAAGGTGACGGCCGCGGAGCTGGCGACGCTCGGGATCCGGACGGTCGGTCAGCTGCAGCGCCTGTCGCCGGCGGTGCTGACGCGGCGGTTCGGCGCCGCTCACGGCGCACACCTCGCGGACCTCGCGGTCGGACGCGACGATCGTCCGGTGGAGCCGTTCTCGCCGCCGAAGTCGATGGGCGCCGAGACGACGTTCGACGTCGACACCCGCGACCGCAGCCGGCTCGAAGTCGAGCTGCGCGCACAGGCCGAGCGTGTGGCGCGGGAGCTCAGATCGGAGGCTCTCGCGGGCGCGTGCATCACGCTGAAGCTTCGTCTCGTGCCGTGGCAGACGCTGACGCGGAGTCACACCGCCGACCCGACGCAGGACGGCCTGGAGATCTACCGGCGCGCGCAGACGCTGCTGTCGAGAGAACCGCTCGACCGGCCGGTTCGCCTCATCGGTGTGTCGGTCTCGCACCTCGGGCCGGCGGCCGCAGGCCAGCTGGACCTTCTCGATCCCGCCGCCCTCCGGCGCGAGCGGCTCGCGCACGTCGTCGATCGTCTCGCACGGCGCTTCGGCGACGGCGTCGTCAAGCCGGCGAGCCTGCTCGACCCCGAACACCCGTCGTAAGCGCGCGAAATCGCGGGCGCGGTTTGCGCGCCTCGGGAGCATCGGCTACACTCGGCCGCGCACGACATTTCGTCGCCCGGAGCGTCCATGGATCGGCCGATCGCCTACGACAAGCTCGCACGTGAAAATCGCTTCGTCCGCATGCGGGCTCGCGACGTCGGCGAGCTGCGCGTGGAGCAGGGGCTCGCGCCGTTCCCCGATCTGGCCTCGCCGGAATCGATCCGCGAGCGCGTGCACGGCATCATGGTCGGCGAGCTGCAGGCCATGGAAGGCGCCGGACGCAGCGTCTACGATTTCCCGGACGCGCCGTGGGAGTTCACCATGGACATGGCGCGCCAGGTCTGGGACGAGTCGCGCCACGTCGAGATCTACCTCGCGCTGATCGATCACCTGGGCGGCTACGCCGGGGAGTTCCCGGAGACGACGATCCTGTGGCGCTGCGCCTGCGCCGAGGACGCCGCGGCGCGCGTCGCGGGCGTCAACCGCGGGCTCGAAGGCCTGGCGTGCGACGTCTTCGCCCAGCTGATCCACATCGCGAAGAAGATCGGCGACCCCGTGATCGAGCGTGCCGTCGACTTCGTGCTCGCCGACGAGATCACGCACGTCCGCATGGGCTCGCGCTGGCTCAACGAGCTGACGCGCGACGATCCCGAGCGCCGCCGCCGCGCCGTCGAGTTCCAGGATTCGATCGACGAGCGCTTCAACCTCGGCGGCGCGCGGCGCGACGGCGCGCCGGAAGAGGTCGGCATCTCGATCGCGAAGGACGCCCGCCGTCTCGCCGGATTCACGGACGAGGAAATCGAGCGCCTGATCAAGTCCACGCAACGCTCGCCGGTTTATTAGATGGGGGGCCCCGACATGGCCCCCCATACCCCCCGTCGCTCGGAACGCCCGCGGCGAAGCCGCGGTCGTCCTCGAACTCCGTGGCCGTGATTCGCTCGTGACCTCGTCCCCGCTCGCCGGCGAGTTCTCGGTCGAGCTCTCGGGGCGGGTCATCCGCCATTACCGGTACGCCGAGGAGCGGATGATGCGCACGATGGGCGGGTGGATCGCGCTCACTGCCGAGCTGCCCGCCAAGCTCGTGCTCGGCCGCCACGTCTGGGACTGCGCGCAGCACGCCGATCTCTGGGGGCGCCGGTTACCGGAGCTTCGCGCAGCGGCGCAGAAATCCGAGCCGCCGAACGAGGCCTTCGTCCGCTTCATGGATCTGCTCGAGCGTCCGGAGGACCGGGACCAGACCGTCGAGCGCCTCGTCGGCGTCTATCGCGTGCTCAAGCCGCATCTCGTCGCGGCGTACGAGCGGCATCTCGAGCGCGCCAATCCGGTGTACGAGCCGCCGACGCGCCGGATCCTCGAGCGCGTCATTCCGGAGGAACGGCGTCACGTCGCCGCCGGTCTCCAGGTGATCGCGCGTCTCGGTGAATCGCCGCGCGTCGCCGAGTGGACGCGCCGGCTGGCGGACGCGCTCGCCGAGGCGGGCGGTGTCACCGGTGACGGCACCTCGCCCGCGCTCGTGACCATCGACGTCGACGGTGTGAACACCGCCGGCGACCTCGTCGCGCTCGATTCCGCGTTCGACGTCACGAAGGTGGAACCGGACCTGCGCGGCCGTGTCGAAGCGCACGGCCGCGCGCTGATCGAGGGCGACGCCGCCGGGATTGCGGCCGACGTCGCGCCGGACGCTCGGGATGCGGTGCTCGGCGCGTACGCGCGCCTGCCGCGCGGGGCGAACGCCACGGAGATCGTCGGCTGTGCGCGCCTCGGCGCCCAGCGAGTGGTGAAGACGCGGCTGTCGGGCCCGCCCGGAAGCGTCGTCATCCAGCAGCGCTGGCAGCGTGACGGCGCCGCCTGGCGGGTCGTGGCGGCCGATGTCGTCGGCGCCGAGCGCCCCGCGTAGTGTTCCGTGCCGTTCTCGTTGCGAACCGGGGCGAGATCGCCCGTCGGATCATCCGCGGCTGCCACGCGGTCGGCGTCCGCGCGATCGCGGTGTACTCGGAAGCGGATCGCGACGCGCCGCACGTGCGCGATGCCGATGACGCCGTCGCCATCGGCCCGGCGCCCGCACGCGACAGCTATCTGAGCGGCGCCGCGATTCTCGACGCCGCGCGCGGCGCCGGCGCCGACGCGATCCATCCGGGCTACGGATTTCTCAGCGAGAACTGGCAATTCGCCGAGGCGTGCGGCAAGGCCGGCTTCGTCTTCATCGGGCCGCCCCCGGACGCGATCCGCCAGATGGGCGACAAGACCGAGGCGCGCCGGGCGATGGCCGCGGCCGGTGTGCCCGTGCTTCCGGGCAGCGACGGCCCGTCGGCCGACGTCGCGCAGGCGCTCGGCGTCGCCGAGCGTGTCGGATTTCCGGTGATGCTCAAGGCGGCCGCCGGCGGGGGTGGCATCGGCATGGCGCGCGCAGCGGACCCCGCGGAGCTCGAGCGCTCGTTCGCGTCGGCGAGCCGGCGCGCGCAGTCCGCGTTCGGTGTCGGCGCGCTCTACGTGGAGCGTTATCTCGCCCGGCCGCGACACGTCGAGGTCCAGATCTTCGGCGACGGGCGCGGCGACGTCGTGCATCTGCACGAGCGCGAGTGCTCGGTGCAGCGCCGCCACCAGAAGCTCGTCGAGGAATCGCCGGCGCCGAACCTCGGCGCCGGCACGAAGCGCGGTCTCGTCGAAGCGGCGGTGGCCGGCGCGCGCGCGATCCGCTACGCCAATGCCGGGACGATCGAATTCCTCGTCGATGCGGACGGGCGCTTGTACTTTCTCGAGATGAATACGCGCCTGCAGGTCGAGCATCCCGTCACCGAAGAGGTGAGCGGCGTCGATCTCGTGGCCGCGCAGCTCCGCGTCGCCGCGGGCGACGGTCTGCCGTGGACGCAGGACGCGATCGTCCAGCGCGGCGCGGCCATCGAAGTCCGCGTCTATGCCGAGGATCCCGCCCGGCAGTTCCTGCCGTCACCGGGCACGATCACGCGGCTCGACATCCCGGGCGGCGACGGTCTTCGGATCGAGTCGGGCGTCGTCGCGGGCAGCGTCGTGACGCCGCACTACGATCCGC
Source organism: Candidatus Rokuibacteriota bacterium (assembly GCA_016184365.1). Taxonomy (GTDB): domain Bacteria; phylum Methylomirabilota; class Methylomirabilia; order Rokubacteriales; family CSP1-6; genus AR8. The sequence goes on from JACPCW010000075.1 coordinate 146,062, forward strand.
TGTTGATGAAGATCATCGCCGCCGGGCCGTCGCGAGACGCGGCCATCGAGCGCCTCACGGCCGCGCTCGACGCGCTCGTCATCGACGGCGTCAAGACGACGGCGCCGTTCCTCCAGCGCGTCCTCGCGCATCCCGATTTCCGACGCGGCGCGGTCCATACCCAGATGGTCGAGCAAGGAGCGTTCAATGGCTGAGGAGATCAAGGCGCACATCACCGGCGTCGTGTTCCAGATCACGACGAAGCCGGGCGACGCGGTCGCCGCCGGCGATCCGGTGATCGTGCTCGAATCGATGAAGATGGAGATTCCGGTCGAGGCGCCGCGCGCCGGCACGGTGAAGGAGATCCGGGTGGCCGAAGGCCAGACCGTGCAGGAAGGCGACACCGTCGCCGTCATCGACTGAGGAGGACCGCGCCATGGCTGTCGCCGTCGATCTGATCCTCGGACTCTACGCGTACCACCGTTGGGCGAACCGGCGGCTCTTCGACGAGGCGACGGCGCTCGGCGCCGACGCGGACCGGGAGCTCGGTAAGCAGTTCAGCTTCCCGACGATCCGCGGCATGTTCGCGCACATCTACGGCGCCGACTGGATCTGGCTCTCGCGCTGGCAGGGCACCTCGCCGACGCGACTGCCCGACGCAACGGACTTCCCGACGCTCGCCGAGCTTCGCCGGGCGTGGGACGAGCTCGAGCGGGAGCAGCGGCAGTTCGTCGAGGGCCTCGGCGAGACCGATCTCGCGCGGGAGATCGATTTCCGCGACACCGCGGGCCGGCCGTCCCGGCTGGCGCTGGGGCCGATGCTCCAGCATGTGGCCAACCACGCGACGCATCACCGGAGTGAGCTCGCCACCATGCTGACGATGCTGCGCGGCTCGCCGCCGCCGACCGACCTCGTCGTCTATCTGCGGCGGCCGCCCGGCCGGAGCTGAGCCCATGGCCATGAAAGACCTCGTCGACGATCTCGCCGCGCGGCGCTCGCGTGCGCGCGCGATGGGCGGCGAGGACGCGGTGGCGAAGCAGCGTGCGGCCGGCAAGCTCACGGCGCGCGAGCGGGTCGACCTCCTGTTCGACGCCGGCACGTTCACCGAATTCGGGATCCACGCGACGCACGCCGGCATCGCGCCCGATCTCGCGGGACGCGAGACGCCGGCGGACGGCATGATCACCGGCGTCGGCCGGATCGACGGGCGCCTGGCCTCCGTCATCGCGTACGACTTCACGGTCATGGCCGGCTCGATGGGCCGGACGGCCGAGCTCAAGGGCAACCGCGCGCGCGAGATCGCGCTGACGAAGCGCATGCCGATGATCTGGCTGATCGACTCCGCCGGCGCGCGCATCCAGGAGGCGATCGGCTCGCGGAACTTCGCCGCGACGGGCCTGCTGTTCCGCGAGGAATCGATCATGTCCGGCGTCATCCCGCAGGTCGCGGCGATGATGGGCCCGGGCGCCGCCGGCACCGCCTACATTCCCGCGCTCTCCGACTTCGTGCCGATGGTGCGCGGGACCAGCAACATGGCGCTCGGCGGTCCGCCGCTGGTGAAGGCGGTCGTCGGCGAGGACATCACCGCCGAGGAGCTCGGCGGCTCGAAGGTGCACTGCGAGATCTCCGGCTGCGCGGACCTGGAGGTCGCGGACGATCGCGAGTGCCTCGCCGCGATTCGCGAGTACCTGTCGTACTTCCCGAGCGCGAACACCGACGCGCCGCCGGTCAGCGCGTGCTCCGATCCGGTCGACCGTCGCGCCGAGGAGCTGCTGACGATCGTGCCCGACAGCGCGCGCCGGGCGTACGACGTGAAGAAGGTCATCCGCGCCGTCGTCGACGACGGCCGGATGTTCGAGATCAAGCCGGGATGGGCGAAGAACATCGTGACGGCGCTCGCGCGCCTGAACGGCCATCCCGTCGGCGTCGTCGCCAATCAGCCCCAGGTCCTCGGCGGCGCGCTCGACAACGATGCCGCCGACAAGGCGGCGCGGTTCATCATGCTGTGCGACGCGTTCAACGTGCCGCTCGTGTTCCTGCAGGACGTGCCGGGCTTCATGGTCGGCTCGAAGGTCGAGCGCGCCGGCATCATCCGGCACGGCGCGAAGATGCTGTACGCGGTGAGCGAGGCCACGGTGCCGAAGCTGACCGTCGTGCTGCGGAAGGCGTACGGCGCCGGGTACTACGTGATGTGCGGGCGCGCGTACGAGCCGGACGTGATCGTCGCGTGGCCCACGGCGGAGATCAGCGTGATGGGCCCGGAAGGCGGCACGAACATCGTCTTCCGGCGCGAGATCGCCGCGGCCGCGGATCCGGCCGCCGAGCGCGCCCGGCGCGTCGAGGACTTCCGGAAGCTCATCAATCCGTACATCGCCGCCGGCGCTGCGCTCATCGACGACGTCATCGATCCGCGCGAGACGCGCGCCGTGCTGGTCCGCGGGCTCGAGATGGCGAAGCGCAAGCGGATCGACCGCCCGTGGCGCAAGCACGGCGTCGTGCCGGTGTGATCGGACGGCGGCGCCGGCCGGACGCGATCGTCAGAGGTCCGTGGCCGAGCCGTGCCGGCCCCGGCCGCCGGCGAACCGCGCGGCGCCCCCGATCCCTTCGCGCGCGAGCGCGTCCTGCCCGTTGCGCCACTCGCGCTCGAGCGCCTGACGTACGGGCAGGCCCTGCTGGAGATACACGGAACGACGGTCCGCCCGAACGCACGCTTGAGGGAAGCGCGCGATCTCCCGCGCGAGCGCCTCCGCCGCCGCCCGGGACTGGCCGCGAGGCACGACCTTCTCGCACGCGCCGATGCGCAGGCATTCCTCGGCCGGGACCGTCCGCCCCGTCAGGATGATTTCCATGGCGCGTCCGGTGCCGACGAGCCGCGGCAGGCGGACCGTTCCACCGTCGATCAGCGGCACGCCCCAGCGCCGGCAGTAGACGCCGAGGTACGCGTCCTCCTCCATGACGCGGATGTCGCACCAGAGCGCGATCTCCATGCCGCCAGCGACGGCGGGGCCGGCGATCGCCGCGATGACGGGCTTGGACAGCTCGAGCCGGGTCGGCCCCATCGGGCCGCGCGGGGCCGGACCGCCGTCCCGCGGGAAATCCAGAAACGCGAGCGGACGCGGGCCCTCGAGCGAGCTCGCGTACTTCAGATCGAACCCGGCACAGAAGGCGCCGCCCTCACCCCACAGGACCGCGGCCAGCGCGTTCGGATCGGCGTCGAACGCCAGGAGCGCGGAGACCAGGGCGTCCGCGGTGGCGGGGTCCACGGCGTTCCGGACCTCGGGGCGGTGCAGCACGATCGTCGTCACCGGTCCGTCGTTCTCGATGCGAACGGTCATCGCATCCTCCTAGCCGCGCCCGGCCTCGTAGAGATGGCGCCGCGTCAGCGGGATCTCGTCGCTGGAGCCATGCGAGCACGTGAGCTGCCAGACGTTGAGCGCGCCGAACACGAACGCCGCGCGCGCCGCGTGGAGGTACATCCGCCACATGCGGACGAAGCGCTCGTCGAACATCCGGGCGATCGCGTCGGCGTGCTTCTCGAAGCGATCGATCCACGCCTCGATCGTCAGGGCGTAGTGCGGCCGCAGGTTCTCGACGTCACTGATCCTGAGCCCCGCGTTCGTCATGTGGGTCGAGAGCTCCGCCAGCGTCGGCAGGTACATGCCCGGGAAGATGTGTTTCGTGATCCACGGCGTCACCGGCGCTTTTCGCGTCTTGCCCATCGTGTGCAGGACCGCGATGCCGCCCGGACGCAGGCCGCGCGCGACGCTCGCCATGTACGCGGGCAGGTACCTCTCGCCGACGTGCTCGATCATCCCGACGCTGACGACGCGGTCGAACGTCTCCGCTCCGAGCTCGCGATAGTCCTGACGCCGCAGCTCGACGCGATCCGCGAGGCCGTGTTCCCGGACGCGGGTCTGCCCGAGCGCTCGCTGCGGCTCGCTCAGCGTGATGCCGACGACGCCGACGCCGTGGTGCGTCGCGGCGTGCCGGGCGAGAGCGCCCCAACCGCAGCCGATGTCGAGGAGCCGGTCGCCGGGCTGCAGCCGGAGCTTTCCGCAGATGTGACGGAGCTTCTGCCGCTGCGCGGTGGGAAGATCGTCGCTCGCATGCTCGAAGTACGCGCACGAGTAGTTCATGTCGTCGTCGAGCCAGGTCGCGAAGAACTCGTTGCCGATGTCGTAGTGGTGGGACACGTTCGCGGGCGCCCCGGCGAGCGAGTTGCGGCGGCGGAACGCGGCGAGCGCGAGGGCGGCCTTGCGCCACGGGCCGATCGCGAGCACCCGGTCGTCGACGCGATAGCAGAGGTGGAGCAGGTGCTGCAGATCGCCGTCGACGCCGAGATCCCCGGCCACGTACGCTTCGGGCAGGCGGACGAGCGCGTCACCGAGCATCCAGGCCACCGTCGCCTCGTCGGGCAGCCGGAGCCCGAACTCGGGGGCGCCGTCGCCGTACGCGATGGTGTCGCCGTCCCAGTAGCGGAGGGTGAAACCGGCGCCGCGCACGCGACGCAGGATGCGATCGAGATCGCCCTTGAGGCTCATCGCTCACCTCGCTTCGGTGTCGTCATCGCGCACGTGCGAGGGCCTGGTCGATCTCGGCGAACGCGACCGATCGACCGCGGGCGGGATCGACGAGCGCTCCGTCGTCGTGAATGCGCGGCGTGCGGAACACGAGGCGGAGCGCGTGGAGGTGCGGTGGCACCACGAACCGGTCCCCCGCGTGCTCGCGAAGCCTGGCGCGCACGAGCGGCGCGTACCGCGGGCTCATGGCGGGAAAGAAGTGGTGCTCGACGTGGTGGCTGAAGTTGAAGTGCACGGCGTCCAGCCACCGATGCGTCAGGACGCTCATCGACGTCGCCAGGACGTCCGCGCCGTCGTCGAGCGGCCGCAGCAGGTGATTCGTGACGATGTAGGACATGATGATCGTGTTGGCGACCAGCATCGGGACGACGATGACGAGCATCGCCGACCGGGCGTCGATCGCGCTCGCGAGCCCGATCCAGAACGCCGCCATGAGGACGAACTCGGCGATCGCGCGAGCGCGGTTCAGCGATTCGAAGCCGCGGCACCGGCGCGACTGGACCCAGAGCACGATCTGGCTGTGCACGGTGAACCAGGTCGAGAGGTAGAGGACGCTCAGCCACCGCCCCGAACCCGGGGTGAACGCCGCGGCGACGCGGACCGATCGGAACCGGCGATACACGGTGAGCGTGCCGAAGTTGTCCGGGTCGCCGTCGGGCCGATTGGTATGGACGTGATGTACCTGGTTGTGCCAGACGCGCCAGAGCGTCGGCGGGAGCACGAAAATCGCGAACGCGATCCACATCAGCGCGTCCTGCAGATGCCGCCGGCGCACGATCGACCCGTGCCCCGCCTCGTGACCGAGGAAGAACAGGCTTCCGTACAGGCCGCCGAGCAGCAGCGAGAGCAGCACGGCGACGCCCGCGGAGAGCGTGGCGACGACGAGCACCGTGCTGATCGTCACGATCGTCATGCCGAGCGCAACGGCGGTCATACCACGAGCCGGACACTGCCGGAAGACGTGCGGAGGAAGCTCGCTGCGGATCGCCGCTCTGATCCCGAGAGAGGTCGCCAAGCCGAAGAATCCTGTCCCCACCATCGCAGCAGTGTCAAGATCCTCACGTTCGTTGACAGTCCGGAAGCGGCCTGCGCATGATGCTCCGGTCCCGAGGGGAACGCCGTATGCGCTGCGCGCAGTGCCAGAACGAGAACCCGGCGCACGCCAAGTTCTGTCTCGAATGCGGCTCCCGTCTCGCGGTGCGCTGCCGCACGTGCGCGACGGACCTGCCGCCGGAGGCGAAGTTCTGTCTGCACTGTGGACAGAGCGTCGAGACGCCCGACGCCGGGACGGCGACCGCGTCCCCTCGCACGTACACGCCTCGCCACCTCGCCGAGAAGATCCTCACATCGCGAAGCGCCATCGAAGGCGAGCGCAAGCAGGTCACCGTGCTCTTCTGCGACGTCGTCGAATCGACGCGCCTCGCCGAGCACCTCGACCCCGAGACGATGCACGAGCTCATGAACAAGATGCTCGGATTGATGGCCGAGGCCGTCCACCGGTTCGACGGCACCGTGAACCAGTTTCTCGGAGACGGGCTGATGGCGCTGTTCGGCGCGCCCGTCGCGCTCGAGGACCACGCGCTGCGCGCCGCGCAGGCCGCGCTCACCATCCTCGAGACGATCGCCGGCTACAGCGAGCAGCTTCGGCGCGAGCGTGAGGTGGAGATCCGGCTCCGGATCGGGCTGAACACCGGGCTCGTCGTGGTCGGACGGATCGGCGACGACCTCCGCATGGACTACACGGCGGTCGGTGACGTCACGAACCTCGCGGCCCGGATGCAATCGCTCGCCGAGCCGGGCACGATCCTCGTCACCGAGGGGACGCACCGTCTCATCGAGGGCTATGTCCGGAGCGAGCCGCTCGGCCGCCTGTCGATCAAGGGACGCGATGAGCCCGTCTCGGCCTTTCGCATCACGGGGCGGCTACGGGCGCGGAGCCGGTTCGACGTCAGCGCCCAACGTGGCCTGACGCCGCTCGCCGGCCGCAGCCGCGAGCTCGAAACGCTGCGCATCCGCCTGGCGCGCGCGAAGAACGGCCTGGGCCAGATCGTCGCCATCGCCGGCGAGGCGGGCGCCGGCAAGACGCGCCTGCTGCTCGAATTCCGGCGCTCGCTCGGGGACGATCGCGTCACGTGGCTCGAGGGGCATTGCGTCGCGTACGGCCCGGCCGTGCCGTACCTGCCGGTGCTCGACCTGCTGCGCGCCAATTTCGGCATCGACGAAGGCGACAACCCCCTGCAGATCGAAGAGAAGCTGCGCCAGGACGTGCGCCAGCTCGACTCGCGCCTCGACTGGATCCTGCCGTTCCTCGGCGAGCTGCTCAGCTCGCGCGCGGAGGCGGTGCTCAAGCACCTCGAACCGAAGGAAAAGCGGCGGAAGATTTTCGAGGCGATCCGGGCCCTCAGCGCCGCCGGCGCCCACCGCCGGCCGCTGATTCTCGTCCTGGAAGACCTCCACTGGATCGACCAGACGTCCCAGGATTACCTCGCGTTCTTCGTCGACAGCCTCGCCGCGCTTCCGGTGCTGTTCCTCACGACCCACCGGCCCGGGTACATCGTGCCCTGGGCGGACAAGACGTACTACACGCAGATCGCGCTCGACCTGCTCGACGAGCACGACGTCGAGATCATGATGGCGCATCTGGTCGGCACCGCCGAGCTGCCGGCCGAATTCCGGCGGCTCGTCCACGAGAAGGCCGAGGGCAACCCGCTCTTCGTGGAGGAGATCACCACCTCGCTCCAGGAACACGGCGTGCTGGCGCGGACGGATCGCGGCGTCGCGTGGACGCGGAACGCCCCGATGGAATTCCCCGACACCGTGCAGGACATCATCCGCGCCCGCCTCGACCGTCTGGAGGAGCCCGTCAAGCGGACCGTCCAGACGGCTGCCGTCATCGGACGCGAGTTCGGGCTCGGTCTGCTGTCGCGCGTCGCCGACGCCGGCACGGAGGTGCCGAGCGACCTGGAGACGCTGAAGCATCTCGAGCTGATCCACGAGAAGCGCCTGTTCCCGGAGCTCGAGTACGTGTTCAAGCATGCCGTCACCCAGGACGTCGCCTACCACAGCCTGCTGCTGCAACGGCGGAAGGATCTCCACACGGGGATCGGCGCCGCGATCGAGGAGCTGTACGTGGACCGCCTGGAAGACCAGGCGGGGATCCTTGCGTATCACTACGCGCGCAGCCACCGGCCGGATCGCGGGGTGGCCTACGCGCTGCTTGCCGGCGACCGGGCCGCGCGGCTGTTCGCGAACGCCGAGGCGACGAGCTATTACGAGCAAGGCCTTCGACTGGCGCGGAGCCTCGGTGCCTCGTCCGAGGCGGCCGGCTTCGAGATCGACGCCATCCTCAAGCTCGCCGCCGTCTCCGTGACGCGGCAGGATCTCGAGCGTGACCGCGCGAATCTGGAATCGGCGCGCGCGCTCGCGCGCGAGCTCGACGACGAGCCGCGGCTCGCCAAGGTGCTGTACTGGCTCGCGCGCATCCATTACGTGGTCGTCGAGCCGGAGACGGCCCTCGCCTGCGCGCGGGACACCCTCCAGATCGCGGAGCGCCTCGGCGAACCCGAGCTGGCCGCGGCGACGGTCAACCTCCTCGGACGCATCCATTACCAGCGCTCCGAGTTCACGGAAGCCGCGCGCATGCTGGAGCGCGGCGTCGAGCAGATGGGGCGGCTCGCGAACAAGCACGAGGAATCGACGGCGGCCGGCTTCACGGGCCTCGTGCTGGGACTGCTCGGCGAATTCGAGCGCGCGATGGCGCACGCGGACCGCGGCATTCGCGTCGCGCGCGAGATCGGCAACCCGTTCGCCGAGGCCGCGAACCGCAACTATCGCGGCACCATCTACGACCAGCGGGGCGAGTGGGCGCAGGCGATCGACGAGTACGAGCGCGGGGCCCGCATCGCGATGGAGGCCGGCGACCTCTTCCGCCTCTACATCATCCGGTGGTGGAGCGGCCGCGCCCGCGCGATGGCCGGCGATCCGAAGACCGGCCGCTCGCTGCTCGAGCAGAGTCTGTCGCTCTCGGCGGAGATCGGCACGCGGTTCGGTCTCGCGACGCAGAAGGTGGAGCTCGCGGCGTGCATCATCGCCCTCGGCGCGCCGGCCGGCGCCATCGACCTCTGCCGGGACGGGCTCGGCCTCGCCCGGGCGAGCGGCGAGCAGTGGGCGGAGGCGCTCGCGCAGCGCACGCTCGCCGAGGCGCTGGCGGCGTCGTCCGGGGATGCCACGGAGGCGATGACTGCGATGCGGGAGGCGGTGCGTCTGCTCGAGTCGATCGGCGCCCGGCCGGAGCTCGCGAGAACCTATGCGGCCGATGCCCGGCTGCGCCGGCGGCTGGGCGACACGGCGGACGCGGAGGCGCGCTTCGGGCAGGCGGCGACGATGTTCCGGGAGCTCGGGATGTCGTCCGACCTCGAGCGCCTCGAGGCAGCGCCCTAGCTCGCGGTGCCCCACCTCGTCTTCACGGCTTCGCGGTCCACGGCGCCGTCTGCGGCCCGCGGCAGCCTCTCGGTGAACACCACCGCGTGCGGCCGTTTGAAGCGCGCGATCTTCGACCCGACGAAGTCGCTCACCTGTTGCGCCGTGTACACGCCGAGAGGCGCGACCTCGACGACCGCTTTCACGGCCTCGCCCCACTTCGCGTCGGGGATCCCGTAGACGCACACGCCGGTCACGCCGTCCATCTCCATGATCACGGTCTCGACCTCGGCCGGGTAGACGTTCTCGCCGCCGGGCTTGATGAGCTCCTTCTCCGGCTTGCGCTTCACGTAATAGAGGTGGCCGTCGGCGTCGAAGCGTCCGATGTCACCCGTGTGGTGCCAGCCGTTGCGGAACGTGTACGCGGTCACGTCGGGCTGGGCGAAGTAGCCGGCGAAGACGAGCGGGCCGCGCACGACGATCTCGCCCGGCGTTCCGATCGGGACCTCACGGTCGTCGTCGTCCACCAACGTCACCTGACACGTCGGGACGGGCCGGCCTGCGGCGCCCGGTTTGTCGAGCACGCGCACGAGCGTCACCGGACCGCTCGTCTCGGACTGTCCGAACCCCGTCCAGAACCGTGCGCGCGTCTCGGCGTGCAGGCGCTTGATCGTGTCCGGCGCCTCGAGCCCGAAGACGCGCTTGAGGCTCGGCAGCCCGGAGCCGGCCTTCCGCGCCGCATCGAGCAGGTTCGCGACGACGGGTGGAAACGTCGAGAGATCGGTGACGCGATGCCGGTCGATGAGCCGGACGGCTTCGTCCGGGTCGAAGCGAGACATCACGACGCTCGCGCCGCCGGCGTGCATGAGCGCCAGCGCCGTCCCGAGCGGTGTGACGTGGAACAGCGGCAGCCCGAGCAGGTAGCGATCGCCGCTCTCGTAGCCGATCGACGCCATCATGGTCAGGTTCGCGGTGATCACGTTCGCGTGCGTGAGCACCGCGCCGCGCGGGACGACGTCCACCGCGGCGGTGGAGATGACGGCGAACGCGTCGTCCGGAGAGACCTCCGCGTCCGGCGGCGTGGCCGGGCCGCCGGAGAGCGCTGTTCCGAACGGCGTGAAGCCGTCGGCGGCAGCGTCACCGAACTGGTACCAGTGTCTGATCGACTTCTTGCGGCTGGGCCAGTCGCCCACCGCCGGCAGCGTCGTGGCGTCGACCACCATCATCGCGGGCGCTGCGCGCTCCACGACCCGCTCGACTTCGTCCGCCGTGAGCCGCCAGTTGATCGGGTAGGCGATGATGCCCTGCCGTGCGCAGGCGCCGTAGAGCTCGAGATAGGCTGCGTTGTTCTGGGCCAGCACGCAGATCCGGTCACCCTTGCCGATGCCGCGCGCGGCGAGGCCAGCGGCCAGCGTGTCGACGCGCTGCCGGAACTCCCGGAACGAGACGACGCGGTCGTCATGGATGACCGCGGGGGCGTCGCCGTACACGAGCGCGCCGCGGGTGATCATGTCGTAGACGGTGAACGCGTGGGGGCCCATATCGCGTCGCCTTTCGCGGAGCGTTGGATGACCGCGGTGGTGCCGAGTCCGTATCGTAGCCGAAGCGAGAGGGCCAGGGCGGCCGTTTCGCCACGCACGCGAAGCGGAAAAGAGAAGGCCCCGGATTCGTTCCGGGGCCTTCGGGTCGGGGGCCGTTCCGGCCCCCCGTGCGGTCAATTCTCGATGAACGCGCGCAGGTTACGCCCGCGGAGCGGATGACGCAGCTTCCGCAGCGCCTTCGCCTCGATTTGACGGATGCGCTCGCGGGTCACCGCGAACCGCTTGCCGACCTCTTCCAGCGTGTGCTCGCCTTCCTCGCCGATGCCGAACCGGAGCCGGAGAATCTCCTTCTCCTTCGGCGACAGCGTCGCGAGCGCCTTCTCGACCTGCGACGTCAGGTCCTGCGACAGCAGCGAGTCGTTCGGCGATCCGGTCGACTTGTCTTCGAGGAAGTCGCCGAGCTCCGAGTCCTCGCCGATCGGCGTCTCGAGCGACAGCGGCTTCCGCGACGACTCGAGAATCAGCCGCACCTTCTTCGCCGGCACGCCCGTACGCTGCGCCAGCTCTTCCGGCGTCGGCTCACGGCCCATCTCGTTCACCATGTTCCGGTTCACGCGCGAGATCCGGTTCAGCGTCTCGACCATGTGCACCGGGATCCGGATCGTGCGCGAGTGGTCGGCGATCGCCCGCGTGATCGCCTGCCGGATCCACCACGTCGCGTACGTCGAGAACTTGAACCCGCGACGGTACTGGAACCGGTCGACGGCCTTCATGAGGCCGATGTTGCCTTCCTGCACGAGGTCGAGCAGGGACAGGTCGCTGCCGAGATAGCGCTTCGCCACCGAGACGACGAGCCGGAGGTTCGCCTCCATGAGCTCGCGCTTGGCCTGGCGCACCGTGCGGTCGTGGCGATCGATCTGCTCGAGCAGGCCCTGCAGCTGACGGCGCGGGAGCCCGGCATCGCGCTGAAGCTGACGGAGCTCCTTGATCGCCGAGTTCGACTTGCCGCGCCGGGTATCCAACGCGAGATGCTCGATGCGCCGGCCGTGCGTCCGGACCCTGGCGACGAGGTCGTCGATGAGCGCCGGCTTCAGCGGCATCTCGCCGACCGTCTTCTGGATCACTTCGCGATGCTGCGCGATGCTCTTCGCGTAGTTCGCCCGGGTCGCCGCCGAGCGGCGCCGCTGGTTCAGCGTCTCCTCGAGCCGCCCGACCTCGTTCCAGTGCCGGCGGATCCGCGAGAACGCATTGAGGACGGGCTTGACCTCTTTCGCGTCGAGCTCGCCGCCTTCCGGCAGCACGATGACGTCGTCCGCCGCGATCTCGTCGTGACGCAGGCGGTCGCCGATCTCGAGCAGCGCGTTGATCGCCATCGGAATGCCGGCGAGCGCGCTCCGCAGCGCGATCTGCCCGACCTCGATGCGCCGGCCGATCTTCACTTCCTGCTCGGCGGTGAGGAGCGGGACCTTGCCGATCTCCTTGAGGTACAGGCGGACGGGGTCTTCGCCACGCGCCGGAAGCGCGGTCAGCTCTTCGCGTACCGGGCGCTCTTCCACCTCCTCTTCAGCGACGAGGGCGGCCGCTTCCGGCTCTTCCTCGGTGATGAGCGCGGCGGGAACCACCGCCGTGGTGTCGGGACTGGTATCCTGGTCTCGTTCTCTGAATGTCATGGCGTCACCGGTCAGTTTTTTCGGGCTGCTCTTAAGATGCAACGCTCCCAGGTTGGGTTTCAGACCTGACCTGGATTTCAAGAAATAAGCCAACGGGCACCCCTTTTCATAACACCTTGTAACTTCTACGTGAACGCTCGGCGCCCCTGACAGGTCTCCCATGTTGGAGTGGGCATCGGAGTTCACTATTCAGCAGAAGAATGTCCCTCTTGTTATGATGACCCGTCTGGAGACCCCTCCGTGAGCGTCACTCCAAGCGCGTCGTATGCCGTCACCGTGCGGCTCCAGATCCAGAACCGCCCCGGCATGCTGGGCCGCGTGGCATTGGTCATCGGCAAGGCCGGCGGCGACATCGGGGCCGTCGACCTCGTCGAGTCCTCCCGCGACCAGACCCTTCGAGACATCACGATCAATGCCCGCGACGACGTCCACGGGCAGCAGATCGTCAACCGCCTCAAGAAGGTCTCGGGCGTCAAGTTCATCAACGTCTCGGACCGCACCTTCCTCATGCACCTCGGCGGCAAGATCGAGGTCCGGAACAAGGTGCCGCTCCGGACGCGCGACGACCTCTCCATGGCCTACACGCCGGGTGTCGCGCGGGTCTGCCTGGCGATTCACGAGGATCGCCAGCGGGCCTTCGCGCTGACGATCAAGCAGAACACCGTCGCCGTCGTCACGGACGGGACGGCCGTGCTCGGTCTGGGTGACATCGGCCCCGAGGCCGCTCTGCCGGTGATGGAAGGCAAGGCGATGCTCTTCAAGGAGTTCGCGGGCGTCGACGCCTTCCCGGTCTGTCTCGCCACGCGCGACGTCGACAAGATCGTCGAGACCGTGAAGCTGATCTCGCCGGTGTTCGGGGGCGTGAACCTCGAGGACATCGCCGCGCCGCGCTGCTTCGAGATCGAGGAGCGGCTGCGCAAGGAGCTGGAGATCCCCGTCTTTCACGACGACCAGCACGGCACGGCCACCGTCGTGCTGTCGGCGCTGCTGAACGCGCTCCGGCTGGTGAAGAAGGACATCCGGAAGATCCGCGTCGTCGTCACCGGCGTCGGCGCCGCGGGCACCGCGACGATCAAGATCCTCATGTCGAGCGGTGTCCGCGACATCATCGGCGTGGACGAGCATGGCACGATCTACCCCGGCCGGTCGGTCGGGCTCGACTTCATGAAGCGCTGGGTCGCGTCGGCGACGAACCCGCGTCGAATCGAGGGGACGCTGAGCGACGCCGTCGCCGGCGCCGACGTCTTCATCGGCCTCTCGGTGCCACGGATCCTGTCGGTGCGCGACCTCAAGCGCATGGCGAAACGACCGATCGTCTTCGCGATGGCGAACCCCGTGCCCGAGATCCAGCCGGAAGACGCCGCGAAGCACGTCGCCGTGATGGCGACGGGACGGTCCGACTATCCGAACCAGATCAACAACGTGCTCTGCTTTCCGGGATTCTTCCGCGGCCTGCTCGACTCGCGCGCGCGCTCCGTCAACGACGAGATGAAGCTCGCCGCGGCTCGCGCGATCGCCGCCTCCGTCACCGCCAGCGAGTTGGGCCCCGAGTACATCATTCCGAGCGTGTTCAACAAGAGCGTGGCGCCGGCCGTCGCGGAAGGCGTCGCGCGCGCGGCGTTCGACACCGGCCTCGCGCGCCGCGGGCGCCGGCCGGACGTTCCCGGGGTGCGGTGAGGGACACGAACCGTCCTGGGCGGCAGGGACCCGAACGCGTTCCCGAGGAGCGGGCCGGGTTCCCCGGACCGCTTCCGAGCGCTGGGGGTGTCGGGGGCCATGTCGGGGCCCCCGACCTCCAATGGTCGGTGGTCATTCCCGCCTACAACGAAGCGCTGCGGTTGCCGCGATATCTCGAGGCCGTCGTGTCGGACTTCGACGGCCGTGGCGAGCCGTACGAGGTGCTCGTGGTCGATGACGGCAGCACCGATGCGACGGCGCAGCTCGTCGAGGAGTTCGGTCGCGCGTATCGGGCCGTCCGCCTGCTCCGCCTGCCGACCAATCAGGGAAAGGGCGCGGCGGTGCGGGCCGGGATGCTCGCCGCACGGGGACGTCTGCGTCTGTTCGCCGACGCCGACGGCGCGACGCCGATCGGCGAATTGAAGCGGCTCGAGCCCGCGCTCGCGGCCGGCGCCGACATCGTCATCGGCTCGCGCGTGCTCGTCGATCCGAGCGTGTCGGTCGTCGCGCGCCCGCACCGCGTCCTCGTCGGGCGCATCTTCAACTGGCTGCGTGAACGGCTGGGATTGCGCGGCGTCGCCGACTCGCAGTGCGGCTTCAAGCTGTTCCGGGACACCGTCGCCGAGGAGGTCTTCCCGCGCGTGCGCACGCGCGGGTTCGGCTTCGACGTCGAGGTGCTGCTGCTGGCGCAGGCGCGCGGCCACCGGATCGTCGAGGTTCCCGTCAACTGGACCGATCAGGCCGGCAGCAAGGTGCGGGTGCTGAGCGACGGCCCACGCATCCTGGGCCAGGCGGTGCTCGCGCGTCTGCGCGTCGGACGATCGCGATGACGTCGCGGCGGTCCGCCGCGATCGAGCCGTTCCTCGCCGTGGAAGTCGCCGAGCGCGCGCAGGCGCTCGAGCGGGAAGGCGCGGACGTCGTGTACCTCGCGTTCGGCGAGCCCGACTTCGAGGCGCCGGCGATCGTGCGCGACGCGATGGAGCGCGCCGTGAAGGACGGCCGCACCGGCTATACCCACAGCCTCGGGATTCTCGATCTCCGCGAGGCGATCGCCGAGCACTACCAGCAGGCGTACGGCGTGCGCGTCACGCCCGATCAGGTCCTCATCACGCCGGGAACGTCGCCCGCGATGCTGCTGCTCTTCGGACACCTGCTCGATCGCGGCGACGAAGTCGTGATCAGCGATCCGTACTACGCGTGCTATCCGAACTTCATCCGGTACGCCGAGGCCGTGCCCGTGACGGTGCCCGTCCACGAGGCGGACGCATTCCAGTACCGGCCGGAAGCGATCCGCGAGCGCCTGTCGCCGGGCACGAAGGCCATCATGATCAACTCGCCGGCGAACCCGACGGGCGCCGTCCTGTCGGACGAACGGCTCCGCGCGATCGCCGATCTCGGACCCGTCGTCGTCTCGGACGAGATCTACCACGGTCTCACCTACGAAGGCCCCGAGCGGACCATCCTCGAATTCACGGATCGCGCGTTCGTGCTCAACGGCTTCTCCAAGCGCTTCGCGATGACGGGCTACCGCCTCGGGTGGGTCATCGGGCCGCGTGACGAGATCCGCGCACTGCAGACGCTCTTCGGCAACTTCTTCATCTCGACCAACGAGTTCGTGCAGTGGGCCGGCGTCGCCGCGCTGCGCGAGGCGGCCGACGACGCGCGCGCGTTCCGTGCGCGCTTCGCCGAGCGCCGTCGCGTCATGATCGACGGCTTACGCGCCGTCGGGCTCGGCGTCGGCTTCGAGCCGACGGGCGCGTTCTACGTGCTGGCAAACGCCCGCCAGTACACGACGGACTCGGTGCGTTTCGCGTTCGAGATTCTCGAGGAGACGCACGTGGCGGTGACGCCGGGCGCGGCGTTCGGTCCGAACGCCGAAGGCTACCTGCGCTTCTCGTACGCGAGCTCGGTCGAGCGGATCCGCGAAGGCCTCGCGCGCCTTCAGCCGTTCCTGGCGCGGCGGCGGTGAGCGTGACGGGAGGCGTTGTCGAGGCGGGCGCCGGGTTCCCCGGGGACCGCCGAGCGCCGGGGGTTTGGGGGCCATGTCGGGGCCCCCAATAGGATCGATCTGCCCGAAGTGCGAGGGCCGGTGGCCCGACGAGCGGTATCGCATCGCGGACCTCGGCGCGTCGGTCGCGTATCTCCACGACGACCAGTACTTCCCCGGATGGACGGTGCTCGTGCTCGAGCGTCACGCGACGGAGCTCTGGCATCTGGCGGAACGCGAACGCGCGACGCTCATCGAGGACGTCAGCGCCGTCGCGCGCGCGGTCGCCGAGGAGTTTTCGTCCGTCAAGATGAACTACGCGCTGCTCGGCAACCAGATCGGCCACGTGCACTGGCATCTGATCCCGCGATTGTCCGGCGATCCGGCGCCGAAGATCCCCGTCTGGGCGCACGGGCATCCGGCCGTCGTGCCCGGTGACGCCGAGCGGACCGAGCGCATCGCTCGGATCCGCGCGCGTCTCGGTCGCTGACGCCGTGGATCCCGCGTACGTCTCGCGTCATGTCGAAGAGGAGCGCGAGCACTGGTGGTTTCGCGCGCGCCTCGAAATTCTGCGTGCCGTGTTGCCGCCGCGCGCGCCCGGCGCGCGACGGCGGCGGGTCGTCGACCTCGGCTGCGGCACGGGGACCGTGCTCGACGCGCTGCACGACCTCGGCGAGACGATCGGCGTGGAGATCGACGACACGTTGCGCGGGGTCGCTCTGGTCCGCGGCCTCGACGTGCGGGCCGGCGCGCTGCCGGATCGCGTGCCGGTGGAACCCGGGACGGCGGACGTCGTACTGCTGCTCGACGTGCTCGAACATCTCGAAGACCCGGCCGCGACGCTCGGCACCGCCCGCGAGCTCCTCGTTCCGCACGGCGTGCTCGTCGTGACCGTGCCGGCGTACCAGTGGCTGTGGAGCTCGCACGACGTCACGCTCCGCCACAAGCGCCGCTACACGCGTCGGGCGTTGATCAGGCTGGCCACGGATGCCGGGTTCCTGATCGACCGGGCGACGTACTTCAACACGCTCCTCTTTCCCGCGCTCGCGGTCGTCCGTCTCGTCGGCCGGCTGCAGGGACGGAACGGCCACGATCTGAAGCGACCCGCGCCGATCGTCAACCGCCTCCTCGAGCGCGTGTTCGCGGCCGAGCGGCATCTCATCCGGCGCGTCGCGCTGCCGTTCGGGAACTCCATCCTGCTGCTCGCGCACACATGACGTTGTCGAAACCGTCGCTCGCGTGGCCGCTGGTGGTCTTCACGCTGCTCGTCATCGCGGGTGCCGCCTGGGTGGCCCTCGACCGGCGGCCGCCGGAGTGGGACCACGCCAACCATCTGGAACGCGCGCTGCTCTGCGGGCGCGACCTGCGGACCGGCGACGTGCAGGCCATCATCGAGCGTTCGTCCTTCTATCCGGCGTTCGTGCCGTGCGCCGCGGCGCTGTTCTCGCTCCTCATTCCGAGCCACGAGCTCGCCGCGCAGTTCGTGATGTGGCTCGCGCTCGGCTTCGGGATCCTCGCGACCTACCTGCTTGGACGGCGTGTCGCCAGCCCGGCGGTCGGCGCGGTCGCCGCGGTGCTCTTCGGCACGGCGCCGTTCGTCGCGTACATCGTGCTGAGGTTCCAGCTCGATCTGCCGCTCGCGGCCATGGTGGCGCTGACGCTCTGGGCGCTGGCCTCATCGGCATCGTTCACACGGCGCGGCTGGTCGCTTGCGACCGGGGTGCTCTTCGGCCTCGGGATGCTCACGAAGCCGCCGTTCGCCGTCTACGTGATGCCCGCGGTGCTGCTCGCGCTCCGTCGCATCCGCCATCCCGGGGTGGCCATCAACATGGCGATCGCCACCGTGATCGCGATCGTCGTCTCGTTGCCCTGGTACGGCCCGCGGGCGCTCGGGCTCCTGGCGCAGGTGACGGCGCGATCGGGGAAACAGGCGGCCGAAGCCGGCCAGCCGGACACGCTGACCGCGGCGAGCCTCTTTTTCTATCCGCGGTGGTTCGTCACACAGTTCGGCGTCGTGGCCATCGTGCTCTTCCTCGTCGGCCTGGTGATGGCCGCCCGGCGCCGCCAGGGCCTCATTCTCGTGAGCGTCATCGCCCCGTTCGCCTTGTTCCTCGTCATCCAGAACAAGAACCTCCGATACACGCTGCCGATCCTTCCCGCCGCGGCCGTCATCGCGGCGCTCGCCGTCGACGCGCTGCGCGAGCGTGGCCGTGTCGCCATTGCCGCGATCGTCGGGATCGGCGCGGTCGCCCAGGTCGCGGGAACGATGTTCGCCGTCCCGTCGGTCGGGCAACTCCCCGGGCTCGCGGTCCCGTGGGTGATCCAGTCACCGCCGATGCTCGACGACTGGAAGCAACGCCCGATCCTCGAGCTCCTCGAGCGCACGGCGGGCTCGGCGCCGGCGACGGTCAGCGTCGTGCCGAACGTCGATTACTTCTCGGTGAGCAACTTCCGGTACTACGCGCTGCGCGACGGCCTGTCGTTCCGGTGGATGCGCGCGTGGGACGCGGCGCCGCTCGGCGTGGACTACATCGTGATGAAGTCGGGAGCGCAGGGGCCGAGCTGGACCGCGGAGAAGCCACGCCGCATCGGTGAGCGGTTCGAGACGGACGCGCGCTTCGCGCAGATCTTTCCCGCGATCGGCGAGTTCCGGCTGCCCGATGGCTCGGTCGCGACGGTGCGCGCGCGGCGGATACCGCCGTCAGCCACGCCGCCCGAGCGGATCGCGGCGGCGGTGGCGGCGGCCGTGCGGCGTGAGATCCGGGCGTTCGCCCGCGATGTCGACGGCCTCGACATCGTCGTCGACGGCGATGCCGATCTCGCCCGGGGCCGCCTGAAGCAGTTGACGATCACCGCGCGCTCGGCGCTCGTCGGCGAGCTCAAGCGCGCTGATGCGGCGCTGCTCCGTGTGCACGACCTTCGCATCACCGCGACGCATCTCCTCGTCGACCCGGCCACGGTCGTCGAGCGTGGACGTTTCGAGCTGCTGGACGCGGACCGGATCACCGTCGAGCAGGGCCGGATCGACGCCGCGGATCTGCAGGCGTTTCTCTCCGGACTCCGTCGGTTCCGCCGTGCCACGGTCGTGCTCGAGAACGGCACGGCGGTCATCAGGCTCCAGCAGGCCGGTCCGGACGTGAGCGCGCGCCTGCGATTCATGCCGGCCGACGACCGGCCATTCATGCTGGTCGCGGACGAGGTCGCGCTGGGGCGGCTGGTCCTGCCGTCGGCGCTGGTCAACTGGGTCGTGAGGAACTACGATCCGACGCCGCGCATGGCGGCGCGCCTGCCGGTTCCGGTGCGGGTGCGGCCGATCGCGATCGGACCCGATGCGGTCCGGATCGGCGGCGCGGGGGAGGCGGGTCGACGATGACAGCGGAAAAGGGGGGTCGAGGCAGGCGCCGGGTCCCCCGGCGGCTGCCGAGCGCTGGGGGCCTGGGGGCCATGTCGGGGCCCCCAGACAAAAAATCGCGCGCGCGGACGATCCTGCGCCACCTCGAGCGCGCCTATCCGGACGCGAAGTGCGCGTTGAGTTTCGAGACGCCGCTCGAGCTGCTCGTCGCGACGATCCTGTCCGCGCAGTGCACGGACGAGCGCGTGAACATCGTCACGCGCGATCTCTTCACGAAGTATCGGAGCGCGGCCGCGTACGCGCGGGCGAACCCCGCGACGTTCGAGGCGGAGATCCGCTCGACCGGGTTCTACCGCGCCAAGGCGCGGTCGGTGATCGGCATGGCGAAGGCCCTCGTCGAGGAGCACGGCGGCGACGTGCCGCGCGATCTCGAGGCGCTGCGGAAACTCCCCGGTGTCGGCCTCAAGACGGCGAGCGTCCTGCTCGGGAACGCCTTCGGCACGCCGGCGATCGCGGTGGACACGCACGTGTTCCGGATCTCGCAGCGTCTCGGCCTCGCGAAGGGCGACGACCCGGACCGCATCCACGACCAGCTCACGGAGGTCCTGCCGCGCGCGCAATGGACGCGTGCCTGCCATCTCATCCAGGCGCACGGCCGGCGCACGTGCACGGCGCGGAAGCCCGCCTGTCCGGCCTGTCCGGTGCGCGCGCTCTGTCCCTGGCCCGACAAGACGCGCGCCGTTTGACACTCCACGCCTTTTACTTTAAGGTAGGACGTTGCGAATTCTTCTGTCCTGACGGCCACTTGGACCTTCGAAAGGGAACGTAATGCCGACGCCGATGCCGACCGAGACCGAGATCGAAACGAACCGTCGATGGTTCGTCGTTGACGCGGAAGGAAAGGTGCTGGGGCGCCTTGCCACCCGGATCGCCACGATCCTCCGCGGCAAGCACAAGCCCACGTACGCGCCGCACCTCGACGTCGGCGATCACGTCATCGTCGTGAACGCGGAGAAGATCCACCTGAGCGGCCGCAAGCGCAGCGACAAGATGTATCGCTGGCACACCGGGTACATCGGCGGACTCAAAGAAGTGCCCGCCGAAGAGATGATCAAGAGCCATCCCGAGCGCGTGATCGAGTGGGCCGTGCAGGGAATGCTCCCGAAGACCCGGCTCGGCCGGGCGATGGCCAAGAAGCTCAAGGTCTACCGCGGCAGCGCGCATCCGCACGACGCTCAGCAGCCGCAGGGTCTGGAGGTGCGCTGATGGCGGTCATGGAGCGGTTCTACGGCACCGGTCGGCGCAAGACGTCGATCGCCCGCGTCTGGATCCGGCCCGGGACGGGGCGCGTCCTGGTGAACAAGCGTCCGTTCGAGGACTACTTCCCGCGCGAGACGCTGCGCATGATCATCGCGCAGCCGTTCGCGGTCACGAACACGCTCGGCCAGTTCGACATGATCACCACGGTCGCCGGCGGTGGCCCGACGGGCCAGGCCGGCGCCGTGCGCCACGGTCTCGCGCGCGCGCTGACGCGCTTCGACGAGAAGCTGCGGCTCGCGCTGAAGAAGGCCGGTCTGCTGACGCGCGATCCGCGGATGCGTGAGCGCAAGAAATACGGCCAGCCGGGCGCCCGCCAGAAGTTCCAGTATTCGAAGCGGTAGGAGTACCGCGTCAGTGACGAAGGTCCGCGTCGCCGTCGCCGGCGCGAGCGGTTACATGGGGGCGGAGCTGCTCCGCCTCCTGCTCGTTCATCCGCGCGTCGAGCTCACGGGCGTGACCTCGGAGCGCCTGGCCGGTGAGCGGCTCGACCGGAGCTTTCCGCACCTTCGCGGCCTCACCGACCTCGAATTCCACGACCTGCGGCCGGAGTGGCTCGCGGACGTCGCGGACATCGTCTTCCTGGCGCTGCCGCACATGGAGTCGCAGCGCGCCGTGCCGGGACTCCGTGCGGCCGGCCGCAAGGTGATCGACCTCTCCGCCGACTACCGGCTGCGCGACGCGACCGACTACGTCACCTGGTACAAGGCGGCGCACATCGATCCGGCGGGCCTCGGCGAAGCGGTGTACGGACTGCCGGAGCTTCATCGCAAGGCGATCGCCGGTGCGTCGCTCGTCGCCAATCCCGGCTGCTATCCGGCCGGAGCGGTGCTCGCCACGGCGCCGCTGTTCCGGAACGGGCTCGCCCGGCTCGACGGCGTCGTCATCGACGGCAAGTCGGGCGTGACTGGCGCGGGTGCCCAGGGCCGGAAGGTCGACCCGATGTATCTCTTCACCGAGGCGAACGAGAACGTGCAGGCGTACGGGCTCGCGTCGCACCGGCACACCCCGGAAATAGAGCAGGAATTGTCGCTACTTGCGGGTGCAGCGCTGAAGGTCTCCTTCACCCCGCATCTGGTCCCCCTGAATCGAGGGCTGTTCACCACCGCGTCCGTGGTGCTCGCGTCTCCGCTGTCGACCGCTGACCTCACGGCGGTCTACCGCGAGGTCTACGCGGGCGAGCCGTTCGTCCGCGTGCTGGGCGACGGCGACCGGCCGACGACGCGCGCCGTCGTCGGGTCGAACTACTGTGACGTGGCCATCGTCGCGGACACCCGCACCGGCCGCGCCGTGTGCGTCTCCGCGCTCGACAACCTCGGCAAGGGCGGCTCGTCCAACGGCGTCCAGAATCTCAACATCCTGTGCGGGTGGCCGGAGCGGACGGGGCTCGAGGCCGCGCCGGTCTATCCCTGAAAGCGGGCTACAGGTTGCCGGAGCTCGAGTGGCTCGACGGCGGCATCACTGCCGTCCCGGGCATCCTCGCCAGCGGTGTCGCCGCGGGCATCAAGCCGAGCGGGAAGAAGGACCTCGCCCTCATCTATTCGTCGTCGCCGGGCCGCGCCGCGGCCGTGTTCACGGCCAACCAGGTGAAGGGCGCGCCCGTCCTCGTCTCGATGCAGCACGTGCGCGGCGGCGTCGCCCAGGCCATCGTCGCGTCGAGCGGCTGTGCGAACGTGTGCACGGGTGAGCAGGGCGTCCGCGACGCGCGTGAGATGACGCGGATCGTCGCCGATCAGCTGCGGATCAAGCCGGAGCACGTGCTGATCGCCGCCACCGGCGTGATCGGCGCGCCGATGCCGATGGACAAGATCCGCTCCGCGCTGCCGAAGCTCGTGAAGTCGCTGTCGCCGCAGGGCGGCCGCCACGCGAACGAGGCGATCATGACGACGGACACGCGGCCGAAGGAAGCGGCCGTGCGGATCGACGTCGGCGGCCGCCCGGTGACGATCGGCGGCATGGCCAAGGGCGCCGCGATGATCGAGCCGCACCTGGCGACCATGCTCGCCTTCATCGCCACGGACGCCGCGGTCACGCGCGATGCGCTCGACGCCGTGACCCGCCGCGCCGTCGACCGCTCGTTCAACCGCGTGACGATCGACAGCGACCAGTCGACGAGCGACACCGTGTTCGTCGTCGCCAACGGCGCGGCCCAGAACGCGCCGCTCGCGCCGGGCATGCGCGGGCTCACGCAGTTCGCGCGCGGCCTCGCCGCCGTCATGGAGCGGCTCGCGCGCCAGATGGTGCAGGACGGCGAAGGCGCGACGAAGCTCGTCGCGGTCACGGTCCGCGGCGCCGCGAGCAAGCGGGACGCGCTGGCCGCGGCCCGGGCGATCGCCAACTCGCCGCTCGTGAAGACGGCGATCAACGGCGCGGATCCGAACTGGGGCCGGCTGATGATGGCGATCGGCAAATCGCCGGCCCGGGTGGACGCCGGACGCGTGGCGATCGCGTTCGACGCGGAGACGATCGTGGAAGGCGGCGTCCAGAAGGAGGGCGTGCGCCTCGAACGCATCCGGGAGATCATGGGTGGGTCGGAGTACACCATCACGGTGGACCTCGGTCTCGGCCGGGCCGAGGAAACAGTCTGGACGTGTGATCTCTCCGAGGAATACGTCCGGCTGAACTCGAAGTACACGACCTGACGGCCTATCACGCACGCCGCGCACGACACGGTGCGGAGCGGAAGAGGGTCCGAGGACGGACCCGGGCTCCGAACGCGCGGCGGAGGAATCAACCGAAGGAGGACCGATGGCGGCGTTGACCATGAAGGAACTGCTCGAGGCCGGAGTGCACTTCGGCCACCAGACCAAGCGCTGGAACCCGAAGATGCAGAAGTACATCTTCGGTGAGCGCAACGGCATCTACATCATCGATCTACAAAAGACGCTCAAGAAGTTCCGCGAGGCCTACGCCTTCGTCCGTGACCTCGCCGCCGGCGGCGGCACGGTGCTCTTCATCGGCACGAAGAAGCAGGCCCAGGACACGGTGTTCGAGGAAGCCGGGCGCTGCAACCAGTACTACGTGAACCAGCGCTGGCTCGGCGGCACGCTGACGAACTTCTCGACGATCCGCAAGTCGATCGCGCGGCTCAAGAAGCTCGAGGACATGAAGGAGACCGGCGAGTTCGAGCGCGTCCCGAAGAAGGAAGCGCTCGAGCTCGACCGCGAGCGGCAGAAGCTCGAGAAGGCGCTCGTCGGCATCAAGATGATGGAGTCGCTCCCGTCCGCGGTCTTCATCATCGATCCGCGGAAGGAAAAGATCGCGGTGGCCGAGGCCCAGCGGCTCGGGATCCCGATCGTGTCCATCGTCGACACGAACTGCGACCCGACCGGGATCGACTACCCCGTGCCGGGCAACGACGACGCGATCCGCGCGGTGCGCCTGATCACGTCGCGCATCGTGGACGCGATCCTCGAGGGTCGCGGCACGCTCGCGAAGGAAGAGGCCGAGGGTGAGCCCGCGGAAGTGGTGACCGAGACCGAGATGGCCGCGTCCCCGGCGGAGGCGTAGGCGTGGCGTCGGAGGCACAGCTCGTCAAGGAACTGCGCGACCGCACCGGCGCAGGAATGATGGACTGCCGCACCGCGCTGAAGGCGTCGAACGGCGACCTGGACGCCGCCGTCGACTTCCTTCGCAAGAAGGGGCTCGCCGACGCGCAGAAGCGCGCCGGACGCGAGGCCAGGGAAGGCGTCGTCGCGAGCTACATCCATCCCGGGTCGAAGCTCGGCGTGCTCGTGGAAGTCGCCTGCGAGACCGATTTCGTCGCCAAGACCGACGCGTTCCAGGAGCTCGTGAAGGATCTGGCGATGCAGGTCGCGGCCGCGGCGCCGTCGTGGGTGGCGCGCGAGGACGTCCCCGGCGAGGTGCTCGAGAAGGAGCGCGAGATCTATCGCGGCCAGATGGCGGAGCAGAAGAAGCCGCCGCAGGTCCTCGACAAGATCATCGAGGGCAAGCTCGAGAAGTTCTTCGTCGAGCGGTGCCTGCTGGAGCAGGCGTTCATCAAGGACGCGACGGGCAAGACGAAGATCAAGGATCTCGTCGACACGGTCAATGCGAAGACCCAGGAGCGGGTGGTCGTGAAGCGTTTCGCCCGCTTCCAGGTCGGCGAGCGCTGATCGTGCCGGCGGATGCCGGCCAGCCGGCGTACCGCCGTATCGTCCTCAAGCTCTCAGGAGAGGCGCTCGCCGGGAGCCAGGGCTACGGGATCGACCCGGAGGTCTTGCAGCGGATCGGAAGCGAGGTCCGGGACGTCGTGGACCTCGGCGTCGAGATCGCCATCGTGATCGGCGGCGGCAACATCTTCCGCGGCATCGCCGCGAGCGCGGGCGGCATGGACCGCGCGACCGCCGATTACATGGGCATGCTCGCGACCGTCATCAACGCGCTCGCGCTGCAGGACGCCCTCGAGAAGGTGGGACTCCAGACCCGCGTGCTGTCCGCGATCGAGATGCGCGCGGTCGCCGAGCCGTACATCCGGCGGCGCGCGATGCGGCATCTCGAGAAGAAGCGCGTCGTGATCTTCGCCGCCGGCACCGGCAATCCGTTCTTCACGACCGACACCGCCGGGGCGCTGCGCGCGGTGGAGATCGGCGCCGACGCGATCATGAAAGCCACGAAGGTCGACGGCATTTACTCGGCCGATCCGCGGCGCGACGCGGCCGCGGAGCGGCTGCCGCGCACGACGTACCTCGACGTGCTGACGCGGCGGCTCGAGGTCATGGACACGACGGCCATCTCGCTCTGCATGGAGAATCGGCTGCCCATCGTCGTGTTCGACCTCACGAAGAGCGGCAACATCCGACGCATCGTCATGGGTGAGCCGGTGGGCTCGATCGTTTCGGCCTGACGGGATGAAGGGCGCAGCCGCAGCACGGCGTGGCAGCGGGAGGTGAGGCCGATCGACGGCCGAGCCGACACTACGATGAAGTCCCGCTAGGCGGAGCGTGTGCGAGGCGAGTCAGTGGGAGGACCAACCATGCAGGCGCTGCTGAAGGACATGGAAACGCGGATGCAGGCGGCGGTCGACACGCTCGGTCGCGAGTTCGCCAGCGTGCGCACGGGTCGGGCGTCGGCCGCGCTGCTCGATCCGATCCGGGTCGACTACTACGGCACGCCGACGGCGATCAATCAGATGGCGTCGGTTGCGGTCCCCGACGCGCGGGCGATCACGATCCAGCCCTGGGAGGCGAACCAGCTCGGCGCGATCGAGAAGGCGATCATGAAGTCGGACCTCGGCCTCACGCCGGTGAACGACGGCAAGCTGATCCGCCTGACGATGCCGACGCTCACCGAGGAGCGCAGGAAGCAGCTCGCGAGGACCGTCGGCAAGATCGCCGAGGAAGGCCGCGTGGCCATCCGGAACGTCCGCCGCGAGGCGAACGACAAGCTGAAGGGCATGGCGAAGGACAAGCGCGTCTCCGAGGACGAAGAGCGCCGCGGCCACGACCAGATCCAGAAGACGACGGACCGCTTCATCGCGAAGGTCGACGAGCTCCTCAAGAAGAAGGAGCAGGAGATCCTTTCATTCTGATGCGGACCGGCGGGTACCATGAGGACCCATGGCGGTAACCCCGTCGGGGCCCTCCGCGCGCACCGACCTCGCGAAGCTCGGGGAGCTCGAGCTGCTCGAGCTCGTCCGGTCCCATCCCGTGCCGGCGCACGTCGCGATCATCATGGACGGCAACGGCCGCTGGGCGACGCAGCGCGGGTGGCCGCGCGCGGCGGGGCACAAGGAAGGCGTGACGGCCGCCCGCCGGGTCATCCGCGCGGCCGACGACGTGGGGCTCCGCTATCTCACGCTCTACGCGTTTTCGACGGAGAACTGGAGCCGGCCCGCGCAGGAAGTGTCGATGCTGATGGCGCTGCTCGAGCGCGCGATCGTCTCCGAGCTGCCGGAGCTCATGGAGCGCAACGTGCGGCTGCGCATCATCGGCCGTGCGGACGGCGTGCCCGCGCCGGTGCAGCGCGGCATCGATCGTGTCGTGAACGGCACGGCGAACAACACCGGGCTCCAGCTGTTCATGGCCTTCAACTACGGCGGGCGCGACGAGCTCCTCGACGCGTTCCGCGCGCTCGCCCGTCGCGTCGCGGCCGGCGAGCTCACGCCCGACGAGATCACCGAAGCGCACGTCACGCGCGCGCTCTACACGAAGGACGTCCCCGATCCGGACCTTCTCATCCGCACGAGCGGCGAGATGCGGGTGTCGAACTTCCTGCTCTGGCAGATCGCCTATACCGAGCTGTGGATCACGCCCACCCTGTGGCCGGAGTTCGGCGCCGCCGACCTCTACCGGGCCGTCGCCGACTTCCAGGGACGCGTTCGCCGCTTCGGGGGCGTGTGATCGCCATGCAGCGCCTCGATTGCGTGCGGCCGTGACGGGAGTCGCGACGCTCCGCCTCGGAGGTGACGACGTGCCGACGTCGGCGCTCGCGAAGCGACTGGTCAGTGCGGTCACCCTGATTCCCGCCGTCGTGTGGCTGACGCTCGCGGGACCGGCCGTGGTGTTTCACGCCGTGGTCATCGCGCTCGCGGCGGGGGCCGCGTGGGAGCTCGCGCGGATGTTCGAGCGGGCCGGCCGCGGAACGCACGGCTGGCTGACGCCCGCCGTCGCCGCCTTGGTGACCGCGAGCTTCGTGCGGCCGCGTCTCGTCCCCGCGGCGCTGACGGCGGCCGTGCTGCTGACGCTGGCCGCGCCGCTCTGGCGACGGACCGCGCCTTCGACGGACGCCGTCACGACGACGCTGCTCGCGATCACGTACGTCGGCTGGATGCTCGGCCACGGCGTGCTCCTGCGCGAGCTGCCGAACGGCGGTCCGCTCGTGCTGCTCCTCCTCGGCGTCACGTGGGCCGGCGACAGCGCCGCCTACTTCGTCGGCTCGACGATCGGACGGACGAAGCTCGCCCCGGTCGTCAGCCCGAACAAGACCATCGAAGGCGCCGTCGGGCAGGTGGTGGCGGCGATCATCGCCGCGATCGCGCTCCACGGGTGGCTCGTCCCCGAGTGGACGTGGCTGGCGGCCGCGGTGGCGGGCGTCGTCCTCGGCACCGTGGCGCAGATCGGGGATCTCGCCGAGTCGGTGATCAAGCGGTCGCTCGGCACGAAGGACACCGGCGGGCTCATCCCCGGTCACGGCGGCGTGCTCGACCGCCTCGACAGCGTCCTCTTCAACGTGCCGGCGCTGTACTACCTCGTCACCCTCGGAGGGCGCACGTGAAGCGGCTCACCCTGCTGGGCGCCACGGGGTCGATCGGCCTGCGGACGCTCGAGCTCGTCTCGAGCTTCCCGGACGACTTCGAGGTGGCGGCGCTGGCGGCCCGCGGGTCCAACGTCGACCTCGTCGTCGATCTCGTCCGGAAGTATTCGCCGCGCGCCGTCGCGCTGCTCGACCGTGACGCGCTCGAGCGTCTCGCGCGGGCGCTGCCGTCGCCGCGGCCCGAGCTCTTCGCCGGCCCCGAGGGTCTCGCCACGGTCGCGCGCGACGTCGACGCCGACATCGTCGTGTCGGCGCTGGTCGGCGGCGTCGGCCTGCTGCCGACGATGGCCGCGATCCAGAGCGGCCGCACCGTCGCGCTCGCGAACAAGGAAACGCTCGTGATGGCCGGCAGCCTGATGACGGCGGCCGCGCGCGAGCGGGGTGTGGCGCTGCTGCCGGTCGACTCGGAGCACAACGCCGTCTTCCAGTGCCTCGCCGGTCACAACCGCGCGGACGTGCACCGCATCCTGCTGACGGCGTCCGGCGGTCCGTTCCGCGAGACGCCGAAGGCGAAGCTCGATCACGCCACCGTCGAGGACGCGCTGCGCCACCCGACGTGGAAGATGGGCGCGAAGATCACGATCGATTCGGCGACGCTCATGAACAAGGGGCTCGAGGTCATCGAGGCCCGCTGGCTCTTCGACGTGGCCCCGGAGCAGGTGCAGATCATCATTCACCCGCAGTCGATCGTGCACTCGATGGTCGAGTACGTGGATGGCTCCGTCATCGCCCAGCTCGGCGTCGCCGACATGGGCATCCCGATCCTCTATGCGCTCACGTATCCGGAGCGCCGGCCGGTGCCGGCGGCGCGTCTCGACCTGACGCGCGCCGGCGCGCTCACGTTCTTCCCGCCCGATACGGACCGGTTCCCGTGCCTCGTCCTCGCGCGTGAAGCGCTGGACGCCGGGGGCCTCGCGCCGGCGGTGCTGAACGCCGCGAACGAAATCGCCGTCGCGGCCTTCCTCGATCGCCGCGTCGGCTTCATGGAGATTCCCGCGCTCATCCGGCGGGCGCTCGACCGGCATCCCGGCGGCGCTCTCCGTTCGATCGACGAATGTATCGCCGCGGACGCGGACACGCGTGCGGCGGTGCGCGCGTGGATCGACGCGCGGTCTGGAGGGTAGCAGTCGTGACGATGGTCGTTTCGTTCGTCATCGTGATCGGCGTGCTGATCCTGATCCACGAGCTCGGCCACTTCCTGGTCGCGCGGTGGGTGGGCGTGGGCGTCGAGCGGTTTTCGATCGGATTCGGTCCCGTGCTCGCGCGCTGGCGCGGCAAGGAGACGGAGTACTGCCTGTCGCTCATCCCGATGGGCGGCTACGTGAAGATGATGGGCGAGGAGAGTCCGCTCGAAGGCGGCGAGACGCTCCCGTACGACCCGACCAAGGCGTTCTCGTTCAAGCCGCTGTGGGCGCGCTTCCTGATCGTCTTCGCCGGGCCGGGGATGAACTTCGTGCTCGCCGCCGCGATCTTCGCTCTCGTCCTCGCGACCGTCGGCCGTCCGGTGTGGCCCGCGGTGATCGGGCGCGTCACCGAAGGCAGCCCCGCCGCGTCGGCCGGCCTTCGAACCGGCGATCGCATCGTCGCCGTCGGGGGCCGCACCGTCGCGCACTGGGAAGATCTCGAGCGCGCCGTCGCCGGGTCCGACGGCCGGTCGCTCGACCTGGCGATCGAGCGCGGTGGCGCCACGCAGAAGATGTCGATGGCACCGCGACGCGCCACGCATCGCGATCCGATCTTCAAGGAGGCGCGCGAAGTGTGGGAGCTCGGCGCCGGACCGCAGCTCGTTCCACACATCGGCTCCGTGAATCCCGGGTCGCCGGCCGAGAAAGCGGGCATCAAGCCGGGCGACCAGGTCACCGCCGTCGCGGGGCAGCCGGTCTACACCCCCGAAGAGCTGATGCTGGCCATCCAGAAGCGTGGCGGCCAGACGTTCCCGGTGACCGTCGACCGCCAGGGGCGCCCCGAAACGGTCAACGTCACCGCGAACGCGGTGAAGGAGAAAGGGCCGACCGGCGTCGAGACCGAAGTCGGCCGCATCGGCGTCGGCATCGTCAC
Organism: Candidatus Rokuibacteriota bacterium; assembly: GCA_016184365.1. GTDB lineage: Bacteria > Methylomirabilota > Methylomirabilia > Rokubacteriales > CSP1-6 > AR8. Next base: position 175,896 of record JACPCW010000075.1, read on the forward strand.
GCGCGCGGTGAGCTACGAGGCGTACAACCCCGTCCTCGCCGCGTGGTACGGGGTCGTCAAAACCTGGGACATGAGCGTGCTGACCGTGAAGGGCCTCTGGAAGGTCCTGGTCGGCTCGATCGACCGGTCGAACATCGGCGGCCCGATCCAGATCGCCGCGGAAGCCGGACGGCAGGCCAAGGAGGGGTTCGGATCGCTCGCGCTGTTCACGGCGATCATCAGCGTGAACCTCGCGATCCTGAACCTGCTGCCGGTGCCGATGCTGGACGGCGGTCACCTCGCGTTCTTCATCGTCGAGGCCGTGCTCGGCCGTCCGATCTCGCTCAAGAAGCGAGAAACCGCCCAGCAGGTGGGCTTCGTGCTCCTCATGCTCCTGATGGGCTATGCGCTCTACAATGACCTGGTGCGCGTCGACGCCTTCAAGTTCTTCAAATAAGGCGCACACGCAAAGGATTGAAATGAGCGAGCGCCGAATGTTCCGATTGGCTCAGCCGAATCAGATGGGGGTGTCCGCATGATCGCCCGGCGGAAGTCCCGCCAGATTCAGCTGGGCACGCTGAAGGTCGGCGGCGACGCGCCGATCACCGTCCAGTCGATGACGAAGACGGACACGCGGGACGTCGAGGCGACGCTGCTCCAGATCTGGGCGCTGGAAGCCGCGGGCTGCGACATCATCCGCTGCGCCGTGCCGGTGCGCGAGGCCGCCGAGAAGCTCGGTGAGATCAAGCGCCAGATCCGCATCCCGCTCGTCGCGGACATCCACTTCAATTACAAGCTCGCGCTGATCGCGCTCGAGCAGGGCGTCGACGGCCTGCGGCTCAATCCCGGCAACATCGGCGGCAAGCGGTTCGTCGAGGAGGTCGTCGCCTCCGCGCGCGACAAGAAGATTCCGATCCGTATCGGCGTCAACGCCGGGTCGCTCGAGAAGGACCTGCTCGAGCGGCATGGCGGCCCGTCGGCCGAAGGCATGATCGAGTCCGCGCTCCGGCACATCCGCATCCTCGAGGACTGCAACTACACCGAGATGAAGATCTCGCTGAAGGCGTCCGACCCGCGGATGATGATCGAGGCCTACCGGGGTCTCGCCGGCAAGGTCGACTATCCGCTCCACCTCGGCGTGACGGAAGCGGGCACGCCGGGCGTCGGGACGATCAAGTCCGCCGTCGGTCTCGGCGCGCTGCTGTCCGAGGGTATCGGCGACACGATCCGCGTGTCGCTCTCCGCGGATCCCGTCGAAGAGGTGCGCGTCGGCATCGACATCCTGAAAGCGCTCGGCCTCCGGAAGGGCGGTCTCACGTTCGTCGCGTGCCCGTCGTGCGGGCGCGCCGACGTCGATCTCGTCAAGCTCGCGAAGGAAGTCGAGGACGAGTTCAAGGGCCTGAACGAGGAGATCCACATCGCCGTGATGGGGTGTCTCCCGCCGGGCGAGATGGTCGTGACGCGCGACGGGCCCAAGCCGATCGAGACGGTTGTCGAGAGCGACGAAGTGCTCACGCACGCGGGGCGGTACGGCAAGGTCCTGTGGACGACGAGTCACACCTGGAACGGGGACGTCGTGGAGATTCATCCGACGGGGTTCGCGCCGTTCCGCGTGACCGCGAATCATCCGGTCTGGGCGTTTCCGCGGCCGCGAACGACGAAGGCCGGTCGGGAACGGTCGCCGCGGATCGCGACGGTCCTCGGCGGCGACACCGCGCCGCGCTGGGTCCCCGCCGGCGAGCTGACGCCGGGCTGGGTGGTCGCGTCCCCCGTTCCGCAGCACAAGGAGGATCGCGCGACGATCGTCGCCGACGGGCTGGGCGAAATCCCGATCGACGACGACTTCATGACGCTCGCCGGCTACTACCTGGCCGAGGGCACGCTCTCGGGGAAGAACCGGAAGCCCTACCAGCAGTTCTTCTATTTCCACGAGCGCCAGACGGCGTACGTCGACCGCCTCTCGGGCATCCTGCGCGGCCTCGGGCTCAGCGTCGACGTCCGGTACCGGCGACACACGGCGGAGGTGGTCACGCACTCGCTCGCGCTCGGCCGGCTGCTCGAGTCAGAGTTCAGGCACGGCGCCGACCGGAAGCGTCTTCCGCCATGGATGGAGTCGCTGCCACACGACAAGCAGCGCGCCCTCATCCGGGCGCTGTGGGAAGGCGACGGCTACACCGGGTGCGTGAGAGGGTACACGCGCGCGACGTACTGCACGTCGTCCCATCGCCTGGGCATCCAGGTGCACCAGATTCTGCTGCGGCTGGGCGTCGCCGCGTTCCTGCATCATCGCGACCAGCGCGGCCGCAAGCGCAACTGGGTCGTGTCGGTGACGTCGCGGCAGGCGCTCGCGCGGCTCGGCGACATCCTCGGCGTCCCGCTCGTCGCTGGTGAGCGGTCCGACACCGGACAGGTGGCGCTCGACGACTCCGCGCTCTACGTCGGCGTCCGCGCGGTCAAGCGCCTGCCGTACGAGGGAGCCGTCTACAACCTCGAGGTCGAGGGCGATCACTCGTTCGTCACGCCGGGCGCGGCGCTGCACAACTGCGAGGTCAACGGGCCCGGGGAGGCGCGCGCGGCGGACATCGGTGTCGCCGGTGGCAAGGGCATCGGGCTCATCTTCAAGAACGGCGAGGTCATCAGGAAAGTGCCGGAAGCCGAGATCGTGCAGGCCATGCGCGAAGAGGTCGAGCGGTTCCTGGCCGAGCGCCGCGCGGCGACGGCCGGAGTGGCGAGCTGATGGGTCAGTACCGCACGCACGTGTTCGTGTGCACGTCGGGCGAGACATGCCCGTCGCAGGGCGACGTCGAGAAATACGTGAAGTACCTGCGCGGCGAGGTCGTGAAGGCCAAGCTCCAGGCCGACGTCCGCATCAACAAGGCCGGTTGCTTCTCGCAGTGCGGCCACGGGCCGATGTTCGTCGTCTACCCGGACAACGTGTGGTACGGCGGCGTGCAGGAATCCGACCTCCCGGAGATCTTCGCGTCGCACATCGTCGGCGGCAGGCCCGTCGAGCGGCTCGTGTACGAGCCCGGCGTCAAGGGCGCGAACAAGAAGCCGGACGCGCACTGAGCCCTCGCGGCGTACTGCGATGCGGCTGACCCGTTCCCTCGTCCCGACGCTCCGCGAGGAGCCGGCCGACGCCGAGGCGCTCTCCCACAAGCTCATGCTGCGCGCGGGCCTGGTGCGCCAGCTCGCGGCCGGCATCTACGTGTGGCTCCCGCTCGGCCAGCGCGTCCTCGACAAGGTCAATCACATCATCCGCGAAGAGATGAACGCGATCGGCGGCCAGGAGATCACCATGCCGGTGCTGCACCCGGCGGAGATCTGGCAGGAGTCGGGCCGCTGGAACGCCATCGGCGGCGAGATGTTCCGGTTGAAGGACCGCAACGACCGCGAGATGTGCCTCGGCATGACGCACGAGGAAGTCATCGCATGGCTCGCCGCGCGCGAGATCCGCTCGTACCGCGACCTCCCGCAGATCTGGTACCAGATCCAGACGAAGGAGCGTGACGAAGCGCGTCCGCGGTCCGGCGTGCTGCGCACCCGCGAGTTCCTCATGAAGGACTCGTACACGCTGGATCCCGACGAAGCCGCCCTCGATCGCTCGTACGCGGCGCACGAGCAGGCGTACCGGCGGATCTTCGACCGCTGCGGGCTCCGGTATCACGTCGTCGAGTCCGACGTCGGCATGATGGGCGGATTCGGCGCGCACGAGTTCATGGCGCCGTCGGCCGCCGGGGAAGACGAGATCGCGATGTGCGACGGCTGCGGCTATGCCGCGAACGTCGAGCTCGCGCGTGGCGTGCCCGCGCCGCCGGAGTTCCCGGCGTGGACGCGCGAGGACGTGCCGACGCCGAACGTGCGGACGATCGCCGAGGTCTCGGCGCTGCTGAAGATCGACCCGCGGCTCACGATCAAGTCGCTGCTGTACATCGCGCCGAAGGCCGGGCCGGTCCTCGCGCTCGTGCGCGGCGATCACGACCTCCACGAGCGGAAGCTCGCCCGCGCGATCGGCGAGGAGATGCGCACGGCGCATCCCGACGAGGTGCGCCAGCACCTCGGCGCGCCCGTCGGCTCGGTGGGTCCGATCGACGCGCGCGTCACCGTCCTCGCCGATGAGCACCTGCAGTCGGGGACGTACGTCGTCGGCGCCAACCGCGAGGGGCATCACGTACGCGGCGTCGTGCCCGGCCGCGATTTCCAGGCGCGCTTCGTCGACCTCCACACCGTCACCGCCGGTGAAGCGTGCACCACGTGCGGCACCGCGCTGCGCGTCGAGCGCGTGATCGAGATCGGCAACATCTTCAAGCTCGGGACGAAATTCTCGGTGCCGATGCGGGCCATGTATCTCGACGAGACCGGCAAGGAGCGGCCCATCGTGATGGGGAGCTACGGCATCGGCCCCGCGCGCATTGCGGCCAGCGCGATCGAGCAGCTCGCCGACGCCGACGGCATCGTCTGGCCATGGTCGATCGCTCCGTTCCCCGTCCACATCGTGCTCGTGAGCCTGCGCGACCAGGCGCAGGTCGCCGCGGCACAGGAGATCTACGCCGCCTGCGCGGCCCGCGGCCTCGACGCGCTGCTCGACGATCGCGACGAGCGCCCGGGCGTCAAGTTCAAGGACGCGGACCTTCTCGGGATGCCGGTCCGCGTGACGGTCGGGAACGCCCTCGCGAAGGAGGGTGTCGTCGAGGTCCGCGACCGCCGGACGCGACAGGATCAGCGCGTCCCGAAAGACGGGGTCGTCGCCGCCGTCGAAGCGCTTCGCCCGCCGAGGAACCCCGCGGGAAGCCGTTCCTGACGCCCGTCGCCCGCGCCCGAGCTTGCCTGGGGTCGGGGCACGTGCTAAAGTCCTGAAAAAGTGGGCTTCGCCCACTTTTTTACTTTCGGACGGGGTCGAGGATGTCGGAGGACGAGCGGATCACCAGGATCGAAGACGTCATCCAGCCCGTCCTGCGTGACCACGGACTGGAGCTGGTCGACGTCGACTGGCGCGCACACGGGGCCCGGGGCGTGCTCCGCGTGTTCATCGACAAGCCAGGAGGCGTCATCGTGCGTGATCTCGAGCGCGTCAGCCGGGAAATGGGTGACCTGCTCGACGTGGCCGACCTGATTCCCGAGCGTTACGACCTCGAGGTTTCCTCGCCCGGGCTCGACCGCCAGCTCAGGACGGATCGTGAGTTTCGCTGGGCGCGCGGCAAGCGCGTCCGCTGCGTGCTCGTGGAGGGCGGTGACGTCATCGGTCGGCTGGTTGACGTCGATGCGGGGCGGCTCGTCCTCGACACGGACGGCGGCCCGCGCGAAGTGCGGCGCGAGCAGGTGCGCCGCGCGCGGCTGGACGCCGAGGTGCCCTGGCCGCGCCAGGGCTGAAGAACGATGAATCGCGAGCTCATTACGGTGATCGACCAGATCGGACGCGAAAAGGGGATCGACAAGGAGATCCTTTTCGAGGCGCTGGAGTCTGCCCTGCTCGCGGTGTCGAAGAAGAAGCACAGCAGCGCCGACAACGTGCGCCTCGCGATCGATCGCCGGACCGGCCGGCTGCGCGCGTATCACCGCAAGACCGTCGTCGACGAGGTCGCCGACTCGAAGCTCGAGATCAGCCTCGCGGAAGCGAAGGCGCTGAATCCGGACGCCGAGGTCGGCGTGGAGCTCGAGTTCGAGCAGGAAGGGCCGCCCCAGGATTTCGGCCGCATCGACGCGCAGACCGTGCGCCAGGTGATCATGCAGAAGGTCCGCGACGCCGAGCGCGAGGGCATCTACTCGGAGTTCGCGGGCAAGGAAAACCAGATCGTCCGCGGCGTCGTGCACCGCATCGAGAAGCGCAACGTGATCCTCGAGATCGGCAAGGCCGAGGCGATCATGCCGGAGCGCGAGCAGATTCCCGGCGAGCGCTACAACCCGGGGGATCGCGTCCGCGCGTTCGTGCTGGAAGTGCGCCGCGCGACGAAGGGCCCGCAGATCACGCTGTCGCGCACGCATCCGGGATATCTGGCGCGCCTGTTCGAGACGGAGATCCCGGAGATCCAGGAAGGCATCGTCCTCGTCAAGGCGGCGGCGCGCGAGCCGGGGGAGCGCGCCAAGGTCGCGGTCGCGTCCACCAAGCGCGACGTCGATCCGATCGGCGCGTGCGTCGGCCTGCGCGGCACGCGGATCCAGGTCATCAGCCGGGAGCTCCGCGGCGAGAAGATCGACATCATCGAGTGGTCGAGCGACCCGGTCACGTTCGTGGCGCGCGCGCTGTCGCCGGCGAAAGTGTCGTCGGTCACGCTCGAAGAGCCGGACGCCGAGCGCGCCGCAGCGGCCGAAGGCCGGCCGCTCGACGGTCAGCCCTCCGCGCTCGTGATCGTGCCGGACAACCAGCTGTCGCTCGCGATCGGCAAGAAGGGCCAGAACGCGCGGCTCGCCGCGAAGCTGACCGGCATGCGCATCGACATCAAGAGCGAGTCGGAGGTCGAAGCCGAACAGGCCGGGCCCGACACCGGCGAAGGGGTCGCCGCGCTCGCGGCGCTCGCCGGCATGACGCCCGAGCAGCTGATGGCGTTGCAGGCCGCGGGCATCGCGTCGCCGGACGCGCTCGTCACCGCGGGCGCCGACCGTCTGCGCGCGATCGCCGAGATCGGCGGCGACGCCGAGCACCTGATCGCCGCCGCGGAGCGCTGGCTCGCCGAGCGCCCCCAGCCGTCGGTGGAAACACCCGTGGAGACGCCGGAGTCGGCGCCCGAGCCGTCGCCGGGCGAGGGGGGGACACCCGCTGCGTGACGCGCGTTGCGCTCCGCACGTGTCTCGGCTGCCGTCAGGCGAAGGCGAAGGTGTCGCTCGTCCGGTTGACGCGCGATGCGGGCGGCGTGGTGCACGCCGACGCGCGCGGCACGGCGCCGGGCCGCGGGGCGTATCTCTGCGCGGATCCGGCATGCCTCGACCGTGTGGTCAAGGGCGGACGGTTCGCTCATGCGTTCAGGAAACCCTGTAGCGCCGGGGCCGCCCTGGCGGAGGAGGTGAGGGAGCTGTGGCAGCAACGAAAATCAAAGTGATCGAACTGGCGAAAGAGCTCGGCGTGACGAGCAAGGACCTGATGCTCGCGGCCGAGGAGATGGGGCACAAGGGCGTGCGCGCCATGAGCCCCCTCGACCTCTCGCTGGCCAACGCGCTTCGCACGAAGCTCGGCAAGGGCCGTGACCTGCCGCTCGTCGAAGAGGCGAAGCCGAAGCGCGTCCGGAAGACGAAGACGGCCGGAGAAGGCGTGGCCGCCGTCGGCGATGACGCTGCCGCCGCCGCGAAGAAGCCGGCGCGCGCGCGCAAGCCGAAGACCGGGACGGCCGAGGACGAGGCGCCGGCGGAAGTGAAGCCCGCCGCGACGATCATCAAGCCGAAGCCGGCCAGCGAAGTCGTCGCCGAGGACAAGCCGGCGGCCGAGATCGTCAAGCCGGCCGCCGAGGCCGTCCGCCCCGTCGCGGAGCCGCCGAAGCCCGTCGTGGAACCGCCGGCTCCGCCGGCGCCCGCCGACCCCGGTGTCATGCGCCCGGCCGCGGCTGCGCCGCCCGCGCCGCCTGCCCCGGCAGGACCGAAGAAGCCCGAGCCGAAGATCGTTCCGTTCCGTCCCGCCGAGCGTCCGGCCGCGTCGCCGCCGGCGCGCCGGCAGCCCTTCGGACCGTTCGCGCCGCCGCGCGTGACCGTCGGCCCCCCGCGTCCGATGCCGCCGCCGCGTCCGGTCGTCGAGCGGCCGCGGCCCGCCGCGCCCGAACCGGTTGCGCCCGCGGCGTCCGCTCCGGCGGGGCTGACCGCACCGCCGACCACGCCGTCCGTCATGGAGCCGGCCGCGACGGCGACGGTCGTCGAACCGCCGGCGCCGCCGCCGCCGCCGATCGACGTCAAGCGTGAGCTCGTCCGCGTCCCCGAATCGGTGACCGTGGCCGAGATCGCCGAGAAGATGCGGCGCAAGTCGAGCGAGGTCATCAAGGCGCTGCTCGAGCTCGGGGTCATGCGGATGGTCAACGACCTGCTCGACCCGACGGAAGCGAAGCTCGTCGCCGAAAAGTTCGGCTTCGATCTCGAGATCCGGTCCGTCGAAGGCGACATCGTCGAGGAAGAAGAGGACACCGCGAATCTCTTGCTGCGTCCGCCGGTCGTGACCGTCATGGGTCACGTCGACCACGGCAAGACGTCGCTCCTCGACGCCATCCGCCGCACGCGGGTGGCCGAGAAGGAGTTCGGCGGCATCACGCAGCACATCGGCGCGTATCAGGTCGTCACCAAGCACGGCAAGGTGAGCTTCCTCGACACGCCGGGCCACGAAGCGTTCACGGCGATGCGCGCCCGCGGCGCGCAGGCGACCGACATCGTCATTCTCGTCGTCGCCGCCGACGACGGCGTGATGCCGCAGACGATCGAGGCGATCAACCACGCGCGCGCGGCCAACGTGCCGATCCTGGTCGCGGTCAACAAGATCGACAAGCCCGAGGCCGATCCGGAGCGCGTGAAGCGCGAGCTGGCGAACCTCGATCTGCTGCCGGAGGAATGGGGCGGCCAGACGATCTACGTGCCGACGTCGGCCAAGAAGGGCACCGGCATCGACCAGCTCCTCGAGATGACGGCGCTCCAGGCCGAAGTCCTCGAGCTCAAGGCGAATCCGAACCGCGCGGCGAAGGGCGTCATCATCGAAAGCCGGCTCGATCGCGGCCGCGGTCCGGTGGCGACCGTGCTCGTGCAGAGCGGGACGCTCAAGGAGGGCGACGCCGTCGTCGCCGGCTCGTACGCCGGGCGCATCCGCGCGCTCATCGATCCGAGCGGCAAGAAGGTGAAGTCGGCGGGCCCGTCCGATCCGGTCGAGATCCTCGGTCTCGGCGGCGTGCCGTCGGCCGGTGACGTCCTCGTCGCCGTGTCCGACGAGCGCAAGGCGCGGCAGATCGCGACGATGCGGCAGGACAAGGCGAAGCTGCAGATCAAGGCCGCGACGCGCGTCACGCTCGACAGCCTGCATCGCCAGATCCAGTCGGGCGAGGTCAAGGAGCTGCGGCTCGTGTTGAAGGCCGACGTGCAGGGCTCGGCCGAAGCGCTGACCGAAGCGCTCGAGCGCCTGTCGACCGACGAGGTCAAGCTCAAGGTCATCCACAGCTCCGTCGGCGCCATCAACGAGAGCGACGTCATGCTCGCGTCGGCGTCGAACGCCATCGTGCTCGGCTTCAACGTCAAGGCCGACCCGAAGGCCGCGCAGCAGGTGCAGGCCAACGGCGTCGACGTGCGGAACTACAACGTCATCTACGAGGCGATCAACGACCTCAAGGCCGCGATGGCCGGCATGCTCAAGCCGGAGATCCGCGAGATCTCGCTCGGCACCGCGCTGGTGCGGCAGATCTTCGTCATCTCGAAGCTGGGCCCGATCTGCGGCTCGTACGTGCAGGACGGCAGGATCGTGCGCAACGCGCAGGCGCGCGTGAAGCGCGGCAGCGAGGTGGTGGGCACGGGTACGGTCACGTCGCTCAAGCGGTTCAAGGACGAGGTCCGCGAGGTGCTGTCCGGTCTCGAGTGCGGTATCGGGGTCGAGGCCGTCCCGAACATCCTGCCCGGCGATCTCATCGAGGTGTTCCAGACCGAGGAGGTCGCGCGCACGCTGTAGGCCGCGCGTGATCCCAAGGCGGTGTCGGTCGCGAGGGTGGCCGTGGGGACGGTGGAGCTCCATCTGCCGGACGTGGGCTCGCTGAAGGGCAAGCGCCACGTCCTGAAGGGGCTCAAGGAAAAGGTCCGCGCGCGCTTCGAGGTGGCGGTGGCCGAGGTGGATCACCACGACATCTGGCAGCGCGCGACGCTGGCCGTCGCGTGCGTATCCCATGATTCGCGTCACGCCAACGAGGTCGTCTCCAAGGCCGTCGACTTCATCGAGGGCAACGTCGAGGGCTACGTGACCGACATCTCGGTGGAGATTCTCTGATGCAGGGCAAACGGCTCGACCGCGTGAACCAGCTGATCAAGGAGGAGATCTCGCTCCTCCTGCAGCGCGAGCTGAAAGACCCGCGCCTCGGCTTCGTGTCGGTGACCGAGGTCGAGACGTCGAAAGATCTCAGGTCGGCGAAGGTGTTCGTGTCCGTGCTCGGCGGCGACGAGCAGTGGAAGGCGTCGATGGCCGCGCTCGTCAGCGCGCGCGGCTTCGTGCGCCACTGGCTCCGCCAGCACCTCGATCTTCGCGTCACGCCCGACCTCGAGTTCCGCCCGGACCGCTCGATGGAGCACGCGGCGCGCATCCAGGCGCTCTTGAAGGGCCTGGACCAAGCGTCCGGGTCGTGACGCCGGCATCATGACCGCCGGCGGCGTGCCGGCCGAAGCGCTGGCGCTCCTGCGCGCGCCGTCGGGACGCGCGCTGCTCCTCGGCCACGTGCATCCCGACGCCGACGTGCTCGGCACGCTGCTCGCGCTGCACGAAGCGCTCGCGTCGCGCGGGTGGACCGTGCTCGCCGGCGGACCGCACCCGGCGCCCGCGGTCCTGTCGTTTCTGCCGGGCGTCGACGAGTATCGGCGGCTCGATCGGCTCGGCGGCGAGTTCGACGTGGCGATCCTCACCGACTGTCCGAATCACGGACGCACCGAGGGCCTCATCGACGCGGCGCGCGCCGCGTCCGCCGCGGTCCTCAACATCGATCACCACCCGGACAATCGCCGGTACGGCACGGTGAACTGGATCGACCCGACCGCGGCCGCCACCGGTGAGATGGTCTACGACCTGCTCGTCGGGCTCGGCGCGCCGGTGACGCCGACGATCGCGACGAACCTCTTCACGGCGATCCACACCGACACCGGCTCGTTCCGGTATTCCAACGTGACGCCGCGCACGTTCGCGATCGCGTCCGAGCTCGTGCGCGCCGGCGCGGATCCCGCCTTCGTGTCCGGACGCCTCTACGAGACGCGCGAGACGGGCGCGCTGCGATCGCTCGGCGACGTCCTCCAGCGGGTGCAGGTCTCGACCGACGGAGCGATCGCGTGGATCGCGCTGCCGGCCGGCGCCGTGCCCGAGACCTTCGTCGAGGCGGAAGACCTCGTGAACTACCCGCGATCGATCGGCTCGGTGCGCGTCGCGTGTCTGCTGCGCGAGCGCGACGGCCAGGTGAAGGTGAGCCTGCGCGGCAAGGGCGACGTCGACGTCAGCGAGATCGCGCACCGCTGGGGCGGCGGCGGCCACCCGAACGCGGCCGGCTGCACGATTCCCGGCGGGCTCGATGCCGCGACGGCCGACGTGCTCGCGGCCGTGCGTGCGGCCGTCTCGGCGTTGCCGAAGAAATGACGGCGTCGCGCGCCGGGGTGCTCGTCGCCGCGAAGCCGGCGGGCGTGACGTCGTTCGACGTCGTCGCGGCCGTCCGCCGCGCCCTCCGCGTGCGGCGCGTCGGTCATGCCGGGACGCTCGATCCCGACGGCACCGGCGTGCTGCCGATTCTCATCGGCGAGGCGACGAAGCTGATGCCGTATCTCGCCGACCAGGACAAGGCATACCGCGTCGTCGTCCGTTTCGGCGTCACGACGGACACGCTCGACGTGAGCGGCCGCGTTCTCGAGACCCGGGCGGTCGGGACGCTCGACCGGGCGGCGGTCGAGGAGGCGGCGGCACGCTTCATCGGTCGTATCAAGCAGGCGCCGCCGATGTATTCGGCCGTGCATCACGGAGGGCGGCGGCTCTATGAGCTCGCCCGCGAAGGCGTCGAGGTCGAGCGCGAGCCGCGCGAAGTCGTCGTGCACGCGATCCGCGTCGAGGACGTCGGCGAGGCGAGGGCCACGCTGACGATCGTCTGCGGCAAGGGCACGTACGTGCGCGTGCTCGCCGCGGACCTGGGGCAGGCGCTCGGTGTCGGCGCGGCGGTCGAGCGTCTCGCGCGCACGCGCGTCGGATCGTTCACGCTCGACGACGCCGTCGCGTGGGAGGACATCACCGGCGGCGCGCCGGACTCGCTCTGGGAGCGCGTGCTCCCACCGGAAGCGGCGATCGCGGACTGGCCCGCGGTCGAGCTCGACGCCGCCGGCGCGCGCGCATTCCTCCACGGCCAGGGGGTTCCGGTGCCGTCGATGGCGGCCGGACGCTTCGTTCGCGTGCACGACCGGGCCGGTCGACTGCTCGGGGTCGGCCAGCGCGCTGAAGACGCGCGCGTGAAGCCCGTCAGGATCCTCCATGTGGACCGTCCGGGGACTGGCGTCCTACCCGCCTGACCGCGGGCCGGCGGTCGTCGCGCTGGGGACGTTCGACGGCGTCCACCGCGGACACCGCGCGATCCTCGGCACCGCCGTCGATCGCGCCCTGGCGCTCGGGGTGCCGTCCGTCGCCTGCACGTTCGAGCCGCATCCAATCGAAGTTCTGCAGCCGGGGCGCGCGCCGGCGGCGATCACGACGCTCGACGAGCGGCTGGCGCTCATCGCCGCCACGGGGATCGACGGGACGCTCGTCATCGACTTCACGCCCGCGACCGCGCGCATCGAGCCCGAAGCCTTCGTCGGCGACGTCGTTGCCGGACGCCTCCAGGCGCGCGAGGTCGTCGTCGGCTTCAACCATTCGTTCGGTCGCGGCGCCCGCGGCAACGCCGACCTGCTCGGCAAGCTCGGCGAGCGACTCGGCTTCGCCACGCACGTCGTGCCGCCGTATACGGTGGACGGCGTCGCCGTCTCGTCGACCGCCATCCGCGCCGCGCTGGCCGCCGGCGACGTCGAGCGCGCCGCGACGTTTCTGGGCCGGCCGTACGCGGTGATCGGCGAAGTCGTGCGCGGCGCGGGACGCGGCCGCCAGCTGGGGTTTCCGACGGCGAACGTGCGTCCGGACCGGCCTGCGCTCGCGCGCGTCGGGGTGTACGCCTGCCGCATGGAGGTCGACGGCGCGGACCATCCGGCCGTGGTCAACGTCGGGGTCCGCCCGACGTTCGGGGAGACGACCCTGGCCGTCGAGGTCCATGTCCTCGATTTCTCGGCGGATCTGTACGGCCGGCGCGTCCGGGTCACGTTCCTCCACCGTCTCCGGGACGAGACACGATTCCCGTCCGTCGAGGCGCTCCGAACCCAGATCGAGGCGGACGTGGCGCAGGCACGGGCGCTGCTCCGATGACCCAGTGCCTTTACAACTGTCGACCCCCGTGGTATGTTGCCTAACTAGCGACAAAACAAAGTGTTCTTGAACCCGTCCTGGCGGGGGTGAACCCCTCGGGGCGTGGCGATTGGAGGACCCACCGGTGCCGCTCACTCAGGACAAGAAGAAGACGCTCATCGAGCAGTTCCGCACCCACGACGGAGACACGGGCTCGCCCGAGGTACAGATCGCGATCCTCACCGAACGGATCAACAGCCTCACCGAGCACTTCAAGGCGCACAAGAAGGACCACCACTCGCGCCGCGGGCTGCTCATGCTGATCGGAAAGCGGCGCGGTCTCCTGGGCTACCTCCAGAAGAAAGAGGCCGAGCGGTACCGCACCATCATCGAGAAGCTCGGCATCCGCCGGTAATCGAAGCACAGACAAGGAAGCCGTGACCATGATCCGGTCCTCGGACGGTGAAAACTCCGGGGGCCCCGGGGCGGCCGAAGCCGCTCCTCACCTGCGCCGTTCCCGGAGCGGCCGAACACGAGGACCAGACTCCCCATGACGCATACCTCTTCAGTCGACATCAACGGACAGCCCTTCTCGATCGAGACGGGCCAGGTCGCCAAGCAGGCGGACGGCGCGGTCGTCGTGCGCTTCGGCGGCAGCATGGTGCTCGCGACCTGCGTGGCCGCGAAGACGGTCCGCGAGGGCCAGGACTTCTTTCCGCTCACCGTCGAGTACCGCGAGCGCGCGTACGCCGGCGGTCGCATCCCCGGCGGCTACTTCAAGCGCGAGGGCGCGCCGGTCAAGAAGGAAACGCTGACCTGCCGTCTCATCGACCGGCCGATCCGGCCGCTGTTCCCGAAGGGCTTCAAGAACGAGATCCAGGTGATCTGCCTCGTCATCTCGGGCGATCACGAGAACGATCCGGACATCCTCGCCATCAACGGCGCCTCGGCCGCGCTCTGCCTGTCCGGCATCCCGTTCGACGGGCCGGTCGGAGCGGTCCGCGTGGGCATGGTCGACGGCAAGCTCGTGACGAACCCGACGACGGCACAGCAGGCGGCGTCGACGCTCGAGCTGATCGTCGCGGGCACCGAGGACGCCGTCCTCATGGTCGAGGCGGGCGCCAACGAGGTGTCCGAAGACACGATGCTCGACGCCATCGCGTACGGCCACGAGGAGTGCAAGCGGCTCGCGCGCATGCAGAAGGAGCTGGTCCAGCGCGCCGCGAAGCCGCGCTGGGCGTTCGAGCCGACGGCGGCGTACGACGCCGAGCTGTTCGGCCGCGTGAAGAGCGTGGCGTCGCAGAAGCTCGTCACGGCGTTCGAGACGCCCCAGAAGCACGCGCGCGCCGACGCGATCAGCCGCGTGTGGGACGAAACGCGTGAGGCGCTCGGGCTCGACGAGACGAACCTGGCGGCGGCGAGGGAAGCGTTCAGCTCCGTCGAGAAGGCGGAAGTCCGCCGTTTGATCGTCGAGCGCGGTCTGCGCGTCGACGGTCGCGCCGCGGACGAGATCCGTCCGATCACCGCGGAAGTCGGGTACCTGCCGCGGGCGCACGGCTCGTCGCTGTTCACGCGCGGCGAGACGCAGGCGCTGGTGGCGGCGACGCTCGGCACCAAGTCCGACGAGCAGAAGATCGAAGCGCTGGAGGGCGAGTCCTACCGGCACTTCATGCTGCATTACAACTTCCCGTCGTTCTCCGTCGGCGAGGTGCGGCGCTTCGGGTCGCCGTCACGCCGCGACATCGGCCACGGCGCGCTCGCCGAGCGTGCGGTCGAAGCCGTGCTGCCGCCGAAGGAGGAGTTTCCGTACACGATCCGCATCGTGTCGGACATTCTCGAGTCGAACGGCTCGTCGTCGATGGCCACCGTCTGCGGCGCCTCGCTCGCGCTGATGGACGCCGGCGTGCCGATCAAGTCCCCCGTCGCCGGCATCGCGATGGGTCTCGTCAAGGAGGGCGACAAGTTCGGGATCCTGACCGACATCATGGGCGCGGAAGACCACTACGGCGACATGGACTTCAAGGTGGCCGGCACCGAGAAGGGCGTGACCGCGCTCCAGATGGACATCAAGATCGCGGGCGTGTCGGTCGACATCATGCGCACCGCGCTGCGGAAGGCGCGCGAGGCGCGGCTGATCGTCCTCGGCAAGATGCGCGAGGCCCTCGAGAAGCCGCGGCCGGAGCTCTCGCCGTACGCGCCGCGCTTCGTCACGATCAAGATCCGGACGGAAAAGATCCGCGAGGTCATCGGCCCGGGCGGCAAGGTGGTGCGCGGCATCCAGGACGCGACGGGCGCCAAGATCGACATCGAGGACGACGGCCGCATCACCGTGTTCTCGCCGGACAATGCCTCGGTCCAGAAGGCGCTCGGCATGATCCAGGACATCGTGCGCGAGGTCGAGCTCGACCGGATCTACCTCGGCAAGGTGAAGAAGATCGTCGAGTTCGGCGCGTTCGTCGAGGTCATCCCGAACACCGAGGGTCTGCTCCACATCTCGCAGATCGCGGAGACCCGCATCCGCGCGGTCACCGACATCCTCGCCGAGGGCGACGAGGTCCTCGTCAAGGTCATCGAGGTCGACCAGAGCGGAAAGATGCGGCTCAGCCGGAAGATGGCGCTGCGCGATCAGCCGGCGCTGGCCGACAAGGAAAAGCTCCGGAACCCCGACGCCGCCGCGGAGGCCAGCCGACCGCGTGACTGAGGGCTACCGAAAAAGTCAGCTTCCGGACGGCATCCGCGTCATCACCGAGCGGATGCCGCACGTTCGCTCGGTCGCGGTCGGCGTCTGGGTCGAGACGGGGTCGCGTCACGAGAAGGCCGGGCGCGACGGTGTCTCGCACCTGATCGAGCATCTGGTCTTCAAGGGCACCGCGAACCGCACGGCCGAGGACATCGCGCGCACGATGGACTCGGTCGGCGGTCAGATGGACGCGTTCACGACGAAAGAGCACACGTGCTTCTACGTCCAGGTGCTCGACGAGCACCTGCCGCTCGCGGCCGAGATGCTGACCGACATCCTGCTGCGCCCGCTGTTCAACGCCGACGAGCTCGAGCGCGAGAAGTCGGTGGTGCTGCAGGAGATCAAGATGGTCGAGGACACGCCGGACGACGTGATCCACGACCTCTTCGCCGCCCAGGTCTGGCGCGACCACCCGCTCGCCAAGCCGATCCTCGGGACGCGCGACTCCGTGAACGCCTTTTGTCGCGAAGGCGTGCTGGCGCACTTCGAGGAGGAGTACACGCCGCCGCGGTTGATCATCGCGGTCGCCGGCAACGTCACGCACGACCGCGCGGTGGAGCTGTTCGGCACGGGCTTCAACGGGTTCTCGCGCCCGATCGCGCCGCGACACAGCGAGCCGCCGAAGCTCACGCCGAGCGTGGACATCGTGCACAAGGCGCTCGAGCAGGTGCATCTCGTCATGGGCTTCCCCGGGCTGCACCAGGCCGCGCCCGAGCGCTATGCGCTCTTCCTGCTCAACGACATCGTCGGCGGCAGCATGTCGTCACGCCTGTTCCAGGAAGTGCGGGAGCGCCAGGGGCTCGTGTACTCGATCCACTCGGGCGTCCAGGCCTTCCTCGACGGCGGCACCACGTACGTGTACGCCGCGACGGACGCGCAGAACTTCTCGAAGGTGCTGAAGTCGATCCTGAAAGAGCTGCGCGATCTCAAGAAGAACGGCGTCGCCGCCGACGAGCTCAAGCGCGCGAAGGACCACCTGAAGGGCAGCCTCATGCTCTCGCTCGAGTCGACGTCGAGCCGCATGAACCGGCTGGCGAAGCACGAGATGCACCTCGGGTCGTTCCTGACGCTCGACCAGATGATCGCGTCGATCGACGCCGTGCGGCTCGAGGACGTCCAGGCGCTGATCGGCCTGGTGATCGACGAAGAGCGCCTCGCGCTCACGACGCTGGGGCCGCTGGACCGCCGCAACCTGCCGAAAGAACTGCTGCGGCATTAGGTCGCACTGCCGCGGCATGCCGCGCTCCGCGGTCACGCCGGAGGGCGAGGGGGCCGGGGGTCCGTCCGGAATTCCGCGCCCGCTTCACGCGCGCGTCGTAGCGACCGCAGGGCATCACACGAGGCTGCGTCCGTACCTTGGTCGAAGCCAAACGGAATTCCGGACGGACCCCCGGCCCCCTCGCCCCGCGCGGTCCACGTCGCGGCGCCCATCGAACTGATCCCCGCCGCCACAACGGGTAGCGGTCCGTCCAGGACTCCGCTACTATGCCTTCTGTGCCCGCCACACGCCCCGCCGTGCCCGTCGGGATGAGCCCGTGATCGACCGCTACACGCGTCCCGCCATGGGCCGGATCTGGAGCGAGCAGGCGAAGTACGAGGCGTGGCTGCGCGTCGAGATCGCCGTCTGCGAGGCGTTCGAGCGGCGCGGCCGCATCCCCGCCGACGCGATGGCGCGCATCCGCGAGCGCGCGCGCGTGGACGTCGACCGCATCCTCGCGATCCAGGCGCGCGTGAAGCACGAGATGATCGCGCTGCTCACGAGCCTCGAAGAGCAGCTCGGCGCGGACTCGCGATTCGTGCACATCGGTCTGACGTCGTCCGACGTGTGGGACACCGCCACCGCGCTCCAGCTGCGCGACGCCGTCGATCTCCTCATCGCCGGGCAGGAGCGCCTGCGCACCGCGCTCCGTGCGCTGGCCCTCCGGCACAAGGACACGTTGACCGTGGGTCGGACGCATGGCGTGCACGCCGAGCCGACGACGTTCGGCCTCAAGGTGGCGGTCTGGTACACGGAAGCCGGACGCAACCTCGACCGGCTCCGCCGCGCGCGCGAGATCATCTCCGTCGGCCAGATCTCCGGTGCCGTCGGCACGTTCGCGCACGTCGAGCCCGATCTCGAGGCGGAAGTCTGCCGCCGGCTCGGCCTGCGTCCGGCCGAAGTGTCGAACCAGGTCATCCAGCGCGACCGGCACGCCGAGTACATGGCGATGCTCGCGGTCTGCGCGGCGTCGCTGGAGAAGATCGCGCTCGAGATCCGCGGCCTCCAGCGCTCCGAGATCCTCGAGGCCGAGGAGCCGTTCGCCGAGGGCCAGAAGGGCTCGAGCGCGATGCCGCACAAGCGCAACCCGGAGCTCTCGGAGCGCATCTGCGGTCTCGCGCGTCTCGTCCGCACGAACGCGCTGGCGGCGCTCGAGAACGTCGCGCTCTGGCACGAGCGGGACATCAGCCACTCGTCGGTCGAGCGCGTGATCCTGCCCGACACCACGATCGTGCTCGACTACATCCTCGATCTGACCGCCTTCGTCGTCGAAGGGCTCACCGTGTATCCGGAGCGCATGGCGGAGAACTTCGACCGGAGCTACGGGCTCGTGTACTCGCAGCGCGTGCTGCTGAAGCTGACCGATGCCGGGCTGGCGCGGCAGCGCGCGTACGAGCTCGTGCAGAAGCACGCGATGCGCGCGTGGCGCGAGCGGCGCCCGTTCGAGACGCTCCTCGCCGAGGATCCCGAAGTCACGCAGCACCTGGCGGCGGCCGATCTCAAGGAATGCTTCGATCCGTCCTGGTACCTCCGGAATGTCGACGCGATCTTCCGACGGGCCGGACTCCTCTGAGGTGACGATGGACGTGGAACGGCGCGACAAGCTCTACGAGGGCAAGGCCAAGATCGTGTACGCGACGGAGCGGCGCGACGCCGTCATCCAGTACTTCAAGGACGACGCGACCGCGTTCAACGCGCTGAAGAAGGGCACGATCGTCGGCAAGGGCGTCGTGAACAACCGGATGTCGGCGACGCTGTTCGAGCGGCTCGCGAAGGCGCGCGTGCCGACGCATTACCTCGGGACGCTCTCCGACCGCGAGATGCTGTGCCGGCGGCTCGACATCATCAAGATCGAGACGATCGTGCGGAACGTCGTCGCGGGCAGTCTCGCGAAGCGCACCGGCCTCGAGGAGGGCACGCCGATCCGGCAGCCGATCGTCGAGCTGTACTACAAGTCCGATGCGCTCGGCGATCCGATGATCAACGACGACCACGTGCGCATGCTGCGCCTCGGGACGCCGGCGGAGCTCGCGTGGATGAAGCGGATGGCGCTCAGGATCAACGGCGTGCTGCGTCCGCATCTGCGCCGCCGCGGGCTGCTCCTCGTCGACTGCAAGCTCGAGTTCGGTCGCGCCGGCCGGAAGCTCTACCTCGGCGACGAGATCTCGCCCGACACCTGCCGTCTCTGGGACGCCGGCACCGGCGAGAAGCTCGACAAGGACCGGTTCCGCCGTGACCTCGGCGGGGTGGAGGAGGCGTACCAGGAGGTCTACCGCCGGGTCGTGCTCGGCGAGCGGCGCGCATGAGGCTCCGCGTGCTCATCCGTCTGAAGCCCGGCATCATGGACGTGCAGGGCACGGCGATCCAGCGTGCGCTCGCGGGACTGGGCTTCGGCGACGTCGGCGACCTGCGCGTCGGCAAGGTGATCGAGGTCGACGTGCCCGGCGACAGCGTCGACGCCGCGCGGCGGCGCGTCGACGAGATGTGTCGCAAGCTGCTCGTGAATCCGATCCTCGAGGATTACGCGGTGGAGCCGGTGGTAGGATGAACCGATGAAATTCGGCGTCGTCGTGTTCCCGGGAACCTGGAGCGACTGCGACTTCCACTACGTCGTGTCGGAAGTGCTGCACCAGCCGGTGAAATACGTCTGGCATCGCGAGCGCGATCTGTCCGGTCTCGATTGCGTGATCCTGCCCGGTGGCTTCTCGTACGGCGACTACCTGCGCGCGGGCGCCGTCGCCGGCCGCTCGCCGGTCGTCGAGGCGCTCGGCGATTTCGTCGCGAACGGCGGAGTCGCGCTCGGCTCGTGCAACGGCTTCCAGATCCTCTGCGAGTCCGGACTGCTGCCGGGCGCGCTCATGCGGAACGAGTGCCTCCAGTACCGGTGCGAGACGACGCATCTCGTGACGGAGAACGTCGAGACGCCGTTCACGCGGCTCCTGCGTCCCGGCCAGGTGCTCACCATGCCGATCTCGCACGGCGAGGGGAAGTACCAGGCGGATGCCGAGACGCTCGCGCGGCTCAAGAAGCACCACCAGATCGTCTTCCGGTATGCGACAGCCGACGGTCAGGTCACGCGCGCGGCGAATCCGAACGGATCGATCGAGAACATCGCGGGCATCGTCAACGAGGAGGGCACGGTCCTCGGTCTGATGCCGCATCCCGAGCGCGC
This sequence comes from Candidatus Rokuibacteriota bacterium, assembly GCA_016184365.1. Classification (GTDB taxonomy): domain Bacteria; phylum Methylomirabilota; class Methylomirabilia; order Rokubacteriales; family CSP1-6; genus AR8. Next base: position 196,093 of record JACPCW010000075.1, read on the forward strand.
CTCGGAGACGGCGATGGGTGGCACCGACGGCCTGCTGATTCTGCAATCCGTCCTCGGCAGCCTGGTCGAGGACGGCGGCTTCCTCAAGCGGTAGCCGGCATCACCGCGAGAGCCGCGACCGAGCCGAAAGTCACCGTCGCCGTCGCGGGCGAGCTCGGCCTCACCGTCGAGGAGTTCGGTCGCGCCGTCTCGCTCCTCGGCCGCGAGCCCACCTGGACCGAGCTCGGCCTCTTCTCCGCGCTCTGGTCCGAGCACTGCGCGTACAAGCATTCGCGCGTCTTCCTGAAGCGCCTGCCGCAGACCGGATCGCGCGTCCTGCAGGGCCCCGGCGAGAACGCCGGCGCGATCGACATCGGCGACGGGTGGGCGGTCGTGTTCAAGATCGAGAGCCACAACCATCCCTCGTTCATCGAGCCGTTCCAGGGCGCGGCGACGGGCGTCGGTGGGATCCTGCGCGACATCTTCACGATGGGCGCGCGGCCGATCGCGCTGCTCGATTCGCTGCGCTTCGGCGATCCGAGCGACCCGAAGACGCGCCACCTCATCCAGGGCGTCGTCTCCGGCATCAGCTGGTACGGCAACTGCTTCGGCTGCCCGACGGTCGGCGGCGAGATCGCGTTCGCGCCCGAGTACCAGGGCAACCCGCTCGTCAACGTCATGTGCGTCGGTCTCGTCCGCGCCGACCGCATCTTCCGCGCGCGCGCCGAGGGTCTCGGCAACCCCGTCTTCTACGTCGGCAACAAGACGGGCCGCGACGGCATCCATGGCGCGACGATGGCGTCGGCGACGTTCGACGAGCACGCCGAAGAGCGCCGGCCGACGGTGCAGGTCGGGGATCCGTTCACCGAGAAGCTGCTGCTCGAAGCGTGCCTCGAAGCGATGGCGAGCGGCGCCGTGATCGGTATTCAGGACATGGGCGCCGCCGGCCTGGCGTGCTGCACGTCCGAGATGCCGGCGCGGTCCGGCACCGGGCTCGACGTCGAGCTCGACCGCGTCCCGCGTCGCGAAGGCGGCATGACGCCGTACGAGCTGCTGTTGTCGGAATCGCAAGAGCGCATGCTGCTCGTCGCGGAGCGCGGCCGCGAGGACGAGGTGCGGCGCATCTTCGAGAAGTGGGAGCTCGACGCCGTCGCGATCGGCCACGTGACGGACGATCGACATCTCACCGTCCGCGCGGGCGGGGAGATCGTCGCGCGCGTGCCCGTGGACGCGCTGGCCGACGGACCGCGCTACGAGAAGCCGACCGCCGAGCCGGCCGGCCTCGCGGAACGGCGCGCGTGGAATCCGCTCGCACGCCCGGAGCCCGGCGACTGCGGCGAGGCGCTCGTCACGCTCCTCGCGTCGCCGACGATCGCGTCGAAGCGGTGGGCGTTCCGCCAGTACGACCAGCAGGTCGGGATCAACACGCTGGTGCTCCCCGGGTCGGATGCCGCGGTGCTTCGTGTAAAAGGCACACGACGCGCGCTCGCGGTGTCGACGGACGGCAATGGCCGCCAGGTGTCCCTGGATCCGCGGCGCGGCGCGGCGATGGCCGTCGCCGAAGCGGCGCGCAACGTGTCGTGCGCGGGCGGTCGACCGCTCGGCGTGACCGATTGCATGAATTTCGGCTCGCCGGAACGACCCGAGATCCTGTGGCAGTTCGCGGAAGCGATCGAAGGCATCGCGGATGCGTGCCGCGCGCTCGACATCCCGGTAGTGGGCGGCAACGTTTCCTTCTACAATGAAACGTCCGGGCAGGCGATTCTGCCGACGCCCGTGATCGGCGTGGTCGGCGTGCTGGACGACGCGGAGCGCCTGGCGACCCAATGGTTCCGCGCCGCCGGTCATCGCGTGGCGCTCCTCGGTCCGGACGACGTGAGTCTCGGCGGAAGCGAATACGTGTGGATCCGCGAGCGGCAGGTGGCCGGAGCGCTCGCGCCGCTCGATCTCGAGGTCGAGCGACGTGTCCAGGCGGCCGTGCAGGCGGCGATCGGAAGCGATCTGGTGACCGCGGCCCACGATTGCGCGGAGGGCGGCATCGCGGTGGCGCTGGCCGAGTCGTGCGTCACGGGCCCGGCGCGCGTCGGCTGCGACGTGACGCTCGAGGCGGCGGGCCGCGCGGATCACGTCCTGTTCGGTGAAGGGCCCTCGCGGGTGCTGCTCGCGGTCGAACCGACGCGCACGCGCGCGTTCGAGGCGCTGATGGCCGAAGCGGCGATTCCGTGGCGATGGATCGGGACGACCGGCGGCGACCGCCTGGTGATTCGCGGCGGCGGTCGCGTGCTGGTGGACGTGGACCTGAACCGGATCGAACACGCGTGGAGGGGTGGCTTTGAGCGTCACGTGGCGTGACGACAAGTTCCACGACGAGTGCGGTCTGTTCATCGGCCGGCATCGCGGCCACGGACGGCGACACCTTCCACGTCGAGAAGGCGATGGGATGGGTGGCCGACGTCTTCAGCCCCGAGCGCCTGCGCCGGCTTCCCGGCCATCGCGCGATCGGTCACGTCCGCTACTCGACGGCCGGCAGCTCGAACCTCCGCAACGCGCAGCCGATCACGGCGAAGACGGCGCGCGGCCCGATCGCCATCGCGCACAACGGCAACCTGACGAACGCCGAAGCGCTGCGGCGCGAGATGGTGCGCGAGGGCGCCATCTTCCAGTCGAACTCCGACACCGAGGTGATCCTGCATCTGCTCGCGCGCGCGCCGGCGGGCCCGCTGGAAGAGCAGATCAGTCATGCGCTGCGCCAGGTCCAGGGCGCGTACTCGCTGCTGATCCTGACGCGGGACGCGATGTACGCCGTGCGCGATCCGAACGGCTTCCGGCCGCTGTCCGTCGGCCGGCTCGAGGCGTCGTGGCTCGTCGCGTCCGAGACGTGCGCCCTCGACCTGCTCGAGGCGAAGTTCGAGCGCGAGGTCGAGCCCGGCGAACTGTTGATCATCGAAGACGGTGGTCTTCGGTCGGTGCGCGCGTTTCCGCCGGCGGAACGGCTGCACTGCGTCTTCGAGTACGTGTATTTCGCGCGGCCCGACTCCGTGCTGTGGGGCCAGAACGTCCACACGGTGCGCAAGGAGTTCGGCCGGCAGCTCGCGCGCGAGCATCCCGTCGCCGCCGACATCGTCATTCCCGTCCCGGACTCGGGCACGAGCGCCGCGCTCGGCTACTCCGAAGAGTCGGGCATCACGTACGAGATGGGCCTGATCCGCAATCACTACGTCGGCCGCACGTTCATCGAGCCGAAGCAGGGCATCCGGCACTTCGGGGTGAAGGTGAAGCTGAACCCGATGCGGGAGATGCTCGAAGGCCGCCGCGTCGTCGTCGTCGACGATTCGATCGTGCGCGGCACGACGAGCCGGAAGATCGTCAAGATGGTGCGGAGCGCCGGCGCCGCCGAGGTCCACATGCGGATCTCGTCGCCGCCGATCCAGTGGCCCTGCTACTACGGCATCGACACGCCCACGCGCAAGGAGCTGATCGGCGCCAGTCATCAGCCGGAGGAGATTCGCCGCTACCTCGCCGCCGACTCCCTCGGCTACCTGTCGCTCGACGGCATGCTGAAGGGGACGGGCGGCGATCCGTCGAACTTCTGCCACGCGTGCTTCACCGGCAACTATCGCGTCGGCATCGAGCCCGAGGCGACGCCTCAGCTCGCACTGTTTGATTAGATGGGGGGCCCCGACATGGCCCCCCATACCCCCCCGACGCTCGCACACGGCCCGGCGGAGCCGGGCCGCGGCTCGGCCTCACGAGGCGCCGACGTGGGGGGCGCCGACATGGCCCCCCACATCCCGGTGAAGCCGCTCACGTACCGCGAGGCGGGCGTCGACATCGACGCCGGCGACGAAAGCGTCCGCCGCATCGTGCCGCTCGCGCGGCGTACCCACCGGCCGGAGGTCCTCGGCGGCATCGGCGGGTTCGCGAGCTTCGTGCGCGTGCCCGCGGGCGTGACGGAGCCGGTGCTCGTCTCGTCGACCGACGGCGTCGGCTCGAAGCTGAAGATCGCCTTCCTCGCCGACCGCCACGACACCGTCGGCATCGATCTCGTCGCGATGGGCGTCAACGACGTGCTCGTCCATGGCGCCGAGCCGCTCTACTTCCTCGACTACGTCGGCGTCTCGCGCGTCGACCCGGCGCGGATCGAAGCGATCGTGCGCGGTGTCGCGGCAGGCTGCGAGCTCGCTGGCTGCGCGCTCGTCGGCGGCGAGACCGCCGAGCTTCCGGACCTCTACGCGGCCGGCGAATACGACCTCGCCGGGTTCGCCGTCGGCGTCGTCGAGCGGGCGCGCATCATCGACGGCAGCCGTGTCGCGCCGGGCGACGTCGTCCTCGGGCTCGCGTCGTCCGGACTCCACTCGAACGGATACAGCCTCGCGCGCCGGATCGTGTTCGACGCGCTGAAGCTGGCGCTCACGGATCGGCTGCCGGGCACGACGCGCGCGGTCGGCGACGAGCTCCTCGAGCCGACGCGGATCTACGTGAAAGCGGTGCTCGAGGTGCTGCGGCGCTTCGACGTGCATGCGATGGCGCACGTGACGGGCGGCGGCATCACCGGTAACGTCCCGCGCGTGCTGCCCGCCGGGTGCCGCGCGCGCGTGCGACGGTCCTCGTGGGACGTGCCCGCGGTCTTTCGGGCGCTGCAGGACGCCGGACGCGTCGAGGACGCGGAGATGTTCCGGACGTTCAACATGGGCGTCGGGTTCGTGCTCGTCGTGCCGCCGGGCGCGGCCGACGGCGTGACCGCGGCGCTGACCGCTGCCGGTGAGCGCGTCTACCGGCTCGGCGACATCGTCGCGGGCGAGCCGGGCGTGGAGCTGGTCGCGTGAGCGCGCGGGAGATCGACGAGCGGCCCGGCGGAGCCGGGCCGCTCGGAGCGCCGGGGAGTCTGGGGGGCCATGTCGGGGCCCCCCAGGTGGTGGTCGCGTGATCGACGAACCGCTGCGCATCGGCGTCCTCGCCTCCGGTCGGGGATCGAATCTGCAGGCGGTGCTCGATGCGACGGCGCGGCCGGGATTTCCGGCGCGCGTCGCGCTCGTCGTGTCGGATCGCGAGCGGGCGCAGGCGCTCGAGCGCGCGGCGCGCGCCGGTGTGCCGGCGCGCTTCATCAGTCCCAAGGATTTCGGCGACCGCGAGGCCTACGACGCCGCGGTGTCGGCGGCGCTCGACACGGCCGGCGTCGAGCTGGTATGTCTGGCCGGCTACATGCGCATCGTCGGCGTGGCCTTCGTGCGGCGCTGGTCCGGGCGTCTCATGAACATCCACCCGTCGCTGCTCCCGGCGTTTCCCGGCCTGCATCCGCAGCGCCAGGCGCTCGACCACGGCGTCAAGGTTGCGGGCGCGACCGTCCACTTCGTCGACGAGGGCGTCGATACCGGTCCGATCATTCTTCAGGCGAGCGTCCCGGTCCTGGACGCCGACACGGAGGAGTCGTTGTCCGAACGCATCCTGGTCGAGGAGCATCGGCTCTATCCCGAAGCGATCCGACTGTTCGCCGAGCGGCGCCTGCGCGTGAGCGGCCGCCGCGTCATTCTGGAGGCCCGGGGATGAAGGTTCGCCGCGCGCTCGTCAGCGTGCACGACAAGTCCGGCGTGGTCGAGTTCTGCCGTGGTCTCGCGTCGCTCGGCGTCGAGATTCTGTCGACCGGCGGCACGGCGAAGCTCCTCCGCGACTCGGGCGTCGCGGTCCGCGAGGTCGCGGACGTCACCGGCTTTCCGGAGATGCTCGACGGCCGCGTGAAGACGCTGCATCCGAAGATCCACGGCGGCATCCTCGCGCGCCGTGACGTGCCCGCGCACCAGGCCGCGCTGGAGATGCACGGGATCCCGCCGATCGATCTCGTCGTCGTCGCGCTCTACCCGTTCGAGGCGACGGTCGCGCGGCCGGGCGTGACGCTCGCCGAGGCGATCGAGCAGATCGACGTCGGCGGCCCGACGATGATCCGCGCCGCGGCGAAGAACCACGGCGGCGTCGGCGTCGTCACCGACCCGTCGCAGTACGCGGCGGTGCTCGACGAGATCCGCGCCACCGGTGGTCTCGGCGACGCCACGCGCAGCCGGCTGGCGCTCGAAGCGTTTCGACGCACGGCGCAGTACGACGCCGCGATCTCGGAGTATCTATTGAACGTCGGGGGGAGCGAGCCGCCGCTCCACCCCGACACCCCCCACCGGGTCGACCAGAGCAGCAGGAGCGCCGGCGAAGCCGGCGCTCGAACCGAGGCGTTTCCGGAACGGGTGTCGCTCGAGCTGACGAAGGCGCTGTCGCTCCGATACGGCGAGAACCCGCATCAGTCCGCCGCCTTCTACCGGCGCGCCGGCGGCGGCGCGCGCGGGCTCGGGGCGATGACGCAGCTTCACGGCCCCGAGCTCGGCTACAACAACATCCTCGATTTTTCCGCCGCGCTCGGGCTCCTGCTCGAGTTCGACGACCCGGCCGCCGTCGTGATCAAGCACACGAACCCGTGCGGCGTCGCCGTCGCCGACGCGGTCGGCGCCGCGATGGAGCGAGCGAAGGCGTCCGACCCGGTCTCGATCTACGGCGGCATCATCGGCGTGAACCGCGCGCTCGACATGGACGTGGTGAAAGCGCTCGCCGGCATCTTCGTCGAGATCCTGTTCGCCCCGGCGTTCGCCGGCGACGCGCTCGACGAGCTCAGACGCACGAAGAAGAAGTGCCGCGTCTTCGAAGTGCCGTGCGATCGCGCGAGCGCCGCGGGCGCCGTGGACTACCGCAGCGTGATCGGCGGAATGCTCGCCCAGTCCGTCGACACCGCCGACGTCGACGCCGCGGGCCTGCGCGCCGTGTCGAAGCGCGCGCCGACGCCGGCCGAGATGGCGGCGCTCCGCTTCGCGTGGCGTGTCGCGAAGCACGTGAAGTCGAACGCGATCGTGCTGGCGACGCGCGACCAGGTGGTCGGCGTCGGGGCCGGGCAGATGAACCGCGTGGATTCGGCGCGGCTCGCCGTCGCGCGCGGGCGCGAGGCCGGCCTCGCCACCGAAGGCACCGTGTGCGCGTCCGACGCGTTCTTTCCGTTCCGCGACGGGCTCGACGTCGTCGCCGCGTCGGGCGCGACCGCCGTCATCCATCCCGGCGGATCGCTGCGCGACGAGGAGGTCATCGCGGCGGCCGATGAACACGACATGGCGATGGTCGTGACCGGTATGCGGCACTTCCGGCACTGAGGGCGCGCGTGGACGGATCCGGCGAGCGCATCTACGGGCTGGGCGAGGTGGTCCGCATCCTCGGATTGACGCCGAAGCGCACGATGCAGCTGCGGCGTCTCGATCTCCTGCGCAGCGACGGCGGCTATCGGTTCCGCGATCTGCTCGCGCTCCGGACGGCGGGATCGCTGCTCGACGCGGGCGCCTCCGTCCGCCAGATCAAGCAGGCGCTCACGTCGCTGCGCGAGCGCGATCGCACGCTCACGTCCCCGCTGGTCGAGCTACGGCTGCTCGTCGACGGCGCGCGCCTCCTCGCGCAGTCCGACCGCGTACGGTTCGACCCGCGGACCGGGCAGACGGTGCTCGACCTCGACGCCGGCTCGCTGCAGGAAGCGGCGGACGCGACCCTCATGACCGGTCTCGTGCGCCCGCTGTCGCCGCCCGCCGAGCAGGCGGAGACCTGGTTCGATCGCGCGAGCGAGTGGGAAGCCGACCCGGCGCAGTGGGAAGAAGCGATCGACGCCTATCGCCGCGTCGTCACCGTGGACCCGACGTATGCCGCGGCGTGGAACAACCTCGGACTGCTGCTGCACCGGATGGGCCGCTACGAGGACGCACGCAGCGCGTATCTCGCGGCGCTCGAGCAGGACCCCGCGCTGTGCGAGGCGGCGTACAACCTCGGCTCGCTCTCCGACGACCTCTCGGATGTCGAGCCGGCCATCGCGTACTACCGCCAGGCGCTCGCGCTTCGGGCCGATTATGCGGATGCGCATTTCAACCTCGCCGCGGCGCTGGCGCGTGCCGGGCGCGGCGGCGAAGCGAGCCGTCACTGGCAGCGCTATCTCGAGCTCGACTCGTCGAGTCCGTGGGCGCGCATCGCCCGCGCGCATCTCGAGCTCGTCGAAGCGCCGGATCGGGCGGGGCAATGAACGTCCTGCTCGTCGGCTCCGGCGGCCGCGAGGACGCGCTCGCGTGGCGGATTCGACAATCCCCGCTCGTCGAACGCCTGCTCGCCGCACCCGGCAATCCCGGCATCGCGCGCCACGCGACGTGCGTGGACGTTCGCGCCGCCGACCTCGACGGCATCATGGCGCTCGCCGCCGCCGAGCGCATCGATCTGACGGTCGTCGGTCCGGAAGCACCGCTCGTCGCCGGTCTCGCGGATCGCCTCGAGGACCGCGGGCTGACGGTCTTCGGACCGCGCCGCCAGGCCGCCGCGATCGAAGGGTCGAAGGCGTTCGCGAAGGCGCTGATGGCCCGGCACGGCATCCCGACGGCGCGGTTCGCGACGTTCGACGACGCGACCGCCGCGCGGCGCTTCGCGCGCGAGCTCGGCGCGCCGCTCGTCGTGAAAACCGACGGACTCGCGGCCGGCAAGGGCGCGATCGTCTGCGCGACGCTCGCGGACGCCGATCGCGCGATCGCCGACTGCCTGGAGCGGCGCGCGTTCGGCCTCTCCGGCGCCACGGTGGTCATCGAGGAGTTCATGGCCGGCGAGGAGGCGTCGTTCTTCGTCATCGCGAACGGCCGCGATGCCGTGCCGCTCGCCGCCGCGCAGGATCACAAGACGATCTTCGACGACGACCGCGGGCCGAACACCGGCGGCATGGGCGCGTATTCGCCGGCGCCGCGCGTCGACGCCGCGATGCGCGACCGCGTGATGGCGGAGATCGTTCGGCCGACGATCGCCGCGCTCGCGAAGGACGCCGAGCCGTACCGCGGCGTGCTGTACGTCGGGCTGATGCTGACCGCCGCCGGTCCCAGAGTCGTCGAGTTCAACTGTCGGTTCGGCGATCCGGAGTGTCAGGCGCTCGTCGCGCGCTCCGGCCCCGACTGGGTCCCGCTGCTGCGCGCCGCCGCGCGCGGCGACGCCCTCGACGCCGGCGCGCCGTGGACGACGGATTGGAACGCGGGCGGGGCGGCCGATGCTGCCGTGTGCGTCAGCGTCGCGTCAGGCGGCTATCCCGGCCCGTATGCGACCGGCGTCGTGATCGACGGCGTGGAGCGCGCGGAGCAGCACGCGGGTGTGCGAGTGTTTCACGCGGGGACCGCGCGGCGCGACGGGCGGCTCGTGACGAACGGGGGACGCGTGCTCGGCGTCACCGCCGTGGCGGCGGATCTCGACACGGCGATCGCTCGCGCCTACGCGGCGGTGAGCGAGATCACGTTCGACGGCATGCACTACCGCCGCGACATCGGCCGCAAGGCGCTCGCGGCGCGGAGGGGCTAGCGTGGAGCGACCGATCAGGGTGGGCATCGTGCTCGGCAGCGACTCGGACCTCGACGTCATGCTCGACACGGTGAAGACGCTCGACGCGCTCGAGATCGGATGCGAGGTCGTCGTCGCCTCGGCGCATCGCACGCCCGGGCGCACGGAGGAGTACGCGACGAGCGCGGCGGGTCGAGGACTCGGCGTGCTCATCGGCGCCGCCGGCGGCGCGGCGGCGCTGCCGGGTGTCCTGGCCGCGCGCTCGCCGCTGCCCGTCATCGGCGTGCCGATCGCGTCGACGCCGCTCAACGGCATGGACGCGCTCCTGTCCATCGTGCAGATGCCTCCCGGCGTGCCCGTCGCGACCGTCGCGGTCGGCACGTGGGGCGCGCGGAATGCGGCGATCCTCGCCGCGCAGATCCTCGCGACCGGCGACAGCGCGCTGCGCGAGCGGCTCGTGACGTACCGCCGGCGACTCGCGGATGAAGTGGAGCAGCGCGCGCAGCGCGTCGCGGAGCGGCTGCGCTCGCGCTCCTGACGCCGCGCCCGGCCATCGCGTGAGCTCGCGCGTCGTCGCGATCGATCCGCGCGCGCCGAGTGCCGCGGCGCTGGACGCCGCCGCGCAGGTTCTCGCGCAGGGCGGCCTCGTCGCCTTCCCCACGGAGACCTTCTACGGCCTCGGCGCCGCCGCGCTCGACGCGGCCGCGGTGCAGCGCGTGTTCACGCTGAAGGGCCGTCCCGCGGGGCGTCCGCTGCTCGTCCTCGTCGACGGTCTCGCGATGGCCGAGCGCATCGCGGAGATTCCGGAGCGCGCGCAGGCGCTGATCGCCCGACACTGGCCCGGCGCGCTCACGCTCGTGTTCCGTGCGCGCCCCGTCGTTCCCGACGTCGTCACCGGCGGCACCGGCACGATCGGCATCCGCTGGAGTCCGCACCCCGTCGCGGCCGGTGTGGTGGCCGCATTCCGCGCGCCGATCACGGCGCCGAGCGCGAACCCGACCGGGCTCGCGCCGCCGACCTCGGCCGCCGGCGTGCGCGCGCACTTCGGCGACACGATCGACCTGGTCCTCGACGGCGGCGAGACGACGGGCGGCCTCGCGTCGACCGTGCTCGACGTCACCACCGACCCGCCGCGCGTCGTGCGCGCCGGCGCGGTGCGGATATGATGGCTGGGCGCAGCCGCAGCACGGCGCGGCGCCGCAGGCGGAGCGGGTGCGAGGCGAGTCTGTGACGGCTGGGCGCAGCCGCAGCACGGCGTGGAGCCCGCAGTGGGAGGTGAGGCCGTTCGACGGCCGAGCCGAGACTCCGATGGATCGGAGCGGGTGCGAGGCGAGTCTGTGAAGATCGTCGGCGCCGTGCAGGCCGGCGGCCTCTCGACGCGCATGGGCGGCGGCCCCAAGGCCTTGCTCGACCTCGGCGGCCGGCGGATCATCGATCGTGTGGTCGACACGCTCGCCGCGGTGCTGCCGGACCTCCTCGTCGTGACGAACACGCCGGAGCTCTATGCGGACCTCGGCCTGCCGCTGGTGCCCGACGCGTATCCGGGCGCGGGCTCGCTCGGCGGCATCTATTCGGGATTGCGCGCCGCCGTGGGCGATGCGGTCTTCACGGTCGCGTGCGACATGCCGTTCCTGGACCCCGCCGTCGTTCGCCTCGTCGTCGGCCGTGCCGGCGAAGCGGACGTCGTCATCCCGCGCATCGGCGATCAGGTGGAGACGCTGCACGCCGTGTACGGCAAGCGCTGTCTCGCCCCGATGGAGCACCGCATCGCCGCCGGTCGTTTGAAGATCACGGGGTTCTTCGCGGACGTGACGGTCGTCGAGATCGCCGAGGCGGAGATCCGGCGCCTCGCCGACCCCGAGGTCGTGTTCATGAACGTCAACACGCCCGAGGAGCTCGCGCGCGCCCGGTCGTTGACGGGAGGCCGGTGACATGGCCCGCGCGCGCGCCGCGATCATCGTCCACTACCACGAGATCAGCCTGAAGGGCGGCACGCGGCCGATGTTCCTGCGTCACCTCGCGCGCAACCTCGAGCGCGCGGCCGCCGACGTCGGACCGGGGCGGGTCCGGCAGCTCACCGGCCGGATCGTGCTGGAGCTCGGCGAGCATGCCGATCCCGAAGCGGTGAAGCAGCGCGTGATGCGCGTGTGCGGCGTCGCCAACTGCGCCGTCGCGTGGCGCGTGCCGAGCCAGGTCGAGGCGATGAAGCCCGCGGTGCTGCGCGTGGTCGAGGGCCGGGAGTTCGCGTCGTTTCGCATCACGGCCCGGCGCGCGTTCAAGACCTATCCGATGACGTCGGTCGAGCTGAACCGCGAGCTCGGCACGCTCGTCCAGGAACGGACGGGCGCGCGCGTCGATCTGCACGACCCCGAGCTCACCGTGCACGTCGAAGTGCTGCCCGCGGAGACGTTCGTGTACGCGGATCGCGAGCCCGGGCCCGGTGGTCTGCCGGTCGGCGGCAGCGGCACCGTCGTCGCGCTGCTGTCGGGCGGCATCGATTCGCCGGTCGCGGCGTGGCGGCTGATGAAGCGCGGCTGCCGCGTCGTGTTCGTCCACTTCCACAGCGTGCCGTACCTGCCCGACACGTCACAGGTCAAGGCGCGCGCGCTCGTCGAGCGCCTCACCGAATGGCAATACGATTCGCGGCTGCACCTGGTCCCGTTCGGCGAAGTGCAGCGCGAGGTCGTGCTCGCGGTGCCGCCGCCGGCGCGCGTGGTCGTGTATCGCCGTCTGATGGTCCGGATCGCGGAAGCGATCGCGCGGCGCTGCGGCGCCGCGGCGCTGGTCACGGGTGAAAGCCTCGGGCAGGTGGCGTCGCAGACGCTCGCGAACCTCTCGCGCATCGACGAGGTCGCCACGATGCCCGTGCTCCGCCCGCTGATCGGCATGGACAAGCTCGAGATCACGGCGGAGGCCCAGCGTCTCGGCACGTTCGAGATCTCGATCGAGCCGGATGCCGACTGCTGCACGCTGTTCGTTCCGAAGCATCCCGCCACGCGCATGACCCCCGACGAGGTCCGCGCCGCCGAGGCGCGGCTCGATCTCCCGCGGCTCGTGGCGATGGCCGTCGACGGAGCGCAGGTCGAGACGTTCGAGTTTCCCGCCCGGACGCGCGCGGCGGTCGCCGGATGAGCGGCACGCTCACGTTCCTCGGCGCCGCCGGCACCGTGACCGGCGCGAAGTTCCTCGTCGACGCCGGGGGATGCGCGCGTGCTCATGGAATGCGGCCTCTTCCAGGGCCTGCGTGAGCTGCGCGAGCGCAACTGGCGCGCGTTTCCCGTGCCGGCGACGTCGATCGACGCCGTGCTGCTCTCGCACGCGCACCTCGATCACTCGGGCTACGCGCCGCGGCTCGTGCGCGAGGGATTCGCGGGACCGATCTACTGCTCGCGCGGCACGGCGGAGCTGCTGCGGATCATGCTGCCCGATGCCGCGCACCTGCAGGAAGAAGAGGCGGAGTTCCGCAACCGCAAGCGCGCCACGCGCCACCAGCCGGCGCTGCCGCTCTTCACGACGGCGGACGCGGCGGCGGCGCTCGCCCAGGTGACGCCGGTCGCGTTCGGCGAGCCGTTGACGCCGGGCCGCGGCATCGACGCCACGTTCCATCCGTCGGGCCACATCCTCGGCGCGTCGATCGTGGACGTCGCGCTCGCCGGCCGCCGCCTCGTCTACTCCGGCGATCTCGGGCGCTACGATGTCCCGGTCATGAAGGATCCCGTGCCGATCGCCGCGGCGGACACGCTGCTGATCGAGTCGACGTACGGCAACCGCGAGCATCCGGACGACGACGGCACCGACGTGATCGTGCGCGCCGTGGAGCGCGCGGCCCGGCGCCGCGGCATGCTCCTCATGCCGGCGTTCGCGATCGGCCGCACGCAGGACGTGTTGTATCTCCTCCGCGAGCTCGAAGAGGCCGGACGGATTCCGCGCGTGCCCGTCTACCTCGACACACCCATGGGGGTCGCGGCGACGGCGGCGTACGAAAAACACCGCGACGAGCACGACGCCGCCGCCCGGCACGTCGTCGCGCGCGGCGGCCGGCCGTTCATGCCGGCGACATTCCAGGTGACGCGCTCGGTCGACGAGTCGAAGGCGCTCAACGACGTCGACGGTCCCGCGATCATCATCGCGGGCAGCGGCATGGCGGCCGGCGGGCGCATCCTCCATCATCTGCGGCGCCGCCTCGCCGACGAGCGGACGACCGTACTGTTCGTCGGATACCAGGCGGTGGGCACGCGCGGTCGGCTGCTGCGCGACGGCGCCCGCGAGATCCGGATCTTCGGGGAGATGGTGCCCGTGCGCGCGGCGATCATGGTGACCGACGCGCTCTCTGCGCATGCCGACCGCGCGGAAATTCTTCGATGGCTCCGTGGATTCCGCCGCCCGCCGCGCATGACGTACGCCGTCCACGGCGAGCCGCCCGCCGCGGCGGCGCTCCGTGACGCCATCGTGAAGGAGCTTGGCTGGCGCGCGGACGTCGCGGCCGACGGCGCGCGCGTGGAGGTGTGAGGGTGACGACGGTGCCGATCGATGTCGACCTCTACAGCGATACCGTGACGAAGCCGACCGCCGCGATGCGGCGGTTCATGTGCGACGCCGAGGTCGGTGACGAGCAGAAGGGCGAGGACCCGACCGTCAACGCGTTGCAGGCGCGTGTCGCCGAGCTGCTCGGCAAGGAAGCCGCCGTATTCCTGCCCTCCGGCACGATGTGCAACGAGATCGCGATGCGCGTCCACTGCCGCCCGGGCGACGAGATGATCGCGCACCGGACCGCGCACCCGATCCACTTCGAGAGCGGCGGCCCGGCCGCGCTCGCCGGCGTCAACGTCCGCGCGATCGACGGCCCGCGCGGGCAGTTCGACGCCGCGGCGGTCGAGGAGGCGATCCGGCCGGAGAATCGGTACTTCCCGCGCAGCCGCCTCGTCTGGGTCGAGCAGACGTCGAACCTCGGCGGCGGGTCGGTCTGGCCGCGCGAGCGCGTGGAGCAGATCGCCGCCGTCGCGCGACGGCACGGGCTTCGAACGCATCTCGACGGCGCGCGAGTGATGAACGCGGTCATCGCCACCGGCGTGTCCGCCGCGTCATGGGCGGCGCCGTTCGACTCGGCATGGATCGACTTCACGAAGGGGCTCGGCGCGCCGGTCGGCGCCGCGCTCGCAGGATCGCGCGACTTCATCACCGAGGCGTGGCGACTCAAGCAGCAGATGGGCGGCGCGATGCGCCAGGCCGGCATCATCGCCGCCGGCGCGCTGTGGGCGCTCACGCATCACGTCGAGCGGCTCGCCGACGACCATGCCAACGCGCGGCGTCTCGCGCGCGGGCTGGCCGTGCTTCCGGGCGTGAAGCTCGATCCCGACGAGGTCGAGACGAACATCGTCATCTTCGACGTGACGGGACCGCTCGCCGCGCCGGCCGTCGTCGCGCGGCTGCTCGAGCGCGGCGTGCGCATGGGCGCGCTCGGGCCGCGGACGGTGCGCGCGGTCACGCATCTCGACGTCGATACGGCGGGGATCGACCGCGCGCTCGACGCGGCCCGGACGGTGCTGCGCTAGTCAGCGGTGCGTCATCGAGGCGCGGCACGGGTTGCCCGGGGCGCGCCGAGCGTTGGGGGAGTGTGAGGGGCCATGTCGGGGCCCCTCAATATATAGGTGCTTGACGCCGGCCGACCCCAAGGGGTATGGTGGCCGCCGTATGGCCGTGGTTGCCCTCGGCGCGGATCACGCGGGCTTCCACCTCAAGGAAGCCCTGAAGCAATGGCTGCTCGGACGCGGCCATCGCGTGCTCGATCTCGGCACGGACTCGACGACGTCCGTCGACTACCCCGATTTCGCCGCCGCCGTCGGCGTTGCCGTCTCGTCGGGCCACGCGGCGCGCGGCGTGCTCGTCTGCGGCACCGGCATCGGCATGGCGATCGCCGCGAACAAGGTGACCGGCGTCCGCGCCGCCCAGTGCAACGACGTCGCGAGCGCCCAGATCTCGCGACAGCACAACGACACCAACGTGCTCGCGCTCGGCGCGCGCACCACGCGGGAAGACACCGCGCTCTCGATCGTCGACGCCTGGCTGGAGACGGCGTTCGAGGGCGGCCGACACACGCAACGCGTCGAGAAGGTCCGTGCCCTGGAGAACACACATGCGCCGGCTCGCTGACGTCGATCCCGACATCGCCAAGACGCTCCGCGAGGAAGCGCAGCGGCAGCACCGCAATCTCGAGCTGATCGCCTCCGAGAATTTCGTTTCCGACGCCGTGCTCGAAGCCATGGGCTCGGTGATGACGAACAAGTACGCCGAGGGATATCCCGGCCGGCGCTACTACGGGGGGTGCGAGGTCGTCGACGTGGCCGAGGAGCTCGCGATCGCGCGCGCGAAGGAGCTGTTCGGCGCGCCGCACGCGAACGTCCAGCCGCACTCGGGCGCCCAGGCCAACATGGCGGTGTACTTCACCGTGCTGAAGCCCGGCGACGTCGTGCTCGGTCCGAATCTCTCGCACGGCGGCCATCTGACGGCGGGCAGCCCCGTGAATTACTCCGGGAAGTTCTACACGATCGTCCCGTACGGCGTCCGCCGCGACACGGAGCGGATCGATCTCGACGAGGTGCGCCACCTGGCGCGCCGACACCGGCCGAAGATGATCATCGCCGGCGGCTCCGCCTTTCCGCGCGCCATCGATTTCACGCCGTTCGGTGAGATCGCGCGCGAGGTCGGCGCCATCCTGATGGCCGACATCGCGCATCCCGCCGGTCTCGTCGCGGCGGGGCTGCATCCGTCGCCGGTCGGGATCGCCGACTTCGTGACGACGACGACGCACAAGACGCTGCGCGGCCCGCGCGGCGGCATGGTGATGTGCGCGGCGCCGCACGCCGCCGCGCTCGACAAGACGGTGATGCCGGGCGTGCAGGGCGGTCCGCTCATGCACATCATCGCGGCCAAGGCCGTCGCGTTCAAGGAAGCGCTCGCGCCCGAGTTCAAGACCTACCAGCAGCAGATCATCCGCAACGCGAAGGCGCTCGCGGACGCGCTGCAGGCGCGCAACTTCCGTCTCGTCAGCGGCGGCACCGACACGCACCTGATGCTCGTGGATCTCTCGTCGCGGAACGTGACGGGCAAGGACGCGCAGGAAGCGCTGGACCGCGCCTGGATCACCGTGAACAAGAACACGATTCCGTTCGAGACGAAGAGCCCGATGGTGACGAGCGGCATCCGGATCGGCACGCCCGCCGTCACCACGCGCGGCATGCGCGAGGCCGACATGATGGAGATCGCGCGGCTCATCGACCGCGTGCTCTCGAACCCCGGCTCGACGGCCATCGAAGCCGAGGTGCGCGGGGAGGTGCAGGAGCTCACCGGCCGGTTTCCGCTCTATCCCGAGCGGACATGACGGCTGACCAAGGAGGCGCCCGATGAAGTGTCCGTTCTGCGGCCACACCGAGGACCGCGTCGTCGATTCCCGTGTCGGCCGCGAGGGCGAGTTCATCCGGCGTCGCCGTGAATGCCTGAAGTGCCACCGGCGCTACACCACGTACGAGTACATCGAGGACGTGCTCCCGCACGTCGTCAAGAAGGACAGCCGGCGCGAGCCGTTCGACCGCCAGAAGCTGCGCGGCTCCATTCTCAAGTCGTGCGAGAAGCGGTCCGTCGGCGTGCAGGCGGTCGACGACGTCGTCGCGGACATCGAGGCCCGGCTGCACGAGCGCGCCGAGAAGGAGATCTCGTCCGTCGAGCTCGGCGAGATGGTGATGGAGCACCTGCAGAAGCTCGACCAGGTCGCGTACGTCCGGTTCGCCTCCGTCTATCGCCAGTTCAAGGACATCAACCAGTTCATGGACGAGGTGAAGGGGCTCCTCAAGGACGACAAGAAGCCGGGACCGGGCGCGAAGCCCATCCGTCCACTCGCCCGCACCAAGTAGCCGCTGCTCAGCGCCGCGTCGCCAGGAAGACACCTGCGATCACGAGCGCTGCTCCCCCCGGCATCAGGTTCAGGAACGTCGCCGCGCGTGCCGGTCCGATCGTCCGCACGATGCCGTAGTACCAGAGATGACCGAGCGTGACGGGCAGGGCGCCATATCGACACAGATGGAACGGCCCTGCCGGAACGGGAGGCCGACAGGGCCGAGCGCCTCGAGGCGCTTACTTCTTCTTCTTCTTCGCCGCCTTCTTCTTCGCCATCATGTCACCTCCCCCCGGGCCTGAGGTCCCTGGAACCCGGGGGCACACTAAAGGACGCGCGCAGAACCTGTCAAGCGGAAAATCCCATATACGGGGTCCGAGTGACCGCCCGACCCCTAAATCTTGAGGTCTGGCCCGGACAGCCTTTGACAGGTGCGTGAGCCATGTTAGCGTTTGCGCGATTTCTGGAGCCCGGTCACCCCACGCCCGACAGCGAGGAGAACCCGCCGATGAAGCGCGCGATCAAGAAGATCGTGTTCGTGGAGCCGAAGTCGACGCACCTGCACATCTACAGCCGCGTGTGCATTCCCCGGCTCGGCTCCGTGCTGCTGGGGACCATCATGCGCGCGAAGGGCTACGACGTTCGCGTGTACGTCGAGGACATTCACGACGTCGACATGAACGAAGTCCTCTCGGCGGATCTCGTCGGAATCTCCGCGATCACGTCGACCGCGCCGCAGTCGTACCGGCTCGCCGACCGTGTGCGCGAGGCGGGCGGCATCGCCGTGATGGGCGGCACGCACACGAGCTTCCTGCCCGAGGAAGGGCTGCAGCACGCCGACTTCGTCGTGCGCGGCGAGGGCGAGTTCGCCTTCCAGGAGCTGGTCGAGGCGATCGAGCGCGGCGACGGCTTCGAGCGCATCCAGAATCTCTCGTATCTCGTCGACGGCGGCGTGGTGTCGAATCCCGAGCGGGCGAAGATCCCGAACCTCGACGTCAATCCGATCCCGGATTACTCGCTGATCAGCGGCTGGAAGCCCGGCGGCGTGATCTCGGTGGCGACGTCGCGCGGCTGTCCGTTCTCCTGCACGTTCTGCTCGGTCCCCGGCATGTACGGCCACGCGTTCCGCACGCACTCGATCGGCCGCGTGCTCGACGAGCTCGAGCTCCACAAGGGGAACATGTACACGTTCTTCGCCGACGACATCTTCACCGCCAACAAGAAGCGCGTGAAGGAGCTGCTGCGCGGCATGATCGAGCGGAACCTCACCCCCGAGTGGGGCGCGCAGGTCCGGACCGAGACGGTCGACGACCCCGAGCTCCTCGAGTTGATGCGCGACTCGAACTGCTTCAACGTCTACGTCGGCTTCGAGTCGATCAACCCCCGCACGCTCAAGCTCTTCCAGAAGAAGCAGGACCTCGGGAAGATCGAGCGGTCGATCGAGCGGTTCCACGAGCACAAGATCCGGATCCACGGCATGTTCGTCGTCGGCTCGGACGAGGACGACGTCGAGACGATCGACGCCACCGCCGAGTTCGCGCTCAAGCACGACATCGACTCGATCCAGTTCATGATCCTGACGCCGATCCCGGGCTCGCCGGACTGGGGCGACCTCTACGACTACGGCGCGAAGTACGTCATCAACCGCAACTGGCAGATGTACGACGGCCACCATTGCGTGCACCAGCCCCGGCGGATGACGCCGTACGAGCTCCAGAAGGCGGCGATCGGCGCCATGGAGAAGTTCTACTCGTGGCGCGGCATCGCGAAGAAGGCGCTGAAGCGCGATTTCTACTACGCCGGCATCCGGTACTTCGGGAAGAAGGCGCTGCGCGATTGGTGGAAGGACGACGAGAACCGCGAGTACGTCGACTGGCTCCGCCGCGAGCTCTACACCGAAAAGCGACAGATGGGCGACATCAAGGTCAAGAGCGTCGGCGTGCCGGCCGTCCTGCTCGAAGATTCGATGGGCCGTCTCCTCCAACGGTTCCTCGGCGAGCTCGGCGTGACGGTCGTGCCGCTCGCGGGAGCGGCGCTCGAGGAAGCGAGCTCACGGGCGCGGCAGACGATCGACTGTCTCATCACGCCCATCGTTCAGCGCGCGGCCCAGGAGCGCGGGGAGTTCTATCAGGCGCTCGCGACGATCACGCAGACGCTGCACGAGCGCTGGGAGAAGCTGCCGAGGGTGAGCTTCCCGCTGACGGCGGGGCAGGGGCCGGTCTTCGAACCGTTCGCGCGGATCGGCCTGCTCTGCACGAAGAATCTCGACCGGATCCGCGAGGCGTACAAGGCGGCGGGCGTCGCCGAAGGTCTCTGGGAGCCCGCGTAGAGGAAGGCGCCGGGCGGCGGAGCGTCGAGCTCCGCCGTCTCAGCTCGGCTCGATCCGCCACACCGGGCCCATGAAGTAGAGCGGGCCCTCGAAGCGCACGAAGCCCGGCGCCTCGCCGCCGACCACCCAGCACTTCACGTCCGGCAGGTCGCTGATGAGCAGCGACACGAACATGCCGAGCTGCGGCTTGATCGCATAGCGCGTCGCGGTGATCGGCCACTCGCCGATCGTCACGCGCTCGTCGGCGACCGGTGCCAGCTGCATCTTGACCAGGCGCGGCTTCGGCGTGAACGCCACGATCTGGACGATCTCGCTCCCGCCGGCCGGAAGGTTCTTCATCAGCATGATGAGCATGCCGTTGTAGACGTCGGGCGGGAGGCTGAGCTTGCCCGTGAGGGTTTCCTCGGGGCCGTCGGCGTCCGACTTGTAGCGCACCGTGTAGCGCTCGGTCTCGCGGTCGAAGGCCGCGTCGAGCGCTTCGGGGAACGACGGGCCGCGCTGCACGAGCCGGTACGACTGGAGCGTGAACGTGCCCTGCTGCGAGAACGCCACCCGCTCGTCGTAGAACGATCCGTCGACGAACCGGAAGGTGAGGCGGCTGTCGACGCGATCGCCGCGGGCGACCTGGATGAGCTCCCCCTGGGCCAGGCGCTGGCCGTCGACGGATCGCAGCACGGGAAATCCGCGCGTGACGCCTTCCGCATAGCGCACCGCGACGGGCTCGGCCGAGCCGACGGAGCCAACAGCGAGCAGCAGCGCGACGGCGAGGACGGCGATGGTGACGGCTTTCATGCCGTCACGAGCAGCAAGAAGGGTGCCGCAGTTTCCGCCGCGCGCTAGGAGCCGGCGCGCTCCTGAACCGACGAGGGCTTGCGCCCCGCGCGGCGGCGAACGAATTCCTCATTCAAGGGAACACCCTTGCGACAGAGCGGACATTCATCCGGGCTGTAGGTGGGAAAGTCCCTGCTCACCAGCGAGAAGACCGGCTTGCCCTCGAGCTCGACGGACGTGCGGCGCCAGAGGCATCCGGCGCCCACCACCTCGGCGCCGAGCTGCTCGACGAGATTGATGAGGAGATTGAGCGTCGTCCCGGAGCTCACCAGGTCTTCGACCAGGAGCACCTTGCTTCCGGGACGGATGAGCCGCTGGAACTCGACGGGCAGCGTCACGCGCCGCTTTCCGCCGGCCGTGCCCTTGGAGCCGTACACGACGACCGGGCGCGACGGATGCGCGCGCGCGACACAGTGCGACAGGATCAACGCGCCCGGTCCGGTCGACAGCACGGCGTCCACCGGCCACTGCGCGAAGTGCTTCGCGATGACCGCGCCGAGGCCCTCCGTGAACGAGGGCTCCGTCGTCACCAGCGTCTTTTCGATGTATTCGGTCGTGTGGTGACCGGACGGCAGGAGGACGTGATCGTTGGCGTGATAGGCGCCGGTCCGCTTGAGGATCTCGAGGTGGATCTTCTCGCGGACTTCCGTTTCGACGGGGGCGGAATCTCTGCGGGGGGCGGGGGTCATCCGGTCCTCCTGCCGCGCATTATCGCACGGCGTCATGGCGCACGCCCTCGTGCGGCCGCCGAGCGGACGCGCGCTAACCGCGTGCTAGACTGCACTTCATGCGCGTGCTCGCGGTCGAGACTTCGACGCTCGCCGGGGGCGTCGCGCTGCTCGACGACGATCACCTCATCGGCGAATACCTCCTCGACGTTCGCGTCACGCACTCCGAGCGGCTCATGGCGGTCGTGGACCGCGTCCTCGCCGACGCGCATCTCACGCTCGATGACATCGATGGTCTCGCCGTCGCCGTGGGCCCCGGGTCGTTCACCGGACTCCGGATCGGGCTGGGCACGGTGAAGGGCCTCGCATTCGCGCGGTCGATGCCGATCGCCGCGGTGCCGACGCTCGACGCCATGGCGGCCACGGTGCCCTTCGCGTCGCTGCCGGTTTGTCCGGTGATCGAAGCGCGCCGGGACGAGGTCTACGCGTCGCGGTATCGCTGGGACGGTCGCGCGATGCAGCGCGAGTGGGACTACCTCGCGCTCCGGCCCGCGGAGCTGGCGGCGCGTTTCGACGAGCCGGTGCTGCTCGTGGGCGATGCCGCGACGGCGATCGCGTCGCCGTACGCGCGTGTGGCGCCGGTCGCGCGGCGCGCGCCGTCGCCCGCCTGCGTCGGTCAGCTCGGTCTCGAACGTCTGGCGCGCGGCGAGACGGTATCCGCCGCGGACCTCGTCCCCCTCTATCTCCGGCCGTCGCAGGCCGAGGTGAAGCGTCGTGGCATCGCCGTCGCTTGATCCGATGCACGCCCGCGATCTCGACGAGGTCGTCGCCATCGAGCGCGCCTCGTTCACGCTGCCGTGGTCACGCGGCGCCTTCCTCTACGAGATGGAGCAGAATCGCGTCGCGCGGTGCTGGGTCATGCGCGACGACGAGCGCGTCGTCGGCTACGTCTGCCTCTGGGAGATCGGCGACGAGGTGCACGTCACGAACATCGCGATCCGGCCCGAATCGCGGCGCCGGGGCCTCGGACGGACGCTGCTCGCGAACGTGCTCGAGGACGCGCGCCACCGGCAGCTTCGCGTCGTGGGGCTCGAGGTCCGGCCCAGCAACCAGGAGGCCCTCGGCCTCTACGAGTCGTTCGGGTTCAAGGTCGTCGGGCGCCGGAAGGGCTACTACTACGACACGGGCGAGGACGCGCTCGTCATGGAGCTCCGGCTCGAGGCCCAGACGGTCGACGGCCGGGGCGGGAACCGGCGTCCGGCGTAGTTCGTTCTCTCTACCGTCGACAATCACCCGTGCCACTCTGCCCAAATCCCTTTCCACACTCCACAGGGGAAGACCTATGACGCCTCGGCTCCGAACACTCCTCGTGATCGCAGCGGTGCAGCTGACCCTCGCCTCTCATGCGCTCGCCTGGAGCGGCGGCCCCATGTTCGACGTCACCGACATCGAGGCGAAGTGCGCCGTGTGCCATTCATCGGTCGGCCGCGAGCAATTGCGGCTCGAGCCGCCGGCGTTCGCTGCGGGCCAGATCGTCGCGAACCGGCACTACAAGCCGATCGAGGACGGAACGGGGCCCTATCAGTCGATGTCGCCCGCCGATCGGCAGAAGCTCCTCGCCGACGTCAAAAAGATGGATGAGAACGCCTCGGTGACCCTGAGCATGCCCGAAAGCGTTTCGGCCGGGCAGGAAGTCCGGATCACGGTCACGGCGAAAGGCGGGAACAGTTTCATCGGCCTGGCGCTGATGGACTCGGACCTTCGCCGCCAGGGCCGGGGGATCCAGGGCGACGGGTGGTTCTTCGTGGGGCCCGCGACGATCTCGGGCAGCGATGGCGCGGTGCAGACGAAGTGGTTGGACAGGCGCGGAGCCAACCTCAAGAAGAACATCAACTCGGCCGTCATCTTCGATCAGAAGGCGGACCTCGCCGCGAACAAGTACGCGAGCGGCCAGGCGATCTGGACCGTCAAGGCCCCGCAGCAACCGGGCACCTACACGGTCGTGGCCGTGATGATGTACGGAACGGAGAAGGCCTCGACGGCCGGCGCGGTGACGACACCGACGGGCGCCGTGCTGCCGAAGGGCGGCGTGTTCGGTCCGTCGGGGCGCCTACTCTTCTCGAAGCCAGTGTCCGTGACGGTGCGCTGACGCGTCGCGACGGCGACCCGCCATGCCTCGCACGCTCGTCCGGAGGCTCGCGCTCGGGGCGGCGGGCGTGGCGGGCGCCGTCGCAGTGACCGCGGCGTTTCTCGTCGCCCTGCATGCGAAGGAGCAGGACAACCGCTTCTGCGTTGCGTGCCACCTGCACGAAGCAAAATTCGAGCGTCTCGTGACTGCCGTCCCGGCCGATCTCGCCGGGGTGCACCATCGGAAGGACGGACAGGTCGGGTGCATCACGTGTCATGGGGGAGCGGACCTCGGCATGCGGCTCCGCGTCTGGGCGGTGGCGGGCTTCGATACCGTGAAGTTCCTCGCCGGCACGTATGAGGAACCCGACCACATGCGACTGCCGTTACGCGACGTGGAGTGCCGGCAGTGCCACACGCCGATCCTGAAGGTCTCGAGCGCACCGCCACTTCCGGGTGCCGGGCCGGCCGCAGTCGACCCTGCGCTCGCCGGCCAGGACGCGCCTCCGGCGGACGCGACGGCCTCGGCGACCTCCTTTCACGCGATCTCCGAGCACAACGCGACGAATGTGGCGTGCGTCGCCTGTCACACGACGCACACCACCGACGGCGACCCCGCCGGGCGGTTCATCGGCAGGGAGCGCGTCGGCCGCATCTGTCGCGAATGCCATCCTCACCTGTGACGGGGAAGCGGTTCACGTCAGCGGACCGAGGATCGCCGCGCACGCCACCAGGCCCGCGCCGAGCCACCGGCCGGGTCGGGTGGCCAGGATGGTGGTCGCGCCGACGATCGGGTGGAACAGCGCCAGGCCGATGTAAAAGTCGTTCGCGGCCATCCCGAGGACATTCAGGACGACGAACGCGCCGCCGAACACGGACGGCACGGCGAACAGCCTGCGTCGTGCTCGTGACACGAGGACGACGAGGCATGCGAGATCGCCGAGGAGCATCCACCGCGTCGCCGCCGGGCTCGGGAGAAGCAGTTCGAGCCATGCGGTCGCCGACATGGCGGCCGGGAAAAGCGCAGGGATCATCGGGCGCATAGTAGCAATCCGCCGCACACCCGAGCGCCGCGTCTCGTCGCGTGCCGCGATACGCTAGACTCATTCGTCGTGGCCTCGGTTCCCGCCGCCGCCTCGTCGTCGCCCGACGCTCGCATTGCCGCGCTGATCGAACGCATGCTCGGCGGTGATCGGCTCGCGCTGGCCCGTCTCATCACGCAGGTCGAGAACGGGACGGCGGCCGTGCCCGCCATCATGCGCGCGGTCTACGGGCGCGGCGACGCTGCGTACATCGTCGGCATCACCGGTCCCCCGGGCGCGGGGAAGTCGACCGTCGTCGATCGTCTGATCGCGGCGCTCCGCGCAGAGTCGGCCACCGTCGCCATCGTCGCCGTCGATCCGTCGAGCCCGTTCACCGGCGGCGCGGTGCTCGGCGATCGCATTCGCATGCAGTCGCACGCGCTCGATCCGGGTGTGTTCATCCGCAGCATGGCCACGCGCGGGTCGCTCGGCGGTCTCGCGCGCGCGACCGGCGAGGTCATCAAGCTCCTGGCCGCATTCGGCTTCGACTGGGTGCTGGTGGAAACGGTCGGCGTGGGCCAGACCGAGCTCGACATCATGAAGCTCGCCGACACGACGGTCGTCGTCCTGGTGCCGGAGTCCGGCGACGCCATCCAGACGATGAAGGCGGGGTTGATGGAAGCGGCCGACGCGTTCGTCGTGAACAAGGCCGATCGACCGGGCGCGCCCGCACTCGTGGCGGAACTGCGCTTCAACGTCCACCTGCAGGCGTCGAGTCCCGCCGCGCGGCGTGACGTCGAGTGGGAGATTCCCGTGCTCACGGCGGAAGCGCAGAACGCCGTCGGCATCGCGGAGCTGCTGGCCGCGATCCGCGCGCACCGCGCCGCGCTCGAGCAATCGGGCGCGTTTCAGACTCGCCGGCGCGCCCGTCGCCGCGCCGAGTTCGAAAGCCTGCTGGTCGAGCGCTTCCGCGCGCGGCTGGAGCAGGTGTTCGAGACCGGCGACCTCGGCACGACCGTCGACGACGTGCTCGACGGTCGCCTCGACCCGTATTCCGCGGCCGACCACGTCCTCGCGCGAGCGGCCGGGCGGTGAACCCGCGTGCTATCGTGAGGCCCGCATGACATCTTCCGTGCCGTTCCGCGACACGTTCTGGAACATTCCGGGCTGGGCGCAGATCGGCCTCTACATCGGCGGCACCGTCGCCACGGCGATCTTCGTGTGGGGCGTGTGGCAGCACGTCCGCCTCTGGCGCGCGGGCGGACCCGAGCATCGGCTCGATCGCATTCCCGACCGCGTGAAGCTCGTCGCGACGCACGTGCTCGGTCAGGTGCGGACGCTGTCGCAGGCGTATCCCGGCGTGATGCACGCGATCATGTTCTGGGGCTTCCTCGCGCTCTTCATGGGCACCGTGCTCGCGACCATCGACTGGGACATCACGCTGCCGCTCTTCGGCTGGAAGCTGCTGAAGGGGCCGTTCTACCTCGTCTACGAGACCGTGCTCGACCTCTTCGGTCTGTTCTTCGTCGTCGGCCTCGGCATGGCGGTCTGGCGCCGCTTCGTGCTCCGGCCGGAGCGGATCGACCCGACGGCGCCCTTCGCGAACGTGCTCGCGCTGCTCTTCGTCATCAACCTGACCGGCTTCGTCATGGAAGCGGCGCGCCTCGCGGTCGTGAAGCCGGCGTGGGCGATGTGGTCGCCGGTCGGCTGGGCGCTCGGCGAGGGGATGCTCGCCGTCGGGCTGTCCGAGCCGGCGCTGCGCGGAATCCACCTCGGCGTGTGGCTGTTCCACGCCGTCATCTCGCTCGCGTTCATCGCGATGATGCCGTTCTCGTACATGCTCCATCTCGTCACGACGCCGCTGAACATCTTCTTCTCGAAGCTCTCGCCCCGGGGCGCCATCCCCGCGATCGAGAACATCGAGGAGGCCGAGTCGCTCGGCGTGTCGAAGCTCGAGGAGTTCTCCTGGAAACGCCGCCTCGACTTCGCCGCGTGCCTCGAATGCGGCCGGTGCCAGGACGCCTGTCCCGCGCACATGGCCGGCTCGGCGCTCTCGCCGAAGCGCGTGATCGTGAAGCTCAAGCGCCACATGTACGGGACGCTGCCCGGTCCGATCCACGGCCTGATCGAGCCGAACGAGCTCTGGGCGTGCACGACGTGCATGGCGTGCGTGCAGGAGTGTCCGGCATTCATCGACATCGTCGACACGATCATCGACCTGCGCCGGTATCTGACGCTCTCCGAAGGCGCGCTGCCGTCGACGGCGCCCCAGTCGCTCCAGAACATCCAGCGCGCCGGCAACCCGTGGGGCCTGCCGCCAGCGGAGCGCCTGGCGTGGGCCGAGGGCCTCGACGTGCCGGTGCTCGAGGCAGGCAAGGAGGTCGAGTACCTCTACTGGGTCGGCTGCTCGGCGTCGTACGACAAGCGCAACCAGTCGATCGCGCGCTCGATGGTGAAGATCATGAAGGCCGCGGGCGTGACCTTCGGCGTGATGGCGGAAGAGCGTTGCCATGCCGAGGTCGGCCGCCGGCTCGGCGAAGAGTATCTCTACCAGACGGTGCAGCAGGAGAACGTCGAGGCGATCAACCGGTATCGCTTCAAGAAGGTCGTCACGCACTGCCCGCACTGCTTCAATACGATGAAGAACGAGTTCCCGCAGTTCGGCGGCGAGTACGAAGTGGTCCATCACTCCGTGCTCATCCAGGAACTGCTGGCCGCCGGACGGATCAAGCCGACCAAGCCGCTCAACGAGACCGTCACGTTCCACGACTCGTGCTACCTCGGCCGGTACAACGGCATCATGGAGGCGCCGCGCGACGTCGCGCGCGCAGTCCCGGGCCTCACGCTCATCGAGGCGCCGCGCCAGCGCGAGCGCGGCCTCTGCTGCGGCGGCGGCGGCGGCCACATGTGGATGGAAGTCCCGGCCGAGCGGCGCGTGAACGTCATCCGCGTCCAGGAGATCCTCGGCACGAAGCCGTCGACGATCGGGACGGCGTGTCCCTTCTGTCTCGCGATGATGGATCTCGGGCGGAAGGTCACGGGCGCCGAGGAGACCGTGAAGGTCAAGGACGTGAGCGAGCTGATCGCCGACAGCCTCGAGGTCGACGGGGCGCAGCGATGAGTCTGGTGAAGAGCTTCGCGCGAGCCCTCCCGGAGATCGTCCGGACGCTCGTGCGGATCGCGACGGATCCCGCGCTTCCTCGCGTGGCCAAGCTGGCACTCGGCGCCGCGCTCATCTATCTCCTGAGCCCGCTCGACCTCCTCCCGGACTTCATGCCGGTGCTCGGCTGGATCGACGACGTGCTGATCGGGGCGGTCGTGGTCGACGGCGTCCTGTCGTTCGTGGACCGCGCGCTGTTGCTGCGATATTGGCCGGGCAGCCCCGACTCGCTCGACAAGATTGCGCGGGTCGCCCGGGTGCTCTCGGCCTGGGTGCCGCGCCGGCTGAAGCAGCGGATGTTCGCGCCAGGCCGCTGAGCGGGCGAAACCGACGAATCGTGCTTGCCCCGCGCCGGCCCTGGCCAGTATGATCATTGCGCGCGCGATGACGCGCGCGTTCGCCGGTTACGGGCTGGACACCAAAGGAGTCGGGCATGTTTCGGCGCTGCTCGTTCCGCACGATTTCGACGGTTCTGCTCACCGCGGCCGTGTTCGCCGGCTGCGCGAGCGTCCCGAAGTCCACGCCCCTCCTGCTCTCGGCCGAGCCCACGGCCATCGTGCTCGCGACGGCGATCATCGCGCCCGAAGCGCTCGTGACCGTCGTGAGCGAAGCCGTGAAGGCTGCGCCGGAGAGCGCGGTCGTGCTCGCCGCAGCGGCCACCGCGGGGGCGCCCGATCAGGCGCTGGCGATTCGCGCTGCCGTGGTGCGTCTTGCCCCGCTCGACGCTGCGGCCATCGTTGCCGTGACGACCGTCAAGCGTCGCGGCCCGGTCATCGCGCGGCTGTCGATCCCGAACCCCGACAGCATGCTGAGTCTCCTCGAGCGCGCGACGCAGTAGGCCGCGCTCGCTCCTCCTCTTCGAGTCGCCGGGGGCCGCCGCCATGCCGGCCCCCGGCGCCGATCGGATCCCCTCAGCCCCGGAAGCGATCGGGGAACTGCTTCACGATGGCCTCGGCGAGCGGATCCGCGATCATCTGCATGTGTTCGGCCGCCGCACGGATCGCCGTGAACGCCTTCACGGGATCTTTCGTCCCCTGCGCGTCGATGACCGCTTTCAGCGTCACGACGTGATGCTTCACGAGATCCGCCACGACGGCCTTCGGCAGGTTCGGGTTCGCCGACTGCAGGAACGCGCCGAAGTCCTGGGTATAGCCGATGAGATCGTTCACGGCCCTGTCCTGCTTGCCGCGGTCGTTCGTCGCCACGCCGACGGTGTAGTCGACGACGAATCCGATGTGCCGCCGCCACAGCGGCAGGAACGCCTGTTCGGCGCCCGCTCCGTAGACGGAGCCGATCGCGCCGGCGACGGCCACCGAGTTCGCGTCGAGCGCCGCCGCGGCGGCCTTGAACTCCGCGTCGCGGCCCGCGAGCGCGGCGCCCGTGGCCGCGCCGGCGAGGTACACGTGCTCGCGCAGGAGATTGTTCAGGCCCGCCCGCAGTCCGGCGGCCTTCGTCTGTGACGTCCCCATCGCCGGCATCGTGCTCGGACTGCTCGCGGTGCCGCCGTTCGTCGTCGTGCACGCGCTGATCGCGACGACCACCGCCGCGACCGCCATCGACTTCGCTCCGATGCCACGCATGTGTGTTCCCTCCCTCGGTTCGGTCAGTTGACGCGGATCTCGCCGCGCATGGAGCGGTGCCGATCACAGAAGTACGGATAGACACCGCGCTCGGTGAACGTGACGCTTTCCGATGCGCCCGGCCCCGGCAGCCGGAGATCGAAGCGACCGGTGCGCCTGTCGGGCTCGCCGGCCGTGACCGTGTGCTCGATGTCGTCGCGATTCGTCCATGTCACGCGTGCGCCGGCCTCCACCGCGACGGGTGACGGGGCGAACTGGAAGAGCTGGATCGCGACGGTCGGTGCATCGGCGGTCGCGAGGTCCGCGAACAGCCACACGGCGACGGCGGCGAGCGGGACGACGTAGCGCATCGGGTGCCCCTCCTCACCGATGTCCTACGGGCCGCCCCGGCGGGCGGATTCGCTGCGCGAGCGGGGGTGCCGCAGACCGATCGGTGGTCGCGCCGATTGCCGCGAGTGGCCGGCGTGTGCTATCTGTCGGCGGATGCCCGGTCACGGCTCGCCCGACGCCGACCCCGCCGCGCGCCAGCCGCGGACCGTCAAGCTCCGCGAGGCGGCGTCAACGATCTTCGCGCTCGTCGCGATCGTTCCGTTCCTCGTGCTCGTCTTCCTGCTGCATCGGTACGGTGTCCTCACGGAGCAGGACGCGCAGATCGGCCTGGTGCTCGCGCTGCTGCTCGCCGTGCTCGGCTTCTTCGTGCTCCAGCGCCTCGTGAGTCAGGTGTCGCGCCTGGCGGACGCGGTGATTACGCCGACGGATGCCGAGACGACCGTGCAGGCGGACATGGGCGCGGTGAACGGTGTCGGGCGCGTCACCGAGATCGGTCAGATCGGAACGGCATTCGCGCGCATGCTCGACGACCTGAAGACGTCGACGGTCCGGCTCGAGGACCTCGTCTTCAAGCTCGGTGCGCTGGACGAGGTGGTCGAGCTCGCGGCGCGCGTGTCCAAGATCGACGATCTGCTCGGGCTCGTGCTGGAGCGGAGCATGCGCACGGTCCGCGCCACGGCGGGCGCGATCATGCTGCTGGACGAGGACGGCAAGACGCTTCGCGTCGCCGCCGCGCGGGGGCTGCCGGACGCCGCTCTCAGTCCGACGGTGGCGCTGGGTGAAGGCGTGACCGGGACGGCGGCGCAGCAGGCCGAGACCGTCGTCGTCGATGACATGGCTGTCGACCGCCGCTTCGGTGGCGGCGCCTCGGGCGCATTCGCGTGCGTCCCCGTGCGGGTCGAGGATCGGCTCATCGGCGTGATCGACCTCGTGCGGCGCAGCGGCGGCGGCGCGCCGTCGCAGCCGTTCGGCCGGACCGACTTACAATTCCTGACGACGCTGATGGCGCACGTCGGGTATTCGCTCGACAACGCGCGTCTGCTCTCGGAAACGCGCGAGACCGCCTCACGCCTGGGTTCCGCCGTGCGCGATCTGCAGGCGGCGCAGCGACGGCTGGTCGAAGGCGAGACGCTGCGTGCGATGGGCCAGATGGCGTCCGGCATGGCGCATCACCTGAACAACCTGCTCGCGGTGTCATCCGGGCGTATTCAGCTCCTGATGCTGCGCATGCCCGATCCGGACCTGAAGCGACAGCTCGGGATCGCGCACCGTGCCATGGAAGACGCGGCCGAGGTCGTCCGCCGCGTGCTGGAATTCTCCGTGACCCAGCCTGGCGCGGCGGACACGCGCATCGATCTCGAACAGATCGTGCGCGACGTCGTCGAGCTCGCGCGCCCGCGGTGGCATGACGAGGCGCATCTGAGCGGCGTGTCGATCGAGATCCGGCAGGAGTTCGGCGGGGCGCCACCGGTCGCCGGTGACAACGTCGGCCTGCGCGAAGCGGTCATGAATCTCCTCATGAACGCCATCGACGCGCTGCCGCTTGGCGGTGTGATCGCCGTGCGCACGTGGTCCGCGGACGGCGAGGTCTACTGCTCGGTCAGCGATGATGGGCGCGGGATGCCGGACGATGTCCGGCGCCGCGCGATGGAGCCGTTCTTCACGACGAAGGGCCCGCAGGGCGTCGGGCTCGGGTTGAGCGTCGCGCACGCGATCGTTCAGCGGCATCGCGGCGATCTCACGATCGAGAGCGCGCCGGGCAAGGGCACCGTCGTGACGTTCCACATGCCGCTCGGCGTTCATGGCGCGGAGGCCATGCCGGCGGTGGGGACAGCGGCCGACGGCGGCGCGCGCCGCATCCTGCTCGTGGATGATCAGGCGGAAGTGCGGCAGGTGCTCGCCGAAGCGCTGACCGCGCACGGCCATCACGTCGTGCAGGCGGCGAATGGACGACAGGCGATCGACTGTCTCGAGGCCGGGGAGGCTGCGGATCTCGTTCTGAGCGACCTCGGCATGCCGGGCATGACGGGTTGGGACGTCGCGGAAGCCGTCAACCGGCAATGGCCGGGCTTGCCGGTGGGACTGATCACCGGCTGGGGCGCGCGATCCGAGGGCACGCTCGAGCAGCGCAAGAGCGTCGCGTTCGTCGTCGCGAAGCCGTTCTCGATGGAGACGCTGCTCGCGTCGATCGCGCGCGTCCCGCGACGCGAACCCACCGAATCAAGTTAACTCGCCGCCCGCGGTCCGGGACGGACTGTCGGCGATGAAACGTCAGAGTGTCAGCGTTCGGTCATCGGCTGCGGGGTCGCCGCACGGAACCCGCAGAAACGCCGCGCCTTCGCGGCGCTCCGACCGTGGCATATAGCTTGCCGATGTCGGGGGTCATGCCGAAGGCGATTCCCGGCCCGACGTTCAAGATGGACAACTCGCTGCCGTGCGGGTGCCGCATCGGCCGCGACGACGGCACGCTGAAGTTCCGGCTCTGGTACTGCCCGCCGCACGCCGCGGCGTTCGAGATGCTGGAAGCGCTGCGGCTGAATCTCTCGGCGCTCGACGAGCTCATCAACAACGCGCCGCCGAGGCCGTACGACCTGAGCCAGGCCATGGATGCCGGCATGCGCGCGCGGATGGCCATCCGTCGCGCCACGAGCGGCATCTGAACTCACCGCTTCTTAAGTAGCCGATAAATAAGTATCATTTGACGCCTGGGCGCGGCGTTTGACAGCGTCGCGGGCAGGTGTACAGTGAGCATCTCATCGCGCTGCTGGGACGCGCCGCCGCCAGGGCGGCGGCCGGCTCCTTCGGGAGCCATGATCGTTGACAAGCCCAGTCGGTGCTGGTACACTCACGTTTTGCTGCGAGTAGGTCACCTTCCAAGTTGACCGCAAGCGGTTCTTTGACAGCTGGATATGCTACTGGCTCACCGACAAGGTGTGAGCACCAGTCCGTTCTACGAGAATCGAGCCTTGCGCCCGACC
>JACPCW010000029.1 GCA_016184365.1 Candidatus Rokuibacteriota bacterium
TGCGCGCTCGCCCAGGTGATCTACGGCCTGCACCAGGTCGGATTGCAGGCCGGCGAGACCGTCGTCATCCAGGGCGCCGGCGGGCTCGGGCTCTTCGCGAGCGCCGTCGCGCGCGAGCGTGGCGCCTCACGCGTCGTCGTGCTCGATCGCCGGCAGGACCGGCTCGATCTCGCGCGGCGGTTCGGCGCCGACCACGTCGTGAACGTCGACGCGTTCGCGTCCGCCGACGAGCGGACGAAAGCCGTGCGCGATCTCACGGGCGGAGGCGGCCACGTCGTCGCCGAGCTCGCCGGCCATCCCAGCGTGATCGCCGAAGGTCTGGCGATGGCGCGGCCGGAAGGCCGCTACCTCGTGATCGGCAACATCGCCGCCGGCGAGACGATTCCGTTCGATCCCGCGTGGCTCGTGCACTGGAACCGCCGCATGGTCGGTGTCGGCGGCTATCAGGCGTGGGCGCTCCGCCGCGGGCTCGAGCTGCTCGAGCGGACGCGCGATCGCTATCCGTACGACGCGATCCTGTCCCATCGTTTCGATCTCGCGCACATCAACGACGCGTTCCAGCACGCCGACGCCGGCAAGGCGATTCGCACGGGTCTCGTCTGCGCGCCCGAGCTCATCACTGCCTCGTAAGGAGCCCCGATGAAGATCGCCGGCATCGAAACCGCGACGCTGCGCGTGCCCACGTCGAAGCAGATGGCGCTCGAGTTCCCGTATCACGCGGTCATCGTGGCGCGCGTCCGCACCGACGCCGGCATCGAAGGGCTCGGCTACTCGCTCGCGTTCGCCGCGAGCGGCGCCGAGGCGATCCAGATGTATCTCGACACGCGGCTCGTTCCGCTGCTGGTGGGCGAGGACCCGCTGTTCGTCGAGCGGCACTGGGAGCGAATGTTTCGCGTCGATCGCGGCATCAGGCGGCAGGGCATCGCCGCGTACGCGGTGTCCGCGCTCGACATCGCGCTGTGGGACATCGTCGGCAAGGCGGCGAACCTGCCGCTCTACAAGCTCTGGGGCGCGGCGACGGACCGGATCGCCGCGTACGGCAGCGGCGGCTGGGCGAAGTACAGCGTGAAGGACGTCATCGCGGAGGCGGAGCGGTACGCGGGGCAGGGCTGCCGCTACTACAAGATGAAGATCCACGATCCCGATCCGCGCGTGAACCGCGAGCGCGTGATGGCCGTGAAGAAGGCCCTCGGCGACGGCGTGCGGATGATGGTGGACGTGAACCAGAAGCTCGACGCGCACAACTCGATCCGCCAGGCGCGTCTGCTCGAGGATCTCGATCTCGTCTGGTACGAAGAGCCGGTGCTGGCGGATGACATCGCGGCGTGCGCGGAAGTGGCCCAGGCGATCGCGATTCCCGTCGCGACGGGCGAGAACGCGTACACGCGCTGGGAGTTCCGCGACCTGATCGAGCGCAAGGCGGCGCGCTACCTGATGCCGGACGTCTGCCGCGCCAACGGTTTCAGCGAGACGATGCGGATCGGCCGGCTCGCGGCGGCGCACTCGACGCTGGTGTCACCGCACGTCGTGCACGAGCTGTCGCTGCACGTCGCCGCGGCGCTGCCGAACAGCTTCCTCGTCGAGTACATGGACTGGGCGCCGGCCGATCTGTTCGACGGCCTGCCGCCGTGCGAGCGCGGCGAGATCGCGGTGCCCGACCGTCCGGGCCACGGCATCGCACTGGCGAAGGGCGCGATCGAGAAGTACCGCGTGCGGTAGCTCGTGGCCCGAAACGACTTTTATTAATATCTGGCTGGCCGCGATCGACTTGGACGGGCCGTTTACATCGCGTTCGCAGCGTCGTGGTCGGAGGTTTTGCAGCTCCGAATTGTTCCGTCCTGCTTTGTCGCTTTCGTGGCCGCCGACGTCGAGGACGACTCTGCCGCCGTGGAGGTCAGGCGAATCGCTGATCACTTGCTCACGGCAGGCGCGGTCTGGGTCTGTGCCTGGGGACCAGGGGCGGGCCGGCTAGAAGATATCTTCGACGACGCTGCTATTGCGAACGATCCCGGTGGTACGAAACCAGTGATCTGTACGACGGCGCATGCCGACGAGCGCATCGAAGAGGCCTTCGAATTCGCGATCTCGGCGGCTTTGCCCGCGTCCGAGTATTCGGAATCCTGCCGGGCCGTCGTCGCCGTATTCGTGGGGAACGTGAACTGGTACAACGATACGGCCATGTATCTCGAGGACGCCCTCGACGCCCCTTGAGCGCCGCCCGCGCCGCCCATCTCCGATCTCCCACTCGCGATGTATACTGCGATGTATGGATCGGATGGTCCGAAAGCAAATTTATATCGACGCGCGACAGGAGCGCCTGCTCAAGCAGCGTTCGAAGCAGCTTGGTGTGACCGAGGCTCAAGTGATTCGCCAGAGCCTCGACGCGAGCTTCACGACACCAGCCGGGGAGTGGCGTCCCGATCCTGCCGCCTGGGAGGCGCTCAAGCGAGCGATCCGCCGTCGGATGCGGATGAAGGTGCCGCAAACGCCGCGCCGCTGGACCCGCGACGAGCTTTATGACCGGCCGCGCGCTCATCGATAGCAATATCCTCGTCTACGCATTCGATCCCGCTGATCGCCGGAAGCAGGAAGTCGCCCTCACGCTCCTCGATGGTCTCGCGGCCGCCCAGCGTGGCGCGCTGTCCACCCAGATTCTCGGTGAATTCTTTCGCGTGACGACGGAGAAGCTGACGCGCCGGTTGTCCCGCGCCGAAGCTCAGCGCAACGTGATACTGTTCGCCGCAGGCTGGCCCGTCATGCCGATCACGAGCCACGTCGTTCTCGAGGCCGTCCGTGGTGCCGTGGCGCACGCCATGCCGTATTGGGACGCTCAGCTCTGGGCGACGGCGCGGCTCAACCAGCTCGAAATCCTCCTCTCCGAAGACTTCCAGGACGGTCGAGTCACCGACGGCGTACGCTTCGTGAATCCGTTCGCACCTGCGTTCGATCTCGCGGGTCTTCTCGCGTAGCGTCCCGCCCGGTGCCGCTCCCGTTCTTCTACGGCTGGGTCGTCGTCGCGGTCGCGTTCGTCACGATGGCGATCGGCATCAACGCGCGCACCGCCTTCTCGCTCTTCTTTCCGCCGATCCTCGACGAGTTCGGCTGGGAGCGCGGCATCACGGTCGGCGCGTTCTCGCTCGGCTTCGTCATCTCGATGGTCTTCACGCCGCTCCTGGGTCGCGCGATGGACCGCTGGGGCCCGCGCTGGGTCATGCCGGTCGGCGTGCTGATGACGTCCGCCGGCCTCGCGCTCGGCGCGTTGACCACGCAGCCGTGGCATCTCTACGCGACGCTCGGTGTGCTCGTCGCCGCCGGCACGGTGGTCGGCGGCTACACGGGCCACGCGCAGTTCCTGCCGCACTGGTTCGTGCGGCGCCGCGGGCTCGCGACGGGCATCGCGTTCTCCGGCGTCGGCGTCGGCTCGATCGTGATCCTCCCGTGGCTGCAGGCGATGATTCAGTCGTCCGGGTGGCGGACGGCGTGCTGGGCGATGGCGATCGTCGTCCTGGCGCTCGTGCCGATGAACTTCTTCCTGCAACGGCGGCGTCCGGAAGACATGGGACTGCGCGCCGACGGCGATCCGACGCCGGCCGCGTCGACGAAGCCCGGGGGCCATCCGACGAACGTCGTCGACACCGTCTGGGCGTCGACGGACTGGACCGTCGGGCGCGCCATGGCGACCGCGCGCTTCTGGTGGGTCGTCGTCGCGTTCTTCGGCGGGCTGTTCGCGTGGTACGCCGTGCAGGCGCACCAGACGAAGTATCTCCTCGAGATCGGCTTTTCACCGGGGACGGCCGCGTATGCGCTCGGCTTCGTCGGCCTCACCGGCATCGTCGGGCAGATCGCGCTCGGCTGGCTGTCCGATCGCATCGGCCGCGAATGGGTGTGGACGATCGCCACGCTCGGCTTCGCGCTCTGCTACGCGCTGCTGCTCGCCATGAAGCAGCACCCGACGCCAGCGCTGCTCTATCTGATGGTTGCGTCGCAGGGCGTGCTCGGCTACGGCCTCGCGTCGGTGTACGGCGCGATTCCGGCCGAGCTCTTCCAGGGACGGAACTACGGCTCGATCTTCGGGTGGCTCGGCTTCGCGTCAGGCCTCGGTGCCGGCGCCGGTCCGTGGGTGACCGGCGCCGTCTACGATCGGACGGGGAGTTACGCGCCCGCGTTCTGGCTGACCATCGCGCTCTGTCTCGTGTCGGTCGTCGCGATGTGGCTCGCGGCGCCGCGCAAGGTGCGCGTCGTCGCGGGCCGCATCACCGGGTGATCGAGCGCAGGTATTCGTCGAGCCGGTCGTAGCTCTTCGGCCAGCCGTCCGGGCCAGTCATCCAGTGCGGCACGTGCTTCGGGTTCGTCCACATCTCCCACGCGAGCCGGCGCGGCGCGTCCACGGCGCGCGTGGCGAGCAATTCCCGATCGGACGGCGTCGTGAACGTCGTGATGCCGAGCTTGCCGGTCGTGGCCATGATGCGCTCCTGTGGTGTCCTAGATCGCCGCGCTCGGGCTCGGCAGCGCGACGGAAACTTCGCGCGGTGGACGGAACGTCGACGCGATGGCGACGGCGCCGAGCCCGATCCCGGACGAGGCGATGAACAGCCAGGCGTAGCTGCCGAAGCCGTCGTAGAGCCAGCCGCCGGCGACCGGCCCGAGCGCCATGCCGAGCGTGGCCGCGGTCGAGACGGCGCCGAACGTGGCGCCCATGATCTTCTCGCCGAAGTACTCGCGCACGACCACCGCGTAGAGCGGCATCACGCCGCCGTACGCGAAGCCGAACATCGCCGCCACGGCGTAGAAGCCGCCGAGCTCGCGCGTGAACAGGTAGAGGCTGATGGCGACCGCCTGGATCGTGAGGCCGACGACGAGCGTGCGCTTGGCGCCCGCGCGGTCGGCGACGAGCCCGCAGACGATCTTGCCGCTGAACGACGCCAGGCCCGCGACGCTGAACACGGTCGCCGCCGCCATGGCGGTCACGCCGTGGTCGATCGCGTTGGTGACCATGTGGAAGATCGGGCCCGAGTGCGCGGCGCAGCACGCGAAGTGCGTGAACGCGATGGCCGCGAACTGCGGCGTGCGCAGCGCCTGCCCGACCGAGAGCCCGGGACTGTCGCCGGCTCTCGTTGCCGCGGTGCCCGCGAGCGACGACGGCGGATTGCGGACGAAGAACGCCGCGGGAATGACGACGAGCCACACGAGGTCGCCGATCATCAGCATCGCGGTGCGCCAGTCGTACGTGCTGATCAGCCAGCGCGCGAGCGGCGCCATGAACGTCGCGCCGAAGCTCAGGCCCGCGGACACGAGCGCGACCGCGAGCGTGCGGTTGCGCGTGAACCAGCGGGTCGTCGTGGACGTCATCGGCGCGTAAAGGCTGCCGGCGGCGAGACCGACGATCACGCCGAAGAGCACCTGGAACCCGCCGAGCGTCGTCGCCCGGCTTGCCGTCACGAGCCCGAAGCCGAGGAGCACGCCACCGGAGAGGACGACCGCGCGGGTGCCGAACCGGTCGGACAGCGCGCCCCACGCGAACGCGCCGACGCTCATCGCCAGGAAGTTCAGCAGCGCGGCCGTCGCAATGCCCGTCCGCGACCAGCCCATCTCCGCGGACATGGGCTGCAGGAACACGGTGAGCGACATCATCGCGCCGAACCCGACGCACGTGACGACGATGCCGACGGCGACGATCACCCAGCCGTAGAAGAGCTTCATGTCACGCCGCCCGGCGCGCGAAGGTGCGCGCACGATGCGGAACGACGCGCCAGCGTCCCCAGGCCACGAACACGAGCAGCAGTCCCACCACGAGCGGGATGGCGGCCAGCAACACGTCACCGCCGAGCAGCGTGATGACGACGGCGCCGATCATGATGACCACCAGCCCCGCGGCGGCGAGCGGCGTCAGCATCGGCTGAACGCGCACGAGCCCCGGCAGGACCAGGCCGAGCCCGCCGAGCAGCTCGGCCGCGCCGAGGAAGCGCATGAAGGCGCCGGGCAGGGGCACCGGACCCTGCATCTGGTCGAGCGGCAGGACGAGCTTCATGCCGCCCGCGAAGACGAAGAGCGCCGCCAGCAGCGCCTGCACGACCCAGAGCGCGTACGTCATGGCCGCGCCGCCGCCAGGTAGTCGGCGAGCTTGTCGAGCGATTCGCTCCAGCCCTGCTCGCACATCTCGCGCTCCTTCGCCGGCGCCGATCCGACCGCGTGCCGCACCGCGAGCTTCGTCTTGCCCGCCAGGTCGTCGAACGTCAGCGTGATCAGCGCTTCGCGCGGCCACTCGGCGCTCATGCCGTACTGGGTCGGCTCGACGACGTTGCCCTGCGGGTCCGAGAACTGGTCGGTCGTCACGAGGCGCGCCGGCGGCACGACCTCGCGGTAGACGCCCTTCGACCAGAAATCCTGGCCGTCGGGCGACCGCATGGCGGAGTACCAGACGCCGCCCGATCGCAGGTCGATCGTGCACGCCGGCGAGGTGAAGCCTTTCGGTCCCCACCACTGCATCACCCGCTCCGGCTCCGTCCACGCCTTGAACACCAGATCCCGCGGCGCGTCGAAGACCCGTTCGATGACGATGTCCTGGTCGGCAAGGCCGTCGATCGACATCGCCGGCTGGCCCGCGATCTCGATAACCGGCCGCACTTCGACCGTGCCCTTGCGGGCCATGGGAATCCGGGAGGCGATGGCGATCGCCTCGTCGAGGTTCGCGGCATCGATCAGGAAGTACCCTCCCAGCTGCTCGCGCGTCTCGGCAAACGGCCCGTCCGTCACGAGGCGCTTGCCGTCGCGGACCCGGACGCTGGTCGCCGTGAACGTAGGATGCAGCGGGGCGGCCGCGAGATACTGCCCGGCCGCACGGAGCTCGCGCGCGAGCTCGGTGGATTCGCGGTAGCACGCCGCGCGCTCGATCTCATCGAGCGCCTGTTCGTCCTGGTAGATCAGCAGCATGTATCGCATGAGCGCATCTCCATGCCGGCCGGGTCAGCCGCCGGCCATGGCGCCGACGATCAGCAACGGCTCGGCGCCCGTCGCGACGGGCTCGGGCAGCGGGGCGTCCGGCGATTCGTGCGAGAGATCCTGCTCGCAGGCGAAGAGTCGCAGGAATGCACGACGCTCGTGTGTGACCTGGTCGCGGATCGTTCCGCGCAGCATCGGGTACGACGCCTCGAGCGCGTCGAGGACCGAGCGTTGCGTGACCGGCCCGTCGACGTCGAGCTTCACTTCACCGTCGACGCGCGAGAGCGTCCGCAGGTGAGCGGGAAGGACCACGCGCACCGTCATGGCAGCGTCTGGGCTTCGACCGAGACCACCGACGGCAGGTCGCGGACGATCGGCGCCCAGCGGTCGCCGCCGTTCGGCGAGCCGTACACCTGTCCGCCGGTCGTGCCGAAGTAGATCCCGCACGGATCGAGCGAGTCCACGGACATCGCGTCGCGCAGCACGTTGACGTAGCAGTGGCTCTGCGGGAGCCCGTTCGTGAGCGCTTCCCATTCGTTGCCGCCGGTGCGGCTTCGGTAGACACGCAGCTTGCCGTCGGGCGGATAGTGCTCGGAGTCGCTCTTGATCGGCACGACGTAGATCGTCTCCGGCTCGTGCGCGTGCACGTCGATGGGGAATCCGAAATCGCTCGGCAGGTTCCCGCTGACTTCACGCCACGACTCGCCGGCGTCGTCGCTGCGCATGACGTCCCAGTGCTTCTGCATGAAGAGCACGTTCGGGCGCGACCGGTGCATGGCGATGCGGTGCACGCAGTGGCCGACTTCGGCCACCGGGTCGGGGATCTGTTCGGACCTCAAGCCTCGGTTGATCGGCCGCCACGTCTTGCCGGCGTTGTCGCTGCGGAACGTGCCCGCGGCCGAGATCGCGATGAACATCCGCTCGGGATTCCTCGGATCGAGCAGCATCGTGTGCAGGCACATGCCGCCGGCGCCGGGCTGCCAGAGCCGGCCGGACTCGTGGGTGCGCAGCCCGGGCAGCTCCTGCCACGTGACTCCGCCGTCGGTCGTGCGGAACAGCGCGGCGTCTTCGACGCCGGCGTACACCGTGTCCGGATCGGTCAGCGACGGCTCGAGATGCCACACGCGCGCGAACTCCCACGGATGCGGCGTGCCGTCGTACCACTGATGCGTGCCCGTCGGGCCGTCGTACACGAACTTATTGCCGACGGACTCCCACGTCGCCCCGCCGTCGCTGGAGCGCTGGATCACTTGCCCGAACCAGCTGCTCGACTGCGACGCGTACAGCCGGTTCGGATCGGCGGGCGATCCCTTCAGGTGATACATCTCCCAGCCGCCGAAGTGCGGACCCGTCACGTCCCAGCGCTCGCGCCTGCCGTCCGACGTCAGCACGAACGCACCCTTCCGCGTCCCGATCAGGAGCCGGACCTTGCTCATCGCGCCTGTCCTTTCGTTGCCATGGATCTCCTCACGCCGGCGGCCCTTCCCTCAGGAGACGGACCTCGACGGTGCTGGTGCGTGCCAGGGGAATGCGCGCGGCGATGTCGACGGCTTCGTCGACGTCGCGGACCTCGACGATCATGTAGCCGCCGAGCTGCTCGCGCGTCTCCGCGAACGGCCCGTCGGTGACGAGCCGCTTGCCGTCACGCACGCGGACGCTGGTCGCCGATGACGACGGGGCGAGCGGGGACCCGCCGAGATACTGGCCGCGCGCCGTGAGCTCGTCCGCGAGCTTGACCGAGTCGTCGTAGATCCGCTGTCGCTCGGCCGCGCTCAGCCTGTCCCAGGCCGGCTCGTCCCGGCAGATCAGCAGCATGTATTTCACGTGTTCCTCCGTGAGTGAGTCGAACGGCCGGCGCCCGGATCGACACCCCGCAAAAAATTATCTACCGTGGCGGGAATGGCCCAGGACGCCCACGCGGCGGTCGACACTGTCTATCGCGCGGACTGGGGCCGGATCGTCGCGACATTGATTCGTCTTGTCGGGGACTTCGACGTCGCCGAAGAGGCGGCGCAGGACGCGTTCGCGGCCGCGGTGACCCAGTGGCCGGCCGACGGCGTGCCCGATCTGCCGCGCGCCTGGATCATCCGGACGGCCCGCCACAAGGCCATCGACCGGCTGCGGCGTCAGCGGCGCTTCGCGGACAAGATGGCTTTGGACACGCCAACCGACGCGCCGCTGGCCGTCGAGCCGCCGGACTACGACCCCGACGAAATCCCCGACGACCGCCTGCGGCTGATCTTCACGTGCTGTCACCCGTCGCTGGCGCC
Source organism: Candidatus Rokuibacteriota bacterium (assembly GCA_016184365.1). Lineage (GTDB taxonomy): Bacteria > Methylomirabilota > Methylomirabilia > Rokubacteriales > CSP1-6 > AR8. The sequence goes on from JACPCW010000029.1 coordinate 9,210, forward strand.
CGAGGCGCAGGTCGCGCTCACGCTGCGCACGCTCGGCGGTCTCACGACCGACGAGATCGCGCGCGTGTTCCTCGTGCCCGTCGCGACGATGGCGCAGCGGCTCGTGCGCGCGAAGGGCAAGATCCGGACGGCGGGCATCCCGTATACCGTGCCCGACACGCGCGACATGCCGGCGCGGCTCGACGCGGTGCTGACGGTCATCTATCTGATCTTCACGGAAGGCTATGCGGCCACGCGCGGCGACACGCTCGTCCGCACCGATCTCTGCGCCGAAGCGATCCGGCTCGCGCGGCTCGTCCGCGTGTTGATGGAGCCGCCGGCGCCCGCGGAGGCCACCGGCCTCCTCGCGCTCATGCTGCTGCACCACTCGCGGCGCGACACGCGCCTCGATGCGGCCGGCGATCTCGTGCTGCTCGAGGACCAGGACCGGAGCCGGTGGGACCGGTCGCAGATCGCCGAAGCGCTGCCGCTCGTCGAGGAATCGCTTCGCGGCGGCGCGGGGCCGTTCGCGCTGCAGGCCGCGATCGCCGCGCTGCACTGCCAGGCGCCGCGCGCCGACGACACGGACTGGCCGCAGATCGTGCGGCTCTACGATCTGCTGGAGCGCCTCCAGCCGTCGCCGATCGTGGCGCTGAACCGCGCGGCGGCCGTGGCGATGGTGGATGGGCCCAAGACCGCGCTCGCGCTCATGGATCGGCTCGCCGGCGATCTCGACGGCTATTACCTGTTGCACGCTGCGCGCGCCGACCTGCTGCGACGCGTCGGCTCGCTGGACGAAGCGGCGACGAGCTACACGCGAGCGCTCGCGCTCGTCACCAACGACGCCGAGCGCCGGTTTCTCGAGCGACGCCTCCGCGAGGTTCAGCGCTTCACTTCTTGAACGCGCCCTCGGTGTCGAGCTGCATGAGCGCCTTCACGCCGGCGCTCAGCGTCGGCCCGCCGCCCGGCACCGCCGCGGAATAGACCGCTTCGAGCAGCTCGCGCTTGGTCGCGCCGTGCTGGATCGCGCGGCGCATGTGGGCGACGACGCCGTCTTCGCGGCCGCGGTAGCAGAGAATGCCGATGATCACCATCTCGCGGTGCTTGATCGGGAGCTCCTTGCCGTCGCCGATCGACAGCGCGCTCAGCGGCTGTCGCGCGCGCACGTATTCCGGATCTTCGCGGGCGAGCCAGTTCCAGAAGTCGTAGCCGTACGGGCTCGCGACCTGCGCGTCGGGATGCTTCGGCGTGCTCATCGGGGTCCGTCCTTTCGTGGGTGTGGGGCGGGTCAGCGCGGAACACGGCGATCGAGGAAGGCGCGCAGGGCCTGCGCGCACGCGACGTCGTGCGAGCAGGGCAGACCGTGGCGCGCGTCGGCGAAGATCTGGAGCTCCGAGCCCGGGATGCGCGCGTGCATGTCCTGCATGACCGGCAGCGGCACGAACGGGCTCTGCGCGGGCGCCAGCAGCAGGGCGGGCGCGCGGATCGCCCCGAGCTTTTCGCCGAGATCGGTGCCGATCAGTAGATCAGCGAGATCGAGGACGGCGTCGGCGTCCGCCTCCTGCTGCACGCGCTCGAACCAGCGGTACTTGGCGTCGGCGACGCGCTCGCGGTCCAGCCGCAGCGGCGCCATCATCTCGCCCCACGCGCGCATCCCGCGCGCGCCGATGAAGTCCCGCCACTCGCGCGCGCGCTGGATCGATCCGCCGCGGTGCGACGCGTTCGTCACGGTGATGCTCAGCAGCGCGCCGGGATCGCGGACGGCGAGATGCAGCGCGACGGTGCCGCCGAGCGACTCGCCGACGAGATGAAACCGCTCGGCGCCGGCGGCGCGCGCGACGGCGCGGACGTCGTCGGCGAGGCCGTCGAGCGACCAGCGAAAGCCCGCGCCCGGCACGCTCGATCGGCCGAACCCGAGGGTGTCGAAACGCGCGATCCGATATCGATCGACGAGGCACGGCAGCCAGCCGCTCCAGAGATCGGCGGTGGCGCCGACGCCATGGTGGAAGACGATCAGGGGCGGGTCATCGACCCACGCGGGCGTGAGGTCGATGACGTCGACGTGGATCGCGCCGCCGGGTCGTTCGAGCCGTGCGCTCGTCACCCGGTCATCCTAACAGCGGACGCTAGCGCGCCGCGGTCAGACGCCGTAGCGTAGCGAGCCATGGACCGACCAATCGAATCGGTACTCGTCGTTGGTCATGGCGTGATGGGCGTCGGCATCGTGCGCTCGTTCGCGAGCGCCGGATTCCGCATCGGCGTCGTGAGCCGCCGCGCGCCGTCGCTCGTGGATCTGCCGCCCGGCGTCACGGCGTCGACCGGCCTGCCGGCGGACGCGCCGGACCTGGTCATCGAGACGATCGAGGAAGACGTGACCGCGAAGCAGGCGGTCTACCGCGCGATCGAAGCCGCGTATCCCCCGGCGACGCTGATCGGGACGAACACGTCCGGCCTGCCGCTCGAAACGCTGGCCGCAGAGCTGACGCATCCGGAGCGATTCGTCGGCGTGCACTGGTTCCAGCCGGCGGACGTCTTTCCGATGGTGGAAGTGGTCGCGGGACCCGCGGCATCGCGCGCGACGGTCGATCGCGTCGCGGCCGCGCTCGCGCGGACGGGCAAGGAGCCGATCGTGCTGTACAAGCCGGTCGTCGGCTACGTGATCAACCGGCTGCAGCACTGCCTCCTGCACGAGGCGTATCACATGATCGAGGCCGGCATCGTGGGCGCCGACACGATCGACAAGGTCGCGCGCTGGATGCTGGGCCCGAGAATGTGCGTGACCGGCCTGGTGGAACAAAAGGACATCGGCGGCCTGACGGTGCACGCCATGGCGCAGCGGTCGATCGTGCCGACGCTCGATCACACGAAGACGCCGAACGCGATGGTGCAGAACATGGTCGCGCGAGGCGACACGGGAGTCGAAGCGGGCCGAGGCTTCTACGACTGGCAGGGAATGGAAGCGGCGAAAGTGAGGGAGGACGCGGCGAGAAGACTGCGCGGAGTCCTCGACGCGCTGAGCGCATTGGGCCGACGAGCCGAGCCGCGCTGCCGCGCGCGCGACGAACTACCGTGACGCGCGGGCGACGCGCGCGAGCAGAGCGAGCCGCGCTGCGCCGCGCGAGCCACGCGAGCCGCGACAACCCGTGAGTCGCGGCGGGGTGTGGACCATGGGGGTCCTGACGACCCGTGCCTCCGCGGGGCGATGTCGACGGAGCGGTGGGGAGTGGGAACGGCGAAAACGGTGATGGGTGCTGACTCCTCGTGGGCGCAGGACCCCCATGGCCCGCACCCCGCCGCGCCTCGCGCGAGGACAAGCGGTGCCGCGAGGCGCGCCGGCGTCAGCGCGCGGGCACGAGCCGCAGCAGCCGCCCGCTCGACTGATCGGTGAGGACGTAGACGAGCCCATCCGGCCCCTGACGCACGTCGCGAATGCGCTGACCGAGATCGCCGGCGTACCGTTCCTCGCGCGTGACCTTGCCGTCGGCGAGCACGAGCCGGACGAGCAGTCCGGGACTGAGCGATCCGATGAGGACGCTGCCTTTCCAGTCGGGATACGCGTCGCCGGTGTAGAAGACCATCCCGGACGGCGCGATGACCGGGTCCCAGTAGTAGAGCGGCTGCTCCATGCCGGCTTTCGCCGTGCCTTCGCCGATCTTCGTGCCGGAGTAATTCACGCCGTAGCTGATCACCGGCCAGCCGTAGTTCTTGCCGCGCTCCGGCCGGTTCAGCTCGTCACCCCCGCGTGCGCCGTGCTCGACCGTCCAGAGCTGTCCGGTCTCGGGATGCAGCGCCGCGGCCTGCACGTTGCGATGGCCGTACGACCAGAGCTGCGGCGGTACGCCGCTGCGTCCGGCGAACGGGTTGTCGCGCGGCGCCGAGCCGTCCGGGTTGATGCGCATGATCTTGCCGATCCCGCTCGACAGATCCTGCGCCTTCTCGCTGTGGTTGCCGCGGTCACCCTGCGTGACGAAGAGCGTGCCGTCGCGCGCGAAGACGAGCCGCGAGCCATAGTGACGCCCGCTGTCGACCTTCGGCTCCTGCTGGTAGATGACGCGCACGTCCTCGAGCTGGTTGTCGCCGAGCCGTCCGCGGGCGACGGCCGTGCCGGCGCTCCCGCGCGGCCCCGGCTCGGAGTACGACAGGTACACGAAGCGGTTGTCCGCGAAGCGCGGATCGAGCGCGACGTCGAGGAGCCCGCCCTGGCCTTCGGCGAGCACGCGCGGGACGCCGGCGACCGGCGCGGACAGCGTGCCATCGCGCGCGACGACGCGGAGACGCCCCGGGCGCTCGGTGACGAGCATCCGGCCGTCCGGCAGGAAGGCCAGGCCCCACGGGTTGACGAGTCCCCGCGCGACGGTTTCGACGCGGAACGGGCCGCTCGTCGGCTTCGGCTTCGGCGATCGCGGCGCGTCGCCGTGGGCCATCGGCACCACGAGCACGGACAGGCACGCGGCGATCACGGTCATCGATCGCAAATGCGACATCGACACCTCCTCATTCGGTATCCTCGGTTCAAGGAGACCACGTGAATGGCCGAGTGCAAGCATGGGTTGAAGACGGGATGCTCGTATTGCCACGCGTCCGCGCCGACCGCGGTGCGGTCGAGCGCGCCGAAGAAGCGCGCGAGGACCTCGCCGCTGGGCGAGAAGATGAATGACCGCATGACCGCGCTGAAGAAGCGCCTGCGCGAGATCCGCGGGGAGTGAAGGTCGGGCTGTTCCTCACCAACCAGAACCCGCCGGGCAGCGACATGGTCGCCGCCCTCGAGGCGCAGTACGTGATGACGCGGCTGGCGCGCGACCGCGGCTGGGATGCCGTCGCGAGCGGCCAGCACTACCTGAGCGAAGGGATGAGCCAGCTGCAGCTCATCCCGTTCCTCGCGCGGCTCGCCGCCGAAGCCGGAGCCATGACCGGCATCGTCGGCGTGCTGCTCGCCGGCCTCCACCATCCGGTCGAGGTCGCCGAGTGCATCGCGTCGCTCGACGTCATCTGGGGCGGCAACCTCGTGTTCGGCGTCGGCCTGGGCTATCGCGATGTCGAGTTCGACGCCTTCAACGTCCCGCGCGGCCAGCGGGTGCGCCGCTTCGAGCAGTGCCTCGAGATCGTGAAGCGGCTGTGGACGGAAGAGGCAGTGACGGTCGAGAACGACGTCTGCCGGCTGTCGAAGGTGACGCTCACGTGCCGGCCGGTGCAGCGGCCGCATCCGCCGATCTGGGTCGCCGCGAACAGCGACAACGCCGTGCGCCGTGCCGCGCGCATCGGCGACACGTGGTTCATCAATCCGCACGCGACCACCGAAGCGATCAAGCGCCAGATGCCGCTCTATCGCGAGGAGCTCGCGCGCGCGGGCAAGCCGTTCCCCGCGGTGCTGCCGTTCTTCAAGGAGATCCTCTGCGCGAAGGACACGCGGACGGCGATCGACATCGCGGGCCCGTATCTCGACGCGAAGTACCGCACGTATGCCGCGTGGGGCCAGGACGCCGTGCTGCCGGGGAACGACACGTTCCGCCAGCCGCTCGAGTCGCTCCTGCGCGACCGCTTCGTGCTCGGCAGTCCGGAGGAGTGCTACGAGCAGCTGCGTCCGTGCTGGGAGGAGGTCGGCGCGAACTTCCTCGTGCTGCGCACGCACTGGAGCGGCATGCCGGTCGCGCACGCGCTCGCGAGCATGCGGCTGATCAGCGACGAGCTGCTGCCGGCACTGCGCCGGGTGACGTCCGCCGCGCGCTGAACGTTCGTAACCTTACATGAGCCCGCCGGCACCGTGGTTGCAAGCTCCCACCGGAACCGTCACAAGGAGTGCATTGCGATGAGACATCCGTGGATGACCCGTGCAGGCGCGCTCTGTGCGCTGACCGCCGTGCTGGTCGTGGCTGCGACGCCGGCCGCGGCGCAGGGCCAGAAACAGCCGCCGGCGGAGCGGGCCGACGACAAGGCGGACAAGGCTGACAAGCCGGACAAGCCCGACACGACGCTCAAGGGACGTGTCCAGTCGGTGCACGAGGACCGGATCGTCGTCCGAACCGACCAGGGCCAGGCCGTCAGCGTGAAGACGAAGGACATCAGCGCCGAAACGCGGAACCTGATCCAGACCGGCGAGCCGATCGTCGTGACGGGGCCGCTGACCGGCGACCAGATGACCGCGCGATCGCTGACGGTCGCGGCGACGACCGCGGGCGCGCGAGCGCTGGCGGGCCAGCCGCCGCTGACGCCGGCGGACGCGGGCGCGGCGTCGCCCGAGACCGAGGGCAAGAAGCGGAGGTAAATCGGCGCGCGCGCCGCGCCGGCGCGGCTACACCACCGCGCGGTCGGGGATGTGCGCCGCGGCCCCCGCGGTCGCCGCGCCCGTCGCCAGCGCTTCCCAGTGGCTCGCGGGATCCGCCGGCTTCCACCACGGCTCGATGCCGAGATCGCGACAGATCACGCCCGCGGCGTTGTAGCCGTTCGCACCGGTGATGTTGCCGCCCGGGTGGGTGCTCGCCCCGCACATGTAGAGGCCGGCGATCGGTGTCCGGTACTGGCTGCATTCGGGCACGGGCCGGCGGTCGAGCACCTGATGCTCGTTCATCTCGCCGCACACGATGTCGCCGCCGACCATGTTCGGGAGATGCCGCTCGATGTCGGCGGGCGTCTGACCGAAGCGGTCGAGCACGTTCGCGCTCGTGAGGTTCGTCGCGTAGTGCCCGAGGTGCGCGTAGCACCGCTCGAGGAATTCCTCGCGGATGTGCTCCCAGCGCTCCTTGCCGCCTTCGTCCGGCGCGAGATCGCCCGGCGCGATCTGCCAGAAGAACGCCGTGCACTTGCCGCGCGGCGCCTGGCTCGGATCGTGGACGGCCGGCTGCGCGCCGAGGAGCTGGAGCGCGCGCGGAAGGCGCCGCGCGCGGCAGTCGGCGTAGAGCTCCTGGAGATCACGCAGGCCTTCGAGCCCGGCGATCAGGTAGAACGCGCGGTTCACCTCCGGGTCGTACTCGGCGGCTTTCCAGTAGAGTCGCTCGTTCAGCGCGAGGTGCAGCGTGTAGAGCGGCGTCGTCTGCGAATAGCGGAAGCCCTCGATCTTCGTCGCGAAGTCGCCGTCGAGGCGCTCGCGGCCGACCATGTCGAGGAACGTCTGCTGCGGGTTCACGCTGCTCGCCACGAAGCGGCGCGCGCAGAACTCGCCGCCGTCCGCGACCCGCACGCCGGCGGCGCGGCCGTCGTCGACGAGGATCCGCGTCACGGCCTGGCCCTCGACCACGTCGACGCCGGCGCGCACGATCATCTTGTTGAGCGAGTGCGCGAGGCGGTGCGTCGAGCCGCGCGACATCTGCGTGTTGACGCCCGAGGCGAGCGCCGCGGGAATGACCATGCCCATGCCGCGCGCGTCCATCTCGTAGCCGCGGATGACCGACATGAACACGACCATGCCCCGCACGGCGTCGTGCTCGAAGAGCTTCGTCGCCACGTCCTGGATCGTGTGCGGCTGCCACTCGAGGTACTGGCGGCCGAGCGCGCTCCGCTCGAGCAGCGACTTCTTCTTGTCGAACGGGATGGGCGGCGCGTAGAGCTCCATGAAGAAGATCTCGCGCGCCATCTGCGCGTATTCCTTGTTGACGCGCAGGAACGTCTCGGCGTCGCGCGGCGAGAAGCGCGCGATCGACGCCGCGGTCCGCTCCGGCTCGTTCGCGTACCAGACGATCGCGCGGTGGTCGCGCGTGAGCATCGCGGCGGAGACGGGCAGGCGGATGTATTCCTGTCCCTGCGCGGCGATGTTCAGGTCGCGGTACCACATGAGATCGGACAGGCCGCGATGGTTGTTCGAGTGCACGTTGTGCCAGAACCCGGGGACGCGGGGGTTCTCGTGCGAGTCGAGCCCGCCGCCGACCTCGAGATGGCGCTCGATCAGGAGGATGCGCAGCCCGGCGCGCGCCAGGTAGCCGGCGCACACCATCGCGTTGTGCCCGCCGCCGATCATGATCCCGTCGTATCCGGCCGTCTTTTTCATCGTGCTCTCCGCGTGGCGCGCAGATCGTGGGCGACGACGTCGGCGCAGGCGATCGCCGACGCGGGATGGAGTCCCGCGCCGGGTGCGGCGCTGGCGCCCGCCACGTACAGGCCGTTGATCGGCGTCCGGTAGCCGGCCAGCTCGGGCACGGGGCGAAACGCGCCGAGCTGTCCGCCGCTGTTGCGACCGCCGAAGAGTCCGCTGGCAAGGTTCGGGAACTTCGCAACGTGATCGTCGGGCGACATCGCCGCCGCGGCGATGATCGTCGGCGCGCCGACGTTCGGCGCATACCGCCGCAGCCGATCGATGCACGCCGCCGTGAACGTGTCGCGGACGTCCTTCCACGCGCGACCGCGGAGGACGCGCGGGACGAAATGCCAGAGGAGCGTCGTGTGCTGGCCCGCGCGCGCCTGCGCCGGATCGTGCACCGTCGGCACGCTCACGAACATCGCGGCCTGGTCGGGCAGCTCGCCGGCACGAATCGCATGCCAGAGCGCGGCATGGTCCGCGACCGTTTCGAGGCCGAGCGCGTAGCGGAACGCGTGGCTCACGTCCGCGTTCACCGCGGCCGCCTGAAAGCGCGGCGGCTCGCGCAGCGCCAGATGCACCGCGAAGAGTGAGAAGTCGTCCGGCCGGAACCGCGCGAGACGCGCGCGCACCGAAGCGCCGACGGCGTCGCCCGCCAGTCGGAACGTCTCGCGCGGCTCGATCGTGCTCACGACGGCCCGCGCGAGGACGCGCTGGTTGTCCGCGAGCTCCACGCCGATGGCTCGGCCGCGCTCGACGAGCACGCGCGTCGCTTCGCCGAGATCCCAGACGTCGCCGCCGGCGCGCAGGATCGCGGTCCACAGGCCTTGCGCGAGCTCGTGCGAGCCGGAATGCACGAGCCGGCCTTCGCCCGCGAGCGCGACGGCCAGCGCCACGAAGTGCCCCGTGGCGGAATCGTCGAGCCCGATGCCGCGCGGCACGAGCAGGTGATTGAGGATCAGCGCTCGGACCGGCTCGCTCTCGAAGAGATCGTCGACCGCCTCGCGCGGGCTCATGCGGCCGAGCCGTGTCAGCTCCCCGGTCGTCGCGGCCGCCGCCGCGCGCGTGCCCGCCTTGGCACGCCGGAACGCCGCGCCGAAGATCTGCGGCCAGCCGGCGCTCGACAGCCGGTGAAGGGACCGCCACGTCCCGGCATCCCGCGGAGAGACGCGTGCGATCGCCTCCACGGTGCGCGCGAGCTCGCGGTAAATGACCAGCGCGCGGCCGTCGGTCATCACCAGCGCCGACTGCACGTCGGGCTGGATGAAGGACACGTTCACGCGGTCCAGGGCGAGCTCCTTGTGGAAGGGGAGGAGGCCCAGCGTGTCGAAGACGTACTGGCCGGTGTTCGCCCAGAAGCCGGTGTACGTCGGCTCTTCGCTGGAGAGCCCGCCGCCCGATTCGAGCCGGCGCTCCACCACGAGCACGCGCAGGCCCGCCTGCAACAGGTAGTTCGCCAGCGTCAGCCCGTTGAACCCCGCCCCGATCACGACGACGTCGAAGCGCTCCCGGTCGGCCATGGCTCCCTCCGCGCGCCGATCATACTGCGCGAAGTGCTAGCATCGCGCGTCGTGTCCTCGCCCTCGCTCGTCCTGCCGTGCCTCGCCGCCGCCGTCCAGGGCTTTGCCTTCATGAATCACGCGCCCGTCGTGCCGCTCGTCATGCGCGAGGTCGGCGTGTCTCCGGCGGCGGCCGGGTTCCTCACGACGGCCACGTTCGTCGCGTGCGGCGTCTTCTCCGCGCCGCTCGGCGCGCTCACGGACCGCTTCGGTCCGAAGCGCGTGACGGCCGCGGCGATGCTGACGGTCGTCGTCTCGGCCATCGGGTTTGCGCTCGCGCCGTCGTATCCGCTGATGCTCGTCACGCGCGCGCTCGCGGGGGTCAGCCTGGCGAGCGTGTTCGTCGCGGGCGGCCTCTACGTCAACGTCCACTGGTCCGGTCCGCGGCAGTACTTCGCGCAGGGACTGCACGGCGGGTCGATCCTGCTCGGCATCGGGGCCGGCGTGTTCCTCTTGCCCGGGCTCGGCGAAACGCTCGGCTGGCGCGTCGCGATCCTGCTCTCCGCGGCGCCGGCGTTCGGCGTCGCCGTGGTGTGGATGCTCGTGGCGCGACCGGGCACGCCGCCCGTCGCCCGCGCGTCGATCGCCTCGGTCTATCGCAGCTCGCGGATCTGGCGCCTCGGCATCGCGCACACGTCGATGTTCGGGACGAGCATCGTCCTCGGCGCATGGATCGCCGTGTATCTCACGACCGAGTTCGGACTCTCGCTCGGCTACGCGGGCGTCTTCGGCTCGATCGGTCTGCTGATCGGCGCCGTCGGTCGTCCGGCCGGCGGCGTGCTCGTGAGCCGGGGGGTGGCGCGTCCGCACCGGCTGATCGTCGCGACGCTCGCCGGCATCGTGATCGCGCTCGGGCTGCTGGCGTGGCCGGGGCGGCCGCTCGCCGTCGCGATGCTCGGCGTCGTGGCCGCCGGGGTCGCCACGTCGCTCGGATTCGCGCCGATCGTGACGCTGGCCGGCCGGGCGGCGCCGGGGGCGCCGGGCGCCGCGCTCGGCCTGATCGGGCTCGCGGCGACCTTCGTCGTGATCATCGGCGCGCCGGTGGTGGGCGCGCTCTGGAGCGCGTTCGGAAACTTCACGGTGCCGCTCGCGGTGTTCGCCGTGATGCCGGCCACGGCGCTCGCCCTCGCCCTCGGTTTGCGGAGCGACTGACCTCAGCCCGGCGGTCGGGGCCCGAGCCGCTGGCGCCAGAGCCAGATGTCGTCGATCCATTCGCGCGCGGCGGCGGCCGCGGCCTCCTCGGCGAGCCGGGAGCTCAGGTACACGACTTCGTCGGAGCGCAGCGTCTTCAGCAGCGTTCCGGCGCCGTCGCGGATGTCGACGACGAACGTCCAGCCCGGCGTGCGCTGCTGCGCGAACACGTGCACGGCGACGTCCGCGTACGTGAACCTCGGCATGGTCAGTCGCCGCCCATCGCGTCGAGCGCGTCCGCCAGCGCGACGACGCGCTGCGCGTCCGCGACGTGCAGGTTCTCGATGAGCCGGCCGTCGAGGAGCACGACGCCGCGTCCTCGCGCGACCGCGTCGGCGTGCGCGGCGATCACGCGCCGCGCCCACGCGATCTCCTCGGCGGAGGGCGAGAAGACGTCGTTGGCGGCCGCGAGCTGTTTCGGGTGGATCACCGTCTTGCCGTCGAATCCGAAGTCACGCGCCTGGCGGCACGCCGCGTCGAACCCGGCGTCGTCGTCGAGATCCAGGTGCACGCCGTCGAGCGGGACGATACCGGCGGCGCGCGCGGCCAGCACGCAGAGGCCGAGGCTGGTCACCAGCGGCAGGCGATCGCGCGTGTGACGCGCGTGCAGGTCTTTCGTGAGGTCGGACGTGCCCATGACCAGCGCCGCGACACGCCGGCTCGCCGCGATCGCGGGCGCGTTCAGGATCCCGCGGGGCGTTTCGAGCATGCACCACAGGTCGAGCGTCGACGGCGTGCCGTGCATCGTGAGCACGCCGAGGACTTCGTCGATCACCGTCGCGGCCTCCACCTTCGGCAACAGCACGGCGTCCGCGCCGGCCCGCGCGACCGCGCCGAGATCCTCGCGGCCCCACGGCGTGCCGAACGCGTTCACGCGGACGACCACCTCGCGACGGCCATAGCCGCCGGCCCGCACGGCCTGGACGACCTGGTCACGCGCCGCGGACTTCGCGTCCGGCGCGACGGCGTCCTCGAGATCGAAGACGATCGCGTCCGCGGGCAGTGACTTCGCCTTCTCCATCGCGCGCGCGTCGGAGCCGGGCATGAACAGGACGCTGCGGCGGGGGCGCATCACGCGCGCACGGCGTCGAGCGCCTTCCAGTCGAACTCGATGCCGTGGCCGGGCCGATCCGGCGCGATCGCGCGGCCGTCTTCGAGGCGGAGCGGGTCCGCGATGAAGCGATCGAGCCCGAAGCCGTGCGCTTCGAGGTAGGAGCGGTTCGGCGCCGCCGCGAGCAGGTGCACGGTGATGTCGTGCGCGCCGTGCGACGTCACCGGGAGATTGAACGCTTCCGCCAGGTGACAGACCTTCATGAAGACCGTCACCCCGCCGCAGTTCGTGACGTCCGGCTCCGGGAACGTGACGCCGCCGGCGGCGATGAGCTGCCGGAACTCGTAGAGCGACCGGAGATTTTCGCCGGCGGCGATCGGCAGCCCGCCTTCGCGCACGATGCGCGCGTGACCGGGCACGTCGTCGGGAATCGTCGGCTCCTCCAGCCAGACGGGCGCGAACGGGGCGAGGCCGCGCGCGGCGCGGATCGCGTCGTCGACGCTCCAGCGCATGTTGGCGTCCACCATCAGCGGGAGATCGTCGCCGAGATGCGCGCGCATCGCGCGCACGCGCTCGACGTCGTCGCGGAGCGACGGTCGTCCGACCTTCATCTTGATCGCGCGGAAGCCGCGCGCGAGGTTCTCGTCCGTCTGCTTCAGGAGCGCATCGACGGTGAAGTCGAGATCGATGCCGCCGGCGTAGCACGGCACGCGCGGATCGAAGCCGCCGAGGAGCCGCCAGAGCGGCACGCCGTGACGGCGCGCGCGGAGGTCCCACAGCGCGACGTCGACCGCGGAGATCGCCAGCACCTGCGCGCCGCCGCGGCCGCCATAGTGGAGGGCCCACCACATGGCCTGCCACAGCTCTTCGATGCGTCCGGCGTCGCGGCCGGCGATCACGGGCGCGAGGTCGCGCGCGAGGAGCGCATGGACGGCGGCGCCGCCGGCGCCCACCGTGTAGGTGTAGCCGACGCCTTCGACCCCGTCGTCGTCACGCAGGCGCACCGTCACGAGCTCGAAGCCGCGAATCGTGCCGTGCGTGCTGTCGGACAGCGCGGTGGGCAGAGGGATCACGTAGTGATCGGCGCGAACGTCGCGAATCATGCCGCCTCCTTGGCCGCGGGCGCGGGCAGTATAAACTCGGTACCCGACGCATGAAGATCGTCGTCAACGCGAAGAACGGCGCCCGCGAGTTCGAGTGTGACCCCGGCGAGAAGATCCTGCTCGCCGGTCTGCGGCACGGTGTCGAGCTGCCGTACGAGTGCGCGACCGGGACGTGCGGCACCTGCAAGGCGCGGCTCGCGAGCGGGCAGGCCGAGAGCGCGTGGCCCGAGGCGCCGGGCACCAGGTACTTCAAGGCGGACGGCGACTTCCTGACCTGCCAGAGCGTCGCGCTCGACGACTGCGCCCTCGAGATCGGCCTGCTGAAGCCGCGCGAACCGAACACGGTCGCGCCGCGCGCGTTCGACGGCGTGATCCGCCGCCCGCAGTCGCTGACGCACGACGTCGTCGCGTTCACCGTGGAGCTCGACGCGCCGCTCGATTTCGACGCGGGCCAGTTCGCGCTGCTTTCCGTGCCGGGCCTCGGCGGCGCCCGCGCCTATTCGATGGTGAACTTCGACCGCGGCGCGCAGCGTCTGGCCTTCGTCGTGAAGAAGAAGCCGGGCGGCGGCGTGAGCGAATGGCTCTTCGCCGGTCCTCTCGCTCGCGTGCGAGGCGGGGCACTTCGCGGCGTGGGACGGTCACGTGTACTTCGGCATCCGCAGCGAGCGCGACGCCTTCTACCTCGACGAGCTGGAGGCGTTCCGCGCGCAGTATCCGGCGCGGCTCGCGGTGACGATCGCGCTGTCCGACGAGGACGTGCCGGCGACGCTGATCGCCCGGTATCCGGGCTTCACGTTCGCGCGCGGCTTCGTGCACGCCGTGGCCGGCGAAGCGATGAAAGGCCGCTACGCGGACGTGCGCGCGTTCGTCGCCGGGCCGCCGCCGATGGTCGACGCCTGCCTGCGGCTGCTGCTGCGCGAAGCGCGGCTGTCGCCGGCCCGGCTTCGCCGGGGCGCTCCGAACGTTGGGGTGTGGGGGCGCCCGGAGCCCCCAAGGAGGGGAAATTGGGTCAGTACGATCGGCACGTGTTCGTGTGCACCAGCGGCGAGACGTGTCCCGAGCAGGGCGACACGGAGAAGTACGTCAGGACTCTGCGTGCCGCGGTGCAGAAGGCCGGGCGCCAGCGCGACATCCGCGTCAACAAGGCCGGGTGCTTCTCGCAGTGCGGTCACGGGCCGATGATCGTCGTCTACCCCGAAGACGTCTGGTACGCCGGCGTGACGGAGACCGATCTCGACGAGATCATCGCGAGCCACATCATCGGCGGAGCGCCGGTGGAGCGGCTGCGGTACGCGCCCGGCGTGTCCGGCGCCAACAAGATCGACGTCGAGACGAAGGAGGCGCCGGCGCCGGCGGCGGCCCCGCCGCCGTCCTGGAAGCGCGTGTGCCGCACGGCCGACGTCGACGTGGACGGCATGAAGGAGTTCGCCGTCGACGGCACCAGCATGCTGATCGTCCGCACCGCCGACGCCTGCTTCGCGTACCAGGCGATGTGCCCGCACGAGGCGATTCCGCTCGAAGCCGGCGTGTGCGACGGGTCCGTCGTCACCTGCCTCGAGCACATGTGGCAGTTCGACGTGCGCACCGGCGCGCCGATGGGCGACGCCGAGAAGGGCCTGACGGGATTTCCGGTCAAGGACGAGCAGGGCGAGCTCCACGTCATGCTCGGAGGAGCCAAGGCATGAGCGAGCAGAAGCAGCTCTTCAGCGCGAGCCGTGCAAAGGACGCCGTGTACAAGACCGGGCTGCGCAGCTTCATGGAGTACCGTGATCTCGGCGTCGAACGCGCGACGCACGGCGCGGTGCGGGCGCACGTCATCCGCATCAAGAAGGAAGCCGCCGGCGATCACGATCTGCACACCACCGGTCTCCACCGCCACCTCTGCGACTTCCAGATGTTTTACGTGCTGAAGGGCTGGATCAAGTTCGTCTACGAAGGCGAGGGCTACCACACGTTCGAGGCCGGCGACTGCGTCGTCCAGCCGGCGGGCATCGTGCACAACGAGCTCGACTGCTCGGACGATCTCGAGATCCTCGAGGTCTACTCGCCGGCGGTGCACGACACGGTCGTGGTCGAGAAGCTGCCCGAGGCCGCGGCCGCGCGCTGAGACGCCGATGAAGCTCGAGCCGACGGGCGCGGTGCTCGGTGCGACGGTCAGGGACGTCGATCTCGCGGCGCCCCTGACCGACGCGCAGTTCGCCGGCGTCCTGTCGGCACTCGGCCGCTACGGCGTGCTGCGCTTTCCGGACCAGAAGCTCGAAGCCGTCGCGCTCCGCGACTTCTCGCGCCGGTTCGGCCGCATCCAGGCGACGCTGAGCGGCCGGCATCACGAACCGGGTCTCGCCGAGGTCGGGGTCCTCTCGAACATCATCGAGAACGGCGAGCCGATCGGCATCACCGACGCGGGGCAGGACTGGCACACCGACATGTCCTACAACGAGACGATCGGCTTCCTGAACGTGCTCTACGCGGTGCGGGTGCCACGGCGGGACGGTATCGTGCTCGGCGACACGCAGTTCGTCAACACGCAGGCCGCGTACGAAGACTTGTCGCCGGAGCTGAAGACGCGGCTGCGCACGATGACGGCGACGCACGACTTCAACAAGTTCTGGGAGAACATGCGGCGCCGTCCCGGCAGCCTGCGTGATCCGTTGACGCCGGAGCAGCGAAGGAAGCGGCCGCCGTCGGTGCATCCGGTGTTCCTGACGCATCCGATCACCGGCCGCACCGTGCTGTACTGCAATCCCGGCTACGCGATCCGCATCAACGAGCTCGACGAAGCCGAGAGCGATCGCGTCCTCGAGACGCTCTTCACGCACCAGCTGCAGGCGAAGTACCAGTACACGCACCGCTGGACCGAGGGCGACGTGCTCGTCTGGGATCACCTCGGCACGCTGCACTACGCCGTCCCGGATTACGGGCCGGACGAGCCTCGCCTGATGAAGCGGTGCCAGGTCATGGCGGACCGGATCTTCGACCCGGAGTTCGTGCGCGCCGCGCTGTCGGCGGCGCAAGCGAGCTAAACCTCCGCCGCTCCGCCGGCCTCGCACGCCGCGAGCCGCGCCGCCAGGAACGTCTGCTCGCGCGCGTTGTCAGTGAGCGCGAGTGCCCGGCGATATTCGCCGGCCGCCTCGCCCAGTCGTCCGAGCCGGCGCAGGAAATCGGCGCGCGCCGCCGGCAGCAGGTGATATCCGCGCAGCGCGGCGGCGTCGATCGCGTCCAGTGCGGCGAGTCCTGCGACCGGACCGTCCGCCAGCCCGATCGCCACCGCGCGGTTGAGATCGATCACCGCTGATGGCGTGAGCGTCGCCAGCGCGTCGTAGAGCGCGACGATCGCGCGCCAGTCCGTCGCCTCCCACGACACTGCGCGTGCGTGACACGCTGCGATCGCCGCCTGGAGCTGGTATGGCCCGGCGTGCTCCATCGGTCCCGCGCGGTTGAGCCAGGCGAGCCCGCGCGTGATTCGCGCGCGATCCCATCGAGCGCGATCCTGGTCGGCAAGCAGGACGAGATTGCCGTCCGCGTCCGTCCGCGCCGCGGCGCGCGACGCCTGCAGTTCCATCAGTGCGACGAGTCCGGAGACTTCCGGCTCGTCCGGCATGAGGTCGACGAGCATGCGGCCGAGGCGGATCGCCTCGTCGCAGACGTCGTGACGCACGAGCGCGTCGCCGCTGTGCGGGGCATAGCCCTCGTTGAAGATCAGATAGACCACGGCGAGCACCGCCGGCACCCGCTCCGCGAGCTCGTGCGAGTCCGGCACCTCGTATGGCAGGCCGCGGTCGCGGATCGTGCGCTTCGCCCGCACGATCCGCTGCGCGATCGTCGGCTCGGGGACGAGGAAGGCGCGTGCGATCTCGACCGTCGAGAGGCCGCCGACGAGCTTCAGCGTGAGCGCGACGCGGCTCTCCGGTGGCAGCGCTGGATGACAGCACGTGAAGATCAGCCGCAGCCGGTCGTCGGGAATGGACACGGGATCGGTTGCGTCGGGCGCGTCATCCGGCGCGCCGAGCGTGGTTTCGTACACCAGCGCGGCGGTGTGCGCATCCGCGCGGCGCGCGCGGCGGAAACGATCCAGCGCGCGGCGCCGCGCGGCGGTCAGGAGCCACGCGCCCGGCCGGTCCGGTGTGCCGGTCACCGGCCAGTGCTCGAGCGCCTGGGCGAAGACGTCCTGCACGATCTCTTCCGCCGCGTCGACGTCGCGCGCGATGCGCATCACCGACGAGACGAGGCGCGCGTATTCCCGGCGGAACACCGCCGCGACGTGGTCGACGAGCTCCACGTCGCGAGATGTTACCTACATGTGCCAGACCGGGCGCACCTCGATGAAATTCCCTTCGCGCAGCGGGACCTTCTTGGCCCACTCGACGGCCTCGTCGCGCGTGTCGCACTCGATCAGGTAGAAGCCCCCGAGCGCTTCTTTCGTTTCGGCGAACGGGCCATCGGTGACCTGCCGCTGCCCCGCCTTCACGCGAACCCGGCTGGCATCGGTCTCGGGACGCAGCCGCTCACCCGCGACGATCTTGCCGGCCGCGGTGAGCTCGTCGGCGAACCGGCGATGGCCCTGCACGATGTCTTCCATCTCGGCGCGTGGCGGCGGCGGCGCATTCTTGTCGTCCGAAGAGATCAGCAGCACGTAACGCATGGGTCCTCCTGGGTGTGGATGTCCGGCAACTCTACCCATACGACGACGGTGGGTGCCCGGAATCGACAGTGATACCTTCACGCGCGGGAGGTGCGGAATGCCCTTCGAAAACATCCGGTTCGAGCAGGCCGACGGCGTGGCCATGATCACCCTGAACCGCCCGGCCGTGTTGAACGCGCTCAGCATGCCGCTCATGGCGGAGCTGGACGACGCGATCACGCAGTGCGACGCCGACGACGAGGTGCGCGCGGTCGTCGTGACCGGCGCGGGCGAGAAGGCGTTTTCCGCCGGCGCCGACATCCACGAGATGGCCGGCATGGCGCAGGACGAGCTCGACCGCCGGCAGGCGAAGCGCGGCGAGTACACGTGGCACCTTGCCACGTGCCGCAAGCCGGTGATCGGCGCCCTCAACGGCCTGACGTACGGCGGCGCCGCCGTGCTCGCGTCGACGTTCGACATCCGCGTCGGCTGCGAACGGACGAAGTTCCGTTTCCTCGCCGCGACGTACGGCCGCATCAACTCCACGTGGACGCTGCCCACGCTGATCGGCATGCCGATGGCGAAAGAGCTCCTCTACAGCGGCCGCGTCGTCGAGGCCGGCGAAGCAAAGGCGATCGGACTGCTCAACCGGCTCGTGCCGTCGGGCGAGCTCCTGTCGACGGCGCGCGAGCTGGCCGCGCTGATCGCGAAGAACACGCCCGCGATGGTGCAGGGGATCAAGGAGCTGCTCGACGAAGGTATCGGCGCGAGCTGGCAGGAGCGGCTGCAGATGGAGCGCGACATTCTCTCCGGCCGCCTCAAGCCGGCGCATCCGCGCGAAGGCTTCAAGGAGTTTCTCGAACGAAAGCCGCGCTAGTAGTCGTCGCGGTCCTGCTCTGGCTCGCGCCGGCGGCCGCCGCGGCGTCCGCCGCGATCTGGCAGGCGGTGCGCGCGCCGGGCAGCGTAGTCGTCGTCCGTCACAGCTACGCGCCGGGCGCGTTCGATCCGCCGGATGCCCGGCTCGACGCCTGCTCGACGCAGCGCAATCTCGACGAGCGCGGGCGCGCGCAGGCGTCGCGGCTCGGCGAAGCATTCCGGCAGCGCGGCATCGAAGTGGGTCGTGTGCTGTCGAGCCCGCGCTGCCGCTGTCTCGACACCGCACGGCTCGCGTTCGGACGCGTCGAGCCGTGGAACGTGCTGCAGGGCGCGCTACGCGACGCCGATCTCCGCAGGCGTCTGACGGCAACCATCCAGCAGACGATTGCGGCGCATCGGGACGGCCCGCCGCTGGTGCTCGTCACGCACGGCAGCGTCGTGAGCGATCTCACCGGGCTCGACGTGCCGATGGGCGCGTTCGTCGTGCTTCGCCGCGAGAACGGTCGCCATGCGGTCGCCGGCCACCTGTTCGTCGAGTGATGCGCCGGCGCCGGCTGCGTTCTCGTCACCTTCCGATGGCGAGCGGATGCAGAACGTCGATCGCATAGCCGACATCCAACCGTTCGCCGAGCCAGCTCGGCGTGGCGGTTCGCGGGTGGATCGATAATCCGTGCGCCGCGTGCGTCGTGCGGAGACTGTCGACCGGGTCGGACGGCACCGGCGGAGCGGCCGGCACGTCCGGAAGCAGTCGGCCGGCCGGCGCCCGGAACGCCAGCGTGCCATCGGCCCGTCGCTCGACGTGGTAGCCCTCTTCATGCACCGCCCACGCCGAGGGACATCCAGCGGATCACGCCGGCCCGACGAGCCCGATGTACGCGCCGCAGGCGTGTTCGGGCGGCACGAGCATCGCTTGCTCGCCCGTGTTGCGAATGCCGCGGATCGGCGGCGGCACGCCGTGGTCGGCCATCCAGCGCGCCGCGGCGTCCATGCTGCTCGTGCGATAGAGCGCCTGGAACGGTCCCGGGCCCTGGCGTTCCAACGCTTCGGCCGCCGGACCGGGCTCCGCGGGCTGCGCGACGGTCAATCCCGTCGGCCCGAGGTCGAACACGCACATGTCCGCTTTGATCACGCCGCCACGCTGTGCCTTCGGCACGGGCAGTCCGAGCACCTGGCTGAGCTCTTTTGCCGCCGCGGCGACGTCCGCGACGGCGATGTACACCCGATCGACGCGAAACACGCCGTTCGGATGCTGCGCGGCGCGCGGCACCTGCCGCCGGCGCTCGTCGAGCGGTGTCAGATGCTGGACGAAGAAGACCGGCAGCGAATGGCGCTTCCCGAGGACGGCGATCGTCCACCGGAGCTCTTGGCCGGCCGGCGTCGTTCGCCCGCCTTCCGTCGGGTCGGCGACGTCGACGCTGCGCCGCCGCATGGCGGCCACGTCCGCCGCGAGATCGTCGCTCTGCACCGCCACGTAGCGGAAGCGCGCCTTCTCCGGGTCCGTCGTCGCCGCGAGCTCCAGATAGTCTTCCGTGTGGAAGGCGATCGCGTTCCGCGTGCCGCGCGCGGTATTGACGCCGCCCGGGTAGATGTCGAAGCCGATGCGCGTGTACGTGTCGATGCCTTGCTGGAGGTCGAGCACGCCGATCATCACGTGGTCGATGCGTGTGAGCATCGCGGCTCCTCTTGCGACAGGGGATGGGACGAGCGCATTCTACTGCGTCCATGCGCATCGTATTTCCCGACGGCGCCGGCTGCGTGCAGCGCCGTGAAGACCTCGCGCGGCTCGACAAGCGCGGCACCGTCGACTTCCACGACGGACCGCCGCCCGATCGCGCCACGCTGATCGAACGCCTCAGGCCGGCCGAGGTCGTCGTGCTCGACTACTCGGTGATGGACGCCGAGGTGCTGCGCGCGTGCGACCGGCTCCGGCTCGTCACCTTCCTCGGCATCGGCTACGCGAGCTGTATCGACGTCGACGAAGCCACGCGGCGGGGCGTGGCCGTCGCGTACACACCCGATTACGGCGCGACGTCCGTGGCCGAGCACGCGCTCGCGATGATGCTCGCGCTGACGCGCCACATCGGCGCCGCGTTCGTGAGCTTTCGCGAAGGCCGCTGGGAGCCCGGCCGCTTCCAGGGCATGGAGCTGCGCGGCAAGACGCTCGGGCTCGTCGGGCTCGGACCGATCGGCAGCGAGATGGCGCGCCTCGGCGCCGCGCTCGGCATGCGCGTCATCGGCTGGACGCGCCACGCGTCGCCCGGGCGCGCGGTGCACGGTCTCGATCTGGTCTCGCTCGACGACGTCTTCGCGCGCGCGGACGTCGTGTCGCTGCATCTCGCGTATCGCGCCGACACCGACCGCATCGTCTCTCGCGCGCTGCTCGCGCGAATGAAGCCGGGCGCGTGGTTCGTCAACACCGCGCGCGCCAGGCTCGTGGACAACGACGCGCTCGTGGACCTGCTGCGCGCCGGACGGATTGCCGGCGCGGCGATCGACGTCCACGAGGACGAGCCGCCGCGCGATCCGTATGTCTTCCGCGATCTGCCGAACGTGCTGGCCACGCCGCACATCGGCTACAACACGACCGAAGCCTCCGCCAACATGCTGCGCATCGCGATCGACACCGTCGAAGCGTTCGCCCGCGGCGACCGTCTGCACATCGTCAATTAGATGGGGGGCCCCGACATGGCCCCCCAAACCCCCCAGCGCTCGGAGGCGCCCCGGCGACGCCGTGGCGCCCCTCGACGCCCCCAGCGCTCGGAGGCGCCCCGGCGACGCCGTGGCGCCCCTCGACGATGGTGAGGAGAGTGATGGCTCACACGATCGATTCGGACAAGTACGTCGGGCGGCCCATGAAGCGGCGGGAGGATCGCCGCCTCCTGCTCGGGGCGGGACAGTTCGTCGGCGATGTCGCGCCGCCGGGCTGTCTCACCACGCTGTTCGTGCGGTCGCCGCACGGCCACGCCCGCATCGCGCGACTCGACGTCGCCGCCGCGCGGACGGCGCCCGGCGTCGTCGCGGTCGTGACCGGCGACGAGGTGCGGCATCTCGGCCCGATGGGCCTCAACCGCGGCCCGATCCCCGACATGAAGATGCCGCCGCATCCGATGATCGCGGACGGCATCGTGCGCTCGGTCGGCGAGCCGGTCGCGGTGATCGTCGCCGACAGCGCGCTCGCGGCCGCGGACGCCGCCGAGCTGATCGCCGTCGACTATCGGGCGCTGCCCGCGGTCTCCGAGCCCGAGCCCGCGCTGGCCGACGCCGCGCCCGTGCTCGTGGCCGACATTCCCGGCAACCGGTCGTTCCGCAAAGTCCTGAGGGCCGGTGACACGGACGCCGCCTTTGCCCGCGCCGCGCACCGCGTGCAGCTGCGCGTCGCCCCCGAGCGCATCGCCGCCGTGGCGATGGAGCCGCGCGCCGTGCTCGCGAGCTACGACGTGGTCACCGGGGAGCTGACGGTCTGGTCCTCGACGCAGTCGCCGTTCCGCGTGCGCGGCGAGGTCGCCCGGCTGCTCGAGCTGCACGAATCGCAGGTGCGCGTCATCGCGCCCGACGTCGGCGGCGGCTTCGGCGTGAAGACCGGGCCGTATCGCGAGGAGATCCTGCTCGCGTGGCTGGCGCGCCGGCTCGGCCGTCCGGTCCGCTGGATCGGCACGCGCCGCGAGGATTTCGAGACCACGAACCACGCGCGCGGCTCCGTCTGCGACAGCGAGCTCGCGTTCGACGCCGACGGAACGATTCTCGGGCTGCGCGCGCGCATCGTGTCGCCGCTGGGCGCGTCGCTGATGTTCGCGGCGCCGGGCTCGCCGTGGAACCACGCGCGGCTGATGCCCGGCCCGTACGTGGTGCCGAGCTGCGACATCGCCGTGGAGGGCGCGCTGACGAACACGGCGCCGGTGTCCGCGTACCGGGGCGCCGGCCGTCCGGAGGCGACGTTCGCGATCGAGCGGCTGATGGACACGGCGGCGCGCGCGCTGAAGCTCGATCCGGCCGAGATCCGCCGGCGCAACCTCATCCCCGCCGACCGGTTCCCGTACCGCACGATCACCGGCCAGGTGTACGACTCGGGCAATTACCCGGAGGCGCTCGATCGCGCGCTGGCCGCCGCGAATTACGACGGCACGCGCCGCGCGCACGACGCGCGGCGGGCACGAGGCGACGTCGTCGGCCTCGGCCTCGCGACCTACGTGGAGCCGTGCGCGCTCGGGTGGGAGAGCGGCAGCGTGAAGGTCGAGCGCTCGGGGCGCGTGACCGCCATCACCGGCGCCAGCGCGCACGGGCAGGGACACGAGACCACGTTCGCGCAGGTCGTCGCCGACGCGCTCGGCGTCACCCCCGAGGACGTGACGGTCATTCACGGCGACACGCGCCGCGGTCCGGAAGGCTTCGGCACGCACGGCAGCCGCAGCACCGCGCTCGGCGGCGGCGCGCTGGTCGAAGCGTCGGTCGTCGTGCGCGACAAGGGCCGCCGGATCGCCGCGAAGCTGCTCGAGGCGGGGGTCGAGGACGTCGTGCACGCCGCCGGCGGATTCCACGTCATCGGCGCGCCGCAGCGGAAGATCGCGTGGCGCGAGGTCGCGACCGTCGCGTACACCGGCGGCGCGGCGCTGCCCGCGGGCGACACGCCGGGGCTCGAGTCGTCGGCGTACTTCCAGCCCGACGGCGAAGTCTGGAGCTGCGGCGCCGTCGTCGCCGCCGTCTCGATCGATCGCGACACGGGACGGCTCGCGATCGAATCGCTGCTGTGGGTCGACGACGCGGGCACGATCGTCAACCCGCTGCTCGCCGAAGGTCAGCTGCACGGCGCGCTCGCGCAGGGCGTCGGGCAGGTGGTGATGGAGCGCATCGTCTACGACGAGACGGGGCAGCTGCTCACCGGCACGCTGATGGACTACGCGATCCCCCGGGCCGACGACGTGCCGCCGGTGACCATCGAGAAGATGCACACGCCGTCGCCGCGCAATCCGATCGGCGCGAAGGGGCTCGGCGAGGCGGGCTGCATCGCCATCCCGCCGGCGGTCGTCAACGCCGTGGTCGACGCGCTCACGCCGTTCGGCGTCACGCACATCGACATGCCGCTGACGGCGGACAAGCTCTGGCGCGCCATGCGTCGATAACCGTCGCTCCGGCCGCTGGTGTCGGTCTTGCAGAGACGGAAACCGTGAGACCGCGTCCACGCCCCGATCCGGCCGCGGCCATCGTGCAGCCCGGGCGCAATGCGTCGCGCGAGGCGACCGCCGGCACCGCCGGCGTCATCGTCGACGCCGCGGATTACTTCCACGCGGTCTACTGGGCGGCGGAGCGCGCGCAACGCTCTCTCTTGCTGTCCGGCTGGGAGTTCGACAGCGCGCTGCCGCTGCTGCGCGGGGACGACCGCCCGCCCGGCGCGGAAGTGCGGCTCGTGCGGTTCCTCGACGGCCTGTGCGAGCGGAACCCGAACCTGTACATCTGCATCCTCGCGTGGAATTTTCACGTGGTGCTCGCCGCCGAGCGCGAGTGGCTGCAGCGGATGTACTTCCACTGGCTCACCCACGAGCACCTGCACTTCGTGCTGGAGGACTCGCCCGTGTCCGGCGGCTCGATGCACCAGAAGTTCGCGGTGATCGACGGGCGGATCGCGTTCCTCGGCGGCATGGGCCTGCGCGAGGCGTGCTGGGACGACCGGCGCCATCTCGCGGAGAACCCGGACCGGCTCACGCGCGGCCGGCCGGACAAGCCGTACCACGACGTCCAGGCGTACCTGGCCGGTGGCGAGGCGCCGATGGCGGTCGAACAGTATTTCTTCCAGCGCTGGCAGCGCGCCGGCGGCACGCTGCCGCCGCTGCCGCCGCCCGTGCCCGGCGGTGACGACTACCGGCCGCTGGGCGCGCTGGTCCTCGGCGGCGGTCCGGTCGCGTTGAGCCGCACGCAGCCGCACACGACCGGGCTGATCGTGCGTGACGTCGAGCGGCTCTTCGCAGGCGCCATCGCGGCGGCCGAGCAGCTGATCTTCATCGAGACGCAGTACTTCAGCAGCCGGACGGTGCGCGACGCGCTCGTCCGCCGCATGCGTGAGCCGCCCCGCTCGAAGCTCGACATCGTCGTCGTCAACGAGCGCGGCGAGGCCGTGAAGGAGGACATCGCCGTCGGCTTGCGGCAGCTCGAGAACGTCGTGGAGCTCCGCCGCGTCGCGGGCGAGACGGGCCATGCCTTCGGCGTCTACGACTCGCTTCCCGACGGCGCCGGGGACGATGCCTCGCGCCCGACCTACATTCATTCCAAGCTCATGGTCGTCGACGACCGGTTCCTGACGGTCGGCTCGGCGAACGTCACGAACCGCAGCATGGGCGTCGACTGCGAGCTCCACGCGTCGTGGGAAGCGACGCCTCGCGACGCGGCGCTGCACCGGCGGATCCGGCGCGTGCGGGTGAGTCTCCTCGCGGAGCACAGCGGCGTGTCCGGTGCGCACGCCGTCCGTGGGCTGCTGCCGGCCGAAGGGCTGGTGGCGCGTCTCGACGCGATGGCCGCGGTGTCCGGCGCGCGGTTCCGGCGCCACCGCCCGCCGTCACCCGCGCAGCGGGCGATGCTCGCCGTCGTCGAGCCGGAGTCGCTGCCGTTCGACTCCGACGGGCGCGATCACGCCGCGCTCATGGATCCGACGGACGAGCGCGGCCCGCAGACGGTGCTCGCCCGCGCGGTCGCGTCGCTCTGGAGCGCGCTGACCGGTTCGCGCCGCCGCGCGGCGTGATGGGCCAGGTTAGCGCTTCGCGCTACGCGAAGATCTCGGCGAGCGGCAGCGATACGTCGGGGAACGCCTGCAGCGCAACGGTCGCGGCGCTGGCGACGCTCGTGACGTCGCGGTAGCCGTCGGGGCCAGGCGCGCGGTGCACTTCGATACTCTCCGCCGTGCAGTCGACCACCCAGTACTCGGCAATCCCGGCTTCGGCGTACAGGCGAAGCTTCGTCGACCGATCGTAGGACAGTGAGCTGTCGGCGACCTCGATCAGGAGCAACACGTCTTCCGCGAAGGCCTCGCGGTCCTTGTACGAGACCGCGCGGCGGCGGCGGATCGCCAGGTCAGGCTGGGGTTCGGTGTCGTCGCTCAGAACGACCGGATTCTGTACCGAGACGATGCCGCGGCCGGCGAGACGCAGGACCAGCAACTGATTCAGGTTGTCGACGAACGCGACGTGGCGGCGACCGGGCGGCGACATTCTGATGATCTCGCCGCGGATCAGCTCGACCCGGTCGGCCGGCTTGAGGATGCCCACCTCGGCCATACGGTGGTACTCCTCGCGGGTGAAAAGTCTGCGCGCGGTCGCCACCTCGACTGCCATTGTGCTCCTCCCGCCGGGTCTGCCGCCCGCTTCATTGAACAGCATATAGCTCCTTCGCAGCACCTCCGGAAGTCCCTGAAAGGATACAGAGCCCCGCTGGGTCAACCCGGCCCCCCGCGTGAAGTCTCGGGGGACGCCTGCGGGGTCGCGCCGGCCCCGGGCCCCATCGCCCTCTTATAGATCTCGATGGCGCGGGCGCGCATAGCACAGAAGGCACGGACCGGAGCAGGTCGCCCGCATCGCTAGAGCGCGCCGTCGCCGAGGAAGATCCGCCGCACCTCCGCGGATTGCAGCAGCTCCGCGGATGGTCCGTTGAGGATCGTGCGGCCCGACTCGAGGATGTAGCCGCGGTCGGCCAGCCGGAGCGCGAGCTCCACGTTCTGCTCGATGAACAGGACGGCGATGCCTTCCTCGTCACGCACGCGCCGCACGAGATGGCCGATCTCCTCGACGATCATCGGCGCGAGGCCGAGGAACGGCTCGTCGATCATGAGCAGCCGCGGCCGCGCCATGAGCCCGCGCGCGAGCGCGACCATCTGCTGCTCGCCGCCCGACAGCGTGTGCGCGAGCTGGGCGCGTCGCGCGCGCACCACGGGGAAGAGCGTTTCGATCCGCGCGAGCGTTTCCGCGCGGTGCGGGCGCGCGCGCGGGTTGTGGGCGCCGAGGAGGATGTTGTCGAGCACGGTGAGGAACGGGAACAGGCGGCGCCGCTCCAGCACGTGCGCGATGCCTTCGCCGACGGTGCGGTGGGCCGGCAGGCCGTCGATCCGCGTGTCGCCGAACGTGATGCGGCCCGCGCGCGGCTGGAGCAGCCCGGAGACCGTGTTCATCAGCGTCGACTTGCCGGCGCCGTTCGGCCCGAGCACCGCGACGATCTCGCCGTCGTCCACGCGCAGGTCGGCCTGCCAGAGCACCTGGAAGTCGCCGTAGGCGACGTCGATCGCGTCCACCGTCAGCAGCGCGGTCATTGGACGTACGCCTGGCCGAGATAGGCCTCGACCACCCGGCGATCGCGCGCGACCACGTCGGGCGCGCCGTCGGCGATGACCTCGCCGAGGTAGAGCGCCACGATGCGCTGCGCCACCGCGGTGATGACGCGCATGTTGTGCTCGATCACGAGCAGCGTGAGCCCGCCGGCGTGGAGATCGCGGACGAGCTGCACCAGGCCCGGGATGGTGCGCTGATCCACGCCGGCGGTGACCTCGTCGAGCAGCAGCACGCGCGGCTGCGTGGCCAGCGCGCGCGCGAGCTCGAGCCGCTTCCGCTGGCCGGTCGACAGCGTGCGCGCATACGAGTCGGTCTTTTCCGTGAGCCCGACCTTCGCGAGGATCTCGCGCGCCTGCGCGCGCGCGTGCTTCACGTCCTTCGTGCGCGTGAGCGCGCCGACGGTGACGTTGTCGAGGACGGTCAGGCCCTGGAACGGACGGAGCTTCTGGAACGTCCGCGCGACGCCGCGGCGACAGACGACGTCCGGCGACAGACCCGTGAGCCGCTGGCCGTCGAGCCGGACTTCGCCTTCGTCGGGATGGTAGAAGCCGCTGATGCACTCGAAGAGCGTGGACTTGCCCGCGCCGTTCGGTCCGATGATGCCGACGAGCTCGCCGGGCGCGACGTCGAACGTGATGCCCTTGTTCGCGGTGATGCCGCCGAACCGCTTCGTGATGCCGCTGATCGACAGCAGGCTCACGACGTCACCCCCGCGACCGCGCGGCGGCGCACCCGGTCGCGGATCCAGCCGACGAGGCCCTGCGGCGCGAACCGCACCATCGCGATCAGCGCGACGCCGTAGATGATCAGGTA
>JACPCW010000076.1 GCA_016184365.1 Candidatus Rokuibacteriota bacterium
ACGTTCCACGCGACCTGCTCGAGCGTTTCGACGATGCGGCGGCGCTCGAGCGTGGCGATCGTCTCTTCCATCGGCACGTCGGCGTCGGATTCGTCGTCGACGGCGGGCGTCGATGCCACGCTCAGCCCGAGCATGGCGGCGGTGATGTCCGGCGTGTCCGACAGCAACGCGACACGCTCCATGACGTTGCCGAGCTCGCGGATGTTTCCGGGCCACGCGTACGCGACGAGCGCCGCGCGCGCCTCGCCGGTCAGGCGTCGCTCGGGCAGGTCGTATTCCCGGCGCGCCAGCTCGAGGAAGTGCTCCGCCAGCAGCAGGATGTCCTCGCGGCGTTCACGTAGCGGCGGAACGTGGAGCCTCAGCACGGCCAGCCGGTGATAGAGGTCTTCGCGGAAGAGCCCGCTTCGCACGGCAGCCGCGAGATCGACGTTCGTGGCCGCGACGATCCAGACGTCGATCGCTTCGCGGTCGGTGCGTCCGAGCGCGCGGACCCAGCGCTCTTCGATGGCGGTGAGCAGCTTCACCTGGACGCCGGCGGGCACGCGGCTGATCTCGTCGAGGAACAGGACGCCGCGGTGCGCGGACTGGAACAGGCCTCGCTTCGATCGGCGGGCATCGGTGAACGCGCCGCGCTCGAATCCGAAGAGCTCCGATTCGAGGAGCGTTTCCGGGATCGCCGCGCAGTTCACCGGCATGAACGGGCCGTCGGCTCGCGGTCCCGCGCGGTGGATGAGACGCGCGACCAGGCCCTTGCCGGTGCCCGTCTCGCCGTCCACGAGGATCGGCGGGAAATGCCCGCCCGCATGGCGCCGCTGGAAGAGCCGCTCGATCTTCGTCCGAAGCTCTTCGGCGGCCGCGCTCGTTCCGATCAGGTCGATCAGCGGGTCCATGCGAGGGCCCGATTATGCGTCCCGCCCACCGCTCGCTGGTGACTTTCCACCACCGCATCCCCCTCGTGCCCGGCCGAAGCGGCCGGATTTCGGCGAGTTCCGAAACGTGGAGATCGTGACGAGCAAGGGCAGCGCCACGTCCGCGACGTCGTGAGTCGCTCGGCCGTTCGACCGGCGGTGAATCCGCACCGACGGCCACCGGTACCGCCGGCGCCACCGCCTCGTAACCTCGCGAATTCGCACGTTCCACGGCGTGGCACCGCGGTTGCCGTACATGCGGCCGCGACCGCAGACGGTTCACGCGGAAGCCAACGACCGGACGAGAGAGGAGACCATCGATGAACTGGCTTCGAACCCGCGTCATCGCTGTCCTGCTGATCCCTGCCTTCGTCGCATGCGCCACGCCCGAGGGTGGAGTCGGCCTGCAGACGTTCGGCCGCGGCGTGATGAACCTCGTGCTCGCTCCGCTCATGATCGTGTCCGGCATCGTGCAGGGACTCGCATTCCTGCCGTACACGATCGGCGTCGGTCTGAAGGAGCTGAACGAGGCCCTGCTCCGGGCCGATGCGGTGCCCCTCGACGACTCGTACAAGGCGGCGTTCCAGACGTCGATGAACGACCCGAAGGTCGATCAGCAGACCGGCGAGATCCAGGGGCACGAGGGTCTGTATGGACGCTACAAGCCCGAAGCGATGTTCGAGGTGAACCGCGCGTTCCATCGGCTGCTCGTGTCACAGGGCATGCCGGAGGCCAAGACGCGGCACTACGTGCTCGGCGGCAACTACCAGTACGCGTGGACGCGGAACGAAATCCTGCTCGCGGTCATGTACCGGCATCCCGGCCCGCAGCCGTTCCGCACGTCGTCGAAGGCGACCGGCATCCTCACGACGTTCCGTCCCGATCAGCGCGCCTGGCACGAGCCATACGAGCGGGACGCCGGCGGGCAGGTGATCGACGAGGTCATCGACTGGGCGGCGCTCGAGTACAAGGTGCTCCGGCACGACAAGGTCGTCGCCACGCTGCTGGTCCTGGCCGCCGAAGCGGTCAAGGCCGACAAGCGCGCGCACGACTACTGGCCGACGGAGCGCCGATGGCGTGCGGGAGAGACGACGGCGATCCGCCACGAGTCGCTCGACAAAGTGAAGCGCGCGCTGCCGACGTCGTAGTGAAGGAGAACCCCCATGAGAGTTGGCCTGATCGCCGTCAGCGGCGTGCGCGTGGTGAACGAGCGGCTCGTGCGGCTCGGTGTGACGCTCCCGGGCTTCGTCGAGCGCGCTCGCGTCATCGCCAGCATGCCGTCGCTCGGTCTGCTGACGCTCGCGGCCGTCACGCCGCCGGAATACGACGTCAGCTACGTCGAGTGTCCCGAGCTCGACGCGGACGCGCTTGCGAGCCGCGACTTCGACATCGTCGCGGTCAGCTCCTTCACGGCGAAGGCGGACGTCATGTACGCGATCGCGGATTTCTATCGCGCTCGCGGCACGACGGTCGTCCTCGGCGGGCTCCACTGTACGCTCCTGCCCGACGAAGCGGCGACCCACGCGGACGCCGTCGTCGTCGGCGAGGGCGAGCTGCTCTGGCCGCGCGTCCTCGACGACTGGCGAGCGGGACGCCTCCAGCGCGTGTACCGGAACGGGTCCTTTCAGGACGTCGCGCTCGGTGACCGTCCGGTGCCGCGCTACGACCTGCTCGATCCGGCCGCATACAACCGGTTCCCGATCCAGACGAGCCGCGGGTGTCCGCTCGACTGCGAGTTCTGCGCGGCCTCGAAGATCTTCGGCGGCTACAAGCGCAAGCCGATCGAGCAGGTCGCCCGCGAGCTCGCCGCCATCGCCACGGTCGCGAAGCATCCGTTCGTCGAGCTCGCCGACGACAACACGTTCGTCGAGAAGCGCTGGTCGCGCCAGCTCGTCGCGACGCTCGCGGCGGCGCAGGTGCACTGGTTTACCGAGACCGACGTGTCGGTGGCGGAGGGCCCGTCGCTCCTCGACGCGCTGGCCGACAGCGGGTGCCGGCAGGTCCTGATCGGCTTCGAGTCACCGGATCGCGAATCGCTCGCGGGAATCGAGGCGCACGACTGGAAGGCGCGCCAGCACGGCCGCTACCTCCGGGCGATCGACGAGGTCCAGCGTCGCGGCGTCAGCGTGAACGGCTGCTTCATCCTCGGGCTCGACCAGCATACGCCCGACGTCTTTTCCGCCGTCGAGCGGTTCGTGAAAGCGAGCGGCCTCATGGAAGTGCAGGTCACCGTGCTGACGCCGTTCCCCGGAACCGCGCTCTACCGGCGGCTGCGCGCCGAAGGGCGCCTGCTGCGCGAGCAGTACTGGGACCGCTGCACGCTGTTCGACGTGAACTACCGGCCGAAGCGCATGAGCGTCGAGGACCTCGAGCAGGGGCTCGAGTACCTGATGGGCGCGCTCTACACGGCGCAGGAAGTCGAGCGCCGGCGCCGGCTCTATCTCGACGCGGTGCTCGACAAACGGAGGAATCGGTCATGCACGGTGCCCGCAACGTAAGAGGTGGACTCGTTCTGCTGTTCTTCGGCGTCGCCGGCGGACTCGTCATGGGCCTGTACGCGTTCGAGCCCATGGTGGCGCCGCCGGCGGGGCTCGCGCGGTACGACGATCTGCCGCGCCGTCTCGTCCGGCTGGCGCACATCGCGGCGGTGATGCTGCCACTGCTCAACATCGCGCTCGGCGCGTGGCTCGACCGGCTCGTGCTCTCGCCAGGGCTCGCCGAGACGGCCAGCCGTCTGCTGCTTGCCGGCGCGGTCGGCTTGCCCTCGACGCTCATGCTGCAGGCGTTCGTGCCGGTGGCGGGGCGCTGGCATCTCTCCGCGATCCCCGCCGTCGCGTTCGTCGTCGGCCTGGCCATCGTCGCGCTCGGCGCGTGGCGTACCGATCTCACACCCGGAGGTGTCCATGCTCGCCCAGGCATCGGTCGAACGGACGGTGACGCAGATCGTCGCGACGCACTTCAAGACCTCACCGGACACCCTGCGTCTCGACACGCGGCTTCGTGAAGATCTCGGCGGCGACTCGCTCGATCTGGTCGAGCTCGTCTTCGATCTCGAGCAGTCGCTCGACGTCACCGTCGCCGAAGGCGCCGTCGCGGACCTCGAGACGCTCGGTGACGCCGTCCGCTACATGCAGACGCTGAGCCGATGAGTTCCTCCCGCGTCGCCGTCACCGGCCTCGGCGCGGTGACGCCGGCCGGGCACGACGTCCGGTCCACGTGGGAGGCGCTCACGCAGGGCCGCAGCGCCGTGCAGTGGTCGCCGCGGCTCGAGGCGGCCGGGACGCGGGTGCGCATCGCTGCCGAGGTGCGCGACTTCGACGGCGCGGGCGTCCGCTCGCGGCAGCCGATCGGCCGGCTGGGACGGAGTGCGCAGTTCGCCCTCGCCGCCGGTCTCGAGGCGTGGCGCGATGCCGGGCTCGACTCCGCGGCGCTGGACCTCGACCGGTGCGGCGCCATTCTCGGCAGCGGGTTCGGCGACGCGGCGGAAACGTTCCGCGAGACCGGCAACTACCTGCGCGGCGGGGCGCGGGCGGTGCGGCCGACGTACATCGTGCGCGCCATGGCGAACGCCGTGACCGTGCACGTGAGCCTCGAGCTCGGCTTGCGCGGACCGACCTTCACGACGAGCTCGGCCTGCGCGTCGATCGGCTCCGCGACGGGTTCGTGCTCGGCGAGGGCGCGGGCGTCGTCGTACTCGAGCGATGGGACCACGCCGTGCAGCGCGGCGCGCGGATCTACGCGGAGCTCGCGGGTGTCGGCCTCACGAGCGAGGCCCATCACGTGACCGCGCCGGATCCGACGGGCAGCGGCGCGCGCCGTGCGATGACGCTCGCGCTGCGTGAGGCGGGCGTGGCGCCGGGCGAGGTCGGCTACGTCAACGCGCACGGCACGTCGACACGTCTGAACGATGCGATGGAGACGCGCGCGCTGCACGACGTCTTCGGCGCCCACGCGCCGTCGATCCCGGTCAGCTCGACGAAGTCGACGATCGGCCATCTCGTCGGCGCGTCGGGCGCGGTGGGCTTGATCGCGGCGGTGCTGACGCTCCGCGACGGCGTCGCGCATCCGACGATCAACTACGAGGAGCCAGACCCGGCGTGCGACCTCGACTACGTGCCGAACGAGGCGCGGAAGATCGACGCGACGGTCGCACTGGTGAACGCGTTCGCGTTCGGCGGCGCCTGCGTGACGCTCGTCGTGCGCACGCCGGTCCCGTCCTAGCGCGAGCTCGTCGCCGCCTTCGGGTTCGCGTCGACCGAGACGCGCTCGAGCACCGCGAGGCTGTCGAGCAGCTTGCCGCCGCCGAGCGCGGTCGCGCTGAGCGGCTCCGGCGCCAGCGTGACCGGCAACCCGGTCTCGCGGTGCAGGAGATCGGCCAGGCCCGGCAGCAGCGCGCCACCGCCGGCCATCACGATACCGTTCTCGACGATGTCGCCCGCGAGCTCGGGCGGCGTCTGCTCGAGGGACGTGCGCACGGCTTCGACGATCGCCACGACCGAGTCGCGCAGCGCCTCGCCCACCTCGTCGTCCGTGACGTGCACGGTCTTCGGCAGGCCGTCGATGACGTCGCGGCCCTTCACGGCGAGCGAGCGCCCGCGCGTGACCGGGAACGCCGAGCCCAGCGCGAGCTTGATCGCCTCCGCCTGCCGCGCGCCGATCAGCAGATTGTGGTGCTTGCGCGCCCACGCGACGATCGAGTCGTCCATCTCGTCGCCGCCGGCGCGGACCGACTCGCAGTGGACGATGCCGGAGAGCGAGAGCAGCGCGACTTCCGTCGTGCCGCCGCCCACCGTCACGATCATGCGACCGCCCGCTTCCTGAATGGGCAGGCCGGCGCCGAGCGCGGCGGCGAACGTCGCCGACACCAGGTACGTCTCGCGCGCGCCGGCGTGCATCGCCAGATCGCGCACGGCGCGCCGCTCGACCGGCGTGCTGTCGGACGGCACGGTGATGATGACGCGCGGCCGGCGCGCGCGCGACCACGCCGACGTGGTGCGCCGGAGGAAGTCGTCGAGCATGAGCTGCGCGAGGTCCGGCTCGGCGATCACGCCGTGCTTGAGCGGGCGTGTCACCTGCACGGCGCCCGGCTCGCGTCCGAGCATGGCCTTGGCGGTCTGGCCCGTGGCGAGCAGCGCCTTGTCGCGGATGGCGACGACGGACGGCTCGTCGAGCACGATGCCCTGACCGCGCGCGAAGACGACCGTGTTCGACGTTCCGAGATCGACCGCGAGGTCGGTCGCGAAGAACCGGCTGACCAGCGTTCCCAGCATGACCACTCCTGTGCGCGACTTGACTGCCCGGCGGCAGGTCGAGGCAAGTCAGCAAGCGGCGGGCCAGACGGCCCGATGACGTCCGGACGGTGTGGATGCGGGTTCCCGGGGCCTCTCCCGGCGGGGTCTGTCGGCGATCGGACAGTCGGCGTCAGCCGACGGACCATGACCGCAGTGTATATTCCTCCGCGATGGGCGCGAAATACTTCGGGGCCTCGGTGAAGCGACGCGAAGATCCGAGGTTCCTGCGCGGTGAGGCGCGCTACGTCGACGACGTGACCCTGCCCGGGCTCGTCCACGCGGCGTTCCTGCGCTCGCCGCACGCGCACGCCCGCATCACGGCGATTCGGACCGACGCGGCGGCGCGCATGCGCGGCGTCGTCCGCGTGTTCACGTTCCGCGAGCTCGAGCGCTGGATGAAGCCGCTGCCGCTCTTCGGCGCCGTGCCGCCCGGCCTCGGCGCGCGCGTCGCGATGGACGTCCGCCAGGCCCAGCAGTTCGCGCTCACGCGCGACCGCGCACGCTACGTCGGCGAGATCGTCGCGATGGTCGTCGCGGACACGCGGGCGGCCGCGGAAGATGCCGCCGAGCGGATCGAGGTGGAGTGGGAGCCTCTCCCGCCAGTTGTCGACATGCGCGCCGGCGCTGACCCGGCCGCGCCCCTCGTGCACGACGACTGGGGCACGAACGTCGCGGTCGCGTTCACGCATGGCATCGGCGATGCCGATGCCGCGATCCGCGGCGCCGACGTCGTCATGCGGGAGACGTTCCACATCCAGCGCTACGTCGGCATGCCGCTCGAAGGCCGCGGCGTCGTCGCGTCGTGGGACCGCCGCGACGGATCGCTCACGACGTGGAACTCGACCCAGGTGTCGCACTTCGTGCAGCAGGGTCTCGCGGTCGCGCTGGACCTGCCGCTGCACAGGATCCGTGTCATCGCGCCGGACCTCGGTGGCGGGTTTGGCACCAAGGCATCGGGCTATCCGGAAGACGCCCTCGTGCCGATCGCCGCCGTCGCGCTCAACCGGCCGGTGAAGTGGATCGAGGACCGGCGCGAGCACATGATGGGCTCCGCGCACGCGCGCCACCAGGCGCACGAGATCGAGCTCGCGGCCATGCGCGACGGCACGATCGTCGGCCTGCGCGATCGCATCTGGCTCGATCTCGGCGCGTACAACGTGTGGGGCGTCGTCCTGC
The DNA here is from genome assembly GCA_016184365.1 of Candidatus Rokuibacteriota bacterium. Taxonomy (GTDB): domain Bacteria; phylum Methylomirabilota; class Methylomirabilia; order Rokubacteriales; family CSP1-6; genus AR8. The sequence continues at coordinate 7,376 of JACPCW010000076.1, forward strand.
CGTACAACACCGTCGCGCATCTCATCGGCCCGCATCGCATCCGCAACATGCACGTCGACGTGAAAGCCGTCGTGACGCACAAGACGCCGAACGCGCCGTATCGCGGCGCCGGCCGGCCCGAGACGGTGTTCGCGATGGACCGCGCCGTCGACTGCCTCGCGCGGCAGCTCGGCATGGATCCCGCCGACCTCCGGCGGCGCAACTACATCCGCGCCGACGAGCTGCCGTACGACTTCGGCATGCCGTATCGCGACGGCAACCCGCTCGTCTACGACACCGGCGACTTTCCCGCCGCGCTCGAAGCGGCGCTCGAAGCCGCGGGCTACGCCGAGTTCCGTCGCGAGCAGGGCACGCTGCGCGCGCGGGGTGTCTATCGTGGCATAGGAATCTCCGGGTACGTCGAGGGCACCGCGATCGGGCCCTACGAAGGCGCGACGGTGAAGCTCGACCTCTCCGGGCGCGTGCTCGTCGCCACCGGCGCCGTCAATTCCGGGCAGGGACACGAGACGAGCTTCGCCCAGGTCGCGGCCGACGCGCTCGGCGTGCCGATCGAGTGGATCACCGTGATCGGCGGCGACACCGCCGCTATCCCGTTCGGCACCGGCACCTATGCGAGCCGCAGCGCCGTCACCGCCGGAAGCTCGATCGTCGACGCCGCGGCGCAGGTGAAAGACAAGCTCGTGCGTGCGGCCGCGACGCTGCTGGAGGCCGCGCCCGCCGACGTGGTCATCGAAGACGGCCAGGTCTCCGTGCGCGGCGCGCCGGCTTCGGCGGTGCCGCTGTCACGCGTCATCCAGGCGTCGATCCCGACGTTCGCGAAACCCGGCGTCGCCTCGCCGGACTTCGAAGCGAGCGCCTACCACCACGTGCCGACGGTGACGTATGCGAGCGCGGTGCACATCGCCGAGGTCGAGGTCGACGTCGGCACCGGGCACGTGAAGCTCCAGCGGTATGTCGTCGCGCACGACTGCGGCCGGGTGATCAATCCGATCATCGTCGAAGGGCAGGTGCACGGCGGCGTGGCCCAGGGCGTCGGCGGCGCGCTGTTCGAGGAGATGGTGTACGACGAGCAGGGCCAGCTGCTGACCGGCACGTTCATGGATTACCTCGTGCCCACGTCGGCCGAGCTGCCGCCCATCGAGACGGTGCATCTCGAGTACCCGTCGCCGCGCAACCCGCTCGGCGTGAAGGGGCTCGGCGAGGGCGGCGCGATCTCGCCGCCCGCGGCGATCGCCAATGCCGTCGAGGATGCGCTGGCGCCGTTCGGCGTGCGCGTGACGGCCACGCCGCTGCATCCGTCGCGCGTGCTCGAGCTGATCGAGGAAGCACGCAGCCGGAAACTGCCGGGAACCAGCCCACCCACGCCGGTTGCGGGCGCGCGGACCCCGTTACCGTGAAGCCGGCGCCCTTCGCCTATCACGATCCGCGGTCGGTCGACGAAGTCGTGGATCGCCTCGCGGAGCATGGCGACGACGCCAAGGTGCTCGCCGGCGGCCAGAGCCTCATGCCGATGCTCGCGCTGCGGCTCGCGCGGCCCGCGGTCATCGTCGACCTGAATCGCGTCGGCGGGCTCGACGACGTGCGTGCCAGCGACGGCGGCGTGCTGCATCTCGGCGCGCTCGTGCGCCAGCGCGCGATCGAGCGGTGGGCGACGACGCCGGCGCCGCTCCTCTCCGCGGCGCTCCGCATGGTCGGTCACGTCGCGATCCGGACGCGCGGCACCGTCGCCGGCAGCGTGACGCACGCGGACCCCGCCGCCGAGCTGCCGGCGCTGTTCGCGGCGCTCGATGGCGTCGTCGTCGCGCGCAGCCGCCAGGGCGAGCGCACGATTCCCGCGAGCGAGCTCTACGTCGGGCCGCTGACGACGTCGCTGCGCAGCGACGAAGTCGTCGTCGAGACGCGGTGGCCGTTGCCGCCGGCGCACGCGGGCTGGGGGTTCCACGAAGTGGCGCGCCGGCACGGCGATTTCGCGCTCGTCGGCGTCTTCGCCGTCGTCACCGTGTCGAGCGGACGCATCGACGCCGCGCGCATCGCGCTGTTCGGCGTCGGACCGACGCCGGTCCGCGCGCGCGACGCGGAACAATCGCTCGCCGGCGCGGCGGTGGGCGCCGAGGCGATCGGTGACGCCGCGCGGCTGGCGGCCGACGCGCTCGATCCGGATTCGGACCTCCACGCCTCCGCGTGGTATCGCAAGCGCGTCGCCCGGACACTGACGGAGCGCGCGTTGACCGACGCGCTGTCGCGCGCGCGGAGCTCGCGGTGACCCGAACGATCACGCTCACGGTCAACGGCGAGACCTACGAGCGCTCGGTCGAGGTGCGCACGACGCTCGTCGACTTCCTGCGCGACACGCTCGGCCTCACGGGCACCCACGTGGGATGCGAGCACGGTGTCTGCGGCGCGTGCACCGTCCTGCACCGCGGCGAGCCCGTCCGCGCCTGTCTGCTGCTGGCGGTGCAGATGGATGGCGAGGCGATCGAGACCGTGGAGGGACTCGCCGACGGCGACCGCCTGCATCCGATCCAGCAGGCGTTCTGGGACCATCACGGCCTGCAGTGCGGGTTCTGTACGCCGGGCATGCTGATGACCGTGAAGGCGCTGCTCGCCGAGCGTCCGGATCCGAGCGAGACCGAGATTCGCGAGGCGCTCTCCGGCAACCTGTGCCGCTGCACCGGCTACCACTTCATCGTCGAAGCCGTCCGCGCCGCCGCCCGCGCCGCGCGCTGAGTCGCATGGCCGGAGGATGGCGGGCGCTTCCGCGTCGCGGGACGCCTGGCGCCCGCCGCTGTCCCCTAGTCCTCCGCCATCATCAGCTTGAGCGTCACGCGGCGGTTCTTCGCACGCGCTTCGGCATCCTTGTCCGGGAGCGGACCCAGACCGACGACGTGCATGCGCTCGAGCGGCACCCCACGCTGCGCGAGATACCGGTACACGGCGTCGACGCGCCGCTGGCTCAGCCGCACGTTGTAATCCGCGCTTCCGACGGCATCCGCGTACCCTTCGAGCTCCGCGGTCAGCTCGGGGTTTTCCTTGAGCAGCTCGATGACGTCGATCAGCGCCGTCATGCCCGCGTCGTCCACGTCGGCCTTGTTGAACGCGAAGCGCACGTCGAGCGTGTGGAGCAGCGCGCGCTCGCCGTGACGGCCGTTCGTCGCATGTCCGTTCGACGCTTCGCGCACGCGCCGCTCGAGATCCTCGAGCGCCGCCGTCGTTTCCGTCTTCGTCGTCGATTCGCCGGCCATGACGAGCGCCCGCTGGGCGGTGCCCGCCGCGTCGTCGGCCACCGCGCGCACGGTCTGTACGTCCGTGGCGAGCTGGGTCACCCGGGTTTCGATGCCGCCGACGCGCGTGCGTTCACGCGTCGCGTCGAGCTCGAGGCGCCCGAGCCGTTCGGTCGTCGTTGCGCCACCGAGCCGCGTCAGTCGGGTCGCTCGAACTTCGACGCGCGACGCGGTCTCGACGCTGCCGGCGATCTCGTCGCCTTGCACGGTCATCGTCATGGCGAGCTCGCGCGCGCCCGCCTCGTGACGCAGCACGATGGTGGAGCCGGTCACGGCGAACACGATCGGAACGCCCATGGCACCGGCGAGCCGCGCGCTGTGCGGCACGTCCGTGACGCCCGAGTCGATCCACGTCATGCGGCCGCGGCCGCGTGAGCCGTCCTGCATGAGGTCGATCGTCAGCTGGCCTTCGCGCATGACGTTCGTCACGTCCATCGCGCGCCAGGTGCCGATCCACTGACCGGAGACTTCCACGGACGGCGCGGGCGGCATGACCCGTACCGTCGTGCACGCAAAGGTGAGCGAAGCGAGGAGCACCAGGAGCGTCCGCGCCATGAGGCGAGTCCTCCTTGACCGTCCCCTGGGGGACGGACGTGTCGCCCGGCACGCGCGACATGCGCGGCGTGAGAGGAGGAAGCAAGAACTCGGCCCCGGTCCGAGTTCCGTAAGTCGGCGATTTCAGGGAGGTCGCGTCGTGTACGCCCGGCGCGTTTTGGCATGCGCCGCGTCGCGCTTGCACGGGCGCTGCGCCGTACCGTCAGGGGAACGGATGCGGCAGCGCGTTGAGCGCGGGCGGCGAAGATCGACCGAGCGCTCGGGGCACCGAGCTCAGCCGGCGGCTCCATCGCGCCGGTCGTGTCTCGTCGAGATGCATCGGGTGGAAGCCCGGCGCGACGGCCGCGACGACGTGATGCCCGACCCGTCGCGTGAGCGGCTCGTCGAGGAGATCGACGACGACGGCCTCTTCGCCGGCGGAGCGGAACCAGCCGACCAGACGGTCGAGCGTCGCGCCGGTGTCCTCGGCGGCTTCGGCTTCGATCGCGACGCACGGACCGTCGAGCAGCCAGGCCAGCTCACGCCACCGGTCGGGCTGCGCCCACCACAGCAGCCGGCCGTCGCGATCGAGATCGGTTGGTTCGGTCGGCGCGCGGCGCATCGTCGACAGCCGCCGGACGTAGCGCCAGCACGCGAAGGCCTCGATGAGCGCGGCGATCGTGGCGTCCGCCGTCGACGCGCGCGCGGCGGCGCCCACCGCGAACGCCGGCCGGTCGCCCCGCTCGTCACGGAGCATCGCGAGGACCACCGGTATCGGCACGTCGGTCGCCAGCGCGACGGCGCAGGGCACGAGTCCAGCCGATGCGAAGCGCGACACGAGGTTGCGGAGTCGCGCGTCGCCGGCGTGCTCCACGTCCAGCGGTCGCGCCGGCCCGCGCGCGAGCCACGTCAGCATGAAGGCATCGCGCTCGACGACTTCGAGCAGCGCGTTGAGGAGCGCGACACGCCGATCGGGGTGCGCGGCGAATCCCGTCGTGACCGGTGGGCGCAGCTCGGGCTCGACGCCGGTGATCGCCTTCGCCGCGCGACTCACGAGCTGCAGCGGCACCCATCGCCGCGCCGCGCTCGTGAGCGCCACGCCCTCGGTCCACGCGAACGGCGTGCGAGACGTCCACGCGAGCCGCGCGTGCTGACGCGCACGCAGCGCCGGCGAATAGCCGGCCAACGCCTCGAGCGCGAACGTCTCCGCGCCGAGCGACGCGGGCGACGCGATGCGGAGCCGCTCGGCAACACACGGCGCGTGCTGCCACGCCCATCGCTCGATCGCCTCGCCGACGCCCCGCGCGAGAGCGAGCTCGGCGGAGAACGCGTCGAGGCCGGACCCGCGTACCGACGGCGCGATCGTCACCGAGACGGCGTGGATGTCAGGCTCGTCGGATGCGGCGAGGGTTCGAGTCCACCGGATGTCGAACCCGGAGGCGGCGATGTGTCGGACCCGGGCTTCGACGTCATCAGGGCGTGACAGCCTCGGCGCCGCGACCGGAGTCGGCGTCCGCGCGGTGGCGTGCTGCGCGAGCCTCGTGAGTCGGGCGAGGTCGAGTCGCCGCGCGACCGCGACGAGCTCACGCGTCCAGCGTTCATCGAGCGCGTCGAGACGCGCGGCGTCCCGCGTGGTGGCGACCGTTGGCGCCGCGATCACGGCCGCGTGCAGCGACGGGCTCCAGGACACCGGTTCCGTCGCCTGCCACGTCGCGGCGTCGACGATGCGACACCGCCACCTGGCCGGCGCCGGGCGGAGATGCGCCGCGAGGGCGAGACGAAAGACGCTGACGGCGGGCTCCATCGCGGTGGTCGTTCGCCGGTCCCGGCACCACAGCTCGCAGAGCCGCGCGACCACGTCGTCCGCGCCGTCAGGCTCGGCCAGCGCGATCCACGCGAGCCCGAGCCGATCGAGGTACTGAAAGATGTCGTCGGCGATGGCGCGACGCACGGAGACGGCGACGCGCACGTCCGGACACGCGAGACGCGCGCGCAGGAGCGCCGTGTCGACATCGCTGGTGGGCGGCCACGTCAAGCGAACGACGAGACGACGGCCCCGCGAGAGCCATCCACGATCGAGCGCCGGCACGAGGGATTCGGCGGGAGCCGCCGACGACTCGTCGACGTGCCGCTCGGCCGGCGCGCCGCTGGGCGCGTCCCGATCGGAATCTGGCGCGTCGACGCGTTCGCCGAGCTCGCGACAGACGTGGACCGGGCCGTCGATACCGTCCGCCGAGAGCCGGTCGATCAGCGCGTCGCGCGAGCAGTCGAGACCGGGCGGAACGACAAGGTACGTAGCGAGCACGCTGCGAGCATGCGGCGCGGCGCGGCGGCCATCAATGCATGGACATGCTGGGTCGTTGGATATTTCAGCGCCTAATCCTCGGCTTCCAGCAGAAAGAGCTCGCCCTGGCGCCAGACGCCGGCGAAGGACCGCCGGTGGATCGCGCACGGCCCGAAGCGGTCGAGCGCTGCGAGGTGCTCCGCGGTCGCGTAACCCTTGTGCCGCGCGAAGCCGTACTCCGGAAACTGCTTGTCGGCCTCGAGCATCAGACGGTCGCGCGTGACCTTGGCGATGATCGAGGCCGCCGCGACCGTCGCACACCGCGCGTCGCCGTCCACGAGGTTGCGCTGCGGGCAGGGCAGGTCGCGGAGCGCGACGTAATCGGTGATGACGAGATCGGGCACGACGCCGAGCTGCGCCAGCGCCTCGCGCATGGCGACGCGCGTGGCCTCGAGGATGTTGATGCGGTCGATCGTCAGGTGATCGACGACGGCGACGCCGACGGCCACCGCCTTCTGGTGGATGACGTCGTAGAGCTCGGCGCGCCGGTCGGCGCTGAGGATCTTGGAATCGGCGAGGCCGCGGATGCGGCGCGCGGCATCGATGACGACGGCGGCGGCGACGACCGGTCCGGCGAGCGGCCCGCGGCCGGCCTCGTCGAGGCCGGCCACGCGGGTCGCGCCCGTCCGCCATGCCTGCGCTTCGAACCGGTACGGCGCGGATGGCGGCGGCGTCACCCGCCGAGTCTAGCGGATTGGCGGGGCCGGAACGAGGAGCGCCCCGGCTTTGCCGGGGCGCTACCGAGCGTCGGGGGGTTCGGGGGCCGTGTCGGGGCCCCCGATTGATCAATCGGTGTCGGCGGCGGGAGCGGTGACCGGCACGTGCGTGCGCTTTTCGCGAAGACGCGCGGCCTTGCCGGCGAGCCCGCGGAGGTAATAGAGCTTCGAGCGCCGCACGCGGCTCGAGCGCATCACCTCGACCCGCTCGATGCGCGGCGAATGCAGCGGAAACGTGCGCTCGACGCCCACGCCGTACGAGATGCGCCGCACCGTGAACGAGGCCTTCACACCGTCCCCGCGCTTGCGGATGACGATGCCCTCGAAGATCTGCGTGCGCTCCTTTTCACCTTCGACGATGCGCGCGTGTACGCGCACGGTATCCCCGGGACCGAAGCCGTCCCGGTCCTTCCGTATCTGCGCGGCTTCAACGAGTCGAATCGCGTCCATGTCCTTCCCTCTCTGTCGCGGCCGGCTCCACGTCGTCCGCCGTTTCACCGCGCTCGAACCGTTCAAGAATACGCCGATCCGCGGCGTCGAGCTCTGCGCCCCCGAGCAAATCCGGCCGGGCGCGCCACGTGCGCCACAGCGCCTGCACCCGCCGCCAGCGCGCGATGCGCGCGTGATCGCCGGACAGCAGCACCGCGGGCACGCGCCGTCCGTCGAACTCCTCGGGCCGCGTGTATTGCGGCGGTTCGAGCAATCCGCTCGCGAACGACTCGCGTTCGGCGGCGCCCTCGGCGCCGAGCACACCCGGACGCAGCCGCGTCACCGCGTCGGTCACGACCAGCGCCGGCAGCTCGCCGCCCGTCAGCACGTAATCGCCGATCGAGACCGTCTCGTCGGCCATCTCGCTCACGCGCTCGTCCACGCCTTCGTACCGTCCCGCGAGCAGGATCAGGTGCTCGCGCTGCGCCAGCGCGGCCGCGACGGCCTGCGTGAACCGCGGCCCGCGCGGGTCCATCAACACCACGTGCGCGGCCGGCGTGCGCAGCGCCTCGACCGCCGCGAACAGCGGTTCCGGCTTCAGCACCATGCCGCCGCCGCCACCGAACTGATAGTCGTCGGTGATCCGGTGACGTCCCGTCGCGTAGTCGCGCAGGTTGACGACACGGATGTCAACCAGCCCGGCCTTCCGCGCGCGGCCGATCATCGACTCGGCCAGCACCGGCTCCACCATCGACGGGAACAGCGTCACGATGTCGATGCGCATGCGCGCGGATTTTCTTGGACGGGGGGGAGCGAGCCGCCGCTCCACCCCCGTCCGCCCCCCCACCGCATGGTCCACACCGTCACAGGTCGAGCAGGCCGTCCGGTGGCCGGATCACCACGCGACCAGCGGCCAGGTCGACCTCGATCACGATCTCCGGCACCGCCGGGATCAGGTGCTCGCGCCCCCCGTCGGCGATGACCCACAGCTCCTGCGCGCCGCTTTCGATCCGCACGATGCGCCCCACCTCCCGGCCGTCCTCCGTCATCACACGGGCCCCTTCGAGCTGCCACGGGTAGAAGGAGCCCTCGGGCAGGGGCAGCGCCTCGGATTCCGGCACCGCCAGGAGTCGCCCGATGCGGCGCTGGGCCGCTTCCGGCGAGTCATCGCCTTCGAACCGCAGCACCACGACGGCGCCGTGTACACGTGCCGTGGAGATGCGCCGCGTCTCCCGTTCATCCCGCGACGCATCCCACAGCACGCAGCCGGACAGTCCCTCGAACCGCTCGGGACGGTCCGTCATCGGTCTCACCTGCACTTCGCCGCGGAGGCCGTGGACGCGGCTGACCTCGCCGATGACCACGAGCCGCTCCGCCATGACTCGCGGATCACGCGTCCGCTACGCGGACGCCTTCACGACCTCGATCAGGCGCTTCACCGTGTTCGACGGCTGCGCGCCCTTCCGGATCCAGTCGTCGGCCTTCGCATGATCGATCACCACCGTCGGCGGCTTCGTCAGCGGGTTGTAGTGCCCGATGATCTCGATGAACCGTCCGTCGCGCGGCGAGCGCGAGTCCGCGACCACGACGCGGTACGCCGGCCTTCTGTTCGAACCCATTCTTCGGAGCCGAATCGCTACTGACACCTGTGTCACCCCCTCAGCGTCGGGAAGCCCGGCAGCTTCGGCAGCCGCCCGACCTTGCCCTCCATGCCTTTGAACTGCTTCATCATCTTCCGGAGCTGCGCGTACTGCTTCAGCAGCCGGTTCACGTCCTGCACCTGCGCCCCGCTGCCGCGCGCGATGCGCTGGCGGCGCGAGCCGTTGATCACGTCGGGATGCCGGCGCTCGTCCGGCGTCATCGACAGGATGATCGCGTCGAAGCGCGCCAGGTCCGCCTGCTCGCCGCCCAGCTCCTTGTCCGCGCCCTTCAGCATCTTGCCGAACGGCAGCATGCCGAGGATCTGGTCGAGCGGGCCCATCTTGCGCAGCTGGCCGAGCTGGGTGCGGAAGTCGTCGAGGGTGAAGGCATCCTCGCGCAGCTTCTGCATCATCTCTTCGGCCTGCTTCTGGTCGACGACCTCCTGCGCCTTTTCGACGAGCGACAGCACGTCGCCCATGCCGAGAATGCGCGACGCGAGCCGGTCGGGATGGAACGGCTCGAGCGCGTCGGTCTTCTCACCGACACCGACGAAGGCGATCGGCCGGCCCGTGACCTGCCGCACGCTGAGCGCCGCGCCCCCGCGGGCGTCGCCGTCCATCTTCGTCAGCACCACCGCGTCGAGCCCCACGTCGGCGTTGAACTTCTCGGCGACGGTCACCGCGTCCTGGCCCGTCATCGCGTCGACGACGAGCAGCACGTGGTGCGGCCGGATCTCGGCGCGGATGCGCTTGAGCTCGTCCAGCATCTCGGCATCGATGTGCAGCCGCCCGGCGGTGTCGAGGATGAGCGGCGTGAGACCGCGCGCCGCCGCTTCCTCGCGGGCCTGGCGGCAGATCTCGAGCGGCTTCATCGACGCGTCACCGACCACCGGGACGTTCAGCTGCGCGCCGAGCGTGCGGAGCTGATCGATGGCCGCGGGCCGGTAGATGTCGGCGGCGGCGAGCATCGGATGGAGGCCCTGCTTGGCGTACATGCGCGCGAGCTTGGCTGCGGTCGTCGTCTTGCCCGAGCCCTGGAGCCCCATCAGCATCACGATCGTCGGCGGATGCGGCGCCATCGCGAGCCGGTGTCCGCTGCCGCCGAGGAGCTCGACGAGCTCATCGTGGACGACCTTGACCACCTGCTGGCCCGGCGTGAGCGAGGTCAGGACATCGTTGCCGGCGGCCTTCACACGAACCCGCTCGATGAACGATTTGACGACCTTGAAATTGACGTCGGCCTCCAGGAGGGCGACCCGGACTTCCCGGAGGGCCTCCTGGATGTTCTCTTCGGTCAGACGGCCGCGCCCGCCGAGCCGGTCGAAGATGCCTTGCAGTCGTGTACTGAGGGAGTCGAACATGGAAAGAATGAGTTTACGTAAGTAGCGGCCCTACCGCAACTTCTTGGACATGGGGGCCCCGAAATGGCCCCCAAACCCCCCACCTTCGGCGCCCCGGCGAAGCCGGGCCGCCTCTACGGTCGGGTCAACCGCCCGCGGTGGTGCGGAGCTTCCGGACCATCGCGGCAGGGTCCGGATCGCCGAAGATGGCCGAGCCGGCCACCAGGACGGTCGCCCCGTGATCCGCCAACGATTTCGCGTTGTCCAGCTTGACCCCGCCGTCCACCGACAGGTCGATCGCGCGCTTGCCGATCATCTCCCGGAGCCGCCGGAGCTTCGGGTACGCCGTCGGGATGAATTTCTGCCCGCCGAAGCCGGGGTTGACGGACATCACGAGGATCAGGTCCAGGTCGTCGAGGACGTATTCGAGGACGTCGGGCGGCGTCGACGGGTTCAGCGCCACCCCGGCCCGCGCGCCGGCCTCGCGGATCTGCGCGAGGACGCGCTGCAGGTGCGGGGACGCCTCGGCATGCACGGTCACGATGTCGGCGCCCGCGCGCACGAAGTCGACCACGTAGCGCTCCGGCTCGACGATCATCAGGTGCGCGTCGAGCGGCAGGCGCGTGCGCTTGCGAATCGCCTCGACGACCACCGGACCGATCGTGAGGTTCGGGACGAACCGCCCGTCCATCACGTCGACGTGCAGCTGGTCGGGGCCGCCGGCCTCGACGCGCGCGATGTCGTCGCCGAGCGCGGCGAAGTCGGCGGACAGGATCGACGGCGCGATCTTGACCATGACACGTCGGTTATAGCATCGAAGCGATTCGCCTCAGCAGATTGGCCCGTCCGGCGGATTCCCCTCGACCGTTCGGGCCACCTACCGTGTGCGGAATCATGGACAGCTCGAGCGCCGAGCCCACCTGGACCGACGAGGCGCGCCAGCGTCTCGAACGTGCGCCGGCGTTCGTCAGACCCGGCATCGTGAAGCTCATGGCCAAGCGCGCCCGCGAGCGCGGACGTACCGTCGTCGACTCGGCGTTCCTCACCGAGATCCGCAACGAGTCGATGCTGCTCGTCGCGAAGTGCCTGCGCGGATTCGGCTTCGAGGATCTCACCCTGGACGCCTTCGACGTTGCGAAGGCGAAGATGCGCAAGCTCCCGCACAAGGTCGAGGTGATCGGCGAGATCCAGCGCTTCCTCGCCGAGCGCACGGAGAAGAACGAGATGGTGCTCGCGAAGTTCCAGCGGTACCTCGCGACGATGCCCGAGCGCGGCCTGCCGTGGACCGAGGAGGCGCTGGCGCGCATCCAGCGCGTGCCCGAGCCGCTCCGTCCCCTCGTTCGCGAGGCCATCGACGCCGCCGCGCGCGAATCACGCGAGCGCCTGGTCTCGGGCGAAGTCGTGGACCGCTACCTCGCGCGGTACTGCGCGCCCGCGGCCGTCGAGACGGCGCCGCGGAGCGACGGGTCCGTGGCGGGCGTCACCATGCTCTGGACCGCGGAGGCCGAGGAGCGCTTGCGGCGCATCCCGCTCGCCCCGATCCGCGAAATGGTCGCGCGACGGACCGAGGCGTGGGCCCGAGATCACGGCCTCGAGGTCGTCGATGCGCGCGCGTACGAGGCGGCGCGCGCGTGAGCCGTCGGCGCCGATCCGCGAGCCGATGGGCAAGGTCGCCGGACGGACGCCGGTCCGCGCCGACGCGGTGCTCGAAGTAGCTCGCGGGCGCACGTTCCCCTGAGGACCGCGCGCGAAGATCGCCTCGTTCTGGTGCTCGCAGAGGCCTCCGAAATCGCGGTGTAGAGTCGCCTCAGCCACAGGGGGACTCGCCATGAAGATGCTCGCGCCACATCCCGCCGCGGTGGAACGCAACGCTGAGCTCGACCGACTGGGCGACGAGATCGCCGACCTGGCGGCACACCTCGACGCCGCCACCGCGCGTCTCCTCGATCTGATCCGCGAGTTCGCCATCGCCGTGCTGCATCCACTGGCGGTTGGCTCGGGCGGCTGATTCGACGCGCGGCGCATGAGACTCGCCGTCCTCGTTCTCCATCGCCTCGCGTGGTTCGTTCCCACGCTGCTCGGTTTGCTCGTCGTCACGTTCGTGATCTCGCACGTCATCCCCACCGATCCCGTCGGGCTGATCGCGGGGGAGACCGCGACGCCGGCGCAGGTCGATGCGCTGCGGAAACAGCTCGGCTACGACAAGCCGCTGGGGGCGGTCTGGCTCGCCGGCGCACCGGCGCCCGCGTTCGACGTCATCGCCAGCGAGCTCGTCGCTCGGGCCGACGAGATCATGCAGGCCGACGACCCGTCCGCGGTCCACCTGCAGCGCGCGGTCGCGCTCTACCAGCAGGCGGCAGGCATCGAGCCCGGCAACGCACGCATCCAGGTGAAGCTCGCGGCCGCGGCGCTCGATCTCGGCGATGCCGCCGGAAGCGAGGCGCTGCGCTGGTACGCGCTCGGCGAGGCCGCCGCCGAGCGCGCCACCGCGCTCGATCGCGGCGACGCGCACGCCCACTTCCTGCTCGCCGCGAATCGCGGCAAGGCCGCGAGGCGACGGCCGATCTTCGAGGTCTCGCCGCGCATCGTGGCGCAGCTCGAAGAGCACCTGATGAAGGCGCTCGAGCTCGATCCGCGCCACGCCCGCGCGCTCCACATGCTCGGCATGCTGCTCCGCGACACGCCGCTGATCCTCCGCTGGACGCTGAAGGGAAGCCGGAACGACGTCACGCGCTATCTCGTCGCGGCGACGGAGGCGGACCCGAACTACGCGCCGGCCCGCCTGGACCTGGCGGAGCACTACAAGAACGAGGGGCTCGTGTCCGAGGCGCGCGCCCAGGCGCAGGCGGTGATCGACATGAAGCAGCCCGGCCGGGCCCGCCGGTGGCGCGAGAAATACCGCCCCGCGGCCGAGGCGCTCCTCGAGAGCCTTCCGCCGCCAAAGCCGCCGTCTACCGATGTGCCGCGCGCCGGAACCGGACGGCGGTGAAGCCATCCGTGCCGTGGCGGTGCGGCAGGCACCGCACGAAGCCCGCGTCGTCCGGCGCGATCGGGAAGTCGGTTGGCGGATCGATGGCGAAGTCCCCGTGCGTCTCGACCAGCCACGCCGCCACCGCGTCGTTTTCTTCCGGCTCGAGTGAGCACGTCGCGTACACGAGCCGACCGCCGGGTGTGACCATCGACGCGGCGGCGGCCAGGATCGCGCGCTGGCGCTCGCCGTTCGCGGTGACGTCGGCCGCGCCGCGACGCCACTTCACCTCGGGATTGCGCCGCAGCACGCCGAGATTCGAGCACGGCGCGTCGACCAGCACGCCGTCGCACGCCGACGGGAACCGCGGCGCCAGCGCTTCGGCGGTGCCGTCCGCCGTTTCGACGATCGTCACGCCGAGCCGCGTACAGGCGTCGGCGACGCGGGCGAGGCGCCCCGGCTGCGGATCGAAGGCGACGATGCGGCCGCGGTTGTCCATGAGCTGCGCCATGTGCGTCGTCTTCGTGCCCGGCGCGGCACACGTGTCGCCGATCGTGTCGCCGGGGCGCGGAGCGAGCAGGTGCGCGACGAGAATGGACGACTCGTCCTGCACCGCCAGCAAGCCCTGCTGGAACGCGGGCCACGCCGCCGGCGCGCCGCCACCGTCGACGCGGAGGCCGTCGGGCGCATAGGTCGTCGGCGCGACGTCGACCCGCTCGTCGGACCGCAGCCGGTCGGCGAGCGCTTCGCGGGTCGTTCGCAGCGTGTTCGCGCGGACGGTCAGCGGCGGCCGCTCGTTCATCGCGCGCATCAGCGCCACCGCTTCGTCCTCGCCCCAGCGCGCGATCCACCGCGCGGCGAGCCACGTCGGGTGTGACCAGCGCGTCGCGAGCGCCTCGATGCGGTCGGCCGGTGGCTTCGGCTCCCGTTCGCGCTCGCCGCGGCGTGCGAACGCGCGCAGCACCGCGTTCACGAATCGCTCGACTCCCGGCTTGTCGGGCCTGCGCGCGAGGCTCACCGCGTCGTTCACCGCGGCGAACGCGGGCACGCGCTCGAGGAAGACGATCTGATACGCCGTCAGCCGCAGCAGCACGAGCGGGCGGATGTCGAGCGACGCGAGCGGTCGTTTGGCGTGCGGCTGCAGAATCCAGTCGAGATAGCGCTGCCACCGAAGCGTGCCGTAGACGATCTCCGTGGCGAGGCCGATGTCACGCGCGCCGAGAGGACGACGCGTCAGCTCCGCCTCGAGCGCGAGATCGGCGAACGCGGCATCGCGCGCCACGCGCTCCAGCACGCGCGCGGCGACGATCCGCGCCGGCGCGGGCGGCGTCACGGCGATCCGAACTTCGCGCCGGGCGGCAGGCGCGCGCCGCTCAGCCAGTCCCGCCAGGACATCGGGCGGCGATTTTCCGGCTGCACCTCGACGGGAACGAGGAGACCACGGCCGGTCACGATCGCGGGGCCGCCCTCGTGCAGTGCGAGCGTCCCCGGCTCCGGAAGCGACGCGTCCGCGGCCTGCGCGCGCCAGATGGCGAGGTTTCCGCGCGGCGTCGACGTGACCGCCCCGGGCCACGGATTGCAGCCACGCACCTGGTTCACGAGGTCGCGCGCGGGCCGCGTCCAGTCGAGATGGCCGTCGGTCTTCTTGAGCCGCGGCGCGAGCGTGGCGTCCTCGTGGCGCTGCGGCGTCGGCGTCAGGGCGTCGAGCCGGGCGAGCGTGTCGACGAGCACGTCGGCGCCGAGATGCGACATGCGCTTCGCCAGCTCGCCGGCCGTCTCGTCGGGATCGATGGGCGTCTCGCGCTTCAGCAGCATCGCGCCGGTGTCCATGCCCTCGTCCATCTGGAACGTCGTGATGCCGGTCACCGTCTCGCCACGCATGATCGCCCACGCGATCGGCGCGGCGCCGCGGTAGCGCGGCAGCAGCGACCCGTGGACGTTGATCGACCCGCGGCGCGGCGCATCGAGGACGGCGCGCGACAGGATCTGACCGAACGCGACGACGACGGCCACGTCCGCGCCGAGCGCGCGCAGCGTCGTGTCCCATCCGGGATCCCGAAGCCGCGGCGGCTGGATCACGGGCAGGCCGGCTTCGAGCGCGCGGACCTTGACCGGCGGCGGCGTGACTCGCTGGCCGCGATGCGCGGGGCGATCGGGCTGCGTGACGACGGCGACGATCTCGTGGCGGGCGATGAGGGCGTCGAGGGTGGGAAGCGCGAACCCGGGCGTTCCGTAGAACAGGATTTTCATGGGTGGTCGAGGGGCGGCCCGGATCCCCCGGGGCGCCACGAGCGTCGGGGGGTATGGGGGGCCATTTCGGGGCCCCCCATCTTCACAATGCGACGGCTCGACTCGACTCCGCGAGGCCTTCCTTCTTGATCTTGCGCTTGATCCGGTCACGCGTGACGGCGTCGAGCCGGTCGATGAAGAGCACGCCGTCCAGATGATCCATCTCGTGCTGGAGCACACGCGCGTGGAAGCCGCGCGCGCGGATCGACACGGGCTGGCCCTCGAGATCGTGCGCTTCGAGCTGCACCCACTCGGCACGCGTGACGTCGGCGAAGATGCCCGGAATCGAGAGGCAGCCCTCTTCGGCCGTGATCGCGCCGCCCTGCTCGGTGATGACGGGATTCACGAGCGCGCGCGGGTTCCGGCCGCGCTCGTCGCCGACGACCATCAGCCGCACCGAGACACCGATCTGCGGCGCCGCGAACCCGATGCCGGCCTCGTCGTACATCGTGTCGACCATGTCCGCGGCGAGCCGACGAATCTCGGCGGTCACCTCGCGCACGGGCTCGGCCCGACGCCGCAGCACCGCATCCCCGTATTTTCGGACGCTCAGGACAGCCATTCGACCGGGTCCACCTCCACGTCAATGATACCGCGCCTCGCCGCCGTCTCCGGCGACAGCGCCTGCAGCGCGGCGCGGATCGCCTCCGGCAGCGCGTCGCCGCTCTTCACCACGATCCGGTGCGTCTTGCCGTTTCGGGCCGGCGTCGGCGGATACACGACGATGTCCGGACCCGCGAGCGCCCCGGCGACGTCGTCAGGCGTCGGCGACGCGCCGGACGGCACGGTGACGATCGCCAGACGGCGAAACGGCGGGTAGCGGAGCTCGGCGCGGAAGCGAAGCTCCGGGGCATAGAACCGTCCGAGATCGTGAGCGGCGACCGCTTCGAACGCGTGATGCGCCGGATTCTGCGACTGGATGATGAGGTGCCCGCCCGCCCGGATGCGCTCTGCCGCCGCCCACACGAAGCCGAGCATCCGCTCGCCCGCCCGGAAATCGGGCTGGCGCAGCAGCTGGTCCGGTGCGACGAAGCCCGCGAGCGCGAGCGAGCCGCGGCCGAACAGACGGAGCGCCCCGCGCGTCCCGATGACGACGTCGGCGTCGATCGCCTCGGCGCGCTGCGCCGGCTTCTTCTTCCCCCGGGCGTCGGGGTCGTAGCGCGCGACGCGCGCTTTCGGGAAGCGGCGCCGGACGGCGTGCTCCACCCGCTCGATGCCCCAGCCGAACGGCGACAGCCGGCGACCGTGGCATTCGGGACACGTCTCGGGCAGCGCCGCCGTCGTCGCACACAGCCGGCACGCCAGCAGCGCCGCGGCGCGCGTGTAGGAAAACGCGACGGCGCACGCGGGGCATCGCACGACCATCCCGCATTCGTCGCATGCGAGCGCCGACGCCAGCCGGCTCACCGCGAGGAACGTGCGGCCGCCGGCGCCGAGCGTGTCGCGCAGCATGCGAGCCAGCTCGGGGGTCAACGGCTCCCTCCTGAGTATGCCGCGCGTGTCGGCGATCGACACCGCCGGCCAGGGCGCCGCATCACCGGGCACCAACTCGGCGTAGCCGCTCGTCGCGCGCCACCACATCTCGACGCTGGGCGCTCCGGCGGAGAGCACCAGCCGTCGCGCTTCGCGGGCCGCGCGCTCGAGCGCCACGTCACGCGCGTGAATGCGCGGATGCCCCGGCGGCTTGTGCGCGGCTTCGGCTTCTTCGACGACGGCGATCGCGCCGTCGGACGGAAGCGGCGCGAGCCACGCCGACCGGGTCCCGACGGCGAGTCGGACGCGTCCGGCCTCGAGATCGGCCCAGCCGCGCGCGCGGTCGGCATCGCCGACCGTCGAATCGAGACGGGCGACGCGATCGATCCGGCCGAGGCGTTGCGCCCACCGCGCGGAGGCGTCGCCGTCCGCGACGAGGACCAGCAGCGGCGCGCGCTCGGCGATGGCGAGGAGACGCCGCTCGCGGCCGGCGCCGAGATGAAGCTCCGGCTTGCCGGCTGGCGTCGTTTCGCTGGCGGCGTCCGCCGTCGTGGCCGCGCTCGACGGCAGGGGAGGCGGGAGCAGCGCCGCCGCGCTCGAGCCGAGACTCGACAGGCTCTGCGCCGAGATCCACCGCAGCAGATCGAGTTGCGCGGCCGACGCCACCGGATTCGGATCGACGACGCCCGCGATCGGTTTGAGCGAGCGCGCCTCCGTCGTCTCCCGGATCGCGGTCACGAGCCCGACGCGCGGCGCGCCGCGCAACGGCGCGCGAACGCGCTGGCCCGCGCGCACCACGCAACCCTCGGGGACGAGATACGAGAACGGATGCGGGATCGGCGCGTCGAAGACTACGTCTACGATGAGCATTGGTAGCGGGGGCCGTCAGTCCGCAACCGCCGCGGGGGGGGCCGGCACGGACGGAGGCGGCTCCGTACGGACCCGCGTCGTGATGCGTGCCCGCGTGTCTATCGGGTGCGGCGCGCGTCGTATTCGCGCCGCGCGAGCTTCAGGTCTTCGTACGCCATGCGGCGGTACTGCGGACCGGGATTGCGGAGCAGGTACGCGGGATGAAACGTCGGAACGAGGACCGCGTTGCCGAACGCGTGCAGCCGCCCGCGCAGCTTGCCGATCGGCTCCTTCGTGTTCAGCAGCGCCTGCGTCGCGACGCTGCCGAGCGAGAGCACCACCTTGGGCTGGATGATGCCGAGCTGAGCAGCGAGAAACTCGGCACAGGCGCCAAGCTCGTCGGATTCCGGATTGCGATTGCCGGGTGGACGGCAATTGTGGCTCACGACGCCCGCCGCGATGTACGACTCGTCTTCCTCGA
Organism: Candidatus Rokuibacteriota bacterium; assembly: GCA_016184365.1. Classification (GTDB taxonomy): domain Bacteria; phylum Methylomirabilota; class Methylomirabilia; order Rokubacteriales; family CSP1-6; genus AR8. The sequence goes on from JACPCW010000076.1 coordinate 25,720, forward strand.
CACCGATGTTGTACAGCGGGAAGTCCCGTCCAGTGCGTCGCTTGTCGACAGAGATCACCTTGGCATCCACGAACACATACTCATGAGCGTGGTCGCCCAGCGTCGAAACCGAGTCGCCCTGTCTGATGTCACGCGCCGGCTTCCACGCGCCATCGATCAGGAAGGGGTGTTCAGGCGTGACTGTCATGTGGACCGGCTTCCGGCTGCCATCTTCTGGCTGGACGGCCAGGCGAATCACCTCGCTGCCTTTCAAAAGCATCTCTCGCGGGCGGATGTGCGTAACCTGACGGAACCGCCCGCGATGCGTCAACACGAGGTCGCCGATCTTGATGTCCTTGATCGGCTTGTAGCCGTCCGAGGTGTAGATCGGTACGCGGGGGCTGATGAAGCACTTGACCGTGTTGGTGATGTAGACCTCATCGCGCGAGAAGTGGATCGACTCGAGCATCTTCGTGAGCAGCTGGCCCGCGCGGCCGACGAACGGCTTGCCCTGGGCGTCCTCGTCGGCGCCCGGTCCCTCGCCGATGCACATGAACTCGGCGCGCGGGTTGCCGGAGCCGAAGACGATCGTCGTGCGGCCCGACGAGAGCTTGCAGCGCTGGCAGCCCTGCAGCGCGTGCTCCTGGCTGGCGAGCGCATCGGCCGGACCGAGCAGGTAGTCGCCCTCGAGCGGGACGTGCTCGACGCCGAGATCGCGATGGAAGCGGAGCGTGTCGCCCAGCGCGCGGAGCGCGTCGGCGAGCGCGGCGCTCGCGTCGTCGCTCAGCGTCGCACCTTCGCCACGGCGGTGGCCCGCAGCGCGAGGACGCGCGAGAGGACCGCGTCGGCGACCGCGTCCTTCGGCATGCGCGGCAACGCTTCCGCGCCGCCCCAGCGGTCGACGAGCAGGACCTCGTTGTCCTCCGCGTCGAAGCCGATGTCGCGGCGGCTCACGTCGTTGCCGACGAGCAGATCGATGCCCTTGGCCTCGAGCTTGGCGCGCGCGTTCGCGGCGAGGTCGTTCGTCTCCGCCGCGAAGCCGACGATGAACGCGCCCGTCTTGCGGGCGGCGACCTCCGCGAGGATGTCGGGATTCGGCACGAGATCGAGCGTCAGATCGCGCTTGCCCTTGATCTTCTCCGTCGCCTGCTGCCGCACCCGGTAATCCGCGACGGCGGCGGCCTTGATGACGATCGTCGTCTTCGGCAGGTGCTGCAGCACCGCTTCGCGCATCTCCTCGGCGGAGTCGACGGGCACGAACAGCGCGCCGGCCGGCGGCGTGAGGCCCGTCGGGCCGGACACCAGCACGACGTCGGCACCGCGACGACGCGCGGCGGCCGCGATGCGATAGCCCATCTTCCCGGACGAGCGGTTCGTGATGAAGCGCACCGGGTCGATGCTCTCGCGCGTCGGGCCAGCGGTCACGAGCACGCGCTCGCCGGTGAGATCGCGGACCGCTGTGAGCATGCCGAGGAGCGTCTCGATGATCACGTCCGATTCGGGCAGGCGGCCGCGGCCGGCAAGGCCGGACGCGAGCGCGCCCGCGTCGGGATCGAGCACGACGACACCGCGCTGGCGGAGCGTCGCGACGTTCGTGACGACGGCCGCGTGGTCCCACATGCCGCCGTCCATCGCGGGCGCCATCAGCACGGGACACCGCGCGGCCAGCAGCAGCGTCGAGAGGAAGTCGTCGGCGAGGCCGTGGGCGGCCTTCGCGAGCACATTCGCGGTCGCGGGCGCGACGATCAGGGCGTCGGCGCGCTCCGCGAGCGCCACGTGCTCCACGGCGGCATCGCTCTGCGGATCGAACAGGTCGGTGAGCACCGGCCGGCCGGACAGCGTGCGGAACGTCAACGGCCCCACGAACCGGCTCGCGTGGTCGGTGAGGCAGACGGTCACGCGCGCCCCGCGGCGGGTCAGCTCCCGGAGGAGATAGACCGCCTTGTACGCGGCGATCGACCCGCTGACGCCGAGAATGAGCTCCTTGCCGTCGAGTCCCGCCATCAGGCGACTCTCACGTCTCCGGTCGTCAGCTCTTCTGCGTTTCGCTCTCTTCCTTCACGCGGTATTCGACCTTCGCGGCCGCGATCTCCTCGAGCGCGACGCTCGTGGGCTTCTTGTGCCGCGATTCGACGCGAGCCGCCGCGCCACGGTTGATCTGCCGCGCCCGCTTGGCGGACAGCACGACGAGCAGATAGCGGTTCGAGACCTTGTTCACGGCGTGCTCCAGCGAGGGGAATGCCATCAGTTGGGAACCTCCAGGTCGGCCAGGGTGAGGGTGAGGCGCACGGTGCGAGCGCGCTCGGCGGTGATGATCGCCGTGAGCTGGTCGACCGCCTCCTTCACGTCGCGATTCACGATCAGGTAGTCGTACTGCTTCCAGAGCGAAATCTCTTCCCGCGCGCGACGCAGGCGCCGGTCGATCTCGCCTTCGCCGTCCGAGCCGCGCTCGCGGAGCCGCTGCTCGAGCTCGGCGAGCGAGGGCGCGACGATGAACACGAGCACCGCTTCGGGATACCGCGCGCGAAGCTGGGTGGCGCCCTGCGTGTCGATGTCGAGCAGCACGTCACGGCCGCGGGCGAGCGCCGTGTCGATGGCGACGGCGCTGGTCGCGTAGTAGTTGCCGTGCACCTGCGCCCATTCGGCGAACTCGCCGCGGTCACGGTGCGCGCGGAACTCGTGGACGGACACGAAGTGGAAGTCGCTGCCGTCGACTTCGCCGGGCCGCGGCGCGCGCGTCGTGAACGAGACGGAGTACGCGAGATCGCTGACGCGCAGTCGCACCTCGCGGCACAGCGTCGTCTTGCCGGCGCCGGACGGGGCGGACACGACGAACAGCGTGCCGCGGCGGCTAGTCACCGTCGTGGGCTCCGCGGTCCGTGAGGAGCCGCTGGGCGAGCGTCGCCGGCTCGAGCGACGACAGGATCAGGTGGTCGCTCTCGGTCACGATGACGGCGCGCGTGCGGCGGCCGTTCGTCGCGTCGACGAGCTTCGGGCTGCCCTTGACGCTCTCGATGAGGCGCTTCACCGGCAGCGAATCGAGGGCCACGATCGCGACGATCTGATGCGAGAGCACGATGTTGCCGTGCCCGACATTCACGAGCCGGGGCGCCGCCTGCCTCGCCACGGGGCCTCCGTTCATTCCAGATTCTGGGTCTGCTCGCGCATCTTCTCGAGCACGCCCTTCGCGGCGACGACGACCTGGGAGACCTCGAGGTCGTCGGCCTTCGAGCCCATCGTGTTGACCTCGCGGTTCATCTCCTGCAGCAGGAACTCGAACGTGCGGCCGACCGCGCCGCCCTTGTCGAGCATGGCGCGGAACTGGTCGACGTGCGAGCGCAGGCGCGCCAGCTCTTCGGCGACGTCGGTCCGCTCGGCCCACGCGGCGACTTCGGTGAGGATGCGCGCCTCGTCGATGCCGAGGCCGCCGACCATGCCGCGCAGGCGCTCGCGCAGGCGCGCCTCGCGCCGCGCCGCCGCCGCGGGCGCGCGCTTCGCCATGACGTCGACCGCGCTCTCGAGCTCGCCGAGCAGGTCGCGCAGATGCGTGGCGAGCGCGGCGCCTTCGGTCGCGCGCTGCGTGCAGAGCTCGTCCAGCGCGCGTGAGAGCGCGTCGGCGATGGCCGGCCAGACGGCGGGTGGCTCGGGCGGCTCCACGTCTTCGATGCGCAGCACGCCCGGACGCTCGAGCACCCAGCGGAGCTCCACGTCGCCCGCGACACCGAGCTCGGCGCCGAGGGTGCGCGCACGCTCGAGCCACGTCCTGGCGAGCACGGTGTCAGCGACGATGCGCTGCTCGCTGCGTCCCGGAGCGGGCGCCAGCGAGAGGTTCACGTCGATCCGGCCGCGGTCGAGGCGCGTGGCGACCAGTTTACGCGCATCGGGCTCGAGGGCGCCGAGCGTCTTCGGAAACCGGAGCGCGACGTCGAGGTGCCGGTGGTTGACCGACCGTGCCTCGATGGTGATCAGGTAGGTCTCGCCGCTCGACTCGGCCCGGCCGAAGCCGGTCATGCTGCGAATCAACGACACACTCCGCGGGTAAGTGTCCGAAAGGTAAAGGCCGGAATGGGCGCTTCGATCCTGAGATCTTACGCGCGTTTAGCCTGTATTGTCAATATGTTGCGGCCATGGCAGACTGAGCGCTCCGCTCGTCAGTCGGAAGTGCTCACACACCGAGGAGGGTCCCGATGCCGCTCGATCGCCGCCGTTTCCTGACCGTGACCGCGCTCGGCGCCGCCGGCATGGCCGCAGGGTCGCCGCGCCTCGCCCGCGCGCAGAGCCCGAAGGCCATCACCGTCTCGCACAGCGTCTCCACCTTCGTGTACGGACAGCACCTCGTCGCGAAGGAGAAGAAGTTCTTCGAGGAGGAAGGCGTCAGCGTGCCGTCCTTCATCGTCCCGGGCGGGGGCGCGCGCGTCATCAACGCGCTGACGGCGGGCCAGGCGATGTTCGGGCTCGGCGATTCGAACCATCCGCTGAAGGCGACGGAGAAGGGCCGCGACACGACGATGCTGTTCGCGACGGACACGCGCTGCAGCTACGCGAACATCGTCGTGCGCAAGGAGCTCTTCGACAAGGGCGTCAAGACGGTCGAGGCGCTCGCGGACCAGAAGCTGGTCGGCCGGAAGGCCGTCATCGCGGCGACGGCGATCGGCTCCGGCACCTACGTCTACGGGGTCTACGTCCTCAAGCAGACGAAGGGGCCGGACGGCAGGAGCGTCAACGATCACGTCGAATGGGTCGGCGGCGGTGCGTCGACGACGATGCTCGGCGGGCTCAAGGCCGGGAAGTTCGACGCGATCATGGCCGTTCCCGAATGGCAGTTCGCGGCCGAGAGCGAAGGCTTCGGCAAGCCGATCTACGACGTGCTCGACGAGCGCGCGTGGAACCGGGTGTTCGGCGGGCCGATCCCGGTCACCGTCGGCTACGCGCTCAGGGAAACGATCGAGAAGTCGCCGGACGTCGTGCAGGCGTACGTCAACGCCTGCTACCGCGCGCAGCAGTGGATCCGGAAAGCGAAGGACGAAGAGATCGTCGAGCTCCTGCACAAGCCGTACATGGATACGTTCAAGCGCGCCGACGTGCTCAAGTCGGTGCGCTACTACCGGACGATCTTCGACTGGGACTTCGTCATCGACGAGAAGGATTACGAGAACGGGATGAAGGTGTTCATCCCGACGGCCGTCGAGAAGCCGATCCCGTACGCCAAGGCCGCCGACATGAGCTTCGTGCGGAAGGCTCAGGCGAAATACAAATCGTAAGGCGCGCGCGCATCGTCATCCGGGACCTCGCGAAGATCTTCCGGGAGGGAGGTCGCGAGGTCCCGGCCGTCACGGACGTCTCGTTCGACGTCCTCGACCAGCAGTTCGTCGCGATCGTCGGCCCGTCGGGCTGCGGCAAGTCGACGATCCTCAACATGATCGGTGGGCTCGTCACGCCGACGTCCGGACGTATCGACGTCGACGGGCGGGCGGTGGGCGGCGTGCCGCCGCCGGCGGTCGGCTACGTCTTCCAGAAAGACACCGTGTTCCCGTGGCGCACCGTGCGGCGGAACATCGCGCTCGGGCTCGAATATCGCGGGGCGCCGGCCGCGGAGCAGGACCGCCGCGTCCGCGAGGCCATCACGCTCGCCGGCCTCGAAGGATTCGAGGAGGCGTTCCCGGCGACGCTGTCCGGCGGCATGCGGCAGCGCGTGGCGCTCATGCGCACGCTCGTGGTCGAGCCCGAGATTCTCCTGATGGACGAGCCGTTCGGCGCGCTCGACACGCACACGAAGCTCGGCCTGCACGCCGAGCTGCTGACACTCTGGGAAGCGAAGCACCAGACCGTCGTGTTCGTCACCCACGACCTCGGCGAGGCGATCACGCTGGCCGATCGGATCGTCGTCATGACGCGCCGGCCCGGCCGCATCAAGATGCTCTACGACGTGGGCCTGCCGCGCCCGCGCGATCCGATCCGCCTGCGCGAGACGGCCGAATACGCGCGCGAATACGGCGAGGTCTGGCACGTGCTGGGCGAGGAGTTCCGCGGATGACCGACCGCGCGCGGATCGTCGTGTGGCGTCTCGTCATCCTCGTGCTGCTGCTCGGCTCGTGGGAAGGGCTCACGCGGATCAAGGCCATCTCGAAGACGCCGGGACTCTACTGGCTCGATCCGTTCTTCATCAGCCGCCCTTCGGCGATCGTGGAACGCTTCGTCTACCTCGCCTCGGACAGGGTGCGTCTCAGCATCTGGCAGATGGCGCTGTCGACGGTGCAGTCGACGCTCTGGGGCTTCGTGGTCGGCGTGTCGACCGGGTTCGTCGTCGGGCTGGTGCTCGGACGCAACGACCGGCTCGCGCGCATCTTCGAGCCATACATCGTGGCGTTCAATTCGCTGCCGCGCATCGCGCTGGTCCCGCTCATCACGATGATCTTCGGCTTCGGCATCGTCGCGAAGATCGTGCTCGCGTGGACGATCGTGTTCTTCATCGTGTTCTTCAACACGTTCCAGGGCGCGCGGAGCGTCGATCCCGACCTGATCCACGCCGCCCGGTTCCTCCGGGCGTCCGAGCGGCAGATCATGCGCACGGTGATCGTGCCGTCGGCGCTCGCGTGGACGTTCGCGTCGCTGACGCCGTCGATCTCCTTCGCGCTGATCGGCGTCGTCGTCGGCGAGTTCCTCGGCGGCGAATCCGGCGGCGGCCTCGGCTATCTGATCATCCAGTCGCTCGGCACGCTGAACGCCGCCGACATGATGGTCGCGCTGATCGCGCTCGGCGTGATCGGCATCGTGATGGCGCTGGGGATCAAGCAGGTGGAGATGCGCCTGCTGCGGTGGCGGCCGGAATACCGCTCGCGCGCGTGACGCGCGTCGGCCTCGCGACGCTCGCGGTCGTGCTCGTGCTGGGCGTCGCCGGCGTCTGGCTCGCGCGCGCGCTGGGACTGTCCGGCTCGCGCGCGGCGGCGATCGTCTCGATCGCCTCGCAATGGATCGCCGCCTGGGCGGTCTGGACCTTCGCGGGCGCGATCGCGGTGCACGCCGGCGTGCTGCCGGGCTACGAGCCGACGCTCTTCGCGGCCATCGCGCTCGGCGGCGGTCTCGCGCAGTACCACTTCCTCGTGCGCGGCGCCGCGGACCGCGCGCGCGCCGTCTTCGTCGGCGCGCAGCTCGCCTGGCTCCTCGTGGTGATGGTCCAGAACGGAGTGGTGTAGACGCGTCCTAGCGGCCGCCGCAGGCGGGGAGTTTCGGCGCGAACGTCGCGCGATGCTGCGCGCCGTCCGGCTGGTCGGCGAGCCAGCGGCAGAACGCGGCGGGATCTTCCACGCTCCACGCCGCCACCCGCGACGCGATGGCGAAGATCTCCGTGATCTTCCGGTCCGCGTAGTCGGGGAAGAGCGGCAGGAGGATCTTCGCGATCATCGCGGCGATGCGATGGTCGATGCGCGCCACCGTGTCCACCCGCTGCGTGACGAGCACCTTGCCGTCCTCGCGCCGCTCGGCGAACGTGAGCCGCGTGATCGTCGCGCCGCGGACCTCGCCGAGCAGGCGCGCGCGCCGCTGTACGCGCGCGAGCAGCACGCGCTCACCCGGGCGCTTCACGATGACGCGGTAGGTGCCCCGCGCGCCTTCGCTGTCGGCGACTTCGAAGTGGTCGGCGACGCGGACGACCCGGTAGCCGCCGGCGCCGAGGTGCTGTCCCGCGGCGGACGTGATCTCCGGCAGGTCGATCAAGAGCTCGTAGAGGTCGAGCGGCGCCTCGGCGGGCTTGCCCGTCACCGTCCGGGTGACCGTCTGCTTCGCCCAGACGTTGCGGATCTCGCGGCGGAGGTCGGGCGGCCACGTCTCGGCCGCGCCGAGATACGGCGGAAACGGCTCGGCCGGCGGGTCTCCGGCGAGCAGCAGGAGCATCAACGCCAGCACGGCGGGCACGCGGCTACCTTAACCGGCCGCGGACCAAACCCTGCTATGGTGAGCGGCATGACGCTGCCGACGACCGCGCCGACGCGGGGTCACGCCAGCGGGGAAGGCGCTCCTCGGCGAGACGACGCTTGACGAACTGTTTCGCGTCGCGCTCTGATGCCGAAAGCGCGGGTGACGCCCGGGGGCAAGGGCCGATGACGAAGGTTCAGGTGCTGGTCGTCGACGACGAGGAGCGGCTGCGCGAGGTGCTGATCGCGGTGCTGGAGTCCGCCGGCTACACGACGGCCGGCGTCGCATCCGGCAACGAGGGCCTGGCGCGCTTCGCCGAGTTCGCGCCCGACCTGATCGTCCTCGACATGATCATGCCCGGCGTCGACGGCTTCGAATTCCTCGCGCGCCTGCGGGCCGAGCCGCTGCACAGCACGGTGCCGGTGCTGATCAGCTCGGCGCTCGGCGGCACGCTCGCGCGCGCCATCGAGCCGGGGTCGGCGGCCACGCTCGGGATCGTCGGCGTGCTCCCCAAGCCGGTCGAGATCGATGCGCTGCTGGACCTGGTGCGCGGGGCGATCGGCCCGGGCGCGAGCCCCGCGACGATCTAGGTCAGCCCGCCCGCAGCGCCGCCAGCACCGTCTGACAGAACTCCCGCGTCGTCGCCTTGCCTCCCTGGTCCACCGTGAGGCGCTCGCCGGCGCGATAGACCGCGGCGACCGCGGCTTCGAGCCGGTCGGCTTCGCCCGCGAGCCCCATGTGCTCGAGCATCATCGCGGCGGCGAGAATCGTCGCGGTCGGATTCGCGATGCCGCGGCCGGCGATGTCCGGCGCCGAGCCGTGCACCGATTCGAAGTACGCCCACCCGTCGCCGAAGCAGCCGGAGGGCGCCATCCCGAGCCCGCCCGCGACCTCCGCCGCGATGTCCGAGAGGATGTCGCCGTACAGGTTCATGGTGACGACGACGTCCATGGACTGCGGGAAGCGGATCATGCGGCGCGCGCCGTCGTCGACGTGGAAATGCTCGAACGTGAGGCCCGGGTAGCTCCGCACCGTGTCCGCGACGATCTCCTGGAAGAACGCGTCGGAGCGGCGCAGCACGTTCGACTTCGTGATGCACGTCACCTTGCCGGACCGGCCGCGCGCCTTCCGGCGCCGCGCCAGTTCGCACGCGAAGCGCGCGATGCGCGTGGCGCCGCGGCGGCTCACGACCTTCACGGCGAAGTGACCCTCGCCGAAGTCGGCGAGGCCCCGGCCGATGCGGTCGCGCAGATCCGGCAGCGCGCGCGCCAGCTCCGCGAGATCGCCCTCGCGTCCGGGATAGAGGCCTTCGGAATTCTCGCGGACGACGACGAAATCGATGTCGTGCGGGTTCGCGAGCGGTGACGACGCGCCCGGATAGTACTTCACCGGCCGCACGCCGGCGTACGCGTCCTGCTGCCAGCGCAGCCACTGCACGACCGATGACGTCGCCGGGCCGCCCGCCGCGCCGAAGAGGACGCCGTCCGCTTCGCGGCATCGCCGCTTCGTCTCCTCGGGCAGCGAGGTGCCGTGCACCTTCATCGCCGCCTCGCCGTGCGCCGGCGTGACGATCTCGACCGGGAACCCGGCCGTCACCAGTAGCTCGCACGTCGCGTCGATGACTTCCGGGCCGATACCTTCGCCGCCGAGCGCCGCGATCGTTTTCATGGGGGGAACTCCTCGCCAGGGCGTGAAATGCGGTGGGCCGACTGTCCGGGCAATCCCGGGGGTTGTCAAGCGCACGCGCCGTCACGCGCGTCCGCGCCCCGTGTCAGTCCGGACACGGCGATGCCGATCGGGCATGGCCCGCCACATCAGGCCGGTACCGGCGCGGTCCAAGTGTCTGTCGAAGCGACGTTCGGCGATGCGGCATGGCCATTGCAATCCACTCGCGTGCTGCGCGCCCGACCGGCACGTCGCCGGGCTCAGCGGTCGTCGCTTCCGGAGGTTCGCCGCATGTCAACGTTCCCTCGCCATCTCGCGCTCGTTCTCGGCGCCGTGACTCTGACGGCTGCGTGCTCGGCCACCACGACGTCGACGCCGACGATGTCGTCATCGTCGTCGAAGACCATCGTCCGGCAGTTCTCGTCGGAAGCGGAGATGCAGCTGGCCAGCGACGTCCTCATGGAGCCGGCACGCGCCGGTGTGCTGACGCGCGACGCCGTCCGCCGCACGCCGCGTGCAGCGGCGCAGCTCGTCGCCGCGGCGGTCTCCGTGGCGCCCAAGCAGCAGTCGGTGATTGCGAAAGCGGCGATCGAAGTCGTGCCCGCGCAGGCCGACGCGATCAAGCGCGCGGCGCGCGACGCAGCGTTCAGCGCGGCGCGGGACGCGAGTGGGCCGACAGTGCTGGAAATCCGGCCGCGTTAGACGCGCGCCGGCAGACGAGACAACGCGGGAGGTCGAGGAGCGCCGCGGCTTTGCCGGGGCGCTCCGAGGGTTGGGGGTCAGGGGGCCATGTCGGGGCCCCCGGCTAAACGTTAGACGCGCGAGAGCAGACGAGACAACGCGGGAGGTCGAGGAGCGCCACGGCTTTGCCGGGGCGGTCCGAGGGTTGGGGGGTCTGGGGGGCCATGTCGGGGCCCCCCAGCTAAAAATTCAGCGGCGCTGGCTCGACGCCGAGCGAGGCGGCGACAGCTGGATGCACGACGCGCCCGCCCCAGACGTTCACGCCGGCGGCGAGCGGCAGACTCGCCGCGATCGCGCGCGCCGCGCCCTGATCCGCGAGCGCGAGGACGTACGGCAGCGTCGCATTCGTCAGCGCGAAGGTCGACGTGCGCGGGACGAGCGCGGGCATGTTGGCGACGCCGTAGTGCACGACCCCGGATACGACGTACGTCGGATCGAGCAGCGTCGTCGGTTTGATCGTCTCGACGCATCCCCCCTGATCGACCGCGACGTCGACGATCACGGCGCCTTCCTTCATCTGCGCCACCATCGCCGCGGTGACGAGCCGCGGCGGCCGCGCGCCCGTCAGGAGCACCGCGCCGATGAGGAGGTCGGCGCGCTGCACGACCTGCGCGATGTTGTAGCTGGACGAGTACAGCGTCACGACACGCCCGGCGAACAGGTCGTCGATCTGGCGGAGCCGGTCGAGATTCACGTCGAGGATCGACACGTCGGCGCCATACGCGACCGCCATGCGGAGCGCGTTGAGCCCGACGATGCCGGCGCCGAGGATGACGACGTTCCCCGGCGGTACGCCCGGCACGCCGGACAGCAAGATCCCGCGTCCACCGTGCTCGCGCCCGAGGTGATAGGCGCCTTCCTGGACGGCGAGCCGTCCCGCGACTTCGCTCATCGGTGTGAGGAGCGGCAGGGATCCGTCCGGGCGCTGCACCGTCTCGTACGCGATCGCGCCGATGCCCGAGGACAGCAGTGCGCGGGTGAGATCGGGCGCCGGCGCGAGATGCAGGTACGTGAAGAGGATCTGGCCGGGCCGCATCCGCGGGTATTCGGGCGCGATCGGCTCCTTGACCTTCAGGACGAGCTCCGCGTCGCCCCACACCTCCTCGGCGGAGACGAGCGCGGCGCCGAGCTTGCCGTACTCCTCGTCACGGAAGCCGCTGCCGGCGCCGGCGCCACGCTCGACGAGCACGCGATGGCCGCGCTCGGTGAGCGCGAGCGCGCCGGCGGGCGCGAGCGCGATCCGCTGTTCGCCGGGCTTGATCTCGCGGGGGACGCCAACGATCACGCGATCAGTGTTCCAGACGGAGGAGCGGGGGGCAACGAGACGTTCGTGCGGGGTGTTGCGCGGTGCCGACGGGGGGAGCGGTGGTTCGCTCCCCCCGTTCCTGGCTGAGTCCTGACTACCCCTGGCCGACGGGTACGCGCGACATCGCGAATTCCGTCAGCGTCACGTGCTCGCGGCAGTTGAGGCAGTAGAAGTCGATCTCGATCCCGCCGCGCACGCCGACGAACGTCAGCTCGCGGGCGCAGCGCGCGTGGTGGAGCTCGCCCGAGGCGACACCGCGATACACCGTCGCGATCCGCGGGAGCGACCGCGACGACGTCACCACCGGCGCCACCGGCTCCTCGCGCTCTTCGAGGTCGTCGGTCGTCGTCGTGACAGCGGCCGCGCGTCGTGCGCGCTCGGTCGTCCTGCGGCGGGTGCTTCGCTCCTGGATCGCGGTCTGAACAGGCATCGGGTGCTCCTCCTGGCCGACACGGAATAGCAAACGGTATTCCAGACGTGGATCATCGATATTCCGGACAGATAGCCGAAGGCACCACTGCGGAACCGGGGAAGTTTTGCCCGGTGTGACAGGCACGCCCCGGGCGATTGTCATACAGTCCGGGTCATGACCGACCTGGTCGTCGATCACGCGCCGGCGTTGCGCGCCGCGTTCGACCGGCTCGCGACGGCGCGCATCGTGTTCTTCGCGGGCCTGCCGGGAACCGGCAAGAGCCTGCTGCTCCACCAGCTCGCACACCTCGCGCACGCGCGCGGGCGCGTCGTGCATCTCTTGCAATGGGACGTCGTCCGTCCCGCGTTCGAAGCGCGCAGCGCGGCAGCGCGGTATCCGATCGTGGACGGCGTCACGCATGCCGTCATTCGTCGCGCGGTCGGGCTCTGGGTGCGAGGCGCGATCGTCCGCTGGACGAGCCAGCACGCCGGCCCGGAGCATCTCCTCATCGGCGAGACGCCCTTCGTCGGCAACCGGTTCATCGAGCTCGCGCGGCGCGAGGGGGATGAGGCGGAGGGGCTGCTCGCGTCGCCGGCCTGTCGCTTCGTGCTGCCGGTGCCGTCGCGCGCCGTGCGTGCCTTCCTCGAATCCGAACGCGCCCGCCGCGCGGCCGAGCCGATCCACGAGCGGGAGCGCGAGGATGCGCCGCCGGCGGTGCTGCAGGCGCTCTGGCGGCATCTGGCCGACGTCGGACGCGAGCTCGGGGTGGGGGACGGCGGCGCCGCGTACGACCCCGACGTGTACCGCGCCGTCTACGCGCGCGTGATGCGGCACCGCCCCGTGGACGTGCTCGCGATCGATACCGTGCTGCCGACCCGGGCCCTGTCGGTGTACGACTTCGCGGTGCCCCGGCGCGACGTGCTGCCCGAAGCTCACGAGCCCGACCGCTTCATCGCGGAGGTCGAGCGCCGTTATCCCGATCCGAGCGCGCTCGCCCGTGAAGTCGAGCGCTGGTGGGAGGTCTGAAGCCGCGGGCGCGCCGGGTTCACACGCGGCTTCCGGGTTTGATCGCCGTCGAGCCTTCTCGGCACAGCGGACAGGCGTCCGGCGGCCACGTCTTCGCGCCGACGGTCGCGAGCGCGACGCGCTTGACCGTGAACGCGGCGGCGCCGCCGCTCCGGTCGATCAGCGAGCCGACGCCGACGACCACGCCGCCGTTCTCTTCCACGCACGCGACGACTTCGCGCGTCGAGCCGCCGGTCGTGATGACGTCCTCGACGACCAGGCAGCGCTCGCCGGCCGTCAGCGTGAATCCCCGCCGCAGGCGCATCACGCCGTTCTCGCGCTCGGTGAAGAGCGCGCGCGCGCCGAGGGCGCGGGCGACCTCGTGCGCCACGAGGATGCCGCCGATGGCCGGCGCGAGCACCGTGCGGACCTCGGCGCCGCGGAACGACGCGGCGAGCGCGGCGCCGAGCGCGCCGGCGTGCTCGGGGTACTGCAGCACGAGCGCGGACTGCAGATAGATGTCGGAGTGCAGCCCCGACGTCAGGCGGAAGTGCCCCCGGAGCAGCGCGCCGGTCTCGCGATAGAGGTCGAGCGTTTCCGTTTCGGTCATGCGAGGCCGATCTCCTCGACGAGCGCCGCGGCCGCGGCCGCGGGATCGGGGGCCTGCGTGATCGGGCGTCCGACCACGATGTAGTTCGCGCCCGCGCGGATCGCCTCCGTCGCCGTCGCGGTCCGGACCTGGTCGTCCATTGAGCTGGGGGGCCTCGACATGGCCCCCCAGACCCCCCCGCGCTCGGAGCGCCCCGGGGAACCCGTGGCGCTCCTCGATCCCCCGGTCGAAGATGGGCGGATACCGGGTGTCAGGATGACGGCGTTCGGACCGAGGGCGAGACGCAGCGGCCGGATCTCCTGCGGCGACGCGATCGCGCCGTCGAGACCGGCGTCGATCGTGAGGTTCGCGAGCGCGAGGACGTGCGCCTCGACCGCGACCGGCACGCCGACCTCCGTCGCGAGCGCCTTCCGGTCGAGGCTCGTCAGCACCGTCACCGCGAGACACAGCGGCCGCGGCACCTGGAAGTCCGTGGCCGCGGTGCGCACGGCGTCGGCCGCGGCGCGCATCATCGCGCTTCCCCCGCTCGCGTGGACGTTCATGATCGTCACGCCCAGGCGCGTCGCGGCGCGCGCCGCGCCGGCGACCGTGTTCGGGATGTCGTGGTACTTGAGATCGAGGAAGACCTGGAAGCCGCGCTTCAGCGCGGTTTCGACCGCGACGGGACCGGCGGCGGTGAAGAGCTGGCTGCCGATCTTGACGCCGCACCGGACGCCTTCGAGCCGGTCGAGCAGGGCTCCGGCCGCGTCGAGCGTCTCGACGTCGAGCGCGACGAAGAGCCGGCTCGCGGCGGCCGTCATCGCGTCACTCGCCCGCGTGATATTCCTGGAGGCTGCGGACAGTGGACTCTCCCTTCAGCAGCGCCTCGATCGCGCCGATCGCGGCCTGCGCCCCGTCGATGGTGAGGTAGTAGGGGATGCCCTGGTTCACGGCCGTGCGTCGGATGATGTACGAGTCCTGTCGCGCGCGGCCGTCTTCCGGCGTGTTGAACACCAGCGCGATCTCGCGGTTCTTCATCAGGTCGACGACGTTCGGACGGTAGCCGTCGGCGACCTTGTGGATGACTTCGACGGCCATCCCGTGGCGCTCGAGCACGCGCGCGGTTCCGGGCGTCGCCACGAGCGTGAAGCCGAGATCGACGAGCCGCTTCGCGAGCGACGCGGCGGGGCGCTTGTCGCGATTCTTCACCGAGACGAAGACCTTCCCGCTCGTGGGCAGCGAGGAGCCCGCCGACACCTGCGATTTCAGGTACGCCTTGCGGAAGTCGTAGTCGATGCCCATGACCTCGCCGGTCGACTTCATCTCCGGACCGAGCACGGCGTCGACGCCGGGGAACTTCACGAACGGGAACACCGCTTCCTTCACGGCGAGGTGACGCGGCTCGCGGCCGTCGACGGCGAGCCATGGCTCGAGCGAATCGCCGAGCATCGCGCGCATGGCGAGCTTCGCGAGCGGCACGCCGGTGGCTTTCGCCACGAACGGCACCGTGCGCGACGCTCGCGGGTTGACCTCGAGCACGTAGATCACGTCGTTGCGGATCGCGAACTGCACGTTGATGAGGCCGACCACGCCGAGCGCGCGGGCCATGGCCTTCGTCTGGTCGCGGAGCGCGCGCACCTGCTCGTCGCCGAGGGAATAGGACGGCAGCGCGCACGCCGCGTCGCCGGAATGGATGCCGGCCTTCTCGGTGTGCTCCATCACGCCGCCGACGATGACGCGCGTGCCGTCGGCCACGGCGTCGACGTCGATCTCGAGCGAGTCTTCGAGGAGCTTGTCGACGAGGATCGGGTGCTCCGGCGCCACGCGGACCGCTTCGCCGACGAACTGCACGAGGTCCTGGTCGTCGTACACGATCCGCATCGCCCGGCCGCCGAGGACGTACGACGGGCGCACCAGCACCGGGTAGCCGATGGTCGACGCGATCTGCCGCGCTTCCTCGAGCGAGCGCGCGGTCGCGCCGGCCGCCTGGGCCAGGCCGAGGTCCGCGAGGAGCGCGCTGAAACGCTGGCGGTCCTCGGCGCGGTCGATCGCGTCCGGTGACGTGCCGAGGATCGGCACGCCCGCCGTCTGCAGCGGCACCGCGAGCTTCAGCGGCGTCTGACCGCCGAACTGCACGACCACGCCGCGCGGCCGCTCCTTCTCGACGATGTTCAGGACGTCCTCGAGCGTGAGCGGCTCGAAGTAGAGGCGATCGGACGTGTCGTAGTCCGTCGAGACCGTCTCGGGATTGCAGTTCACCATGATCGCTTCCACGCCGGCTTCCTTCAGCGCGAACGCGGCGTGGACGCAGCAGTAGTCGAACTCGATGCCCTGGCCGATCCGGTTCGGTCCCGATCCGAGGATCACGACCTTCGGACGATCCGTCGGCGGCGCTTCGTCCTCTTCCTCGTACGTCGAGTAGAGGTACGGCGTGAACGCCGCGAACTCCGCCGCGCACGTGTCGACGGTCTTGAACGTCGCGCGGATGCCGTCCGAGAGGCGCCGCGCGCGCACGGTCGTCTCGGTGGTGCCGGTGAGGTCCGCGATGCGGCGGTCCGCGAAGCCGAGCTGCTTGGCGCGGCGCATGACCGCGAGGTCGGTGAGCGCGCGGGCGGCGATCTCCGGCTCGAACGCGACGATCTCGCGCATGCCGTCGAGGAACCACGGGTCGATCTGCGTCAGCGCGTGGATCTCGCCGGTCGTGAAGCCGGCGCGGTACGCGTCGCCGATCGCGAAGATGCGGTCGGGGGTCGGCACGCGCAGGAGCCGCTCGAGCTCGGCGCGACCGGCGGCGCGTCCGAGCGTCAGACCCCACCGGTCCTGCTCGAGCGAGCGGATCGCCTTCTGCAGCGCCTCCTTGAACGTGCGGCCGATCGCCATGACCTCGCCGACCGACTTCATCTGCGTCGTCAGCGTGGGATCCGCTTCGGGGAACTTCTCGAAGGCCCACCGCGGGAACTTCACGACGCAGTAGTCGATGGCCGGCTCGAAGCTCGCCGGCGTCTCGCGCGTGATGTCGTTGCGGATCTCGTCGAGCGTGTAGCCGACGGCGAGCTTGGTCGCGATCTTCGCGATCGGGAAGCCGGTGGCCTTCGACGCGAGCGCGGACGACCGGCTGACGCGCGGGTTCATCTCGATGACGACCAGCCGTCCGTCGTCGGGATTGACCGCGAACTGGATGTTCGACCCGCCCGTCTCGACGCCGATCTCTCTGATGATGGCGATCGCCGCGTCGCGCATCAGCTGATATTCCTTGTCGGTCAGCGTCTGCGCGGGCGCCACGGTGACGGAGTCGCCGGTGTGCACGCCCATCGGGTCGACGTTCTCGATCGAGCAGATGACGACCACGTTGTCCGCGAGGTCGCGCATGACCTCGAGCTCGAACTCCTTCCAGCCGATCACCGACTCCTCGACGAGCACGGTGCCGACCGGCGAGGCCGAGAGACCGCGGACGATGGCGTCGTCGAACTCCGCGGCGGTATGCGCGACGGACCCGCCGGTGCCGCCGAGCGTGAACGACGGCCGGATGATCGCGGGATAGCCCGTCGCCGCGACGATCTTTCGCGCGTCGTCGAGCGTGCGCGCCTGTCCCGAGCGCGGCAGCTGGAGCCCGATCCGCTCGATGGCCTGCTTGAAGAGCTCGCGATCCTCGGCTTTCTTGATCGCCGGCAGCTTGGCGCCGATGAGCTCCACGCCGAACCGGTCGAGCGTGCCGTCCTCGGCGAGCGCGACCGCGAGGTTCAGCGCCGTCTGGCCGCCGAGCGTCGGCAGGAGCGCCTGCGGCCGCTCGCGCTCGATGATCTTCGCCACGAACTCCGGCGTGAGCGGCTCCACGTACGTGCGGTGGGCCATCTCGGGGTCGGTCATGATCGTCGCCGGGTTCGAGTTGACGAGCACGACCTCGAAGCCTTCCTCGCGCAGCGCGCGGCAGCCCTGCGTGCCGGAATAATCGAACTCGCACGCCTGCCCGATGACGATCGGGCCGGAGCCGATCAGGAGGATCTTCCGGAGATCGGTCCGCTTCGGCATCCTCGCGCGCCTACTTCTCCTCGTCGACCAGCCCGTACACGATCGACACGTCGGGCGCGGCTTCCTCGCGCTTCCACAGCACGTCGTCGAGGCGGCCCTTGCCGGCCCAGACGACCTCGCCGCTGCCCCAGAGCTGCTCGCCCAGGACGCTCATGCGCTTGTCGACGCGCTCGCGGATCGCGTGCGCCTCGAGCGACGCGTCGCTCGTCGTGGTGAACGACGCCCACTCCGGCTTCTGTCCGGGGCTGTCGGTCTTGCGATACGAGACGAGGTACTTCGCCATGGGGCGATCAGCCTCCTTTGTGGTTCGCCATCAGGTCCACGAAGCGGTGGAACAGCACGTTGGCGTCGTGCGGCCCGGGCGACGCCTCGGGGTGGTACTGCACCGAGAACGCGGGCCAGTCGCGGTGCGCGAGCCCTTCGCACGTCCCGTCGTTCAGGTTCGCGTGGGTGACCTCCCAGCCCTTCGACGCCACCGACTGCGGATCGACGGCGAAGCCATGGTTCTGCGACGTGATCTCGACGCGGCCGGATGTGAAGTCCTTCACCGGATGGTTCGCGCCGTGGTGGCCGAACGACAGCTTGTACGTCCGCCCGCCGGCCGCGAGGCCGAGGATCTGGTGCCCGAGGCAGATGCCGAAGATCGGCACGCGGCCGAGGAGCGCGCGCACCGAGTCGATCAGGTACGGCACCCCCTCGGGATCGCCCGGTCCGTTCGAGAGGAAAACGCCGTCCGGCTTGCGCTCGAGCACGGCCTCCGCGGGCGTCGCGGCCGGGACGACGGTGACGTCGCACCCGAGCGAGGCGAGCTGGCGCAGGATGTTGAACTTGATGCCGGCGTCATAGGCGACGACGCGGAACCGGGACTTCGGCGGCGTGACGTAGCCCCGTCCGAGCTCCCACGCGCCTTCGTGCCATTCGTAGGCGCGATCCGCGGTGACTTCGCGCACGAGATCGCGACCGACCAGGCCCGGCAGATCGCGCGCGCGCTCGCGCAGGCGATCGACGTCGAGCTCCACGCTCGAGATGATGCCGTCCTGCGCGCCGCCGTCGCGGATGTGGCGCGTCAGCGCCCGCGTGTCGATGCCCTGGATGCCGACGATGCCGTGACGCTCCAGGTAGTCGCCGAGGCTGATCCGCGAGCGGAAGCTCGACGCGACGGCGGACGCCTCGCGCACGACGAACCCGTTGACCCACGGCCGGCCGGACTCGATGTCTTCGTCGTTGATCCCGCAGTTCCCGATCAGCGGATACGTCATCGTGACGATCTGGCCGCGATAGGACGGATCGGTGAGGACTTCCTGGTAGCCCGTCATCGCGGTGTTGAAGATGACCTCGCCGGACGTTTCTCCGAGGGCACCGAGCATTTCGCCACGGAACACGCGCCCATCCCGGAGAACCAGCAGGGCGGGCTTCATGGACAGCGGCTCCGCGCCCGTCGAGAGCCGACAGGGGAGGATGCGGAGCGGGTCGCCGAGACCCCCTCCGCTTTGATGATGCGGTCACGGCTAAACAACCTCATGTGGTCAGTCCGCGGCGGTCGCAATCACATGCCCATTCACGATGGTCATCCAGGGCGCGCCGGTCACAGTCCACCCCGCAAACGGCGTATTCCGGCTCTTGCTATGGAACCGCGTGGGCTCGATCCGGAGTTCCCGCTCGAGGTCGAGAATCGTGATATCGCCCGGACGCCCCGGCGCGAGGCTCCCTCCCGGCAGGTTGAACAACCGCGCCGGATCGGTGGTCAGACGAGCGACCATCGTCCCGAGCGGGAGCGTCCCCGGCCGCACGAGGCGGTCGAGCAGCAGCGGCACCGCCGTCTCGAGCCCGACGATGCCGAACGCCGCCTGATCGAACTCGCCTTCCTTCTCGCTCATGGCGTGCGGCGCATGATCCGTCGCCACGCAATCGATCGTGCCATCCGCGAGGCCTTCCAGCACGGCTTCGGTGTCGTGCTTGCTGCGGAGCGGCGGGTTCATCTTCGCGTTCGGGTCGTACGTCCGCACCGCGTCTTCGGTCAGCACGAGATGGTGCGGCGTGACTTCGGCGGTGACGTGGACGCCGCGCGCTTTCGCGTCACGCACGAGCCGCACCGAGCCGGACGTCGAGAGATGCGCGATGTGCACGTGCGCGGCCGTGGTCTCGGCGAGTATGATGTCGCGTGCGACCATGATGTCCTCGGCCGCGGCGGGAGTGCCGGGAATGCCGAGCTCGGTCGACACGATGCCCTCGTTCATCGCGCCGCCCTTCGACAGCTGCGCGCATTCCGCGTGGCTGATCACCGGTGCGCCGAACGGCAGGCTGTATTCCATCGCGCGCCGGTACAGCGCCGAGTTCATCACGGGCTTGCCGTCGTCGGAGTAGCCGACGCAGCCGGCCTCGGCCAGCTCCGCCATCTCGGAGAGCGCCTCGCCCTCGAGGCCGCGCGTCACCGCGCCGATCGGAAACACGCGCACGACGCCTTCGATCTGCGCCTTGGCCAGGATGTAGTCGGTCACGGCGCGGTTGTCGTTCACGGGCGTCGTGTTCGCCATCGCGCAGACGGCGGTGAAGCCGCCGGCCGCGGCCGCGCGCGTGCCCGTCGCGACCGTCTCCTTGTATTCGAGGCCGGGCTCGCGCAGATGGACGTGGACGTCGATGAAGCCGGGGCACACGACCTTGCCCGTGGCGTCGATGACGGTGGCGCCTTCGGGCGCGGCGAGCTTCGGCCCGGCCTGCTTCACGACGCCGTCGACGATCAGCACGTCCTGGACGGCGTCGACCCCGTTCGCGGGATCGACGACCCGGCCGTTCCGGATCACGAGCGTGCCGCCGCGCGCGCCGAGACCGAGCGCGAAGTCGCGGACCGTCATCATGCCTCCGCTCCCTTCGAGCCCGCGAGGAGGAAGAGCACGCCCATCCGGACCGCGACGCCTTTCGTCACCTGGTCGAGGATGACGGAGTACGGGCCGTCGGCGACCTCGGGCGAGAGCTCGACGCCCCGGTTCACCGGGCCCGGATGCATGATCAGCACGTCGGGGCGCGCGTGCGCGCGGAGCTTGTCGAGCGTGAGGCCCCAGTAGCGCGAGTACTCGCGGACCGACGGGATCAGACCGCCCGACATCCGCTCGTGCTGGACGCGCAGCATCATGATCACGTCGACGTCGCGGATCGCTTCCTCGAGCCGGTAGCTCACTTTCACGCCGAGCTCGTGGATGAAGGGCGGGATGAGCGTCGGCGGACCGGCCACCGTGACCGTCATGCCGAGCTTCCGCATGCCGTGGATGTTCGAGCGCGCGACGCGGCTGTGGGCGATGTCGCCGACGATCGCGACGGACAGGCCCTCGAAGTGGCCCTTCTTCTCGCGAATCGTGAGGAGGTCGAGCAGCGCCTGCGTCGGATGCTCGTGCGCGCCGTCGCCCGCGTTGACGATCGAGCACTTGAGCTCGCGCGCGAGCAGCTCGGCGGCGCCGGCCGACGAGTGGCGCACGACGACCACGTCCGGGCTCATCGCCTCGATGTTCTTCGCGGTGTCCAGGAAGCTCTCGCCCTTCGCCGCGCTCGATCCGGACGCCGAGAAGTTGATGACGTCGGCCGACAGCCACTTGCCCGCGATCTCGAACGACGTGCGCGTGCGCGTCGACGCCTCGTAGAAGAGGTTCACGACGGTCTTGCCGCGGAGCGCCGGCACCTTCTTGATGTCGCGGGTCGCGATTTCCTGCAGCGAGTCGGCGGTGTCGACGAGCGTGACGATCTCCGCCGGCTCGAGCTCGCGCATCGTGAGGAGGTCCTTGCGGGTCCAGGCCATGTCAGGCGTCCTCCGGTTCTTCGATGACCACGCGGTCTTCGCCGTCGTGCTCGCGCAACCGAACGGACACGCTCTCGCGACGCGACGTCGGCAGGTTCTTGCCGATGTAGTCCGGGCGGATCGGCAGCTCGCGGTGCCCGCGGTCCACGAGGATCGCGAGCTGGATCATCCGCGGCCGCCCGAGGTCGATCAGCGCGTCGAGGGCCGCGCGGATCGTCCGGCCGGTGAACAGCACGTCGTCCACGAGGACGACGGTCTTGCCCTTGATGGGGAACGGAATGTCGGTGCCGCGCACGACGGGCGCGCCGCGCATGTCGAGATCGTCCCGGTAGAGCGTGATGTCGAGCGTGCCGACCGGCAGCTCGCTGCCGTCGATCCGGGCGATCTTGGCGGCGAGCCGCTGCGCGAGGGTGATGCCGCGCGTGCGGAGCCCGACGAACGTCAGGTCGGCGGCGCCGCCGTTCTTTTCGAGGATCTCGTGCGCGATGCGGGTGAGCGCGCGATCCAGAGCGGCTTCGTCGAGAACCTGGGCCTTCTCTCGGAAGCGTGGTGCGGGGCGGTTCATCCTCTCTCCTTGCGAGCCTCACGGGGCCCGCTTAAAGGAAAGTGCTTTCGACCGTGGCTCGACTCTACAGGCGGGATGCTACCGTGTCAACAGCGCAATCCGTTGTAGATGGGGGGCCCCGAAATGGCCCCCCATACCCCCCGACGCTCGCAAGCGCCGCGGGAAACCCGCGGCGCTGCTCGATCACGCCGACAGTATGGAGAGCAGCTCGTCGAGGTTGATCGGCTTCGTGAGATGCGCTTCGAAGCCGGCGTCGAGCGCGTGCCGCACGTCTTCCGGCTGGCCGTAGCCGGTGAGCGCGATGAGCCGCGCGCGATCGAGCCCGGCGTGGCGGCGAATGCGGCGCGCGACTTCGAGCCCGTCGATGTCCGGCAGTCCGATGTCGCAGAGCACGACTTCGGGTGGCGTTTCGCGCGCGCGGCGCAGCCCTTCCTGGCCGGTTTCCGCCGTGTCCACGGTCGCGCCTTCCGACTCGAGCATGAACTTCATCACCTCGCGCGTGTCGGCGTTGTCCTCGATCAGGAGGATCGACTTCTGATCGAGCCGCCGGCCGGGCTTCGCGGCCGGAATACCGGCCTCCGCGCCCGGCCGACCGAGCGGCAGGCGCACGGTGAAGCGCGCGCCGTAGCCGGTGCCTTCGGAGAAGGCGTCGACGGAGCCGCCATGAAGCTCGACCAGGCGCCGCACGAGATCGAGGCCGATCCCGAGCCCGCCGCGCCGTCGGGACGCGTTGCCCTGCCGGAACGCTTCGAAGATGACGGCGAGGTCTTCCTGCGCGATGCCTTCGCCGGTGTCTTCGACTTCGAGCAGCGCTTCGTCGCCGCGCGCGAGGAGCTGCACGGCCACGTGGCCGCCCGGCGGGGTGAACTTCACCGCGTTCGAGATCAGGTTCGTCGCGATCTGCTGCACGCGCGCGCCGTCGCCCCACATCAGCAGCATCTCCGGCGGCAGCGACAGCGTGAGCCGGACGCGCTTGAGCGCCGCGGCCTCCTCGAGCGGCTCCGCGGCGGCGCGGATCTGCTCGCGCAGGTCGAAGGTTTCGTACCGCAGCGCGAGCTTGCCGTGCACGATGCGCGAGAGGTCGAGGAGATCGTCGACCAGCCGGACCTGCTGGCGGATGTTGCGGCGGATCGCCTCGAGCGCCTGCGCCGTGATGGCGTCGAGGTTGCCGTGGCGGCGAAGCACTTCCGTCCATCCGAGGATCGGCTGGAGCGGCGTGCGCAGCTCGTGCGAGAGCGCGGCGATGAACTGGTCCTTCAGATGATTCGCTTCCTCCGCCGACTCGCGCGCGGTCTCGAGCTCCTGGCGCGAGCGCACCTCGTCCGTCACGTCTTTCATCGTCACGAGGGCGCCGTAGATGCTGCCGTCCGGCCGCCGGAGCGGATGCGCGCTCGTCACGATGTGCCGGCGCTGCCCTTCCGGATCGCGCACGAGCAGCAGCGCGCCGGTCAGCGTCTCGCCGCGCAGCGCGCGGCTCGACGGGATCTGGTCCGGCGGCACCGGCCGGTCGTCGGCGTCGTGGACCTCGAGCCGGCGGTGCCGCTCCAGCAGCGTCGTGCCCGCCGGCAGACCGAGCAGGCCGCCGGCGACCGCGTTGGCGAACAGCAGCCGGCCGGCGTGATCGACGGCGAAGACGGCGTCACTGACGAGGTTGACGATCGCTTCGAACTGCTGCGCCTGGTCGCCGGACGCGTCGAGCGGCGGCGTGACCCGGACGATCTCGCGGAAGATGGCGGCCGCGCCCATGATGGTCGCGCCGTCACGGAACGGTACGGCGTCGACCCGCCACGTGGCCGGCACGCGGCCCGGCGCCGACGTCACGAGCTCGACGGCGCTGACCGCCTCGCCGGTCGCGAGCACGCGGCGGATCGGATGGGCGTCCCACGTGAGCGTGGCGCCGTCGGGCGCGCGCACGTCGCCGCGCGCGACATGGTCGGCGACGGACGCGCCGACGTACTTTTCGGCGCCGAGGCGGTCGCGGGCGGCGGTGTTCGCGAACGTCACGACACCGCTCGCGTCGGTGACGAGCACGGGGTCGTGGACGGCATCGAGCACGCCCTCGAGCCGATGAAATGGAGAAGGCGTTCGCACCATGGGTCGAGCGTCAGCCTATCACTTGTCCTCGCGCCAGCGCCACCGGACGTGGCGCGTGGACTCGACGGTGACGCGGCCGTGCTTCACGACGAGGCGGCGCCCGGGCTGCGCGGTGACCACTTCGTCGGCGCGCTCGCAGTCCCAGAGCACGAGATCCGCGCGGCAGCCCACCGCGAGACCGACGTCGGCGAGATTCAGGATCCGCGCCGGGTGCGTGGTGATCGTGTCGACGAGCGCGCGCAGGTCGTCCGGCGTTCCCATGTGCGCGGCGACGGCGGCCAGGAACGTCAGGTGCGCCAGATCCGCGGTGCCGACGGGCGTGAACGGATTCCGGACGTTGTTCGTCGCGAGCGCCACGGGCACGCCCGCCGCCAGGAGCCGCCGGATCGGCGTGAGGCCGCGGCGGACGTTCAGGCGGTCGCTGCGGCCCATCAGGTACAGGTCGGTCGCGGGCAGGCAGATGACGCCGAGCTTCGCGGCCGCGATGACCGCGATGACGTCGTCGGCCAGCACCTCGTCGAGCGCGGCGAGCTCGGTGAGATGCCCGACGGCCACACGCCCCTGCCAGCCCTGCCGCACCGTGCGCTCGGCGATCTCGCGGACGTGCAGGTGGTCGGGCTCGTCGGAGAAGTCCACGTGGAAGTCGATGTCGACGTCGAACGCGCGGGCCAGGGCGAAGACGATGCGGATGTGCTCGGCGGCGTCGGTGTCGTTGTAGGGGCATCCGCCGACGAGATCCGCGCCCATCCCGAGCGCGCGTCGCAGCAGGGTTTCGGTCCCCGGCGACTGGAGGATCCCTTCCTGCGCGAAGGCGCAGATCTGGAGATCGAGCGCGGCCGCGTATTCGCGCTTGAGCGGCAGGATCGCTTCCATCCCGGCGAGCCCGACGATCGGATCCACTTCGACGTGAGTCCGCATCGTCGTCGTGCCCGCCGCGATCGCCAGGTCGAGCACCTGTCGCGCGCGCGCCTGAATGTCCTCGACGGTGAACCGTCGCTTCGCCTCGCCGGTCACGCGAATCGCTTCGTCGAGCGTTCCGGCGGTCGTGGTGACGCGCCCGGTCAGGAGCGCCTTGTCCAGATGGATGTGGGACTCGACGAGCCCGGGCGTGAGCAGGCGTCCGCCGGCGTCGACGACTTCGCGGGCTTCCTCGGGCGCGGGAGCGCCGGCGGTGCCGAGGTGCGCGATGCGTCCGTCGACGATCGCGATGTCCACGGCGGGGTCGCGATCGGGGAGGTGGCAGTTGCGGATGAGGAGGTCGATCACCGAGCGAGTGTATCGAGGAGCGTCACGGGTTTCCCGGGACGCTCCGAGCGTTGGGGGGTGTGGGGGCCATGTCGGGGCCCCCCACGTGATCAATACACGATGACGCTGCGCTTGACCTCGCCCGCCTGCAGCAGGTCGTACGCGTGATTCACCTCGGCGAGCGGGAGTCGCCGGCTGATCAGCTCGCGGAGCTTGTACTTGCCGGCCATGAACAGGTCGAGCAGCATCGGCACGTCCGTGCGCTGGTGCCCGGCGCCGAACGAGCTGCCCGTGAGCGTGCGCTGCTGCACGAGCAGCATCGGATCGATCGTGAGTCGCGTGCCGGCCGGGCAGATGCCGACGATCACGGCCATGCCGCCGCGCCGGGTCGAGAGGAACGCCTGCTCGACCGTCTCCTGGAAGCCGACGACCTCGAACGCGTAGTCGACGCCGCCGCCGGTGAGCGTGTGGATCGCCGCGACCGGATCTTCCTTCGAGGCGTCGATCACGTGCGTCGCACCGAACTCTTCGGCCCACTCGAGCTTCTTGCGATTCACGTCGACCGCGATGATCTTCCCGGCGCCGACGAGCCGCGCGGCCTGGATCGAGTTGAGCCCGACGCCGCCGCAGCCGAACACGGCCACGCTCGCGCCGACGGGCACCTTCGCGCGGTTGATGACGGGGCCCGCGCCGGCGAGCACGCCGCACGACACGAGGCACGCGAGATCGAGCGGCACGTCCTTGCGAATCGGAATGACGCCGTCCTCGAGCACGACCGAGCGCGTCGCGTAGCCCGCGACCTGCAGGTAGTGGTGCAGGGGCCGGCCGTTCTTCCGGAAGCGCGCCGTGCCGTCGAGCATGAACCAGCGCGGCTTGTCGCGGTGCGCGCAGAGCGTCGGCTCGCCGTTGATGCAGTAACGACAGCGGCCGCACGACGGGATGTAGCTCGAGCAGACGTGATCGCCGGGCTTCACGGATTCGACGCCCGGGCCGACCTTCTCGACGACGCCGGCGGCCTCGTGGCCCAGCACGACCGGCAGCGGGTGCGGGACGTCGCCCGTCATCACGTGCAGATCGCTGTGACACACCCCGTTCGCGGCCCAGCGGACGAGGACCTCGTGCGCCTGCGGCTCGAGCACCTCGACCTCTTCGACGACGAGCGGCTTCTTGACCTCGTAGAGGACCGCGGCCGTGGCGTTCATTTCCAGTCGCCCTTCGCCTTCTTGACCACCCGGCGCGCCTTGATGCCGGCTTCCATCGCCGCCGTGGTGTCGTACTCCGACGACACGTTGTTCACCAGATCCTCGAGGAGCGGCTGGATCTGCTGGATGACTTCGAGCATTTCGTACGCGACCGCGTGCGGCGAGCAGAACCAGTACCGGAGCTTGTTGTCTTCCGGATCCGGCGCCACCTTGCATCCGCATGGGAGCGTGCCGCCGGTGTCGCGGATCGTCGGACCCGGGACGGCGCGCGTTCCCGGCATCGCGGGCTTGGCGCCGAGAGGGCCCGGCTTCGGCCGAAGCGGCGATCTCTGGTCGGACATTGCGGTCCTTTCCGTTCAGCTTGGCCCGGGCGTGCGTCCGGGCGCGCTCCCACGTGGCGCGGTCATCGGTACGATGACACCCGCCCCAGCGACGGTCAAGCCAGCGACGGGACGAGCGAGCGTCAGATCCGGCAGGTACGGAAGCCGGCGAAGATGTTCCGGCGGTGCGGCTTGTAGAAGTTCCGGTAGGTGGGCCGGATCAGCCGCGTGCGCGTGGTCCACGCGCCGCCGCGCAGCACCTTCTTCTGACCGAAGTACGGCTGCGAGTACTCCGCGTAGGGATCGGCGACGAAGCCGGGGTAGGGCATGAACGTGTCCGCGGTCCATTCCCACACGTTGCCGATCATCTGGCGACAGCCGAAGCCGCTGTCGCCGTCCGCCAGCGCGCGCACGTCGACGGTCCACCCGGCGCGGTAGTCGAGGTTCGCGTGCGCCGGCGCCGGCCGCTCGTCGCTCCAGGGGAACCGGCGCTTGCGCGCCGACACGCCGGCGCGGTTCGGCGCCGGCTCGGCGGTGGCGGCCATTTCCCATTCCGCTTCGATGGGCAGCCGGCGTTTCGCCCAGCGGCAGTACGCCTCGGCCTCGTACCAGTTCACGCAGGCGACGGGATGCCACGGCTCGAGCCGCGCGGTCGCGTCGAACCGTCGCTCGTACCAGTCGCCGTCGCCACCGCGCCGCCAGAAGAGCGGATGCTCGACCGCCTGGCGCCGTCGCCAGTCCCATCCCCGGCGGCTCCACAGCTCGCGCCGCCGATATCCGCCGTCGTCGACGAACGCGCGGAACTCCGCGTTGGTCACCGGCGTCGAGGAAATCCGGAACGGTGCGACCTCGACCGGATGCGCCCACTTCTCGTTGTCGAACACGAACGGCTCGTCGGGATCGGCACCGAGCAGAAACGGGCCGCCCGGCATCGCGACGTCACGCGGCGTGTAGGCCGGATCGATCGGCGGCATGACCGACGCCGGCTCGTGGAGCGGCAGCGCCGGACGCGGATAGCCGAGCGTGTGGAGGATCAACGCCAGGTTCTCGGCGTGCATGTCCTCGTGCAGCGCCGCGAGCGTGTAGAAGTACGCCTCGTCCGTGGTCAGGTCACGCCGCTCGAGACGGTCGAGACTGCGATACAGGATGGTCGTGATGTAGTCGCACGTCTGCTCGCGCGACGGATAGCGGTGGTCCCAGCGGCGCTTGTACGAGACGTTGAAGCTGTCGTAGATCCCATCCGAGCCGGGCAGGATCGTGTCCGCGCCGCCGGGGTGGCGGTGAATCCAGTACTCCTGGAACCACCCGACGTGCCCCATCTCCCAGATCGGCGGCTCGAGAAAGTGCGCGCGTTCGCCGAGCAGACGGTCGTCGGACACGGCGTCGAGCAGCGCGAGCTCGACGCGCCGTGCGTCGACGAGGGCGTCGCGGAGCCCGGCGGCGGTCACGTCAGCAGCGCGACCGAGAACCAGCCACGCTCGTCGGTCCATGTCTTGGCGACGTCGAGGCCGCCCGCGCGCGCGAGGGCCGCGATGCGTTCGGGCGAGAACTTGTACGAGTTCTCGGTGTGGATGGTGTCGCCCGCCTGGAATGCGAACGTGCGATCGAGCGCCGCGATGCGGACCGCCTGGTCGGATCGCGCGACGAGATGCATCTCGATCCGCGCCTCGCCCGCGTCGTAGAACGCACGGTGGGCCCACGCGCCGAGGTCGAAGGTCCCACCGAGCTCACGGTTGATGCGCGCCAGCACGTTGAGATTGAACGCCGCCGTGACGCCGGCCGCGTCGTTGTACGCCGCGTGCAGCGTGGCCGCGTCTTTCACCATGTCGAATCCGACGACCACCTGGTGGCCGCGCAGCGCGTGGAGGAACCGGACCGCCTCCGCTTCGTCGAAGTTGCCGATGTTCGAGCCGAGGAAGAGCACCAGCGACGGCTCGCGCGGAATGAGCTCGAGCGCGCGGTCGAACTCCGCCTGGATCGCCGCCACGGACAAGCCCGGGAATTGCGGCAGCAGCGCGCCGGCGGTCGCGGTGAGCGCGGCCTTCGAGATGTCGACGGGCACGTACCGGATACGCGGCCGCAGGTGAAACCACGCCTCGAGCAGCAGGCGTGTCTTCGCCCCGGTGCCGCCGCCGAACTCGATCACCGTCGCGGCCGACGGAAGCTCGCCGGCGTGGCGGGCGAGGACGTCCATCTCGGCACGGGTGACGTAGTACTCCGGCAGCTCGGTGATCCGGTCGAAGAGACGCGTGCCCTCCGCGTCGTAGAAGTAACGCGGCGGCAGGCGGCGCGGATGCCGGCCGAGACCGGCGAGGACGGCGTCCGCGAACGAGTCGCGGATCGGCGTCTCGACGAGCGAGAAGCGCGTCAACCTACCCGGAGTCCTTCACGCAGTCGCGCATGCGAATCGATACTACCAATGACATCCGTTGAAAACGATCGGTCGGCACGATAGCGTCGATCGTCCGATGCCCTCACGTGTCGTGTCCGCGTCCGAGATCGAATCGCTCGCCATCGGTGCCTGGATTCTGGGCACCGGGGGAGGCGGCAGCCCGTACTATGCGTTGCTCAACATGCGGCGCCTCTATCGAGACGGCGTCCGGGTGACGCTGATGGATGCCGCGGACCTCGCCGACGACGACGGGGTCGCGGTCGTCAGCAACATGGGCGCGCCGCTCGTCGGGCAGGAGCGGCTCACCGATCCCGCCACCATCGCGCGCGCCGTGACGATGATGGAGGAGTACCTCGGATGGACGTTCCGCGCGGTCATGACCGTCGAGATCGGCGGCGGCAACGCGGTGCAGCCGTTCATGGCGGCCGCTGTGCTCGGCAAGCCGGTCGTCGATGCGGATGCGATGGGGCGCGCGTTTCCCGAAGCGCAGATGACGAGCTTCGCGATCCACGACCTGCCGATGTCCCCGCTCACGCTCGCGGACGTGCGCGACAACGGCGTGATCGTGCCGCGCGCGGCGAGCTGGACGTGGATGGAGCGCCTCTCGCGGACGGCGTGCGTCGCGGTGGGCTCGATCGCCGGCACGTGCAAGGCCCCGCGTACGGGACGCGAGGTGAAGGCCTGCGCCATCCTCGGCACGACCACGAAGGCGATCCGGCTCGATGAGGCGGTGCAGGCGGCGCGCCGCGCCCATCGCGATCCGGTGCAGGCGGTCATCGACGCGGAAGGTGGTCTGCTCCTCTTCGGCGGAAAGATCCAGGACGTCAGCCGTCGCACGACGGAGGGTTTTCTCCGCGGACGCGCCGTGCTCGAAGGCCTCGACGACTGGAAGGGCCACCGGTTCGAGCTCGCGTTCCAGAACGAGTTCGCCGTCGGCTGGCTCGACGGCGAGCCGCGCGTGACGACGCCCGATCTCATCTGCGTGATGGACGCGGTGTCGGGCGAAGCGATCGGGACGGAGACGCTGCGTTACGGTACTCGCGTGCTGTCGATCGGACTCGGCGGCGGCAGCCTCGTCCGACGCGCGCCCGTCACCGCCGGTCCGGTGTCCGTCGGCTTCCGGCTCACCGAGCGCGCGATGGTGTTCGGCGGACCGGAGCTCACGGCGACGGACGTGGCCGTGGCCGCGGGCCTCGTCGAGCTCGGCGATCGCGCCCGTGTCGCGTCGCTGCCCGCGTCGCTCGTGAGCGCCTGTCTGTCGCGGATGCACGCGATGATCGAAGAGGCCGTCGACCGCGTGAAGACCGAGGCCGCCGACGTCCCGCTGATCGCGGTCGGCGGCGGCGGCTTCCTCGTGCCGGAGCGGATCGACGGGGTGTCGGAGGTGGTGCACGTCCCGCATCAGGCCGTCGCGAACGCCGTCGGCGCCGCGATCGCGCAGGTGAGCGGCGAAGTCCCGTCCCCGGACGCGGGATTGAACTGGCTCCAGCGGCGCACGTGCTCTTCCGACCGGAAGAGGTTCATGCCCGTTCAGAGAAACGGCGGGCGTCCGCGCGAGGGGCCGAAGCCGTAATTGAGATGGCCGAGATCGGATCGCGGAGTACCACGCGGTGAACGCGAATCCCGTCACCGGCATCGAAGAGGGCGCCGCCGTGCGCGTCGAAGACGGCGTGGCCACCGTCGTCGGCGAGCATCGAGTCAAGCTGTTCCGCTGCGGCGCACCGCCCGAGTGGTTCCGCACCGGAGAACGCCTGCCGATCTGACGTTCCGGGCGTAGGCTGGAACCCGGAGGGGCGATGGAAGGGCGAACCGAGGACCGCGTGGAAGTCCGGACCCAGGCCATCGGCCGCGAGCTCTTCGCGCGCGTCACCGGGGAGCGGCAGGCCTTCTTCAAGAGCGACCGCTGGGCCGGCGCCCTGTTCGAGTGGGCGCTCGGCATGGACGACGCGAAGCTGCAGCTCTTCCGCTTCGTCGACGTGCTGCCGGCGCTCGTCGACGACGCGGAAGTCGCGCGCCATCTCCGCGAATACTTCGCGGGCCGCCCGGTGCCGTTCGCCCAGCTCGTGCGCGTGGGCCTCGGCGTGTCGCGCGCCGGCTGGGTCGGCGAAAAGATCGTCGGCGTCGTGCTGCGCCAGACGGTGCGCCAGCTCGCGCGCCACTTCATCGCCGGCACGACGTTCGACGAAGTCGTGCAGAGCGCCCGCGCCGCCCGCGAGCGGGGGCAGGCGTTCACCATCGACGTCCTCGGCGAAGCGTGCGTGAGCGAGGAAGAGGCCGCCTCCTACCAGCGCCGGTACCTGGAGCTCATCGACCGGCTCGGCGTGGAAGCGCGCCGCTGGCCGGCCCGTCCCGCGCTCGACACCGCACCATGGGGCACCGTGCCGCGCGTGAACGTCTCGGTGAAGCTGTCGGCGCTCTACCCGTATCTCGACCCGATCGATCCCGACACGTCGGCCGCCATGGTGAAGGCGCGTCTGCGTCCCATTCTGAGATCCGCCGCGCGGCAGGACGCGCACATCCAGATCGACATGGAAGACCACCGGCTGGCCGACCTGACGCTCCGGATCTTCATGGAGCTCGCGGACGAGCCGGAATTCCGCGCGAGCCGCAACGTCGGCCTCGTGCTGCAGGCGTACCTGCGCGACACCGAGGCGGACGCGCGCCGCGTGGTCGACTGGGCGCGCCGCCGCGGCACGCCGATCAGCGTGCGGCTCGTGAAAGGCGCGTACTGGGACTACGAGACGGCGCGGGCCCGGCTCGAGCACTGGCCGGTCCCCGTCTGGGAAGACAAGGCGGCGACCGACGCCGCGTACGAGCGGATCGCGCGGCTGCTGATGGACGCGTCCGACGCGATCGACCTCGCCGTCGGCAGCCACAACGTCCGGTCGATCGCGCGCGCCCTCGCCGTGCGCGAAGCGATCGGTCTCGACCGGCATGCGATCGAGTTCCAGACGCTCTACGGGATGGCCACGCCGCTGGCTCGCGCGCTGACCGAGCGGGGCGAGCGCGTGCGGGTGTACATGCCGTTCGGCGAGCTGATTCCCGGCATGGCGTACCTCGTGCGGCGTCTGCTGGAGAACACGTCCCAGGAGTCGTTCTTGCGCCGCGGATTCCTCGAGCACGAGCCGATCGAGGTGCTGCTGGCGCGACCGTTGAATGTCGGGGGCCCCGACATGGCCCCCGACACCCCCCACGCTCGGACGCGGCCCGGGGGACCCGGGCCGCGCCTCGACTCGCGGGAGTCCGCGTCGCCCGGTTCGGGCTTCCTCAGCGAGCCTGCGGCCGACTTCACGCTGGACGACGAGCGCGCCCGCTTCCAGGCCGGGCTGGCGACGGTCCGGTCGCAGCTCGGCGCGCGGTTTCCGCTGGTGATCGGCGGCGAGCGCGTCGCGACCACCGCCGAGCTCGTCTCGCGCAACCCGTCGCGCCCGGCGGAGATCGTCGGCCGGGCCGCGTCGGCGAGCGGCGAAGACGTCGATCGCGCCGTGGCGGCGGCCGAGCGCGCGTTTCCCGGGTGGAACGCGCTCGGCGCCGCGAAGCGCAGCGAGATCCTCGCGCGCGCGTCCGGGCTCATGCGCGACCGGCGCTACGAGCTCGCGGCGTGGATCGTCTACGAGGCGGGCAAGCCGTGGCGCGAAGCCGACGGCGACGTCGCGGAGGCGATCGATTTCATCGAGTACTACCGCCGCGAGGCCGAGCCGCTGATGGCCCCGATGCGCCTCGGCGATCTCCGCGGCGAGGTGAACGACTACCTGCGCGAGCCGCGCGGCGTCGTCGGCGTGATCGCGCCGTGGAATTTCCCGCTCGCGATCCTGACGGGCATGACGTCGGCGGCGCTCGCCACGGGCAACACCGTGCTCATGAAGCCGGCCGAGCAGACGCCGGTCATCGCGGCGAAGCTCATGGAGATCTTCGAAGGCGCCGGCGTGCCGCCCGGAGTCGTGAACTACGTGCCCGGGGTCGGCGAGGTCGCGGGCGAGCGGATGGTGACGCACGCGGGGGTGCGCATGATCGTGTTCACCGGATCCGTGGACGTCGGCACGCGCATCTACGCCGCGGCGGGGCAGCACGTGAAGGGCGCCCGCCATCTCAAGCGCGTCGTCGCCGAGATGGGCGGCAAGAACGCGATCATCGTCGACGAGGACGCGGACCTCGACGAGGCGGTGCAGGGAGTCCTCGCGTCCGCGTTCGGCTATGCGGGACAGAAATGCTCGGCGTGCGCGCGCGTGATCGTGGTGGGTCGCGTCTTCGAGCGTCTCGTCGAGCGGCTGGTCGAGGCCGCCCGCACGCTGCCGATGGGCGCCGCCGACGATCCCGGCACCGTCGTCGGCCCGGTGATCGACGCCGAGTCGCGCGAGCGGATCCTCGGTTACATCGAGATCGGCAAGCGCGTGGCGCGGCCGGTGCTCGTGCGCGAGCTGCCGCCGGTGCTCGCCGCGCTGGGCGGCTGGTACGTGCCGCCGGCGATCTTCGCCGACGTGCCGCCGACCTCGCCGCTCGCGCAGGAGGAAATCTTCGGGCCGGTGCTCGCGGTCCTTCCCGCGAAGACGTTCGACGAAGCCGTCGCGCTCGCCGTGAACGTGGACTTCGCCCTGACCGGCGGCATCTTCTCCCGCAGCCCGGCGCGTCTGGCCGCCGCGCGGGAGCAGTTCCGTGTCGGCAACCTCTACATCAACCGCGGCATCACGGGTGCGAAGGTCGCGCGCCAGCCGTTCGGCGGCCGGCAGATGTCGGGCATCGGCTACCAGGCCGGCGGCCCCGACTACCTGCTGCAGTTCGTCGAGGGCCGCGTGGTGACCGAGAACACGCTGCGCCGAGGATTCGCCTCGGACGAGCTCGCACGGTAAGATCCGCACCGTGATCTCGGCTGCGCGCGAGACACTGCGCGCGGTGCTCGCCATGGCGCGCGCGACGGCGCACGAGATCTTCAATCTGCTGACGCCGCTGATGGGCCGGCTGGCGCTGCTGCTGCAGCGCGCGCCGGACCCCGAGACACGACGGCTGCTCGAATCCGCGCTCCGCAGCAGCGAATCGATTCAGCGCATCGTCGAGAAGATGACGCAGATCACCGGGGTCGATCACGCGCCCCGCGCCGCCGACCCGCCCGACCGCTCCGGCCTCCGCTGACGCGATCGCGGCCGGCCACCGACACGTGGCCGGCGAATCCGCCGTCGACGACCAGACCTGGCCTGTCACGCACGACGCGGCGGGTGATGCGCGACGTGCGCCCCTTCAACCATTCGGCGAGCGCGTCCTGCCGTCGAGCGCGAACGGGTGTGTCGGCCCGCCGGCGCTCACAGGCACGTGTGGTCGGTGGCGTGCCCGCGCAGCGCTTCCATCCCGGCCAGCATGCGCGGCAGATCGAGCGGCGAGTCCGGCTGGCCCTGGAATTCCGCGTAGCACCGCATCACGTTCGGCAGCACGCGGTCGGCGTCGCTCCACGCGCGGAACGGGCCGAGCTTGATGTCGCGCGCCGCTTCCTCCGGCGACAGTCCGGCATCGAAGCGCTTCTTCGCTTCGCGCCGAACGAGCACGAGGTAGTCGCGCACGTACCGCGCCTCCTGTTTGGTGCCGATGGCGCCGTGGCCGGGCACCAGGATGTCGGCGTCGAAGTCGAGGAGCCGATCGAGCGCCTTGATCCAGTGGCCGACATGGCCCTGAAAAGCGAGCGGCGTCACGTAGTGGAAGCAGAGGTCGCCGGTGAAGAGGATCTTCTCCTTCGGCAGATACACGACGCTGTCGCCGATCGTGTGCGCCGGCGTTCCCGGATGCCACAGCTGGATCTCGCGGTCGCCGTCGTAGAGCACCATCCGGTCCTGGAACGTCACGGTCGGCAACACGACCCGCAGTTTCGGAAATTCGGCGGCGAAGCGCGGCATGAATCGCTGGAGCAGCGGGACGGGCGGGAAGCCCGGCTCGAGCGCGCCGCGCGCCTTGTCGGTCGCGATGATCTGCGCCGTCTTGAAGAACGCGTTGCCGCCGGTGTGATCGAGGTGATGGTGCGTGTTGATGAGCTTCGCGACCGGCTTCGTCGTCACCTTCTTGATCGCGGCGACGAGCCGGCGCGTCATCGACGGCACCATCAGCGCGTCGACGGCGACGGCGCCGTCGCGGCCGACGATGAGCCCCGCGTTCGCGATGCCCGTGTCGCCCCGTGGATCGACGCCGGACGACTGCACGTACGCGAAGACCCCGGGGCCGACTTCGAGCAGCCCGTTCTTCCAGGTCTTCGGCACGACGTGGCTGGCCATCGCGGGTCCTCGTTGCGGCGAGATCGGGCGCGCGGCGAACGCGACGGCGCCCGCGGCGACGATGGACCGCACCGCGGGCGCTGTCAAGCGTGCGGGCGCCGGAGCTCCCGCCGTGAACGACTACGTCATCGACGGCTGGGCGTGGGTGGCCGCTCCGGCGGCGAGCCGACGCCCGAGCCGGATGAGCGCGTGGCCGAGCCTGACGTTCAGCGGCGGGCGGAGATCCGCGATCAGTCGCTGCCGCGCGGCCTCGGCGCGCGCCTCGTCGAGACGCTGCGCGGCGACCATCCCCATGAGGTCGTGATCTAGGCACATGCCCGGTGCTCCTCCTGCGGCGTCAGCACGATGTCCGTCGGGCGCGCCGTCGCGAGCGCGCTGTGCGCGATCCCGACGACGGCCGCGACGAGCTCCGGTCGCTCGAACGGCACCGGAATCGTCAGGCGCCACGGCCCCCACGCGCGCGGGGCGACCGTCGGCGCGACGACCGCGCCGAGCCGGCGGTGAATCGCGTCGGTCACTTCGATCTGGCGCGCGCGTGCTTCCGCCTGCCGCCGGTCCCGCCACGCGGCGAGCGCGAGCACGGCGAAGACGGCGATCACCGGCAACGAGGCGAGCACGACTCCTTGAAGTAACAGCATCGCGTGTTCCTCCTGACGGTGAGACCCCGCGAGCGCTCCGCCGTGAAAACGTTTCACCGATGAGGCGACGCGACGCGACGCGGAGAACGCGGCCAATGACCCGGGAGGTAGCTGAACGCAGCAGATCCGAGGAGCGCCACGGGTTCCCCGGGGCGCTCCGAGCGTTGGGGGTCCGGGGGCCATTTCGGGGCCCCCCAGTTCTATAAATCCGGGTGCAGATCGGGCCGGCAGGTCGTGCACGGGTCGAGCCCGAGCGCTTCGGCGTGCTCGCGGGTGCCGAAGAGCGTGAGCTCGGCGAGCGACCGGCGCGCGATCGAGCCGCACGTCGGCAGGCAGTATTCGGTCTCGCCGCGCATCAGGTGGTACATCGCCTCGCGTGCGATCTCCGGATCGCCCTGCGCGCGTCGCGTGCTCACACCTTCCACGGACAGCAGCTGCTCCTTCAGACCGAGCTTGCTGCCGGCATATCCGACGAGCGCGCCGGAGCTGCCGACCACCCGATGGCAGGGCACGACGATCGGCAGCGGATTCCAGCGAAGCGCCTGCGCCACCGCGCGCGCGGCGCTCGGACGACCGAGCTCGCGCGCGACGCCGGCGTACGACGTCACCGCGCCGTAGGGAATGTGCGCGGCCGTCGACAGCACGAGGCGGTCGAACTCGCCGCGGGCCAGGCGGAAATCGAGCGGCCAGTCGAGCCGCTTCCGCCGCCCCTCGAGGTACTCCATGAGCTCGCGATAGAGCCGCTCCAGCTCACCGCCGTCTTCGACGGGATCGACGTTCTTCGCGCGCGCGAGTCGCGACGCCGCGATCGTCCGCGCATGACCGAGATACTCGACGAGCGTCACGCCGTCGGCGGAGCGCGCGATCAGGAGATTGCCGAGCGGCGACGGGAAGATGCGGTACGCCACGCGGCGTCGCTCGAGATCGGCCAGACGGCAGGCGAGCGTGCGCCGCGATCGTGCTTCATCGCCCCCGGCCGGGTGGCTCTTGAGCCCCTCGACGACGCCTTCGATCTGGCGGTACCGCGTGAACTCGTCACGGCACGGCGGGCACCGGCGGACGTGCTCGCCCACACGTTCAGCCGCCGCCGCGCCGGCTTCACCGATGGCGGCCGCGACGAGGTCGGGCTCGAGATCGCGGCAGATCGGGTGCTTTCCGGTCATCGCGGGACCTCCGGGACAGCGGTCAGCTCGCGGCCGTCGAGGCCGTGCCGGATCTTGCGAAGCGCCTGGAAGACGTGCGCGCGCGCGCTGTCCGCCGAGCAGCCGAGCGCGCCGCCGATCGCGTCGTATTCGAGCTCGTGGACCTTGCGCAGCACGAAGGCGCTGCGCTGCTTGAGCGGCAGCGTCGCGACGACCGACTCGACGAGCGTGAGCGCCTCGGACGCCGAGGCGGCGCCGTCGGGACGATCGGGTCCGGCCTCGCGCGTTGACGCCTTCACGGTGTCGTGGGCCCTCGTGCGGCGCTTTTCGCCGCGGAAATGGTTACGCATCACATTGGTCGCGATCGTGAAGAGCCACGCCCGTACGTTCGCTCCCTCGGGGAGCGCCTTCCAGCTTCGATACGCGCGCAAGAACGTCTCCTGGGCCAGGTCGTCGGCGATGGCCGAGCCGCGGGTGAGCCGCCCGAGATACCGATGGATCTCGCGGTGATGCGCCTCGACGATCCCCTCGAACGGCGCCTCTCCCATGTGCTCGTGTGACCCCGCAGCCCGGCTGGTGTGAAAGGAAACTAGAAGTAGTGATCGAGGGGTTGCGGGGGGTGCGCGAACTTCCGGGCCTTCGAATGGGAAACGCCCAGTCCGACGAGGCTTTCCGCCATCTTCACCGCGACCGCCACCGGATCGAGGACCGGCACGCCGGCGAGCTTCGAGAGGTCCTGGTCGTAGCCGCAGAGCCCCGCGCACGCCAGGATCACGACCTCGGCGCGGTCTTCGTCGACGATCTTGCGGATCTCGGCGGAGAGCTCCCGGAGCGTGCGGGCGCGGTCCGTGACGCACTCCTCGACGTTGATGTCGATGGCCCGCACCGAGGCGCACTTGGCGTCGAAGCCGTAGTACCGCACCAGGTCTTCCTGGTACGGGATGAACTGCTTCAGCATCGTCAGCGTCGTGAACCGGTGGCCGAGCAGACACGCGACGGCCATCGACGCCTCGGAGATGGAGACGACGGGGATCGTGAGCGCTTCTTTCAGCGCATCGATGCCCACGCGTCCGAACCCGGCGAGCACGACGGCGTCGGGACGCTGCAGGGCCACGGCGTCGAGGCAGGTGCGGATCATCAGCGCGCCGGACAGGTAGTCGCCGAACGCCGAGTCGATGTTCCGCGTGCCGCCCTTCGTCGTGATCGGGATCAGCGTGGTGCCGGCCGCGGCGGCGCGCTCGGCAGACTGCATGATCGCGCCCGTGACGGTCTCGGAGCTGTTCGGATTGACGACCATCAGCTTCATCACGTTCTCCCGGGGGGTCTCCGCGTCACGGCATGATCTCCCCGCCGTTCGGGTGGAGCGTCTGGCCGCAGAAGTACCGGCTCTCGTCCGAGGCGAGGAAGATGAAGGCGCCGACGAGATCCTCCGGCTGTCCGAGGCGCTTGAGCGGCAGCGACGCCGCGTGCGCGCGCTTCACGTCCTCGGGCAGCGGATCGAATCCCGTGTCGATCAGGCCCGGTGACACCGAGTTCACGAGGATGCCGTGCGGCGCGAGCTCCTGCGCGAGCGCGCGCGTGAACGTGAGCAGGCCGCCCTTCGCCGCCGAATAGGCGGTGTAGCGCGGGCGGCCGATGTACGCGAGCTGCGACGTGAGGAGGATGATGCGGCCGCTCCGCTGCCCGATCATCACTGGCGCGACCTCGCGGCAGCAGAGGAACGCGCCGCGCAGGTGGACGGCGATCATCCGGTCCCAGTCGTCGACCGTCATGTCGGTGATCGGCTGCGCGCGCTGGATGCCCGCGTTGTTGACGAGCACGTCGATGCGGCCGAAGCGCTCGCGGACGGCGCGCACCATGGCGCGGACCTCGGTCTCCTGTGTCACGTCCGTGCGGACCGCGAGGAAGCGGCGGCCCTTCGCCTCGACGGCGTCACCGAGCGTCTTCACGTCGGCCTCGCGCGCGATCCAGGCGACGGCGACGTCGGCGCCTTCGTCCGCGTACGCGAGCGCGACCGCCCGGCCGATGCCGGTGTTGCCGCCGGTGACGATCGCGACCTTCCCGGCCAGGCGCGTCACCGAATGGTCTCCGCGAGCGCCTCGAGTGCCGCCGTGAAGCACGCGAGCGGCGCGCGCACGACGCCGGCGCCGATCTGCCCGACGCCGGCGTTCCGGCTCGCGATGCCGGTGTTGATCATCGGCGTGATCCCGGTCTCCACGACGCGCCGCACGTCGATGCCCGCCGGTGTGCCGCGCTCGTCGAGCGCCGGCACGCGGAAGTGCGGATGCTCGTCGTGCACGATCTCGCGCATCTCGGCGGTCGCGGCGAGCGACTCGGCGACACCGCCCGCGCCGACGAACCGCGCCACGGCCGGCGCCGCCGCCATCGCAACCGCGCCGAGGCCGATCGTTTCGACGATCGCGCTGTCGCCGAGATCGGGGTTCGCGTCGTCGGGACCGTGGCCCGGGAAGTAGAGCCCGGCCGGCATGTTCACGGGCGCCGTGAACCAGCGGTCGCCGAGCGCCGAGACGCGGATCCCGAAATCCGTTCCGTTGCGCGCCATGACGTGGACGAGCGTCGAGTCCGGCACGCCGCTGACCGGATCGGCGAGCGCCTTGCCGGCGGCCATCGCGACGTTCAGATAGAACTGATCGTTGCCGGCGACGAACGCGGCGAGCCGCGCCAGCGCCTGGCCGTCCGTCGCCGCGCGGGCGAGGGGAGCCATCAGGGCGCGCGCGAGCAGCGACGAGGCGGCGACGTTGCGCTGGTGCATCTCGTCACCCATCCGCACCGCCTGCGCCATCAGGGTCCGGAGATCGATGCCGCCCGTCGTGCGGAGCGCGGCGCCGAGCAGGGGGCCCGCCTCGGCGGCGAGCCAGCGGAGCCGCTCGATCACGGACGCGTCGTTGGCGCCGAAGCGCAGGACCTTGCCGAGGCCCTCGTTGATCGTCGCCGCCGCACGATTGCCGAAGCGGCGGTTCTCGACGACGAGCACCGGCATCGACGCGGTGATCATGCCGGTCATCGGTCCGACGGCGCCGTGATGGTGGCACGGCTCGACGCGGACGTCGCCGCGCTCGACGAGGCGCTGCGCACCGGCATCGTCAGCGGCCCAGCCCTCGTAGCGAATGGCGCAGAGGATCGCGGCGCGCATCGGCTCGCACGCGCGCGTCCAGTCGAGCGGGGGCCCGGCGTGGAGCACGACGCGATCGGCCAGCCCGAGCGCCTCGCGCGCGGGCCGGCAGTCGATCAGCGCCGGCTCGCCGTTCACGAGCCGGTCGAACGCGACGGCATTGGCGCGCGCGATGCGGTCGTGCGCGGCGGCGAGACGTCCGAGCAGCTCCGCGAGGCGTGGATCACCGCCGGCGGGCGGCCGCCAGTCGGTGTGCACGACGGGCACGCCGATGCGGCCGAGCTCCGCCGCGAACACGTCGAGGCCGAGATTCACGATTCGGGGAGGGGCGCCGAGCAGACTCATCATCGGTCGGTCGTGTCGCGCTCGAGCGCGTCGAGACGGCCATCGACCGCGTCGAAGCGGGCCGCCATCGCGGCGAAGCCCGCTTCCACGACCTGCCGCAAGTGCTCGATTTCGCTCTGGCTCACGTTGTGATCACCGTGCTGGTGTAGCCCGCCTCGCGAAGCGGCTCAAGTGTCTCCGTTCATGGACAGCGCGCGGGCTCACCGCGACACGCGCGCGGCGATGAGCGCGGCCAGCCGCGCGGCCTGGGCGTTCGAGGGCATGACGACGACGCCGGCATCGCGGAGCATCGCGTTCTGTCGCGCGCGATTCTGCGGATCGGCGTCGGTGCCGGTCACGGACGTCACGACGGCGAGCGCGCGACCTGCCGACCGTGCCGCATCGATCGCGGCGCGGATCGCCGGCGCGATCTCGCCCGCGGGATCCGGGTGCGCGCCGTAGCCGAGGACGACATCGAGCAGGATGACGGCGGTACCAGGATCCGCGGCCTCGCGCGCGATCCATTCACGGCGCAGCGTGCCGTCGAGCATGGGATGCGGCCGGCCGACGGTGAAGCGGTCCTCGCCGAGATCGACGACGCGGTGCGCGTCGCCCTCCCCGAGCACCGTCGGCGCGACGCCGGACAGCCGCGAGGTCAGGATGCCGATCGCCTCGTAGGCGAGCGTGCCGCCGGCGTACACGCCCCGCACGAACCGCTGCGAAGATGCGAGCGCGCGCGCCGCGGTGTCCGCGAGCCGCCGCGCTTCGTCGGGCGCCGTGAATTCCACGGCCGCCGGCTCGGCGCCGCGCGCGAGCGAGACGGCCGCGCGCGCGGCGTCCTCGAGCGTCGTCGCGGCCCAGCGGAATTTTGCGTCGACGCTGCGCCCGGCGAAGTGCACGACGCACGGCTTGCCGAGGCGTGCGACGCGCTCCGCCAGTCGCTGCCCCGTCCGTGTGCCGGGCGGCTTGCCGATCAGACAGATGACGGTCGTGCCGGAATCGGCGGCGAGCAGCTCGAGCGCGCGCTCCGCCATCGGGCCGCCGACGTCGTCGGACAGGTCGCGCCCGCCGAGGCCGATCGCCTGCGACACGCCTTCGCCGAGCGTCGCGATGATCGACGAGACTTCCTGCAGGCCCGTCCCCGACGCCGCGGCGATGCCGATGCGTCCGCGCGGGACGACGTTCGCGAATCCGAGCGGCACGCCATCGATGATCGCGGTGCCGCAGTCCGGGCCCATCATCAGCAGTCCGCGATCGAGCGCCGTACGCTTCAGCTCGACTTCCACAGCGACCGGCACGTTGTCGCTGAAGAGCATCACGTGCAGACCGGCCGCGAGACATCGCATGGCTTCCGCGCCGGCGTACCGGCCCGGCACCGAGACGAGCGCGAGGTTGGCGCCGGGCAGCGTCCGCAGGGCGCCGTCGAGGGTTCGCGGTCGCGCGGTCGCGGTGGCGCCGCCGTGCGAGCGTGCGGCCGCGAGCGCCGCATCGACGGCGTGGTGCGCGTCGCGCGCCGCGGCCGCCGAGTCCGCCGCGACGGCGACGATGAGATCGCCGGGCGCCGCGGCCTCGCCGTCGGCCGCGAGGAGGCCGGCCGCCGCGAGCAGCGCCTTGTTCTCGGGCGTACCCATCATCGCCGCGGCCCGCTGCACGCCCGCCGCGCCTTCGAGGTCGCGCGTCAGGCGCATCAGGGTGACGGAGTCCTGGTAGAAGCTGCGGCGGACGAAGTTCCAGAGGGGCATCAGCGCCTCACTTCGGAGGCGTGATGCCGTAGGCCTTGATCTTCCGGTAGAGGTGGCTGCGCTCGATGCCGAGCCGTTCGGCGGTGCGCGTCATGTTCCAGTCGTGCGCGCGCAGCTCCGCCAGGATGTACGCGCGCTCGAACTGGTCGCGCGCTTCGCGCAGCGAGCGTTCGCGACCGTCGGCCGGCGCGGGGACGGCGTCCTTCGCGCGCAGCGGAACGGGCAGATCCTCGGCGGCGATGAGATCGCGCGGCGACATGATGACGAGCCGCTCGACCATGTTGCGCAGCTCGCGCACGTTGCCCGGCCAGTCGTACGCGAGGAAGTACCCGAGCGCGTCGGCGGCGATCCTCTTCCGGCGCTTGCCGTTCTCCGCCGAGAACTGCGCGAGGAAGTGGTCGACGAGCAGCGGCACGTCGTCCTTGCGCGCGCGGAGCGGCGGCACGTCGATCGGGATGACGGCGAGGCGGTAGTAGAGGTCTTCGCGGAAGCCGCCATCCTTGATGAGCGCCGTGAGATCGCGGTTCGAGGCGGCGATGACGCGGACGTCGACCTTCACGGTGTCCTTGCCGCCGACGCGCTCGAACGCCT
This sequence comes from Candidatus Rokuibacteriota bacterium, assembly GCA_016184365.1. Lineage (GTDB taxonomy): Bacteria > Methylomirabilota > Methylomirabilia > Rokubacteriales > CSP1-6 > AR8. The sequence goes on from JACPCW010000076.1 coordinate 68,783, forward strand.
GCTCCTCGAGCGCGCGCAGCACCTTCGCCTGCGTCTTGAGGCTCATGTCGCCGACTTCGTCGAGGAAGAGCGTGCCGCCGTGCGCGAGCTCGAACCGCCCGCGCCGTCGCGCGTGCGCGCCGGTGAACGCGCCCTTTTCGTGGCCGAACAGCTCGGACTCGATGAGCTCCTCGGGAATGGCGGCGCAGTTGACCTCGACGAACGGCTCGTCGCGCCGCGTCGACTGGCCGTGTATGGCGCGCGCGACGAGCTCCTTGCCGCTGCCGTTCTCGCCGTGGATGAGCACGCGGCCGTTCGTCGGCGCGGCCATCGCGATCTGCTCGCGCAGCGCCCGCATCACCGGGCTGTCGCCGATGATCTCCGAGCGGCTTTCGAGGGCGGCGCGGAGCGACGCGTTCTCGCGCTCGAGACGATTGTGCTCGAGCGCGCGCGTGAGCGTCATGAGCGTCTTCTCGATCGACAGCGGCTTCTCGATGAAGTCGTACGCGCCGAGCCGCGTCGCCTTCACGGCCGTCTCGATGGTGCCGTGACCGGAAATCATGATGACGGTCGCGTCCGGGCGCACGCGCTTCATCTCGGCGAGCGTCTCGAGCCCGTCCATGCCCGGCATCCAGATGTCGAGGAAGACCGCGTCGGGCGATTCGTCGGCCACGGCGGCCACGGCGTCCGCGCCGCTGCCGACCGTGCTGACGCGATAGCCCTCGTCTTCGAGCACGCCGCGCAGCGCGGCCTGGATGGCCGGCTCGTCATCGACGATGAGGACGTGCTCACCAGCCAAGGGTCATGCCACCTATACTCCGACCGGCGCCGTCGTGCGCGTCACCGGGAATTCCACGACCATGCGCGTGCCGCGCGGCTCGTTGTCCTCGACGCGGACCGTCCCGCCGTGCTCGGTCACGATCTGCTGCACGATCGGCAGTCCGAGGCCCATCCCGTTGACCTTCCTGGAGAAGTACGGCTGGAAGAGCTTCTCCTTGTCCTCGGCGCTGATGCCGGGGCCGCTGTCGCCGACGACGATGCGCACGCGCTCGGCGTCCGCGACATGGGACGTCTCGACCGTGACCTCGCCGCTCGTGCCCACGGCTTCGACGGCGTTGTCGACGAGGTTCAGCACCGCGCGCTTCACGTGATCCGGATCGACCTCGAGGAGCGGGAGGTCGTCGGGATGTCGCGTGACGAGCGACAGCCGCGGCGACGACCCGCGATACAGCGCGACGACGCCGTCGACGATCGGCCGGATGTCGGTCGGTCGCGCCACGGGCGCCGGCATCCGCGCGAAGCGCGAGAACTCGTCGACCAGGCGGCGGAGGCCGTCGACCTCCTGGATGATCGTGTCGGTGCACTCGATCACGATCTGCGTGTCGTCGCCGGGCGTGCGCGCGAGCCGGCGCCGCAGCCGCTGCGCCGAGAGCTGGATCGGCGTGAGCGGGTTCTTGATCTCGTGCGCGATGCGCTGCGCGACCTCCCGCCACGCGGCCAGGCGCTGCGCCTTGAGGAGCTCGGTCAGGTCGTCGAAGACCACGACGGCGCCGGCGTAGTCGCCATCCGGTCCGCGCAGCGCGGTCGCGGACGCGAGCAGCGAGAGGTTGGCTCCGCCGCGGCGCAGATGGAGCTCGAGCGTCGCGGGACCGCCGCGCGGCCGCCGCGTCCGCGCGACGAGGCCGGCGACGTCCCGCACGTCGTGGCCGCCGAACACCTCTTCGACCAGCCGTCCGACGGTCGTCCGCGCCTCGACCCCGAACATGCGCTCCGCGGCGCGGTTGATCGTCGTGACGCGCCCGAGCGGATCGAACGACACGACGCCGGTGGTGACGGCCTCCAGGACGGTCTCGATGTACCGCCGGCCGTCGTCCAGCTCGGTGTGCTTGTCCTGGAGATCGAGGTACGCCTCCTCCAGCCGGCGCTTGGACTCGGAGAGGTCGTCCGTCATCCGGTTGAAGGAGTTCACCAGCACGCCGATCTCGTCGTCCGCGCGCGCCTGCACCTTGTAGCCGAGGTTGCCCGCGGCGACCTCGCGCGTCGCGGCGGCGAGCTCTTCGACCGGATCGGTGATGCCGCGCGCGAGATAGAGCCCGAACCACGTGAACGAGAACACGACGATCAGCGTCATCAGCAGGAAGAGCAGGATGTAGACGAACTTGATCGGGCTCTTCAGGAGCTTGAGCTGCTTGTATTCCTTGAACGCCTCCGAGATGAGGCGGACCTTCGACTCGAGCCGTTCCGGCACGTGCGTCGACACGACGACGACGCCGGCGACGGTGCGACCCGTCTCGCGCGTGATCCAGATCGGCACGACCGCCTCGATGAGGTCGCCGGACCCCAGCGCGCGCACGGTCGTCACGTCCTGACCGCCGAAGCCGCGGCGCAGCTGGCTTTCGTTCACGTCGCGCGTCGGCAGCTCGCGCAGGACCGGATCCTTGACGTGGACGAGCTCCTGCTCGCCGCCGAAGACGGTCACCGCCGCGACGGCGAGCGCCTCCTGCTGCTCGACGAGCCAGGCGGCGAGCGCGTCACGGCGGTCTTCCGCGAGGAGCCCGTCGCGCTCGATGACGCGCGAGAACTGCCGCGCGTGGCGGAGCGACGTCGCTTCGAGGTTCTGGTAGTACGTCTGCGCGACCGCGATCGCCTGGTCGAGCGGCCGTTCGACCTGGGGCTTGAACCAGCCTTCGATCGACCGGTTGATCAGGTTGGACGCGATGATGAAGATCAGCCCGGCCGGCGCGACGGCGAGCACGAGGAACGAGAGCACGAGCTTCGCCTTGAACTTCGAGCCGAGCCCCTTCTGCCGCCGCTCGAACCAGAGCTTCACGAGGTTCCGGAACAGCAGCACGAGCAGCAGGAGCAGCACGATGACGTTCAGGTTCGCGAGCGCGATCACGACCAGGTTCGACGCGATCGGCAGCTCGCCCGGTCGGAACGCGATGTTGAACGCCGACGCCCCGAGGACCAGCGCGAGCAGCGCGCCGATGATGATCAGGTTCCGCTTGCGGCGGGACTGGTCGTTCAGGAGCGGCATCACTCGCTCCGGACGATCGTCCGGTAGTCGGACTGCCGCAGCGTCTGCGCCGCGGTGCCGTTCATCCGCGTGACGAACGTGTTCTCGCCGCGCAGGGCCGATTCCGCGAGCACCCGGACGTAGAAGATCTCGGCCGACGGGAGCTCGGCGGCGGGCACGAGCTTGAGCCCGCGCAGCTCGCTCAGCAGGCGCTGGGCGTCGCGGAGGTCGCGCGTCACGTACGGGGCGCGGGACTCGCCGCGCACCACGGCGACCTTGTACTCCTTGGTGACGACGTTGTAGTCGAGCGCCCGCTCGACCACCTTCGTCGTCACGAGCCGGTCCCGCCAGAAGCGGCTGTACTGCCAGAGCTCGACGGTGAACCGGACGTGCGCCGGGACGCCGCTCTGGAGCCCCTCGTGCAGACCGTCCGCCAGCGTGCCGAGCGCGACCACGTGAACGGTGACTTCGTGGTCGTTCAGATACACGTCGAGGTCGTTGATGCGCAGCTCGGCGGACGCAGGAACGGGTACCGCGAGGGTAACGACGAGCGCGAGGATCAGGCCCAGACTCCGCATACCGCAGGGTCGTCATTATAGCGTGCGGAACGCGGGAAACTGCCGGTTTGGAGACGCTTTAGCGGGGCCGCGCGCGGCGGCTCAGAGCGAGGCGGGGGCCGGCAGCAGCCCGTTGACGCGGGCCGCGGTCGTGGCGGCCTCGGGCCGAGCCGCGCGGGCGGCGACCGCACGGCGCTCGAGCCCCGCGGCCCGCTGGATCGCGACGGCGAGCTGGTAGTTCAGGTCGTGTCCGGCATTGCGGCCGATCACGTGGCCGACGACGGGGCGGCCGAGCAGCGCCAGGTCGCCGATCAGATCGAGGACCTTGTGGCGGACGAACTCGTCGCGATAGCGCAGGCCGTTGATCGGGCCGCGCTTGCCGACGACGACCGCGTTGTCGAGCGACCCGCCGCGCGCCAGGCCGTTCTTGCGCATCGTGCCGACGTCCTTGAGGAAGCCGTACGTGCGCGCGGGCGCGAAGTCCTCGATGAAGCGCCGCTCGCTCGGCTCGTACGACAGCGTCTGCGTGCCGATCGCCGGATGATCGTTGTCGAGCGTGTAGCTGATCCGGAAACGGTCGGACGGCACGATCATGAGCCAGCGGTTGTCGGTGCCGACGCGGATCGGGAACGGCACGGTCACGGGACGGCGCTTCGCGGACTGGTCCGTGCGTCCCGCCGATGCGAGCGCGTTGACGAACGGCCTCGCGCTGCCGTCCGTCGCGGGGATTTCCGTGCCCTCGACGTGCACCTCGAGGTTGTCGATGCCGAGGCCGGCGGCGGCGGCCATGAGGTGCTCGACGGTCTGGATCCGCGACCCGTTCTTGCCGACCGTCGTCGCGTAGCGCGAGTCGACGACGCTCTCGGGCGCGGCGGGAATCAGGTCGCCGGCGACGCGGAACACGATGCCGGTGTCGGCAGGCGCCGGGACGAGCACGATGCGCGTCGGTTTGCCGGAGTGGAGTCCCACCCCATCGAGCGCCACGGACTTCCGGATGGTCCGCTGCTGCATAAACCGGGGGATGGGTCAGCAACGCGGGTGCCACACCGCGCCATACGACGTAACTCGTTGATTCTGAACGGCACGGCTCGTCGACGCCGCCGCCTCCCGGCGCGCGCTCCGTGGCCAGGATGATACGCCGCCGGCGCCCTGTTGTGTCGGATCGGAGACGGTTACGGCTGCCCGTCGCCCCGCGTGAGGCCGGGCCGGCGTTCCTGGTGGAAGGCGCTCAGCTGCCGGTTGGCGTTCATGATCCGGTCGAGCGCGCCGGCGACGGCCTGCAGATCGGCGCCACGGACCATCAGGGACACGTGCTCGTCGCTGACGCCCGTGTGTGCGTGGTGAGCGAGTGCTCGGGCTCCGTCCAGTCCGTCATCGATTCACTCCTGGGTGTCCGGCGGGCATCGGTCAGATGTCGACGACGATCGACGTCTCGACGCGCTCGGGCGTGCGCGTCACGCGCACGCCGTGGAACGTCGCGGCCTTCACGATCGTACCCGGGCGATGGCGCGCAGGATCGAATTCTTCGCCGACGAGGAACCCGTGCACGACGCCCGGGCCGAGGACGTCGACCTCCACGCGGCTCACGACGAAGCCTTCGATCTCGTGGACGTAGAGACACTCGTTGATCCACCCGACGAGCAGCGCCTCCTCCGAATCGGCCTGCGCGCGCACTTCGCGTCGCTCGCGCGGCTCCACTTCGGCGGGATTCACGATGAGCGCGAACACGCCGAGCGCCGCCTGCGCGAACGCCTCCTCGGCGCGCGGCGCCCAGGCGCGGACGCCGACGTCGGCCTCGACCTCGAAGAACTCGTGACCCGCCGTCATGCGCCCGCGAGATCTCCGAGACGGAACTGGAGAATCGCGACGACTGCGGGCCCGGCCGTCTCGGATCTGAGAATTCGCGGACCGAGACTCGCGACGACGAATCCCCGGAGACGGGCGCTCTCGACCTCTTCCGGTGTCAGGCCGCCCTCCGGGCCGACGAGCACGCATACGCTCGCGCTCGGCGCCGCGCCGGCGAGCGCCTGATCGAGCGGCGCGGTCGCGCCTTCCCAGACGCACAGGCGAAGCTCGCGCGGCGACGGCGGCCCGAGCGCATCGAGACAGGCGTCGAGCGGTCGCGGCACGTCCACGTCCGGCACGACCGCGCGGCCGCACTGCTTGGTCGCTTCCTTCGCGACGCGCTGCCAGCGCCGCGCGCGCTCGCGCCAGCGCGCCGGGTCGAGCCGCACGACCGTGCGCTCCGTCACGGCCGGCACGACGTGCGCCACGCCCAGCTCGGTGACGGCGCGGACGATCGCTTCCATCTTGTCGCCCTTCGGGACGCCCTGGACGAGCGTGACGGTGAGCGGCGATTCGCTCGGGCGCGAGCGGGTGGCGATCACGGTGCCCGCCGCGATGTCGCCGACCACGTCGAGACGCACGGTGTGCTCGATGCCATCGCCGCTCGACGCGACGACGGTGTCGCCGGGATGGAGGCGGAGGACGCGCGCGAGGTGATGACTCTCGTCGCGGTCGAACGTGATCCGTCCATCGGCGAGCTGGCCGGGCGGAAACGTAAAGCGCCGCATCGTTTATGTGGGGGGCCCCGACATGGCCCCCCCCACCCCCCCGCGCTCGG
>JACPCW010000030.1:0-30069 GCA_016184365.1 Candidatus Rokuibacteriota bacterium
GCTCCCCATCAATCCGTCCGGCGGGCTCAAGGCTCGCGGGCATCCGCTCGCCGCCACCGGCATCGCGCAGGTCGTCGAGTGCGTGTGGCAGCTCACCGGGCTGGCCGAAGGCCGTCAGGTTGCCGGGCGCGTCGCGCTGTCGCACTCCATCGGCGGGCTTGCGACGAACAACTGGGTCATGCTGTTCGAAGGCGCGTGAGCGTCGTGGCGCGCGTCCGCCTGCATTGCCGCTGTGCCGTGGCCGGGCCGGTGCCGGGCCTGGGTCAGATGACCACGCGCACTGCGTGCGCATTACCCTTCGCGGCTGGGCTGCATCCGGCGCCTCGCTTCCGCATTTCCGATGCAGGCGACGGGTCCCTTGACCCAGGCCCGACACCGACCCGGCCACTGACACTCCTTGCGCACGCCGCGCGACACGTTCGCGTTCGCGAGCAACGTGGTGTTCGCCACGCCTGCCTCGCCACAGCTCTTCCCGCCGCTCGGCGCGCGACGTCGCCGCGATGATCGAACGGATTGCCGGGTCCCGGTGTCCGAGATGCGGGATGGTCGTGGCGCCGCCCGCGGCCTGGTGCCCGCACCATCCCGTCCAGATGGAGCCCGCGTCGTTTCCCGGCGTCGGTGAAGTCGTCACGTTCACCACGCTCCACTCGCCGCCCGAAGGATTCAAGTCGCCGCTCCACATCGCCGTCGTGGAGCTCGATGGCGGCGCGCGGTTCGTCTGTCACGGATCCGCCACCGACTGGCTCAAGATCGGCGCGACCGTCGCGATCGAGGCCGTCGGCGGCGTCTATTACTTCTCGCACCTCGGCTCGCTCGACCGCGCGCGCATCTTCTGGCGCCGCGCCGGTCGCGCGGGCGATCGTGTCAACGCCATCGCCCGCAGCGTGGCCAAACGTGTCTGGAAAGGAAGGCAACGTGCCGGCAGCGAAGAAGCCCCTTAGCGGCGTTCGCGTCCTCGATCTCACCCGCGTGCTCGCGGGCCCCTTCTGCTCGATGATCCTCTCGGACATGGGGGCCGAGGTCATCAAGGTGGAAGAGCCCGGCAAGGGCGATGACACCCGGAGCTGGCCCACGTTCGTCGGCGGTGAGTCGACGTACTTCATGTCGGTGAACCGCGGCAAGCTGTCGATGACGCTCAACCTCAAGCCCGCGGCCGGCCAGGACGTGCTGCGGAAGCTCGTGACGAAGAGCGACGTCCTGCTCGAGAACTTCCGCACCGGCACGATGGAGCGCCTCGGCTTCGGGTACAAGGCGCTCGCGAAGATCAATCCGAAGCTCGTGTACTGCTCGATCTCGGGATTCGGCGAATCGGGTCCCGAGGCCGCGCGCGGTGGTTACGACCTCATCGTCCAGGGCGAGTCCGGATTGATGGACATCACCGGCTTCCCGGACGGGCCGCCGGTGAAGGTCGGCACGTCGATCGCGGATCTCGTCGCCGGCATGTCGGCGGCGCACGGCGTGACGCTCGCGCTGCTCGCGCGCACGCGGACGCGCCGCGGCCAGAAGGTCGAGATCTCCATGCTCGACGCGATGGCGGCGCTGCTGACCTATCAGTCCGGCATGTACTTCGGCTCCGGGCAGCGGCCGTCGCGGCGCGGCAACGCGCATCCGTCGATCGTGCCGTACGAGGTGTTCCGTGCCGCCGACGCGTATCTCACGCTCGGTGTCGCGAACGACTCGCTGTGGGAGCGCTGCTGCGCGGCGCTCGATCGGCCGGACCTCACCACGGACGCCCGGTTCGACACCGTCGCGAAGCGCGTGCAACAGCGCGGGACGCTCGTCCCGCTGCTCAACGAGATCCTCGGCACGCGTGCGGTGGACGAATGGCTCAAGCGCTTCGAGGCGGCGGGCGTGCCGGCGGGTCGCATCAAGACGGTCCCCGAAGTGTGCGAGAGCGAGCACCTGAAGGCGCGCGGTATGATCGTCCACCTGCGTCACCCGAAGGCCGGCGACATCCGGGTGATGGGCGTGCCGATCCGGCTGCATGGCACGCCGGGCGCCGCGACGACGCCGCCGCCGGCGCTGGGGCAGCACACCGATGCGATCCTGCGGCGCGTGCTCAAACTGAATCCCGCCGCCATCAGGACGCTGCGCGCGGACGGCGTGGTCTAATGATTCTCGCGGAATTGGTTGACAGCCCCGCCCACGGCGACCGCGCCGGGCTCGCCTGTACGCCGGTGCTCGTTCCGGGGCGTGACGAGCGCGACCCCCCATCCCCGAGCGGGGGCCGCGCGAGCCCGCAGCGGCCGCCGTGGGCGGGGCCGTCAACCAATTCCGCGAGGTTCATTAGAACGCGGCACGGCGCCCGTCGGGCGCGGAGGACGATGAGGACAGCGCGAGGGGTGGCGATCGGCATGGCGCTGGTGATGGTCGCGGTGACGACGACCGGTGTCACCGCGCAGCGGCCCGCGGCGATCGAAGCCGTCGTGCAGGACGACAAGGGCAGGCCCGTCGACGACGCCGTCGTCGTGCTCATCCCGACCGGGACCGCGTCGACCCCGGGTCGACCGGCCGCGCCGCCGGCGGTGATGGACCAGGTCGACAAGGAGTTCGTGCCGCGCGTCCTGCCGGTGAACATCGGAACCGCGGTGACGTTCCCGAACCGTGACAACATCAAGCACCACGTCTACTCGTTCTCGCCCGCGAAGAAGTTCGAGCTTCCGCTCTACACCGGAACACCGACGTCGCCGGTCGTCTTCGACCGCAGCGGCGTCGTCGTGCTCGGCTGCAACATCCACGACTGGATGGTCGCGTACGTGTACGTGGCGCCGAGCCCATGGTTCGCCAAGACCGCCGCCGACGGCCGCGCCCGGATCACCGACGTGCCGACGGGAACGTACGAGGCGCGCGTGTGGCATCCGCGCATGCGCCTGCCGACGGAAAAGACCGTGCAGCCCGTGACCGTGGCCGCCGCGGATCCAAGACGACTCGCCTGGTCGCTTGCGCTCAAGCGCGAATGGCGGGCGCCGCGCGGTCCCGGACGGTATGACGGCCAGACGGGCGGCTAGCCGCTTCGGCGCTCTGCGGTCCCGGAGCTTCCAGGGCCGCATCATCATCTTCGTCGTCGGCTTGATGCTCATCGTGCAGACGTTCGCGTTCTTCGTGGTCGACGCCGCCAACACGCAGGACGCGCGGCAGCAGCTGAACGGCGAGCTGCTCGTCGGTGGCCGCGTCTTCAACCGGCTCATGCGCGCGCGCAACGAGCAGCTCGCGCACGCCGCGCGGCTGCTCTCCGGCGACTTCGCGTTCAAGACCGTGTGGGCGACGCAGGACGCCGGCACCATCCTGTCCGCGCTCGAAAATCACCAGGCGCGCATCGGCGCCGATGTGATGGTGCTCGTCGCTCCGGATCTCGTCACGATCGCCGATACGCTGCATCCGGGGTCGCGCCAGACGCCGTTCGCGTTTCCGGAAGTCATTCGCGTCGCCGAGGACGCGGGCGAAGCGGCGTCCGTCGTCTTCATCGACCGCCGGCCGTACCAGCTCGTCATCGTTCCGCTGCTCGCGCCCGTCCCGGTCGCGTGGATCGGCATGGGCTTCGTGGTGGACGACAAGCTCGCGGCGGATCTCAAGCGGCTCACCCGCGTCGACGTCACGTTCGTGACGCACGTGCCGGGCACGCGCGCCACGCCGGCGTCGACGCTGTCGGGGCCCGAGCGCGGCGCTCTGCTCGACGCGCTGCCCGCGCCGCTCGACGGAGCGCCGGAGACGTTCGCGATCGCCGCCGCGGGTCGCGACTACATGGCGCACGTCACCTCGCTCGGTCGGGAACAGGACTTCGCGATCGTGGCGGTGCTGCACCGTCCGGTCGAGGAGGCGTTCGCCGCGCTGTACCGGCTCCGCGCGAAGCTGATCACGCTGTTCGCCGGCGGGCTGCTGCTGTCCATCGTCGGCGCCCTCGTCGTCGCGCGCACGGTCTCACGGCCGGTGAAGCGGCTCGTGCACGGGGTGCGCGAGATCGAGAGAGGCGACTACGCGCATCGCGTCGAGGTGCGGCAGCACGACGAGCTCGGCGAGCTCGCGGTCGCCATCAATCAGATGACGATCGAGCTGTCGGAGCGCGAGGCGCGCATTCGCCGGCAGGCGTACGAGGAGGCGCTCGCGCGCGAGTCGATCCGCCGCCTGGAAGAGCGCTCGGAGATTCTGCGCGAAGCGAAGGATCGCGCGGAGGAAGCGAGCCGGGCGAAGAGCCAGTTCCTCGCCAACATGAGCCACGAGCTCCGCACGCCGTTGAACGCGATCATCGGGTTCTCCCAGGTCCTCAAGAACGGTTCGTACGGCGAGCTGACGGCGAAACAGGCGGAATTCGTGACGCAGATCACCGCCGGCGGCCGGCACCTGCTGCACCTGATCAGCGACATTCTCGACCTCTCGAAGATCGAGGCGGGGCGCATGACGATGGCGCGCACGGCGGTCGACCTCGGCGAGTCGGTGCGGGACGCCGTCGCCGTGGTCGACACGATGGCGCGGCAGAAAGCGATCGTGCTCGGCGCGAGCGTCGAGCCCGGATTACCGCACGTGTCGGCCGACGTGGCGAAAGTGAAGCAGGTGCTCTACAACCTGCTCTCGAACGCCATCAAGTTCACGCCTGACGGCGGCCGCGTGACGGTGTCGGCCGCGCTCGAGCGCGACCCGGCCGGCGACCGCGTGCGCGTGGCCGTTGCCGACACCGGCACCGGCATCAAGCCGGACGACCACGAGCGCGTCTTCCTGTCGTTCGAGCAGCTCGATGCGTCGTATGCCAAGGCGCAGGAGGGCACCGGCCTCGGCCTGGCGTTGACCCGGCGACTGGTCGAAATGCATGGCGGGCGCATCTGGGTGGAGAGCGACGGGGTCGCCGGGAAGGGCAGCACGTTCGTGTTCGTGCTGCCCGTGGACGAGCCGCGCAGCGCGCCGTCAGCGTCGCGAGCCGACCACGACCAGGACGATCCCGCCGGCGAGCGCCAGCGCTCCGAGCACCGGCGGTAGCGGAATCGTCTTCTCCCGCTGCGCTTCGACCTTCAGGGGGCCGAGGTCCACGACCTTCTCCGTCGTGGTGTACGTGATGCCCTGCCAGGCAAGCGCGAGCACGCCGATGACGATGAGGACGATGCCGATCAGGACCACTGGCTTCATGCGCGGGTCCTCCGTTTCTTGACACTCCGACACACGCGACCGCATGATGGCCAAACCTGCTCAGGAGGTCCGGAATGCGTCGTGTGATCAAGATTTACGACACCACCCTTCGTGACGGGACGCAAGGCGAAGGCGTGTCCTTCTCGATGGAAGACAAGGTCCGCCTGACGACGAAGCTCGACGCGCTCGGCATCCACTACATCGAGGGCGGCTGGCCCGGGTCGAACCCCAAAGATCTCCGGTTCTTCCGTCGCATGCAGGACGTCGGTCTCAAGCAGGCGAAGCTCGCGGCGTTCAGCATGACGCGCCGGGCCGGCGGCGCCGCCGAGAACGACGACAACATGCGCGCGCTCATCGACGCCGGCGCGCCGGTCGCGACCATCGTCGGCAAGTCGTGGGACTTCCACGTCACGGGCGCGCTCGGCACCACGCTGCATGAAAACGTCGACATGATCCGCGACACCATCGCGTTCCTCCGGCCGAAGGTCGAGGAAGTGATGTTCGATGCCGAGCACTTCTTCGACGGCTTCAAGAAGAATCGCGACTACGCGCTCGGGACGATCCGTGCCGCCGCCGACGCGGGCGCGCACTGGCTCGTGCTCTGCGACACGAACGGCGGGACGCTCCCGTTCGAGCTGGTCGAGATCATCCGCGAGGTCAGGCAGCACGTCCGCACGCCGCTCGGGATCCACGTGCACAACGACGCCGAGTGCGCCGTCGCGAATTCGCTCGCGGCGGTTCGCGAGGGCGCCGACCAGGTGCAGGGGACGATGAACGGCTTCGGCGAGCGCTGCGGCAACGCGAACCTCGTGTCCGTCATTCCCGGGCTCGTGCTCAAGATGGGCCTCGAGTGCATCCCGGAAGCGAATCTGCGCGAGCTGCGCGACGTGTCCCGCTTCGCGTCCGAGCTCGCGAACCGCAAGTCGTGGAGCTCGCAGCCGTACGTCGGCGATTCCGCCTTCGCGCACAAGGGCGGCATGCACGTCTCCGCGGTCGTCAAGCATCCCGAGACGTACGAGCACATCGATCCCGAAGCGGTCGGCAATCATCGCCGCGTGCTCGTGTCCGAGCTGTCCGGGAAATCGAACGTGCTGTGGAAGGCGCGCGAGTACGGCATCGACCTCGACCGCGACACGCCCGATTCGCGGCGGATCCTCGATCAGCTGAAGGCGCTCGAGGACCAGGGCTTCCAGTTCGAGGGCGCCGAGGCGTCCTTCGAGCTGCTCATGGAGCGCGCGCTCGGCCGGCACAAGCCGTACTTCGAGCTCGACGCGTTCCGCGTCATCGTCGAAGAGCAGAACGCCGGCGGCGCGCCCGTCGCGGAGGCGACCGTGCGCGTGCGCGTGAAGGGCATGCTCGAGCACACCGCCGCGGCCGGCAACGGTCCGGTCAACGCGCTCGACCACGCGCTGCGGAAGGCGCTGGAAGAGTTCTATCCGAACCTGCGCGAGATGCGGCTGCTCGACTACAAGGTCCGCATCCTGGACGAGTCGGCGGGAACCGCGGCCAAGACGCGCGTGCTCATCACGTCGGGCGACGGCGAGGACACGTGGGGAACGGTGGGCGTCGCCGAGAACATCATCGAGGCGTCCTGGCAGGCGCTCGTCGACTCGATCGAGTACAAGCTGCGAAGGGACGACCGCGGCCGCTAGCGTTACGGGACATCGAGGAGCGCCACGGGTTCCCCGGGGCGCTCGGTCCTCGAATGAACCCGGCGCGCGCGGCCCGCGAATGATCGCTCCCAGGCCGTGATGTCGTCGCACGCCGCCGGCGCCGTCCGGCAGTAGAACGCTTCCACCCACGTGATCGTGAAGCCGGTCGGTCGTTCGCGCTCGCCCTCGAACGTGTAGCGACCACCGCCGCGGTAGGGCGGGGCCGGCGGGAAGCCGATGTCGGACGGGGTCGGGAAGGTCACGTGCTCGGGACCGTACGGTCCGATCAGACCGCTGCCCGTCGCCTCGTCGCCGTGCCATTCGAACGAGAGAATCCGCTCGCCCTCGTCGCGGAGCACGAGTCGCCCCGTGCCGGTCAGTCGGCCGTCGGTCGTCTTGACCTCACCGCCGTCGAGCCGCGACACGGTCGCGGCCACCTCCCACTCGAAGTCGTACACCAGATCGGCGGCTGACGCCGGCGTGAGGACGGCCATGGCGAGGACGATGAAGCGCAACATCCCGCCATGACAGGCGGCTGCAAACGTCGTACCGGTGGCGCGATCTCACACGCCGCGCGTGGCGCGCCACGCGCGGATCTGACCGCCGTGCTCGCGGTAGTGGTGGGCGCTGTTGAGATCGACGATCTTGAACGCCGTCTTCCCCGGCTGAAACCGGTCGGCGGGCACGCCGGCCGCGGCGCGGAGGAAGTACTCGTGGGACTTGTCGAGTTCCAGCAGCAGGTCGGCCACGGACGTCGCGCGCGCCACCGTGGCGAACTTCGCGTTCCAGGCGTCGACATCGTCGTAGCTGACGCCGGCGGGCACCGGCCGGTCGCCGCGCGTCATGCGCTCGAGCGCCGGCCCCATCTCGCGGTGCCAGCCGCTCATGTGGGCAATGATTTCCGTGATGCTCCACGTGCCGAGCCATACCTCGGTCATGTGTTCCTCGTTCAGCCCGTGGATGGCTTCGTGCAGCGCGCGGTACTCGCGCGCGGCCTCGTTCAGGAGCGAATCCTTGTCGGTCGCAGTCGTCTCGTCGGTCACGCGTGCCCTCCGTCTCGCTGGCTCGGGTGTGGGGGTTCAGCGCAGGCGCTTGAAGAACAAGAGCTCGCGGTAGCCTTGCGGCAGGTTGTCGATGTGGCCCGACGGCGTGAAGCCGAGCGCGGTGTGCATGCGGATCGCGACCGCATTCGTTTCCTCCGTCGACGAGAATAACCGCGGGCTCGGCGAGATGCCCTCGACCGCGGTGTATAGCGCCCGCGCGATCCCTTTCCGGCGGTGATCCTTCTCGACCGACACGAGCGAGACGAACGTGCACTGGAACCAATCGGTGCGGTACAGGATCAGCCCGACGACCGCGTCGTCGACTTCCGCCACGAGCACGTGATGACGGTCGAGATGCGACCGGACGAACGGTCCCGCCCGTTCCGAGGCGATCACTTGCCCGGCCAGGCTCATCAACGCGTCGACGTCGTCGGCCGCCGGCAGGCGAATCTCCATGCGCCAGTGTAGTCAGGCGCGCAGGAACTCGTCGAGCGTCCGCGCGACGAGCGGGTGTTCGCCCAGCACGATCGTGTAGTGGTTCGTGCCCGGCGCCACGACGAGCCGGCAGCGCGGGATCGCGTGCGCCATCGCCTCCGCTTCCTCCCGCGTCATCAGGCAGTCGTCGGCGCGGAGCAGGCCGTCCGGCGCGCGGAGCAGCAGCGTCGGCGCCTGGATCCGGTGATGCCACACCCACAGGCGGCTGCGCTGGAGGTTCTGGACCTCTTCCTCGATCGCGTGGCGCGCGACTTTCGAGCGCACGCCGCCGCCCGGGCCCGGCTCGACGTCGTAGGTGAAATAGCGGTCGAGGTGCGCGTTCCATCGGCCCGCGAACATCGGCAGGCCGCGGAGCATGCCGAGGTACGCGTCGAGCGACGGGAACTCCACGCCGAGGCGATTCACGGCCGGCGCGATCGAGTCGAGGACCTCGGCGCGGACGTCGAGTCCACCGTCGAACAGGACGACGCGATCCACGCGGTCGGGATGGTGCGCGGCGAAGCGCACCGCGATGTGCGCGCCGAGCGAATGGCCCATCAGGACGGCGCGGTCGATCCGGTAGTGATCGAGCAGCCCGAGCAGATCGGCGTCGTGGACGGCGAGGCTGTAGCCGCTCGCCGGCTTCTCGCTGTCGGCGCGCCCGCGCAGGTCGTAGCCGATCAGCCGCCGCCGCGGCGCGACCACGCCCGCGAGCGGATACCAGCACGTGTGGTTCGCCGTCAGCCCGTGGATGCCGACCACGGTGCCGTTCTCCGCGCCCGGCCACACGCGGGCGGCGAGGACGACGCCGTTCGTCTTGACGCGGTCGGTCATGCGCTAGTACGTGCCGGGCCGGATCTGCTTGTAGAGCGCCTTCAGCTTGTCGGCGTTGAAGTCGGGCGACTGGCAGACCGAGATGATCTTGCGCTCGTCCGCCTCGACCTTCGCGACCGCGTCCGGAATGCGGTCCGCGATGTCCGGCGGGATCGTGACCACGCCGTGCTGATCGGCGTGGATCAGATCGCCCGGCTTCACCCAGAGGCCGCCGACCTTCACCGGCAGACCGAAGTCGACCATGTGGACGTACGCGTGCGACACGGACACGTGCGCGGCGACGAACTGGAAGCCGAGCGCACGGACCTCGTCGAGATCGCGCACGCTGCCATCGGTCACGGTGCCGACGCATCCGAGCGCCTTGTGGATGTTCGCCTGCACCTCGCCCCACTGCGCGCCCTGGCCGCGCGGCTCGTCGAGGTCGTGGACGACGATGACCCGTGGCGCGGGAATGGTCTGGACGTAGTCCCACCAGCCGTACGTGCTCGCGCGGTGGCCGTCGAGCGGCGCCGGCTCCGCGCGGATCACCGCGGTGACGGCGTAGCCGACCATCGGGCCCAGATCGGGGAAGAGCGCGCGCAGCTCCGACGACATGTGGCCCTGGTTTCGTGGCCGGACGTTGAACGTCTCGATGGCGTTGGCGACGCTCGGACTCGTTGTCTTGCGAAGGGCGTTGATCACGATGGGTCTCCGGGTGCGGGGTTCTCGTCAGAGCGTGTTGCGGCGCATGTCGAGGATCAGGCGCCGCAGGGCATCGGCCGAGGTGCGGACGCCGTCGAGGTTCGGGTTGATGTCGAGCGCGCGCTCGAAATATTCGAGCGCCCGCTGCGGCTGACCGAGCTGCACGTAGATCATGCCGTAGCCCGAGAGCGCGCCGAAGTGATACGGGTTGCGCTTCATGACTTCGTCGCAGTCGGCGAGCGACTTCGCGTACTCGCCCATCAGGTAGTACACGGTCGCGCGCTTGTTCCAGCCCTCGGCGAACGCGGGCCGCCGCTCGATGACGCGCGTGAACGTGTCCACGGCGGCGTCGCCGGCGCGCGACGTCATCTGCTCGATACCGGTCTCGAGCAGCCGGTCGACGTCGTCGTCGCCGGAGCGGTGCCAGATCTGCCACATCGAGCGCTCGGCGAACGCGCGCACGTCATCACGCCGATCACGCAGTGCGCGCACCAGCGTGTCCATGTCGGCCATGGTGCCGACGTCGCCGAGCCGCGCCACGGCGCGCCGTCGCTGCTCGTCGCTGCTCCCGCGGTCCGCCAGCGTGCGCAGCGCGTCCTCGCGCGTGACGTCCGCCGCGACCGCGGCGGCCGGGGCGAGCGCGACGGCGATGGCGACCGCGACGGCGGCGACCGTTCGGCTCACGGCCGGTACGCCTCGTTCGCCGGGGTGCGCGCGAGACCCGGCCGCGTGCCGCCGCCCGGAATCCAGATCCGCCCGTCGAGCACGGCCGCGCCGATGCCGTGACGCGGTGTCGGCATCGGCTCCTTCGCGATCCACCGGTTGCCGGCGGCCTCGTACATCTCGGTGGCGCTGAAGATCCTGAGCGGCGATTCACCGCCGAACACGAAGATCCGGTCCTCGAACACGGCGGCCGCGAGGCCGCCGCGGCCCTCCGGCAGCGGCGGTCCCGTGTGCCAGTGGTTCGTCGAGGCGTCGTAGATGTCGACGTGGGCGTACTGGTCGCCGAGGAACGACGAGCGCCCGCCGATCGCCCAGAGCCGCCCCTGAAACGCGACGGCCGCCAGATGGTCGCGTGCGAACGGCATCGAGGCGAGCCGTGTCCAGCGATCGGCCGCCGGGTCGTACGCCTCGTGCTCGGACAGCGCATCGCCGTGCGCGCCGCCGACGACGTGGATACGGCCGCCGACGGTGGCAGCGGCGTGGCCGCCGCGGGCGATGAGCAGCGGGGCGCGCGTCGCCCACGAGTTCCGGGCCACGTCGTACTCGTACACGGTGTTCTGCGCGTTCCACGGTGGGACGCGACCGGCGTAGCCGCCGACGACGAAGAGGCGGCCGTCGACGACGGCGGCCGCGGGATGGTGCACGGCCGCGGGGAGGGGCGCGAGGCGTTCCCACGCGTCGGTGGCCGGGTGATAGGCCTCGACGGCCGGGACGGCGGCGCCGAGCTCGCCGAATCCACCGATCACGATCATGCGGTCGCGGAGCGCGACGACCCCGATCTCCTGCCGCGCGTCGAGCATCGGCCGGTGCACGGCCCACGTTCCCGGCCGCAGCATGTCGACCGGCGCGCGCGAGTCGCGCGTCACGCCGACACATCCGGCGGCGATGCCACCGCCGGCGAGCACCGCCATCCGCGTCAGCACGTCACGCCGGTTCACGCGTTCACCAGCACGACGAAGGCCGGCTCGTCGAGAATCGTGACGCCCAGCCGTCGCGCGTCGTCGGCCTTCGATCCGGGCGCTTCCCCGACGACGACGTAGCTCGTCTTCTTCGACACGGTGCTCGTGACACGACCACCGCGGCGCTGGATCAGGTCGCGCGCTTCGTCCCGCGTCATTCCGGTCAGCGTTCCCGTCAGCACGAATGTCTTCCCCTCGAGCGGCCGCGGTCCTTCGGCCGCGCCCGCTTCCGTCATGACGACGCCCAGTGCGCCGAGCCGCTCGATGACCGCGCGGTTCGCGTCATCTTCGAAGAACGCCCGCACGGCGCGGGCGATCTCGGTGCCGATGCCGTGCCCGTGCGCGAGCTCCTCCTCCGACGCCGCCATCAGCCGCTCCATGCGGCCGAAGCGCGCCGCGAGCTGCTGCGAGACGCGCTCGCCGACCATCGGGATGCCGAGCGCGTTCAGCAGGCGTGACAGTCCCCGCGTCTTCGACGCCTGGATGGCGGCGACGAGGTTCTGCGCGGACTTCTCACCCTGGCGCTCGAGCTCCATGACCTGCTCGACGGTGAGCCGGTAGAGGTCGGCAAAATTCTCGACGAGCTTGCGATCGACGAGCTGGTCGACGGCGGCCTCGCCGAGGTGCTCGATGTCCATGGCGCGTCGCGAGCCGTAGTGCCGCAGCCGCGCCTTGAGCTGCGCCGGGCACGCGGTGTTCGTGCAGCGCCAGTACGCCTCGCCCTCGGGGCGGAAGGCGTGGCCGTCGCACACGGGGCAACGATCCGGGAAGCGGAACTCGGCGGCGTCGGCCGGGCGCTTCGCCGTGATGACCTGCACCACGTACGGAATGACGTCGCCGGCGCGCTCGATGAGCACGGTGTCGCCGATGCGCACGTCCTTCCGGCGCACCTCGTCTTCGTTGTGCAGGCTCACGTTGCGGATCGTGACGCCGGCAAGCTCGACCGCGCGGAGCTTCGCGACGGGCGTGAGGATACCGGTCTTGCCGACCTGCACCTCGATGGCTTCGACGACGGTCGTCGCCTGGCGCGCGGCGAACTTGAACGCGATCGCCCACCGCGGGTGATGCGCGGTCGCGCCCAGCTGCCGCTGCTGCTCGAGCGTGTCGACCTTCACGACGACGCCGTCGGCGTCGTACTCGAGCGTGTCGCGACGCGCCTCGATCCGGCGGCAGTAGTCGACGACCGCGTCGATGCCGACGCAGCGCTCGATCTCGTCGTTCACCTTGAAGCCGGCGGTCCTGAGCGCCTCGAGCGTTTCGGCGTGCGTCGCGAATCCCATCCGCGCGGCGCCGCTCACGGAATAGAGAAAGATGCGGAGAGGCCGGCGTCGCGTGACGGCCGGGTCCTTCTGGCGCACGGCGCCGGCCGCCGCGTTACGCGGGTTGGCAAACGTCGGCTCGCCGGCCTCTTCCAGGCTGCGGTTGAGGCGGTCGAATTCCGGGCGCGGCATGTACACCTCGCCGCGCACCTCGATCTCGGGCTCGTCGGCGAGACCGCCGCGCCCCAGCACGACGGGTACCGAGCCGATCGTGCGGAGATTTGCGGTGACGTCCTCGCCGGTGCGCCCGTCGCCGCGCGTCGCGCCGCGCCCGAGCCGGCCACGCTCGTAGACGAGCGCGACGCCGAGCCCGTCGATCTTCGGCTCGCAGACGTACGCGAACTCGGCGCCCGGGAGGAACCGCGCGAGCCGGGTCGCGAACTCGCGCAGGTCGTCCTCGGTCATCGCGTTGTCGAGCGACAACATCGGTGTGCGGTGCTCGACCGGTTTGAAGAGCGCCGTCGGCGTGCCGCCCACGCGCAGGGTCGGGCTGTCCGGCGTGACGAGCTCGGGATGCGCGGTTTCGAGCGATCGAAGCTCGCGCATGAGCGCGTCGTATTCGGCGTCCGAGACCTCGGGACGGGCCTCGACGTAGTAGAGATAATCGTGGTGGTGGATCGCTTCCCGCAGCTCGGCGATGCGCTGCTGCGCGTCGGCCCGGTCCCTCATAGACGGTGAAAGTCTACATCGCGAATCCGCGGGACGCGGGAGGACGTCTCAACCACGATGGCCACGCACACGATCGCACCCAGTCTCGGCCGCGCCCTCGTCCTCGACGAGCTGTTCGACCTCGCGCTCTATCGCGCCGTGCGCCGCTTCGCCCGCGGCGACCTCGCCCGCATGCTCGACGAGATGATCGCGATCGAGTCGCGGCACGCGGCCTTCTGGCAGCGGTTCTTCGGTCTCGATCTCGACCGCCTCGACTGGCGGCGGCGGTGGAAGCTCGCCGTGCTGACGGCGGCGTGCCGCTTGTTCGGCGCGCCCGCCATCCACCTCGTGCTCGAAGCGATCGAGGTCTACGGCGTCCGCAAGTACCTCGCGCTCTGGGAAGCGCACCGCGACGAGCCGCTCGGCGCGGCCGTGAAGGAGGTGCTGATCGACGAGCTCGGACACGAGGACCAGATCGTCAGCGCCGCCGGGGCGCGCCGCATCGATCCCGAGCGTGTTCGCAACCTGTTCCTCGGCTTCAACGACGGCCTCGTCGAGATCCTCGGGGCGGTCAGCGGGTTCTTCGCCGCGTTCGCCGACGTGGTGTCCGTCCTCGTGGCGAGCTTGACCGTCGCCGTCGCGGGCGCGCTATCGATGGCGGCCGGCGCGTTCGGGGCCGCCAGCTCGGAGCGGGAGGTGCAGCGCGTGGAGCGGGGGAAGCAGGCGTTCCTGGGAACCGCGAGTACTGGCGACCACGGCGCGTCGCCGCTCCGCGTGGGGATCGTCGTGGGCGTCTCCTACCTGATCGGCGCGCTCGTTCCCGTGCTGCCGGTGCTGCTCGGCTCCCGGTCGCTGTGGGCGTCGCTCGCCGTCGGCGTCGTCGCCGCGGTGTTCGTCTCGACGACGCTCGCGTTCCTGTCCGGCATGGACATCCGCCGGCGGATCGCGATCAATCTGGCGTTGCTCGGCGCAGCGGTCGGCGTGACCTATCTGATCGGAACGGTCGCCGCGCGCATCTGGGGCGTGTAAGCACGGCTAATCGAGGAGCGGCCGCGCCCCCAGCTTCGCGGCCTATTCGGGGCGGCGGTAATCGAGGAGCGGCCCGGGTTTCCCGGGACGGTCCGAGCGTGTGGGGGTCTGGGGGCCATGTCGGGGCCCCCAGCTCCGATCGGTCAGGCGGATCGCGAGGAACACGGGGATGAGCCCGGCGGCGACGATCGCCAGCGCCGGCGCCGCGGCATCCGACCACAGAGACTCCGACGTCCGCTCCCACACCTCGATCGGCAGCGTCGTCACGCCGAACGGCCTCAGCAGCAGCGTTGCCGGCATCTCCTTCATCGTCTCGACGAAGACGATGACCAGCGCCGTCAGCAGCCCGCTCCGGAGCAGCGGCAGGTGCACGCGCCGCAGCGTCGTGCCGATCTTCGCGCCGAGCGATCGCGCGGCGTCGTCGAGCGAGCCCGGGATCTTCACGAGGCTCGCCTCGAGCGACTGGAAGCTGACGGCGAGGAAGCGGACGACGTACGCGAACAGCAGCCCGACCACCGAGCCGGTCAGCACGAGGTCCAGCGGCCGGCCGACGAGCGCGCCCAGCCGCCCGATGATCTCGTGATCGATCCACGCCATCGGCACGAGAATGCCGACCGCGATGACGGACCCGGGCAGCGCGTAGCCCATCGACACGAACTGTGTGACGAAGCGAGCCGCGCCCCCGGGCGCGAGCCGTCGCGCGTACGCCAGCACGAGCGCGAGCACCGCGGTGGCGAGCGCGGCCGTGCCGGCGAGCACGAGCGTGTTCCGCAGGGTCGCGATGAAACCCGTCCGCACGCGGAGCCCGCCGTCGGCGAGGGCCCACGTGGTGAGCTGGGCCGCCGGCAGGACGAACGCGAGACCGAGGACGCCGGCGCAGCCCGCGGCCACCGCCAGGCCGCGCGCGCCGGAGAGCCGCGCGCGCGTGACGCCCGGCCCGCGCCGTTGGCTCTGGACGAAGCGCGCGCGGCCACGGAGCGACCGTTCGAGCAGGAGCAGGCCGAGCGCGAAGAAGAGCAGCAGCGTCGCGAGCTGCGTCGCCGCGACGCGGTCGAACATGCCGTACCAGACGCGGTACACGCCTTCGGCGAGCGTGCGATAGCCGAACGTCGAGACGGTCCCGAAATCGGCGAGCGCCTCCATCATCGCGAGCGACGTGCCGGCGACGATCGACGGCCGCGCCATCGGCAGCGCGACTTCGAAGAACGCGCGCCGCCGCGACCGGCCGAGGCTCCGCGCCGTTTCCAGCGTCGCCGCGCCCTGCTCGTGGAAGGCGGCGCGCGCCAGGAGGTAGACATAGGGATAGAACACGAGCGTCATGACGACGGCGACGCCGACGCCCGAGGGGACGTCCGGCAGCCGCCATCCGATCGTCGTGCGGATCCACGTCGCGAGCGGGCCGGCGAACTCGAACGTGCCGAGGAAGGCGAAGCCGATGACGTACGCGGGAATCGCGAGCGGCAGGATCAGCGCGGCTTCGAAGACGCGGCGGCCCGGAAAGTCATAGGCGACGACGAGCCACGCGAGCGTCGTGCCGAGCACGAGCGTCCCGGCGCCGACGGCGGCGACGAGGCCGAGCGTGTTGATGATCAGCCCGGCGAGCTGCGTGCGCCAGAGGTGCTGCCAGACGTCGGCGGCGGGGTGGGCGAGGGAGAAGATGACGGCGAGGATCGGGACGGCGAGCAGCGCGGCGATGACGGTCGCCGCGACGGACCAGACCGACGGCGGCGACGGCATCCACACCGCCGGCCGCTCGTCGGGCCTGACCGTCGCGGGCTGCGACACCGTTAGCGGTAGCCGACGCGGTCGGCGAGGCGCGTCGCGGCCGCCTGGAGCTCGCCCGCGGCGGCGACGTTGATGTCGTCCGCCTTGTACTTGCCCCACTTCGCGACGAGCGGGTTCACGGAGGCCTGCGGATTGGCCGGGTACTCGAACGACACGTCGGCGAACAGCTGCTGCGCCTCGGGGCTCGAGAGGTATTCGAGAAACTTGATCGCGTTCGCGCGGTGCTTGGCGTGCGCGGTGACGCCGGCGCCGGACACGTTCACGTGCGTGCCCGTCGTCTGCTGGTTCGCCCAGTGAATCGCCACCGGATAGGCCGGCGTCTTCGCGACGAGCCGGGCGAGGTAGTAGTGATTCACGAGCCCGACGTCGCACTGGCCGGCGGCCACGGCCTCGATGATCTTCGTGTCGCTGTTGATCAGCGTCGGCTGGTTCGCGACCCAGCCGCGCACGACCTCCTCGACCCGCGGCTCGCCGTGACGGCGGATCAGCGTCGCGAGCAGCGACTGGTTGTAGATGTAACCGGACGTCCGGAGGCACAGGCGGCCCTTCCACTTCGGATCGCCGAGCGCCTCGTACGTGGACAGCTCCGTCGGCTTCACGCGGTCCTTCGCATACACGATCGTGCGGGCGCGCACCGTCAGCCCGAACCAGCGGCTCTCGGGATCGCGGAGGCTCGCCGGCACGTTCGCCTGCAGCTCGGGTGAATCGACGCGCGACAGCAGGCCGGCGCGCGCGGCATTCCAGAGGTTGCCGGCGTCGACGGTGAGCAGGACGTCGGCGGGCGTCTTGTCGCCCTCGGCCTTCAGCCGTTCGAAGAGCTCGCCGGTGTTGCCGTTGAAGATGTTCACCCGGATGCCCGTCTTCTTCGTGAACGCCTCGAACGCCGCCTCCTGTCCGTAGTGACGGGCGGAGTAGACGACGACCTCGCCGGCCGGCGCCTGACCGGCGGCGGGGCCGACGACGACGAGCAGCATGGCGGCGGCGATGGCGGGTAACGTGGGCAACGGACGCATCACGCGGTCCTTTCGGGCGGGCGAGCCCGCCAGGGTTTTGGCGGCGCCGCAGGCCGCACGCTATACTTCTTCGTGCCACATGCGCGCCGATGTTAGGTGTCCCTAATATGCCCAAAAAGCCTGCCCTAAAGCAAACCGACCGCGCGACCGATGCCACCGCCTCGGTGCAGGACTATCTCGCCGCGATCTACGACCTCGGCAGCGCGGCGAAGCCCGTGATCAGCGCCCGGCTCGCGAAGCACATGAGCATCTCGGCGCCCGCGGTGACCGAGGCGATCCAGCGCATGACGCGCGGCGGGTACGTGAAGGTCGGCCGCGGCAAGGAGCTGACGCTCACGACGAAGGGACGCGAAGTCGCCGAGGTCATGGCGCGCCGCCATCGGCTGCTCGAGCGGTGGCTGACCGACTCGCTCGGGCTCGACTGGACCGACGCGCACGAGGAAGCGCACCGGCTGGAGCACGCCATCTCGCCGCGCGTCGAGAACCGGCTCGCCGAGATGCTTGGAATGCCGAGCACGTGCCCGCACGGGAACCCGATCCCGGGCATGTCGCGCCCGCTGCGCGTCGAGCCGTTTCCGCTCGCGCAGGCGCGCGAAGGGGCCACCGTCGTCGTCGAACGCATCACGGAGGAGGCGGAGGCGGACAAGAAGCTGCTCGAACACCTCTGGCGCCACGACGTCCGTCCGGGGCGCCGGCTCACCATCACGGAGATCGCTCCGTGGGCGGGCACGATCACCGCGGCGAGCGAGGGCCGGACCATCACCCTCGGGTTACCGGCCGCCGCGAAGATCTGGGTCTACGCCCCTGCGGGAGGGAATGGTCGATGAAGAAGCTCGTCATCCCGCTCGTCGTCGTCGGCATCGTCTTCGCGGTGTACTCCGCCATGATGGCGGGCTACTCGTACGTGACGATCTCGAACCTGCTCGACGAGGTGGTGCCGCGGCAGATCGGGCCGCGCGGCGTGTCGGACAACGACCAGGCGCAGGAGCGCGACCAGCGCATCCGGGCGGCGATCGTGCAGACCGTCACCGCTGCCGGCCTGCCGATCGAGCCATCGGCCGTCGAGGTCGGCGAAGACGGCGGCCGGCTCGCCGTGCGCGTGAGCTACCCGTATCCGGTGGTGACGCTGAAGGGCGAGACGAAGGCCGCGATTCCCGTGTCGGTGACGTCGACGTTCCCGCTGCCGCCGCGGATCCAGTGAGCTAGCGGCCGGACTTCGTCTTCGCGTCCGCGATCAGCTTCGTCACGCGATCGCGGTCTTCGCCGGGCGGCGCGACCTGCAGGAACTTCTCCCACGAGCGGATCGCGCCGGCCGCGTCGTTCTTCGCGTCCATCAGCACCTGACCGCGATAGAGGTGCGCCGGCGGATAGTTCGGGTCGATCGCGAGCGCGCGGTCGAACGTCTCGAGCGCCGTGTCGGCGTGCCCGCCGATCGCCACGATCAGCGCCAGGTGCGTCATCGCGTCGACGTTGTTCGCCTCGCGCTTGAGCACCGCCTGATACGCCTGGATCGCCGTACCGTACTGGCCGGCGAAGAGCGCCTGGCGTGCGGCGTCGAGCATGCCCTTGAGCACCTCCGGGGGAATCGGGCGGGCCGGGTCGCCGGTCCCGGTCGGCGGAACTCCGGCGCTCGGCGCGCCGGGCGCGCGCGGTGCGCGGGGTGACGTCGGGATGTCCGCAAGCGGACGACTGCCCGGCTGCGGCATCCCGGCCGTCGGGTCGGGCGCCGTGTACCGCACGATGCCGACACCGATCGCGACGCCGAAGACGAGGAGCAGCGCACCCGAGACGGCCAGCGGGGCGGGATGCAGCCACGCCGATCGGCGTGGCGTGTCCGCCGGCGTCACCGCCGGTGCCGGCGGCGCCGGGGCGAGACGATCGAGCTCCGTCAGGACGCCGGCGGCTTCGGCTTCGTAGCGCGCGCGAAGCTCGGCGTAATCGTCGTCGGACACGTGGCCGGCGTCGTGCTCGAAGTCGACCTCTCGCAGCGCGCGCAGCACGGACCGTTTCTGTTCCGCGAGCTGCTCCCGTGCGTCGGGCGGGACCGGCAGGAGTGCCGCGCCGCCATCGCGACGCAGCAGCGGCCACAACGTGAACGCGAGGGCTGGCAGCGCGATCACCGCGGCGGCAATGACGACGCCGGTCACTCGTCCCTCTCGACTTCGCGACGGATGCGTTCGCGCATTGCCGGGTCGAGCGCGGGTGCGGCGACGGCCGGCGACGACGCGCCGCGCGTCCAGCGCCGCAGCAGCAGGGCGACGATACCGAGGCCGACGACGACGGCGACGACCGGAAGCACCCAGACGAGCAGGTTGAAGCCGCTGCGGCGAGGCGCAAGCAGGATCCACTCGCCGTAGCGGTCGACGAAATACTGCATGACCTGCTCGCGGTTCTCGCCGGCGCGCAGCCGCTCGCGCACGAGCTCGCGCATCTGCGACGCCATCTCGGACGGCGAGTCCGCGACCGACAGGTTCTGGCAGACCACACACCGGAGCTGCGAGGCGATCTCGTACGCCTCGCTCTCCGAGATCGGCGTCGCCGGCTGCTGCGCGGCGACGGGCGCGGCGAGCAGCAGCACCGCGAGCGCGAGGCTGCCGAGCACGCGGCCGGCACGCGTCATGCCGGCTCCGCGAGCAGCGGCTCGACGTGCTTTTTCAGGACGTCGTCCGTGACGGCGCCGACGTGCTTGGCGCGGATGCGCCCTTTCCGGTCGACGAAGAACGTTTCGGGCACGCCGTAGACGCCGTAGTCGATGGACACCTTGCCCGCGGGATCGCGCGCGTTGGGGAAGGTGAGACCGAAATCGCGAATGAATTTCTGGCCGGCTTCCGGCGTGTCCTGGATGTCGACGCCGATGACCACGAGGCCGCGGTCCCGGTAGCCGCGCCAGCCGCGCTCGAGGACGGGCGCTTCCTCGTAGCACGCGGGATAGCACCACGACGCCCAGAAGTTCACGACGACGACCTTGCCGCGATGCGCTGCGAGCGACACCGGGGAGCCGTCGAAGCCCTGGAGCGCGAACGGCGCCGCCGGACGACCGACGAGCGGCGACGGCACATCGCGCGGGTTCACCCGGAAGCCGTACGCGAGCAGCACGAGCACCGGAATGGCGGACAGCGGGATGAGCCAGCGCCAGAGCTTCGTCATCGCGCCGGCTTGCGGTCGGGCAGGATCGCGAGCGCCGCCCCGAGCGTCAGGATCAGCCCGCCGATCCAGATCCACGACACGAGCCGGTTGACCTGCATCTTGACCGTCGCCTGCGAGCCGTCGCGCGCGAAGTCGCCAAGCACCAGGTAGAGATCGTCGACGAGGCCGAGGCGGTAATCGACGTACGCGATCGGGGACTGCTCCTGGGGATAGAACTTCTTCGCGGGCAGCAGCGTGACCGCGCGGGTGGTGCCGTTCGTGACCGTGAACGCGCCGGTGACCTTGAAGTGGTTCGATTCCTCGCTGGCGCGCAGCCCGTCGAAGCGGAACGAGTACCCCGCGAGGGTCGCGGTCTCCCCGGTCTTGAGCGTCGTCTCCGTCTGCACGCTCCACGCGTGCGAGCCGGTGACGCCGACGGCGATGACGAGGATGCCGACGTGCACGAGGAAGCCGCCGTACCGGCGGTTGTGCCGCAGGAGCAGTCCGCCGACCGCCGGGATCAGCCGCTCCTGCATCCGGAGGCGCGCGCGCGTCGCCCGCACGAGATCGAGCGCGACGGTCGCCGCGACGAACATCGTCAGCGCGAACGTCAGCACGGCGAGCGTCGACCGGATGCCGAGCGCGAAGAACACCGCGGCCGAGACGATCCCGATCAGGACGGGCCAGAGGAAGTTGCGCTTGAGATTGTCGACCGAGGCGCGACGCCACGCGATCAGCGGTCCGACGCCCATCAGGAAGATCAGCGCCAGGAACAGCGGCACGTTGACCTGGTTGAAGAACGGCGCGCCCACGCTGACCTTCACGCCGCGGAGCGCTTCGCTCACGAGCGGAAACACCGTGCCGAAGAACACGGTGAACGCCGCGGCGACCAGCATGACGTTGTTCAGCAGGAACGTCGACTCGCGCGAGATCACCGAGTCGAGCGAGCCCTGCCCGCGGAGGTCGTCCCACCGGAACGCGAGCAACGCGAGCGCGAGCAGCACGACGAGCGCGAGGAAGGACAGGAAGAACACGCCGATCGTGCCCTGCGTGAACGCGTGCACCGACGCGATCACGCCCGACCGTGTCAGGAACGTGCCGAACAGCGTGAGCGCGAACGTCATCACCACGAGCCCGACGTTCCAGAGCTTCAGCATGCGGCGGCGTTCCTGGATCATCACCGAGTGCAGGAACGCGGTGCCGGTGAGCCACGGCATGAACGCGGCGTTCTCGACGGGATCCCACGCCCAGTAGCCGCCCCAGCCGAGGACGTGATAGCTCCACCAGCCGCCGATCAGCAGCCCGAGCGACAGGAAGTACCACGCGACGATCGTCCAGCGTCGCGTCGTCGCGATCCACGCGTCGCTCAAGCGTCCGGTGGCGAGCGCGGCCATCGCGAAGGCGAACGGCACCGTGAACCCGGTGAACCCGAGATAGAGCGCGACCGGGTGCGTGATCATCCCGGTGTCTTCGAGCAACGGATTCAGGCCGCGCCCGTTCGCGGGAATGGGCGTGAGCCGCTCGAACGGTGGCGCCGGGAGCGTCATCACCAGGACGAAGAACGACAGCACCCCGAGCATGACGGACAGCGCCCAGGGGTAGAGGTCCCGCGCGTTTTCCCGGTGACGGAGGATGAGCAGCAGCGTGTAGAGCGACAGCATCCACGCCCACAGGACGATCGAGCCTTCGAGCGCGCCCCACACCGCGGTGATGCGGTAGTAGAACGGCGTGCCCAGATTCGTGTTGTTCGCGACGTACCGGACCGAGAAGTCGAACGTCAGGAACGCGTAGACGAGCAGGAGGAGCGCGATCGTGATCAGCGCGAATGCGCCGAGCGCGGCGTGCTGCGCGGACGCGATCAGCGCGACGCGCCCGCGCCGAGCCCCGATCGCCGCGGCGGCCGATCCCCAGAGCGTGAGGACCAGCGTGACGAGGAGCGCGCCGTAGCCGATCTCCGGGATCAGCGCGTGTCTCCGGAGAGCGTCTTGATCATCTCCTTGTGACGCTCGGCCGAGGCAGGATCGGGCGCCTGGTAGTCCTCGGAGTGCTTGGCGAGGATCGTCGTCGCCTTGAAGTAGCCGTCGCCGGCCCAGCTGCCTTCGACGACGGCGCCGCGACCTTCGCCGAACAGATCGGGCGGCGTTCCGCGATGCCGGACCGGAATCGTCGCCTTGCCGTCGGAGAGGCGGAACGACAGGTCGAGACTGCGCGGCTCCCACCGCATCGAGCCTTTCTCCACCATGCCGCCGAGACGGTACGCCTTGCCGGTGACCGGCGCGGCCGAAAGCTCCGACGGCGTCACGAAGTAGACGACCGATTGCGTGACGCCGGCGTAGATCATGTACGCGAGCGCCGCGGCGATGACCGCACCACCGATCAAGAATTTCGCGTGCCGTTTCATCGGGGCCTCCGCGGGCGTGCGTTCCGCCGCTCGACGTCGCGTTCGAGGCGCACGAGGCGCCGCCAGTACCCACCGAGCGCGACGGCGGCGATCGCATACGCCGCGATGACGAAGCTCCAGTTGTCCGGCATCACGCCAGCGCCTGCTGCTGCCGCGCGAGCAGCCGCGTGCGGCGCGCGACGAAGTACGCGTAGAGCAGCGTGAACGCGGCGAGATTGACGAGCAGCGCGGCCACGATGGGCGCCGGCATGGTGCTGGCACCGCCCGGCTTCATCAGCGACGGCGGCTGGTGCAGCGTGCGCCACCAGTACACCGAGAAGTGGACGAGCGGGATGTCGAGGGCGGCGATGATGCCGAGGACCGCGGCGTAGCGCGCCCCCCGCTCGCGCTCGTCGATCATGCCGCGGAGCAGCAGATAGCCGAGATACATGATGAACAGGATCGCGACCGACGTGAGCCGCGCGTCCCACGTCCACCACGTGCCCCATGTCGGCTTGCCCCAGATCGAGCCCGACGCGATGGTGACGCCGGTGAAGACGACGCCGACCTCGGCCGAGGCGTGCGCGAGCCGGTCGGCGGTCGCCGAGCGCCGCGCGAGGTACACGATCGAGGCGACGAACACGACGGCGAAGGCGAGATATGCGACCCAGGCCGTCGGGACGTGGACGTACATGATGCGCTGCACGTGACCCTGCGTGACTTCGCGCGGCGCGATCACGAACGCCATCACGAGCCCGATCACGAGACCGGCCGCGGCGAGCCATCCCAGGACACGCGTCACTCTCAACCCTCCAGGATGAAGTCGAACGTCAGCAGCCCGGCCACGAGATAGATGACGTCGGCGGCAGCGAGCAGCTGCAGCCAGTGCGCGTATGCGCCGAACGGCTCACCGGCCAGCGCGCCTTCCGTCGCTTTCACGGTCGCGAGAAGCACCGGCACGAGCACGGGCAGCAGCAGCACCGGAAACAGCAGCTCGCGCGCCCGGACGTTCGCCGTCATCGCCGCGAAGAGCGTGCCGACGCTCGCGACGCCCAGCGTGCCGAGGACCATGACGAGCGCAAGCGCCGGCATCCCGGCGAACACGTTCACGTTGAAGAACAGCGTGAAGAGAGCGACCAGCAGAATTCCAACCGCGAGCATGAGCAGCAGGTTCCCGGCGAGCTTGCCGACGTAGATCGCGGACTTGTCGCCGGGCGTGAGCAGCAGGGCTTCCCAGCAATCGTTTTCACGTTCGATGAGGAACGTCCGGCCGAGGCCGAGCAGGCTGGCCAGCACGAAGCCGAGCCAGAGCAGGCCCGGTGTCGCCTGGGCGAGCCGCTCGCGGTCGGGACCGAGCGCGAACTGGAACGCGAACACGAGCAGCAGCGAGAAGAACACGAGCGCGTTCAGCGTCTCCTTCGAGCGTCGCTCGACGGCCACGTCCTTGCGCGCCACGATCCATGCCCGCGCGAAATAACTGATCATCACCTGGGGGGCCCCGACATGGCCCCCCAGACCCCCCCCCGCTCCGAGCGCCCCGGCGAAGCCGGGTCGCTCGTCGTCCGCGCGAAGTAGCTGATCATCACCTGGGGGGCCCCGACGTGGCCCCCCAGACCCCCCCCCGCTCCGAGCGCCCCGGCGAAGCCGGGTCGCTCGTCCCGCCGGCGAGGATGGCCACGCGATCGGCGGCGGTCAGGTCACGGCTGAAGCTGTGCGTCGTCATGAGAATCGCCCCGCCGCGCTCCTTGAACGCCGCGAGGTGCTCGTTCAGCCACTTCCGCGCGCGCGCGTCGAGGCCGGCGAATGGCTCGTCGAGCAGCAGCACGCGCGGCTCGAGCAGCGCCAGGCGCGCGAGGCCGAGGCGGCGCCGCATGCCGGCCGAGAATGCGCGGACGCGCTCGTCCGCGACGGCGTCGAGCTCGACGTTCGCGAGCGCGGAGCGCACCCGGTCGGCCGACACGTCGCGTCCGGCGAGGCCGAGCCAGAACTCGAGATTCTCGAACGCGGTCAGGTCTTCGTACACGTAGGCGCCGTGCGCCATCAATCCGACGGCGCGCCGCACGCCTTCGGCGTCGTCGACGGTGTCGTGCCCGGCGACGATCGCGCGGCCGCGCGTGGGACGGATGAGCGTCGCGAGAATCTTCAGGAGCGTCGTCTTGCCGGCGCCGTTCGGGCCGAGCAGCGCGAGACCCTGTCCGCGGGCGACGGCGAGCTCGACGCGATCGAGAACCGCGACGGGCCCGAACGCTTTCTCGAGCGCTTCCACGCGGACGAGCGGATCAGCGGTCATGGTCAATCAGTATAGAGAAGCCGCCGGGATTCACCGGCCGGCATCGTCCGAGACGCGATGGCTACGGTTGGGAGGCGCCCAGGAGCTCGCGGCAGGGGCCGCCGGAGCGCGGCCCCCGGGATCGTCGCCTCAAAGCCGCATCGCGGCGAGACGCGCGATACGGTCCTCGATCGGGGGATGCGTCGAAAACAACGTCATGAACGCGCGCCCGCTCAAGGGGTTGACGATGAACAGATGCGCCGTCGCCGGATTCGCGTGCATCGGCAGCGCTTCGGACGCCATGTGGAGCTTGCCGAGGGCGCGGGACAGCCCGTCCGGACGCCCGGCGATGCGCGCGCCCGTCGCGTCGGCCTCGTATTCGCGCGCGCGCGACACCGCCATCTGCACGAGCATCGCGGCGATCGGCGCGAGGAATGCCATGAGGAGCCCGCCGGCCATGCTCGAGCCGCCCTCGTCGTCGTCGCTGCGCGCGCCGCCGAGGAACGCCGACCACTGCACCATGTGCGCCATGTAGGTGATGGCGCCGGCGAGGGTCGCGGCGATCGTCGAGATCAGGATGTCGCGGTTCTTCACGTGCGCGAGCTCGTGCGCCAGCACGCCCTCGAGTTCGTCGTCCGAGAGAATCCGCATGATGCCGTTCGTCACGGCGATCGCGGCGTGCTCGGGATTGCGGCCCGTCGCGAAGGCGTTCGGCGTGTCGCTCGGGATCATGTACACGCGCGGCATCGGAATGCCCGCGCGCGTCGTCAGGCGGCGTACGACGGCGTGGAGGCCGGGCGCCGCGCGTTCGTCGATCTCCTCGGCGCCGTACATCCGCAGCACGATCTTGTCCGAGAACCAGTAGCTGCCGACATTCATCACGAGCGCCATCACGAGGCCGATCATCATGCCGCCCCGTCCGCCGAGGGCGCCGCCCAGCAGGACGAGCATCGCCGTCAAAGCCGCCAGCAGGAGCCCGGTCTTGAATACGTTGCCCATGCCGTCGAGGCTAGCAAACAGGGTACCGGGGGTCAAATCGCCTTGACAGGCGATACCCCCGCCGATATACTGGCCCGGTTATAGAAAAATATCTTTTGTGACACAGACTTACACCGGGTTCCCCCGGAGCAGCCACACCATGATCATCCAGGTTTCCGAACTCCCGGACGAGGGTCTGACGTTCGACGACGTCGCCCAGTTCCCGTCTCCGTACGGTGACGCGGCGTGGTGTCTCGATGCGGTCAACCTGCACCTCTCACCCGACGGCAAGGACGTCCAGGTCCACGGCGAGCTCGAAGCGACCGTGCCGCAGACGTGTGGCCGGTGCCTCGAGGCGTTCCCGGCGCACGTGACGGCGCCGATCGACGTCACGCTCACGCCGCGCCCGAACACGGTCGGCGGCGACCGCCACGAGCTCGGCGCCGACGATCTCGATACCGATTTCTACGTCGGCGATGAGCTCGATCTCGATCGGCTGATCGACGCCGAGACGACGCTCGTGCTGCCGATGAAGCCGCTCTGCCGCGCCGACTGCCGTGGGCTGTGTCCCGTGTGCGGCGCCAACCGTAATGTGGTGGCCTGCCAGTGTCCGGACCGCGCGCCGGATCCGCGCCTGGCCGCTCTCAAGCAGTTCTCCGAGCGCCAAGAGCGCTAATCCGGACGGAAGGGGACTCCTTCATGCCGCTCCCAAAGCGACGACATTCGAAGACACGCGGCCGCAAGCGGCGCACGCATTACAAGCTGTCGGCGCCGACGCGCTCCGTGTGCCCGCAGTGCCGTGAACCCAAGTTGCCGCACCGCATCTGCCCGAAGTGCGGCTACTACAAGGGACGGGAGATCGTCGCGGTCGAAGGGGTCTAGCGGCGCCCTGGTCGCCGCACGGTCATGAAGATCGCCGTTGACGCCATGGGGGGCGACCACGGACCGTCGGTCGTGGTCGAGGGCGCGGTCGCCGCAGTTCGCGAGCTGGGCGCGTCCGTCATCCTCGTCGGCGACACCGCGGCGATCGAACGCGAGCTCCGCCGCGCCGGCGCGGCCAGCATGCCCGGCGTCGAGGTCCGGCACGCCTCGCAGGTCATCGACATGGGCGAATCCCCGTCGCACGCGCTCCGGCGCAAGCGCGATTCGTCGCTGCGCATCGCGGCCGAGCTCGTGCGCGACGGTCACGCCGCCGCGTTCGTGTCGGCCGGCAACACCGGCGCGGCGATGGCCATCTCGATGTTCGTCATCGGCGTCCTGCGCGGCATCGACCGGCCCGCGATCGCGGCGGTGCTGCCGAGCCTCAAGAAGTTCACGATCCTGCTCGATGCCGGCGCCAACGTCGATCCCAAACCGTGGCACCTGTTCCAGTTCGCGGTGATGGGCCACGTCTACGCGCGCGACATTCTCGGCCTGCCGAACCCGCGCGTCGGCCTGCTGTCCGTCGGCGAGGAAGAGGGCAAGGGCAACGAGCTGACGCGCGAAGCCTACGAGCAGCTGAAGGAGTCGTCGCTGAACTTCGCCGGGAACGTCGAGGGCCGCGACATCTACAACGGCGCCTGCGACGTCGTCGTCACCGACGGCTTCACCGGCAACGTCGCGCTCAAGATCTCGGAGAGCCTGGCGGAGATGCTCGGGTCGATGATCAAGGAAGAGCTCACGCGGGATCTCCGATCGAAGCTCGGCGCGGCGCTCGCGCTGCCGGCGTTCAACCGCTTCAAGAAGCGCGTGGACTACACGGAGATGGGCGGCGCGCCGCTGCTCGGCATCGACGGCGCCGCGATCATCTGCCACGGATCGTCGCCGCCGAAGGCCATCAAGAACGCCGTGCGCGTGGCCGGGGAATGGGCGAAGGCCGGGCTGAACGAGCACATCAAGGCCGCGCTCGAAGCGGAGGTCGCCCACGGCGGCCGGGAAGGAAGCCGCGAATGATCCGCGCCAAGATCGTCGGAACCGGCGCCTACGCGCCGGACCGCGTTCTCACGAACGCCGACCTCGAGAAGCTGGTGCAGACGAGCGACGAGTGGATCGTCCAGCGCACGGGCATCCGCGAGCGCCGCATCGTCGCCGAGGGCGAGGCGACCGCCGATCTCGCCGTGCGCGCGGCCGAGCGCGCGCTGGCCAGCGCGAAGCTCACGCCCGACGACGTCGACTTCATCATCGTCGGCACGACGACGCCGGACATGATCCTGCCGTCGACGGCGAACCTCGTGCAGCTGCGGCTCGGCTGCCGGCGCGTCGGCTCGATCGACGTGCTGGCCGCGTGCGCCGGATCCGTCTACAGCCTCCTGATGGGCGCGCAGTTCATCCAGACGGGCAAATACCGTCGCGTGCTCGCGATCGGCGCCGAGGCGCTGTCGCGCATCGTCGACTACACCGACCGGGGGACGTGCATCATCCTGGCGGACGGCGCGGGCGCTGCCGTCCTGGAAGCCGCCGAAGACGGGTCGGGCATCATCGACGGCGACCTCTACTCCGACGGCAAGTACTGGGAGCTCCTCTACATGCCGGGCGGCGGGGCGCGGCATCCGGCGACGCACGAGACGGTCGACAAGCGGATGCACTTCGCGAAGATGAAGGGCAACGAGGTCTTCAAGGTCGCCGTCCGGATGTTCGCCGAGTCCACGTCGCAGCTGCTCGCGCGGCACGGCTTCAAGGCGAGCGACGTCGACCTCTTCGTCCCGCACCAGGCGAATCTGCGCATCATCGAAGCGGCCGCGAAGCGCGTCGATCTGCCGATGGACCGTGTGTTCGTCAACGTCGACAAGTACGGCAACACGGGCGCGGCGTCGGTCTACGTCGCGATGGCCGAAGCGGTCGACGCCGGCCGGCTGCGTCCCGGCGACCTGGTGCTGATCGCGGCCTTCGGCGGTGGGTTCGCGTGGGGCGCCGCGCTGATGCGGTGGTGACGCGATGACACGTAGCCACGCGGTCATGCGCAGCCACGTCGCGTCTTGGATGTGTCACCCTCGGTGGCAGCGAGCTGGCGGCACCCGTTACCAATGATCGCGTTTCTCTTTCCCGGACAGGGCTCGCAGGCCGTCGGCATGGGGCGCGGCTTTCATGACGCGTCGCCGGCCGCGAAAGCCATCGTCGCCGAGGCGAACGACGCGCTCGGGTTCGACCTCGCGCGCCTGATGTTCGAAGGCCCCGAAGCGGATCTCGCGCTGACGGCGAACACGCAGCCGGCGGTGCTCACGGCGAGCGTCGCGGCCGCGACGGTCTGCGCCGAACGCGGGCTCGTGCCGGCGCTCGCTGCGGGTCACAGCCTCGGCGAATGGTCCGCGCTGGTCGTCGCCGGCGCCATCGCCTTCCGTGATGCCGTGCGCATCGTTCGGAGGCGCGGCGAGTTCATGCAGGAAGCGGTACCCGTCGGCACGGGCGCGATGGCCGCCATCATGGGGCTCGACCTCGCCGTCGTCGAAGCGTTGTGCGGTGAAGCCGCCGACGGTCAGGTGGTCGACGTCGCCAACATCAACTCCGCCGGCCAGACCGTCATCGCGGGCCATCGCCCCGCCGTGGAGCGCGCGGTCGCGCTCGCGGCCGCGCGGGGCGGCCGCAAGAGCGTCATCCTGCCGGTCAGCGCGCCGTTCCATTCGTCGCTGATGGCGCCGGCCGCGACGCGGCTGTCCGCGGAGCTCGAGCCGATCACCGTGAAGGACCCACGCCTGCCCGTCGTGCGCAATGTCGACGCCGGCGTGACGCGGAGCGCGGAGGACGTGAAGCCGTTCCTGCTGAAGCAGGTCGCGAGCCCCGTGCGCTGGACGGCGTGCGTCGAGAAGCTCGCAGCCGAAGGCGCGACGGCGTTCGTCGAAGTGGGACCGGGGCGTGTGTTGACCGCGCTGGTCCGCCGCATCGTGGACGGCGCGCGCGGTCTGTCCGTCGAAGATCCGGAGAGCCTCGACAAGACGCTCGCAGCGCTCGGGGCGAAGCCATGAGCGGACAGAGCGGGCAGACGAGGAGCGCGACGGCTTGGCCGGGGCGCGACGAGCGCTGGGGGGTCTGGGGGCGATGAGCGGGCAGACGAGGAGCGCGACGGCT
>JACPCW010000030.1:30135-45348 GCA_016184365.1 Candidatus Rokuibacteriota bacterium
GGGGCGCGACGAGCGCTGGGGGGTCTGGGGGCGATGAGCGGGCAGACGAGGAGCGCGACGGCTTGGCCGGGGCGCGACGAGCGCTGGGGGGTCTGGGGGGCCATGTCGGGGCCCCCCAGCTGATGACCGACAAGCGGCTCGCCGGACGCGTGGCGATCGTGACGGGTGGCAGCCGCGGTATCGGCTTCGCCATCGCCACGCGCCTCGCCGCCGACGGAGCCACCGTGGTAGTCTCGGCGCGCGACGCGGCCCGCCTCGCCAGCGCGGTGAAGGAGCTCGAATCACACGGCGCGCCGATCCTCGGCGTCGTCGCCGACGCGTCGAAGCGCGAGGACGCCGACCGCCTGGCGGACACGGCCAAGCAGCAGTTCGGCCGGATCGACGTCCTCGTCAACAACGCCGGGATGACCAGGGACGCGCTCTTCATCCGCATGAAGGACGACGACTGGGACCGGGTGATGGACGTCAACCTGCGCGGCGTGTTCCTGATCACGCGGGCGGTAACGAAGACGATGGTCCGGCAGAAGAGCGGTCGCGTGATCAACATCGCCAGCACGGCCGGGGTGATGGGCAACGCCGGACAGGCGAACTACTCGGCCGCGAAGGCCGGGCTGATCGGGTTCACGAAGGCGACGGCGCGCGAGCTCGCGCACTGGTCGATCACGGTGAACGCCGTCGCGCCCGGTCTGATCGACACGGACATGGCGGCGGCGATGCCGGCCGAGGCGCGGGACGCGATGATCGCGCAGGTTCCGCTCAAGCGCGCCGGCACCGCGCGCGAAGTCGCCGAGATGGTAGGATTCCTCGCCGGAGACGAAGCGGCCTACGTCACGGGCCAGGTCTTTCACGTCAACGGCGGGCTCTACATGTGATCGGGCTCTCGTCGCAGCGCATTCCATTCCCGCGGAGGTGACGCGTTCATGGCGAAGTCAGTCGAGGATCGGGTGAAAGAGATCATCGTCGAGCAGCTCGGCGTCGAGGAGGAAGACGTGACTCCGGCCGCCAAGTTCATCGAGGATCTCGGGGCGGACTCGCTCGACACCGTCGAGCTCGTGATGGCACTGGAAGAGAACTTCGACCTCCAGATCCCCGACGAGGACGCCGAGAAGATCGTGACCGTCGGCGACGCCATCCAGTACATCAAGGAAAACTCGTAACACGATTGTGACCGTGACTGCACCGCGACGGGTCGTCGTGACGGGAATGGGCGCGCTCACGCCCCTCGGCAACACCCTCGACGAATTCTGGACGGGGCTGCGTGAGGGTCGGTCCGGCATCGGCCACATCACGAAGTTCGACGCCGACGTCAAGGACGACCGGGGCGAGTACCGGTTCGTCACCCGCATCGCCGGTGAAGTCCGCAACTTCGACCCGCTGAAGTACGGCATCGACAAGAAAGAGGTCCGCCGGCTGGATCTCTACCTGCAGTACGCCATCGCCGGCGCGGCGATGGCGATGGAGGATTCGAGCCTCGACGTCGCCAGGATCGACGGGACGCGCTTCGGCGTCCTGATCGGCTCGGGCATCGGCGGGATCGCCACGCTGCTCGAGGGGCAGAAGGTGCTCGAGACGAAGGGCCCGGATCGCGTGTCGCCCTTCGTCATCCCGATGCTCATCATCAACATGGCGGCGGGCCTGGTGTCGATGCGGTTCGGCGCGAAGGGCCCGAATTCGTCCGTGGTCACGGCGTGCGCGAGCGGCAATCACGCGATCGGCGACGCCTTCAAGATCATCGAGCGCGGTGACGCGGACCTCATGATCGCGGGCGGGGCCGAAGCGATCATCGTGCCGCTGACCATCGCCGGGTTCTGCTCGATGAAGGCCATGTCGACGCGGAACGACGATCCCGAGAAGGCCTCGCGTCCGTTCGAAGCGGGACGCGACGGCTTCGTGTGCGGCGAGGGCGCCGGCATCGTCGTGCTCGAGGAGCTGGGTCATGCCGTCCGCCGGGAGGCGCGCATCTACGGCGAGGTGATCGGCTACGGCATGACGAGCGATGCGCACCACATGACCGCGCCCGATCCCGAGGGCGACGGCGCGATGCGCGCCATGGCCGCCGCCCTCCGCGACGCGGAGCTGGCGCCGTCCGACGTCGGCTACGTCAACGCGCACGGCACGTCGACGCCGTACAACGACAAGTTCGAGACCATCGCGATCAAGCGGGTGTTCGGCGACCACGCGCGGCGCCTGGCCGTGTCGTCGACGAAGTCGATGACGGGCCATCTCCTCGGCGCGGCCGGCGGCATCGAGGCGATCACCACGCTGCTCGCGCTGCAGCACGGGATTCTGCCCCCGACGATCAACTACGAGACGCCCGATCCGGAGTGCGATCTGGATTACATCCCGAACCAGGCGCGCAAGCAGGACGTGGACGTCGCGATCTCGAACGCGTTCGGCTTCGGCGGCACGAACGCGACACTCGCGTTCCGCAAGTACCGGGTGTGATTCACATGGGGGGCCCCGATTGACCACGCGGGGGGCCCCGACATGGCCCCCCCCACCCCCCGGCGTTCGGAGCGGCCCGGGGAACCCGGGTCGCTCCTCTACCTCCGTTGGATCCTGAGCGCATCGCGGCGTTCGGAACCCGGCTCGGCCACCAGTTCCGCGACCGTGAGCTGCTCCTGCGCGCGCTGACCCACGCGTCGTACGCCAACGAGCACGTGCCGACCTCGCATCAGGAAGCGCTCGCGTTCGTCGGTGACGCGGCGATTGCCCTCGTCGTCGCCGAGCGGCTCTATGCGGCCGAGCCGGACGCGCCCGTCGGCGTGCTGACGCCGCGACGGGCGGACCTCGTGTCGGGCGTCGCGCTCGCGCGATGGGCCGCGCAGCTCGGCATCGGCGAGCTCCTGCGTCTCGGGCGGGGTGAAGATCAGACCGGTGGGCGCACGCGACCGTCGATCCTGGCGACGACGATCGAAGCGGTGCTCGGTGTCGTGTACTTCGAGGCGGGGCTCGACGGCGTCCGGATGGTCCTCGCGCGTCACCAGGGATGGTAGGCTGAGTCGCATGCGTTTCTGGCCGTTCCGACGTCGTGTGCGCAACGTTCCGATGGTTCCGCACGAAGACCGGCTGATCACCGAGGACCTGCTGCGCCGGAACGTCGAGGACGTCCTGGTCATTCGGGAGCGCAAGGTGCTCGGCGGCGTGATCGCCTTCCGCGGCGACCTCACGACCGATCCGGCGCGCGCCCTCGACCTG
The DNA here is from genome assembly GCA_016184365.1 of Candidatus Rokuibacteriota bacterium. Classification (GTDB taxonomy): domain Bacteria; phylum Methylomirabilota; class Methylomirabilia; order Rokubacteriales; family CSP1-6; genus AR8. The sequence goes on from JACPCW010000030.1 coordinate 33,334, forward strand.
TTGTCGAGCCGCTTCCGGCTGTTCGGCTACACGCCGTTCCTGAAGCAAGAGCAGGGCGCCGTGTCGGTGCAGGCGTGGCCGCTCGCGCAGGTCGTCGAGCGCCGCCGCGTCGCGCTCAACGTGACGCTGTTCGTGCTGACGTGCCTGTCGACGCTGGCCGCCGGCGCGTTCTTCTTCGTCGGGTCACCGACGTTCGACGCGTTCCGCTCGATGGAGTTTCCGCTGCCGGTCCGGTTCCTGTCCGGCGTGCCATTCGCGGCGCCGCTGCTCGCGATCCTCACGACGCACGAGTTCGGCCACTACTTCACCGCGCGGTACTACCGGGCGTCGGTGAGCCTGCCGTACTTCATTCCGGCGCCGCCGCCGTTCCTGTTCGGGACGCTCGGCGCGATCATCCGCATGCGCTCGCCCGCGCGCGATCGGAACTCGCTGTTCGACATCGCGGCGGCCGGGCCGCTCGCGGGCCTCGCCATCGCGCTGCCGGCGATGTGGCTCGGCCTCGAGTGGTCGGCGGTCGGCCCGCCGACGCAGAACATCGTGCTCTTCGGCGATTCGCTGCTGCGCCAGTTCCTCGTGTATCTGAAGTTCGGCGCGATTCCGAACGGGCTCGTCGTCCACACGCATCCGATCGCGGATGCGGCCTGGGCCGGCTTCTTCGTGACCGCGCTGAACCTCTTTCCCGTCGGTCAGCTCGACGGCGGGCGCATCGCGTACGCGCTCTTCGGTGAGCGCCACCGGCTGGTCGGGCGGCTCACGTTCGTCGCGCTGCTCGTCCTCGCGGCGATCACGCAGTCGGCGAACTGGCTCGTGTGGGCGGCGCTGATCTTCTTCCTCGTCGGCTTCGGGCACCAGCCGCCGCTCGACGACATCACGCCGCTGTCGCCGGGCCGCCGTCTGGTGGGTGCGCTCTGCCTCGTGCTGCTGGTCGTGCTGGTCCCGCCGGTCCCGATCCCGTTCTAGGCGCGCTCGTGGACTCTCGGGTGACCACGGCGGGCCCGATGTGGTGCGCCGTTCGAGCGCCGGCTTTGCCGGCGCACCGGTCGCTGAACCCGTACGCAACGGATTACCGGTGGGGGGTGCGGGGGGGAGCGGCGTCGCTCCCCCCGCCTATGATCGTCGGTCCTCCGGCCTGCACGCGTGCGAGCAGGACGAACCCGATCACGAAGAAGCTGCCGATCGCCAGGATCGCGGCGCGCTGGTTGCCCGCGAGCAGGAAGGACACGCCGCCGAACACGAGCGGGCCCATGACCGCGCCCGTCTTACCCACCAGCGAGTAGAACCCGAAGAATTCCGCCTCGCGTCCCGCCGGGACGAGCGTCGCCATGAACGTCCGGCTCGCCGCCTGGATCGCGCCGAGCCCGGTGCCCGCGAGGATCGCGACGATCCAGAAGTGCCACTTCTCCTGCACGACGAACGCGAGCACCGTGACCAGCGCCCACTGCACGAGCGTGATGCGCACGACGAACTTCGGCCCGCGCGTGTCGGTCGACTTCGCCCACAGCGCGGAGCCGATCAGCGCCGTCACCTGCACGAGCATGAAGAGCAGGATCGTCTCCGTGAACGAGAAGCCGAGCGTGTGCCCCGCGAAGATCGCCGCGAAGAAGATGACGGTGTTCACGCCGTCTTCGTACACGAGGTACGCGAGGAGGAAGTTGCGCATCTGGCGTCTCGCCGGATCGACCACGATCTGGCGCAGCGTGCCGAGCGTCTCCTGGAAGCCGCGCGCGACCGCGCGGCGCAGCGGCATCGCGTGTCGTTCGTCCCCCGGCAGCAGCAGGAACGCCGGGATCGCGAACAGGGCGAATTGCAGCGCCGTCGTGACGAACGACGGCCGATACGCGTCGCGCAGCGCGAACGGAATGGCGACGAGGAACGCGACGACCGAGCCGGCGTATCCGACCGCGAAGCCGATCGCCGAGACACGCCCGAGCGCCTCGGGCGGCGCGATCCGCGGCAGGTACGAGTTGTAGTAGACGAACGCGGCCTCGTATGTCACGAGCGTCAGCACCGCGAGCAGGAATCCGCCGAGCACCATGCCGGGCCCGATCGTCGCCAGCAGCGCGCAGCTCACCACCGAGGCCAGCGTGAGCGTCACGAAGAACGGCTTGCGGACGCCGGCGTGGTCCGCGATGCCGCCGAGGACCGGCGAGCTGATGGCGACGATGATCATCGAGACCGAGCTGACGAGGCCCCACCACCAGTCGCCGCGCCCTTCGGCGTTGCCCACGACGAGCTCGGCGAAATAGCGCGGAAAGATCGTGGCGACGATGATCGCGGCGACCGAGGAGTTCGCGAAGTCGTAGAGCGTCCAGGCGACGACCGCGCGGCGTGAGGCGACCGGCACGGCGGGGAGCATAGCACGCGGTCTCACCGGCATATTGACGGGCGGCGCGATGGCACGGATGCACGCCATGCGCTACCATTTCCGCGCGATGCCCGGCCGCCTCGACGAAAAAGCGCTCGCCGCGCTGATCCGCAAGGGTGACATCGACACCGTGCTCACCGTGTTTCCCGACGGGTACGGGCGGCTCATGGGCAAGCGCCTCACCGGACGCCACTTCCTCGACCACGTCGTCGACGACGGTGTGCACGCGTGCATCTATCTCTTCACCGTCGACATGGAGATGGAGCCGCTGCCGGGCTTCACGCTCACGTCGTGGGAGCGCGGCTACGGCGACATGAAGATGGTGCCGGACCTCGGGACGGCGCGCGTGATCCCGTGGCTGCCGAAGACGGCGCTCGTGTTCTGCGACGTGTATTCGGAGGACGGCGAGCCCGTCGAGGAAGCGCCGCGCTGGGTGCTCAAGCGACAGCTCGAGCGCGCCACGCGTCTCGGATATCTCGTGAACACCGCCGCGGAGCTCGAGCTCTACTGCTTCCGCGAGTCGTTCGAGGAGGCGCAGGCGAAGCGCTTCCACGGTCTCACGCCCGTCTCGGGATACCTCGAGGACTACCACATCCTCCAGACGTCGAAGGAAGAGCCGCTGATCCGCGCCATCCGCAACGGGATGGAAGCCGCCGACGTGCCGATCGAGACGTCGAAGGGCGAGTGGGGCCGCGGGCAGGAAGAGATCAACCTCGCCTACGCGGAAGCGCTCGAATCCGCGGATCGCACGGCGCTCTACAAGCACGGCGCGAAGGAGATCGCGCACCTGCAGGGCTGCTCGGTGACGTTCATGGCGAAGTACGCCGCCGGCGCGGCCGGGTCGTCCTTCCATGTACACAGCTCCCTCTGGGACCGGGCCGGGCGGAAGGCGCTCTTCGCGCCGCCGCGTGGTCGCGGCGGACACGCCGAGCCGCCGTCGCTGTTCGGGCACTGGCTCGCCGGGCAGATGGCGTGCGCGCGCGAGCTCGCGTACTTCTACGCGCCCACGATCAACTCCTACAAGCGCTACCAGGCGGGATCGTTCGCGCCGACGCGCATCGTCGCGGGCTGGGACAACCGCACGTGTGGATTTCGGCTGTGCGGCGACGGTGCGGCGTTCCGCGTCGAGAATCGTATTCCGGGCGCCGACGCCAACCCGTATCTCGCGTTCGCGGCGACGATCGCCGCCGGTCTGCACGGGGTCGCGCAGAAGCTCAAGGCGCCGAAGCGCTACGAAGGCAACGCGTACGAAGACGCGACGCTGCCGCAGGTGCCGAAGACGCTGCGCGAGGCCATCACCGAGCTCGAGCGCTCGAAGGTCGCGCGCGCCGCGTTCGGCGATCGGGTCGTCGACCACTACCTGCACACCGCCCGGCTCGAGCAGGACGCGTTCGATCGCGCCGTCACCGACTGGGAGCTCATGCGGAACTTCGAGAGGATCTGACGCATGCCACGGCTCGCGGGAAAAGTCACGTTCATCACGGGCGCCGGCATGGGGATCGGGCGCGAGGCCGCGACGCTCTTCGCGAGCGAGGGCGCGCGGGTCGCCGTCGCCGACATCGACGAGAAGGCGGCGAAAGACACCGTCGGGCTCATCGAGCGGGCCGGCGGTGAAGGCGTCGCCCTCACGGGCGATGTCGCCGTCGAAGCCGACGTCGACCGGATGGTGGCGGATGCCGTGCGCCGCTTCGGCGCGCTGCACGTCCTCTACAACAACGCCGGCGTGCTCTGGAAGGACCGCGACCGCTCGGTGCTCGAGACGGACGGGCCGTGGTGGGATCGCGTGATGGCGATCAACCTCAAGTCCGTGTTCTGGGTCACGAAGTACGGGATCCCGCACCTCCAGCGCGCCGGTGGCGGCTCGGTGATCCTGATGGGCTCGGTGTCGGCGCTCGTCGGCTTCACGCGTGCGCAGGACGCGTACACGTGCGCCAAGGGCGCGCTCATCTCGCTGACGAAGTCGCTCGCGATCCAGTTCGCGAAAGATCAGGTGCGCTGCAACATCATCCATCCCGGCATCGTGGACACGCCGCTCCAGGCGCCGTATCTCACCGACGAGCTGCGGCGGGAATTTTCGACCGGCATTCCGCTGGGGCGCATCGCGAAGCCCCGGGAGATCGCGTCGGTCGCGTTATTCCTCGCCAGCGACGACTCGTCCTTCATGACGGGAGCCGAGCTGGTCGTCGACGGCGGCTTCACTGCCGGCTGATCCGCGGGGCTGCCGACGATGACGCGGCCGGTGCCTCGAGCCACGACGCTGCTCGCCGTCGTCGTCGCGATGCTCGCCGGCATCGTGGGCTGGCCGCTCGTCATGGTGTTCGGCTCGGCCGCGGCCGCCGGGTGGCGTGTCGCCACGACGGTGCTGATCCCGCTCGCGTTCAGCATGCTCGTCGCGACGGCCGCGACGATCGTCACCCTCGCGCTGGCCGTCGGCCTGGCGTCCGCGGTCACACGAGGCCGTATCGCCGTCCGCGGCGTCGTCGCCGCCGCGCTGGTGCTCCTGCTCGTGACCCCGCCGGCGACGGTGGCGCTCGCGATCCGGTTCGCGCTCGACGCCGGCGGGGCGCTCCCGCTCGGGACGCCGGCCGGCGCGCTCGCCGTCGCCGTCGCGCAGGTCGTCGCGCTCACGCCGCACGCGTTCGTCGTGGTCGTGAACGCCCTCGGCCGGATCGGCCCGGATGTCGAGCACGCCGCGGTGAGCCTCGGCGCCGCACCGGTGGCCGCGTTCCGGCGCACCACGCTCGCGCTCCTGCGCCGCGGCATCGGCTGCGCGGCGGGCGTCGTGTGGGCGCTCGCGCTGACGGATCTCGCGAGCCCGCTGCTCGTCGGGGGTGCCGCGCCGTTTCTCGCTCCGGAGGTCGTCGCCGCCGTGCGACAGGGCCGGATCGACGCCGCGTCGGTGGGAGCCGCCGCGCTCACGGCGCCCGCACTCGTCGCCTGGATCGTTGCGCTGCGACTCGGATGGACGCGGCTCGCGCCGCTGGCGACCGAACGGCTGGCCGGGGGATCGCCCGCCGCCGCGGCGCGTCGGACCTGGTCCGTCGTGGCGACCGTCATCGCGGGGCTCATGGCGGTGCCGGCGCTCGCGATGCCGTTCGTCTGGCTGCGCAACACGTCGACCGTCGCGTTCGACGACGTCGCCGCCGTCATCGCGCGGGGCCTTCTCGTCGCGGTGAGCGTCGCGATCGCCGGCACCATCGCGGCGTTCGTCGTCGCGATCGCCGCGACGCGGTCAGCGGGCGCGAGATCACGTGCAGCGGTCTGGCTGGCGCTCTCGACCGCGGGAGTGCCGGGCGTCGCGCTCGCCCTCGGCGCGGTCGTGGCGTTTCACGTCTCGCCGGCATCGCCCGCGCCGTGGGTGCTGATCGCGCTGCTCGCGGCGTGGAAGTTGCCGGCCGCCGTCACGCTCGCCACCCGGCGCCTCGATGCGCTGGACCCGGCGCTGGAGGAGGCGGCGGTGTCGCTGGGCGCGAGCGAAGCGACGATCGCCCGGCGCATCATGATCCCGCTCGTGGCGCCGACGGCGGGCGCGATGTTCCTCGACCTCGTCGTGCAGACGCTCACCAGCACGGGGCTGCTCCTGCTCTTCGCTCCCGACCTCGTGGCCGCCGTTGCGGTCGTCTCACGCGGCGTGGCCGGTGACGCCGGAGGCGCCGCCGCGGTGGCGACGGTGCTGGGCGCGGTCGTGCTCGTCGTCACCCTCGTTCGTCTCCGGCTCGTGTCCCGCGAGCCGCTCGCCCTGCTCCCGGCATGACGCACGGGCGCGCCCCCCATCGGCCTGCCGGACCGGGCGCCGGCGGCATCACGAAAGGACACCCACTCATGCGTCGACTGGCGTTCTCGCTGCTCGTCCTCGTGCTGTTCGCGATGCCTGCCGCGGCCAAGGACACGGTGGTGGTCTACACCGCCCTCGAGCCGGAGCAGATCACCGACTACATGAAAGCCGTGAACAAGACGCTGCCGAACCTCGACGTCAAGATGCTGCGGTTGTCCACCGGCGACATTTCGGCCCGGTTCATGGCCGAGAAGGACAACATGCAGGCCGACGTGGTCTGGGGCGTCGCCGCGACCAACATGCTCGTCTTCAAGAACGCCGGGCTCCTCGAGGCCTATGCGCCCAAGGGCCTCGAGCGCGTTCAGCCGCTGTTCCGCGACAAGGCGAATCCGCCGGCCTGGGTCGGGATCGACATCTACATGTCGGCGTTCTGCTTCAACACCGAGATCGCGAAGAAGAAGAACCTGCCGAAGCCGGCGTCGTGGGCGGACCTGACCAAGCCCGTGTACAAGAACGAGGTCGTGATGCCGAACCCGAACAGCTCCGGCACCGGCTACCTCTCGGTCGCGTCGATCCTGCAGCGCATGAAGGAGCCCGGGGGGTGGAAGTACCTGGACGCCCTCGACAAGAACATGGCCGAGTACACGAAGTCGGGCTCGAAGCCGTGCAAGGACGCCGCGGCCGGCGAGCGCGCCATCGGCGTGTCGTTCGAGTACGTCGCGATGAAGATGAAGAAGGACGGCGCCCCCGTCGAGATGGTGCTGCCGAAGGAGGGCTCGGGCTACGAGATGGAGGCGAACGCGCTGACGCGGAAGGCGAAGAACAACGCCGCCGCGAAGGCGTTTCTGGACTGGGCGATCTCGGACGAGGCGATGCGGCTCTACTCGAAGTACTTCGCGGCGGTCTCGGTGGCCGGCTTCCCCGTGCCCGAAGGGCTGCCGAAGGACATCAGCAAGGTCGTCTATCCGAACGACTTCGACTGGTCCGCCAAGAACCGCGATCGCATCCTCGCCGAGTGGCAGAAGCGGTACCAGAAGTAGACCGTCCGCCGGGGCTCCGCCGGCGGGCGTACGCCGCCGGCGTGACTTCGCAACGTCGATGACAGCGCATCGTTCACCCGCCGTCGCCCTCGAGCGCATCGCGAAGAAGTTCGGTCACGTCGTGGCGCTGCGCGACGCGTCGCTGGCCGTTGCCGAGGGCGAGTTCGTCTGCTTCCTCGGGCCGAGCGGGTGCGGGAAGACCACGCTGCTCCGCATCATCGCCGGCCTCGAGCGGCAGAACGTCGGGGTCGTCCGCATGGCCGGCCGCGACGTCTCGCACCTGCCGCCGAGCGAGCGGAACTACGGCATCGTGTTCCAGTCGTACGCGTTGTTCCCGAACCTCACGGTGGCGCGCAACATCGCCTACGGGCTCGAGGCGCGCCGCAAGTCCCGCCACGAGATCGACGGCCGCGTCGCCGAGCTGCTCGATCTCGTGCATCTCCGGGCGCACACGCAGCGCTATCCGGCGCAGCTTTCCGGCGGCGAGCAGCAGCGCGTCGCGTTGGCGCGCGCGCTGGCGCCGTCTCCCGCGCTGCTGCTCCTCGACGAGCCGCTGTCGGCGCTCGATGCCCGGGTCCGTCTCGCCTTGCGCCAGGAGATCAAGGCGCTCCAGCGGCGCCTGGGGATCACGACGATCATGGTCACGCACGACCAGGAAGAATCGCTGACCATGGCGGATCGCATCGTCGTGATGAACCACGGGGTCATCGAGCAGATCGGGACACCCGTCGACATCTACACCGAGCCGAGGTCGCGCTTCGTCGCGGGGTTCGTCGGTCACATGAACTTCCTCTCCGTCGTCGCCGATGCGCGACCCGGCTGGTCGCGTCTCGGCGCGCTCGCGCTGCGCCACCGCGCGGCGCCGCCCGTTCCCGCCGGCACGCCGGTGACCCTTGGCATCCGCCCCGAGGAGATCATCGTCGGATCCGGGGCGCGTGACGCGGAGAACCGCATCGTCGGTCGTGTGGCGGGCCTCCAGTTCCTCGGCGCGTTCACGCGCCTGCGGCTCGATCTCGGCGACAGCGCCCCGCCGCTCGAGTGCGACCTGGCGATGGGCGCGCTGGCCGAGGTCGGCGCCAAGGAAGGCGTGGAGCTGCCGCTCGCGCTCCGCGCGGACGCGCTCCGCGTGTTCCGCGATCCGACGCCGCCGGCAGCGAGCGACGCCTGACCCGTGCCGGCCATCGGTCCGGTCGAGGCCGCTCGGATCCCGACGCCCGTCGTGCGGCATCGCCTGGATGGCGAGCGCGTCCTGCGCGGCGCGCTCCTCACCGGCTTTGCGCTGTTCCTGTGGCTCTTCGTCGGCTACCCGCTGCTGCAGGTGCTGTGGCGCAGCCTGCTCGACAACGAGGGGCAGTTCATCGGCGTCGCGAACTACGTCCGCTACGTCCGCACGCCCGCGATCGCGGCGTCGATCACGAACAGTCTCTGGGTCTCGACCGCGGCGATGGTCCTCACCGTCACGCTCGCGTTCGTGTACGCCTATGCGCTCACGCGCACACGGATGCCCTGGCGCGGGTTCTTCCGGGTGGTCGCGATGCTGCCCATCTTCGCGCCCTCGCTGGTGCACGGCATCGCGTTCGTCTACGTGTTCGGCAACAACGGCATCCTGACCCGGCAGACCGGCCTCAACGTCGGCATCTACGGCGCGAAGGGCATCATCTTCGCGGAGACGTTCTACTGCTTCCCGCACGCGCTGCTGATCCTGGTCGCCGCGCTCAGTGCCGCGGACGCCCGCCTGTACGACGCCGCCGCGGCGCTCGGGGCCTCGCGACTGCGCACGTTCCTGACGGTCACGCTGCCCGGCGTCAAGTACGGTCTCATGAGCGCGTGCTTCGTCGTCTTCACCCTCGTGATCACGGATTTCGGCATCCCCAAGGTCATCGGCGGAAAGATGTCGGTGATGGCGACCGAGATCTACAACCAGGTGATCGGCCAGCAGAACTTCACGATGGGCGCGACCGTGTCCGTCGTCCTGCTCATCCCGGCCGCGATCGCCTTCGCGGTGGACCGGCTCGTGCAGCGGCGGCAGTACTCGCTGGTGACCTCCGCCGCGCAGCCGCTCGCGCCCGGCCGGAGCCGGCTCGCGCGCGCGTTGCTCTTCGTGTACTGCGCGACGATCGCGGCCGCGATCGTCGGCGTCTACGGCGTCATCGGCGTCACGTCGCTCGTCGCCCGCTGGCCGTACAGCTTCGCGTTCACGCTCAAGCACTACCGCTTCGATACGATCGGCGGCTACACCCCGCTGCTGAACAGTCTCGAGGTCGCGGCGCTGACCGCGGTGGCGGGCACGGTCCTCGCGTTCGTCGGGGCGTACCTCGTGGAGAAGTGCCGGACGATCGCGAGCGGACCGCTGTACGTGGCATCGATTCTTCCGGTCGCCATCCCCGGCATGGTGCTCGGGCTGGCGTACATCTTCACGTTCAACGCGCCGGGAAGCCCGTTGAACCGTCTCTACGGAACGCTGGCCCTCCTCGTCCTCTCGAACCTGGTGCACTACTTCACGGTGCCGTTTCTCACGGCGACGACGTCGCTCAGGCAGATGGACGCGGAGTTCGAGAGCGTCGGCGCGTCGATGGGCGTCCCGTTCTGGAAGACGTTCTGGCGCGTGACGGTCCCGATCGCGCTGCCCTCCATCGTCGGCATCGGCATGTATTTCTTCCTCAACGCGATGGTGACGCTGTCGGCGGCGGTGTTCCTCGTCGCCCCGGGCACGGAGCTCGCCGCCGTCGCCGTGCTCCTGATGGACGACGCGGGCGACACCGCGCAGGCAGCCGCGATGTCCGTGCTCATCATCGGGAGCGGACTGCTCGTCCGCCTCGGCTTCTGGTGGCTGCTGCGGGGCATCACGCGCCGCACACAGGCGTGGACCGCCACGCCCTCGGAGGGATGACGCCATGAGGCTCGAAACCCTGGCGGTGCACGCCGGTCGTCGTGTCGATCCGGCGACGGGCGCCGTGACCATGCCGATCCACCCGTCGACGACGTTCGAGCGGGATCCGGATGGCAGCTATCCGCGCGGCTTTCTCTACGCGCGCAACAGCAACCCGACCCGCGCCGCGCTCGAAGCGTGCATGCGCGATCTCGAGGGCGGCGCCGACGCGACGGCGTTCGGCTCCGCCTCCGCCGCGACGGCGGCCGTCTTGCTGTCGCTCGCGCCCGGGGATCACGTGGTCGCGCCGACGGACGCGTATCACGGCACGCTGCGTCTGCTGCGCGAGACGTTCGCGACGTGGGGGCTCGAGACGACCTTCGTCGACATGACGGACGCGAGCGCGGTGGAGCGCGCGCTCCGGCCGGCGACGAAGCTCGTGTGGATCGAGACGCCGTCGAACCCGCTGTGGAAGATCGTCGACGTCGCGCGCGTCGCGGCGATCGCGCGCGACGCCGGGGCGCGCTCGCTCTGCGACAACACCGTGGCGACGCCGGTCCTGCAGCGGCCGTTCGACCTGGGCGCCGATCTCGTGCTGCACGCGACGACGAAATACCTCGGCGGCCACGGTGACGTGCTGGGCGGCGTCGTCGTGACGCGCGCCGACGACGACTTCTGGCAGCGGGTCCGGCGTGCGCAGGCGACGGCCGGCGGCGTGCCGTCACCGTTCGACTGCTGGCTGGTGCTCCGCGGCATTCAGACCCTGCCGTGGCGTGTTCGCGCGCAGTCCGCCCACGCGCTGCGCCTGGCGGAGGTCCTCGCCGGGCATCCGCGCGTCGAGGCCGTGCATTACCCGGGACTGCCGGCGTCACCGGCGCACGACGTCGCGCGGCGCCAGATGCGCGCCTTCGGCGGGATGTTGTCGTTCGAGGTTCGCGGCGGTCGCGACGCGGCCATGGCCGTCGCCGCGAAGGTCCGGTTGTTCACGCGCGCGACGAGCTTCGGCGGCACCGAGAGCCTGATCGAGCACCGCGCGTCGATCGAGGGCGCGGGCTCGCGCACGCCGGAGAGCCTGCTGCGCGTCTCCGTGGGTCTCGAGCATCCCGACGATCTGATCGAAGACCTCGGGCAGGCGCTGACTGTTTAGATGGGGGGCCCCGACATGGCCCCCATACCCCCAGCGCTCGCACGCGCCCCGGTGTAGCCGGGGCGCGGCTCGTGACCGGTCGAGATCCTGTTGCCGAGATCTCGGCGGCGTGTACGAGGTCACGAGCCCGAGCAGCCACGCGACCAGCAGGATCACGAACACCGTCCACAGCATCGTCAGCTGCCTGTCCGGGCGGACATCTCCGCCCGGACACTGATCAGTGCTCGTTCCGTGCCAGCGAGTGCGTGTCAGCGGCCGAGCGCGTACTGCAGGATCGCGATCTTCGACGCGGATTCGGTGATGCGGCCGTCACGCGCCATCCGCAGCGCTTCGTCGAACGGCACGACCCGGCGCTCGATGTCTTCGTCGTCGTCCGCGGCGAGCGCATCCGGGGTGAGGCCTTCACCGACGTAGCAGTACGCGACCTCGTCGACGTAGGCGTTCGACGGATGGAAGCGTGTCAGCAGCGTGAGCCGGTCGGCGCGATACCCGGCTTCCTCCCGGAGCTCGCGAAGCGCCGCGGCCAGCGGGTCTTCGTCAGGGTGCGCGCCGCCGCCGGGCACCTCCCACGACACCTCGCGCCAGAGATGGCGGTATTGACCGATCAGCACGACGTGATCCGGATCGACGAACGGCAGCACGGCGACCGTCACGCCGACGGCCAGCACCGGATAGACGCGCTCGCGGCCGTCGGGCAGGCGCCACCGGTCCTCGCGCAGCGTGAGGCGGTCGTGCACGTAGCGGGGTGTGGAGCTCACCGGCGTCCAGTCGTTCGCGGAGGGCCGCATCGCGCGGCGAGTATAGCGGCCGGGGCTCCGG
>JACPCW010000031.1 GCA_016184365.1 Candidatus Rokuibacteriota bacterium
GATCATCCGCTGCTCGCCCTCGAGAACGTCGTGCTGGCCCCGCACACGGGTTACGTGACGCGCGAAGCGTACCGCGCGTGGTTCACGAAGGTGGTCGACAACATCGACCGCTATCTGCGCGGCGAGCTCGCGGCGAAGGAGACGAAGACATGAGCACGCAGACGACGACGAAGGCCGGCGCGCTCGACCAGTGGATCAGCGAGCTGTCCACCGCGGGACTCGACGCGCCGTGGGCGCAGCCCGGGCCGCTCATCCGCCCGAAGGCCTCGGCGATGAAGCCGCGCGTCTGGCGGTGGCGCGAGATCGAGCCGCACGTGCGGCGCACGCCGGAGTTCATGCAGCCGGGCCGGGGCGCGGAGCGACGCATCCTGCGCCTCGACAACCCCGGGGTGCCGGAGCGCACGGCGGGCCACACGATCTCCGTGGCGGTGCAGTACCTGCTGCCCGGGGAAGTCGCCCCCGCGCACCGCCACACGCCGAACGCGATTCGCTTCATGCTCCACGGCGAGGGCGCGTACACCACGATCGAAGGCGACAAGTACGCCATGCGGCGCGGCGATCTCGTCGTGACGCCGAGCATGACGTGGCACGACCACGGCAACGAGGGCGCCGGGCCGGTCATCTGGACCGACGGTCTCGACTCGCCGATCGTGCGGTATCTCGAAACCCTCCACATGGAGCCGTTCGAGGGCGAGACGCAGCCCGTGCGCACCGGACCGCCGGCGCGGCATCTCTGCTATCGGTGGGCAACGGCGTACGCCGAGCTCGTGCGCCGCTCCACGGGTGAGCCGGATCCGTTCGACGACATCATCATGGAATACGTCGACCCGGCGACGGGACGGTCGGTCGTGCCGGCGCTCGGGTGCTTTCTCCAGATGCTGCGGCCCGGCGCGCGCACGCGCGCGCACCGTGAAACGTCCAGCGCCGTCTATCACGTCGTGGCCGGCAGCGGCTACACGGAGATCGACGGTGTGCGCCACGAGTGGAGCGAAGGCGATTTCGTCGCCGTCCCGCCGCGCGCCGCCCACGCGCACGGCAACGCCGGCAGCGCGCCCGCGATCCTGTTCTCGTTCCAGGACGTGCCGCTGCTGAAGGCGCTCGGCTTCTATCGCGTCGAGCCGGCGTAACCTGCGCCTCACCCTCTTCCTCAATCCGGAGCACGCGGCCGGCGATTCGCTCGGCCGGCGGCTCGCCGAGCATCAGGAGCAGGTGCGCGTCGCCCGCGCGGCCGGCTTCGACGGCGTCGTCATCGGCCATCACCTGTCGTACGGCTCGACGGTCTGGCTCCCGCCGTTCGAAACGCTCGCGCGCCTGACCGCCGACGCCGCCGGCATGACGATCGGCACGTGCATGCTCGTGCTGCCGCTCCTGCATCCCGTGCACGTGGCGCAGCAGGCGGCGCTGCTCGACGTGCTGTCGGAAGGGCGCCTGGTGCTGGGCGTGGCGCCGGGCTGGCAGCCGGACGAGTTCCGCCTGGTCGGACTCGACCCGCAGCAGCGATTCTCGCGGTTCACGGAATCGGTCACGCTGATCCGACGCCTGTGGACGGAAGAGCGCGTCGACTTCGCCGGACGCCACTTCGAGGTGCGTGACGCGAGCCTCGCGCTCCGGCCCCTCCGAAAGCCGCGGCCCCCGCTGTGGTTCGGCGGCAGCACCCTGCCCGCCGTCGAGCGCGCCGCACGCCTGGCCGACACCGCCGCGGGCGACTGCTGGGTCCCGTCGTCGCATCTGACGGACGACGTCGTCACCGCCCAGGCGACCCATTTCCGCGCCGCGCTCGCCGCCCTCGGCAAACCGATGCCGGCGGAGTGTCCGGCGCTTCGGAACGTGGTCGTGGCGCCGGATCGTGAGACGGCGCTGCGCGACGCCGGGCCGTCCCTCGCCGCGAGCTACCGCGTGTTCGGCCGGTGGGGTCTCTTCACGAACGTCGTCGGCGCGGGCAAGGAGCCGCTCGACCTTCCCGAGCTCATCGCCGGGCGCGTCGTGCTCGGCTCGCCGGAGCAGTGTGCCGAGGAGCTCGCCGGGCTCGTCCGCACCGGTGGATTCACGCGGCTCGTCTGCCGGGTGCAGTGGATGGGCATGGACCAGCGCACGGTGCTCAGAACGATCGAGCTCCTGGCCCAGCGGGTGGGCCCTCTGCTCGAGCGCCCCTGAAGGCGCATCCCGGCGTGTTCTGTGTAACTCTCGTGGTCTGACATGACGCGACTCCTCAACCGCTTCTCGGTCCTGATCTTCGTGTCCGTCACCGTCCTGGCGCTGGTCATGGGGATCGTGTTGTCGACACTCCTCACGCGCACGCTGTCGGCGTGGGAAGCGCAGAGCGTCGCCGCGTTCATCCAGCACCACGTCCACATGACCGAGCTGCACGAGCTCTTCCTCGCGCCGCGCGATGCCGACACGCGGGACAAGTGGGCCGAGGCCGTGCCGGACATCGTCGGCAACCTGCCGGGCGTCGTGCAGTGCCGGATCTGGGGTCGCGACGGCGAAGTCGTCTGGTCCGAGAACGCCGCGATGATCGGCCAGCGCGCGCCGGCCAACGCCCGCCTGCAGGCGGCGCTCAAGGGCGAGGTCGGCGGCGACCTGCGCGAGCTCGCGCCGAGCGAGCGCGCGCAGGAATTCGCGACGCTCATCGACGTGTACGTGCCGATCCGCGCGAAGGACGACGTCCTCGGCGTCATCCAGATCTACAAGCGCCCGACGCAGCTGCTCAGCTCGCTCCGGTGGAGCCTGGCGGCGATCTGGGCCGTCGCCCTTCTCGGAGGTGTCGCGCTCTACGCCGTCGTCATCGCGCTCGTGCGCCACACCGGCCGGCGGCCGCGCCCGGCCGAACGCATCGCCGAGGACATCCAGGGCCGGTTCGGGTTCGTGCCGCCGTTCTTCGAGCCCGCCCTGGCGACGCCGGCGGTGCTCGAAAACCTCTGGCAGCAGACCCTCGCCGCGTACGTGGACAACCCGCTGCCGGCACTCTTCAAGGAACGGCTCTTCGCGTACCTGTCGCGCTTCTGCGCGGTGCCGTACTGCATCGTCTGCCACAGCTGCGCGCTGCGACCGCTCGGGATGTCGGCGGGCGACGTGCTCGCCCTCCTCGAGTCGCCGCCACCGAGCGACGAGGACGTGACCGGCGCGCTGGCCGTGCTCCTCGACCAGCGGGCCGCGATCGCGGCCTGGCCGACCGCGGGCTCCGCCCTCGACCGCGCGCTGGCGACGTGCGCCGTGCACATGTTCCTGCGCCCCGACGAGGCGGATTCGTGCCAGGCGGAAGTCCGCCGCGTCCTCGGCCCGGAGCCGTACACGCACCTCGCCGCGTTCCTCGGCTACGTGAAGGTCTGCCTGCTGTGGGTCGAGACGCACCCGGAGCTCGCGTGGGAAGCCGACGAGCGCGCGCGGCAGAACCTGACGCCGCTCCTCGATGCCGAGCCGCGACTCGGCGAGTTCTTCCGCGTGTATCCCGAGCGCGTCAAGCGCGAGCGACTTTTAGACTGGGGGCCCCGACATGGCCCCCAGACCCCCAACGCTCGGAGCGTCCCGGGAAACCCGTGACGCTCCTCGAATCCCCTAGCTGAACGCGCGCAGGCCGACCAGCTCGCGGCCGATGATGAGCTGGTGGATCTGCGTGGTGCCGTCCGGAATCGTGAGCATCCGCGCGTCGCGCGCCCAGCTCTCGAGCGGCGCTTCCTTCGTCAGCCCGTACGCGCCATGCACCTGGATGGCCAGATTCGTGACGCGCACGGCCGCCTCGGTCGCGAACAGCTTCGCCACCGACGACTCGCGATGGCACCACACGCCGCGGTCCAGCAACGCGAGCGCCCGGTAGCAGAGCAGCCGGCTCGCGTCGATCGACGTCGACATCTCCGCGAGCATCTCCTGCACGAGCTGGAACCGCGCGAGCGGAGAACCGAACTGCGACCGCTGCTTCGTGTGCGCGATCGACGTGTCGAGCGCCTTCTGCATCAGGTGCACCCCGAACAGTCCGATGTTCGGGCGGTTCGCGAGCCACGTGAACGTCAGCGAGTGATGGGCGTCGCCGGCTTCGCCGATCATGTTCGCCTTCGGCACGCGACAGTCGCGGAAGTGCAGCTCGCCGAGCGGCCCCTGCTGGAGCCCGATCGTCGGGATCTCGCGCGACTCGAACGGCGATTCTTCGCGGTCGACGAGGAACCGCGAGATGAGATTGCGGCCTGACGCGTCACGGCCGAGCGACGCGACGACCATCGTCACGTCGAGGATCGGCCCGTTGCTGATCCAGAGCTTGGTGCCGTTCAGGACGTAGTGACCGCCGTCGGCGACGGCCGTCGTCTCGATGCCGCGCGGGTCGGAGCCGACGTTCGGCTCGCTGGCGGCCGTGCCGGCGAGCTTCTTGCCCGCGATCAGGTCGGGCAGGAACCGCGCTTTCTGCTCGGGCGTGCCGCCCATCTGGATGCGCTTCGTCGTGCTCTCGTGCCCGAGCAGCGAGAACGCCAGCACCGGCGGCAGCGTCTCGTTCAGGATGCCCAGCATGACGTAGCTGAGACCGCTGCCGCCCTCGGCCTCGGGAATGCGCGCGCCGGTGTAGCCGAGATCGGCGATGGCGCGATAGAGGTCGAGCATCACGGACTTCGGCAGCGCCCGGTCCGGCGGATGCTTCGCCAGGACGGGCTCGACATCGCGCGCGACGACGCGCTTCGCCGTCTCGGCCAGCATCCGCTCGGTGTCGTTCCATTCGAAATCCATCGGGGCTCCTCGGCGGTCGAGTGCGACCGGGCCTCCGCATGGTACGACGATGACGAGGCGATCAGCGCGGATGCGTCCGGGGATCTGGCAGCGACCGGAAGCTCCGCCACTCCATCGGCATCGGGTCGGGCGGATTTTGCCGCTCCGCGCGCTTCCGCTCCGTGTGCGCCTCGAGCTCGGCAATGACCGTCGGCGTGCTGAAGACGATCGGCAGGTCGAACATCTCCGGCGTCACGAAGACCGGCGCGCCGCGATGGAGCGCGAGCGCCACCGCGTCGCTCGGCCGCGCGTCCACCTCGTGCGTCCGGCCGCCGATGCGCACGACCAGCCACGCGAAGAACGTCTCGTCGCGCAGCGCATGCACCACGACGCGCTCGATCGCGATCTCGGCGAGCTCCAGCACCCGCGCCATCAGCGACAGTGACATGGGCCGCGGTGTCCGGATGTTGGCGAGCGCGAGCGCGATCGCGTCGCCCTCCGGCGCACCGACCCAGATCGGCAGCACGCGCTGGCCGTCGCGCTCCTTCAGGAGGATGACGCGGTGGAGACCGAGATTGCCGGGCCGCCCGTCCATTCGCAGCCAGCGCGGCTCTTCGTTCTTCGGCGCGCGCAGGATGACGTCGTCGATCGTGACCTCGATCATCCGCTCCTCCTGGCGACGAGGCGGCCGGGCCGCCGTCGCTCCGAGCTCCGCGGCGAGCGCGCGCCGCAACCGGCCGCGCGCACGATGCAGCCGCGCCTTCACGGTGCCCGACGGCATGCCGACGAGCGCCGCGATCTCCCAGACGCGCAGACCGTCCACGTAATGGAGCTGCACCGCTTCCTGCTGCTCCGCGGGCAGCTCGGCGAGGGCGTGCCAGACGCGATCGTGGAGCTCGCGCGCTTCCTGCCGGACGTCCGGCGACGGCTCCGCGTCCGTCCACAGAAATCCGGGAATCGCGCGACCGCCGGCCGGGTCCTCGACCGGCGTCTCGCGCCGCGCGCGCAGGCGACTGCGCGCGAGATGCACCACGATGCCGAGGAGCCAGGCGATGAAGCGGTCGCGCGCGCGGAGCTCGCGGAGATCGAGGAACGCGTGGAGGAAGGCCTCCTGCACCACGTCCTCGGCGTCGGCGCGGATGCGCAGAATGCGCAGCGCCAGCCGCGTCGCGCCGCCGCGATGGCGGTCGATGAGGAAGCCGAACGCCTCCCGGTCGCCCGCGAGCACCCGCTCGACGATCGCCCCGTCGTCCTGGTCCATGACCCTCGCTGCCCTATAGTCGCGGCGGCGGCGCGAATGGTTGCGGGCGGCTGAAGAATTTCCGGCCGGTCAGCGGGCCGCGAGGGCGGCCACGTCGGCGACGTCCGCGACGCCGGGCAGCTCGCGCATCGTCCGGGTCAGGCGCTCGACGCGCTCGACCGGCAGCACCGTGCCGGCGAGCCGGCGGAATTTCGTCTCGACGTCCTCCCGCGTGCCGGGGTTGTCGGGCGTGCCACGCGCGGCGCCGATGCGCTCCTCGAGCACGCGCCCGTCCTTCAACCGCACCGTGACGTGCGCCACCGGGATCGCGAACGACGCGTCGCCCTCCGGCGTGACGCGCGCCATCACGCGCGCGACGGCAGGGTCGGCGAGTCGCGCGTCGGTGAACTCGGCCTCGCCGGCATCGCCGTGCAGCAGCGCCGTCGCCGCGCAGAACCGGATGCTGAATTTCCCTTCGAGCGGCGTCTTCGGGTCGCGCTGATCGGCCACCTTCAGCGCGAGCGGGTTCACGCGGCAGAGCACGGACTCGATGGCGTCGGCCGGCGGCGCCGACTTGTCGCGGATCGCGCGCGCGCCGTCGATCGTCGCGTGCGTGAGATGGCACGCGGCGTAGAACTTCGTGCTGTTCTGCAGCAGCTCCCAGCGCTTGCCGAAGTCTTCCGCGGCGGAGCCGAGATCGGTCACGCCGAGGAACGTGCCGGCGATGCCGTCCGGCGCGTCGAGCATCGCCGTCGAGCCGGTGAAGCCTTCAGGCGCGAGCAGCGCCGCGAGCAGCCCGTTCATCGCCGCCTTGCCGGGATGCAGCGGCTTCGCCATCGTGCCGAACGACTGCGTGAGCCCGGCGGCCTGCGTGCCGGCGATGCCGAGCGCGTGCGCGAGCTGCGCCCCATTCAGGCCCAGCAGCTTGCCGGCCGCCGCAGCTGCGCCGAACGTCCCGACCGTCGCGGTCACGTGCCAGCCGCGCTCGGTGAGCCGGCGACCGATGACACGCCCGATGCGCGTCTCGACCTCGAAGCCGGCGATGAACGCGGTGAGCGCGTCGGCGCCGGACGCGTGGCGCCACTCGCCGAGCGCGAGCACGACGGGCGCGACGGCCGCGGAGCCGTGGACGACGGACGGCAGGTGCGTGTCGTCGAAGTCGAGCGCATGACATTGCGCGCCGTTCGCCAGCGCGGCGAGCAGCGCGCTCGTGCGCCGCCCGCGGCCGACGACCGTCGACTGGGCGTCGCCGCCGGTGACGTCGATCACCTTCGCGATCGCGTCGGCGAGCGGCTCGATCGATCCGCGGATCGCGGTCCCGAGCCAGTCGGTCATCGAGCGGTTGGCGGCCTCGACGACCGCCGGCGGCAGCGCCGCCAGCTCGAGCCCGAGCACGAAGTCGACGAGTCCATCCATCACCGGGGTGTTCTGAGCGCCCATCACTCTCTCCTCATCCGGCCCGCACGACGCCGCCGTTCACGCTGAGCACCTGGCCCGTCACGTAGCCCGCGCGCGGCGACGCGAAGAACACGACGGCCGCCGCCACGTCTTCCGGAGTCCCCAGCCGCCCCATCGGGTTCGCTTTCTCCCGCCGCTCGATCTGCTCGGCGCTCAGCATCCCACGCAGCAGCGGCGTGTCCACCGTCGCCGGCGACACGACGTTGACCGTGATGCCGTGGCGCGCCACTTCGGCGGCGAGCGACTTCGAGAAGCCGATCACCGCCGCCTTCGCGCCGGCATAGACGGCCTCGCGCGGCGTGCCGACGCGCGCGGCGTCCGACGCGATGCTGATGATGCGCCCCCGGCGCTGCGGCACCATCGCCGCCAGCGCCGCGCGCGTGCAGTTGAGCGTACCGGCGTAGTTGACGTCGACGATCCGCCGCCACGTCTCGGGCTGGCTGTCGGCAAACGCCTCGTTCGGCGTCCAGCCGACGTTGTTCACGAGGATGTCGATCCGGCTCCAGCGCGACCGTACTTCGTCGCAGGCGCGGGCGACACGGGCGAGGTCCGTCACGTCGACCTCGAGCGCGAACGCGCGCATGCCGGCCGCGCCGATGGCGACGGCCACGGCGTTGGCGGCGGCGATGTTCACGTCGAAGATCGCGACGGATGCGCCTTCGGCCGCCAGCGCCTCCGCGATGCCGTGCCCGATGCCCTGTCCGCCGCCCGTGACGATCGCGATCTGGCCGTCCAGGTCCATGCTCAGCGTCCCTGGAACTTCGCGTCGCGCTTTTCGTGGAACGCGCGGAGCCCTTCGGCCCGGTCCTCGGTCGTGAAGAGCTGCGTCGTCAGCCCGATCTCGTACGCGAGCGCCGCCTCGAGCGGCATCGTGAGCCCGACGTTCACCGCCGTCTTCGCGAACCAGAGCGACAGCGGCGCGCGCTTGGCGAAGAGCCGCCCCATCGCGATCGCCGCGTCGACCTCCTGGCCGGCGGGCACGACGCGGTTCACGACGCCGATGCGCAGCGCTTCCGCCGCGTCGATCGGTTCGGCCGAGAACAGGATCTCCTTCGCCCGACCGGGCCCGACCAGGCGCGGCAGCCGCTGCGTGCCGCCCATGCCGGCGACGGTGCCGATGCGGGCGCTCGTGATGCCGAAGCGCGCCGTGTCCGCCGCGACGCGGATGTCGCAGGCGAGCGCGAGCTCGAAGCCGCCGGTGAGGCACCACCCGGCGATGGCGGCGATCACGGGCTTCGGACAGCGCTCGAGCTCCGCGTTGGCGTCACGGGCGCGGCCGAGCACGCGCTGTGTGTCGGCGATGACCTTCACGTCCCCGAGGTCGTCGAGGTCCATGCCCGTCGAGAAGCATCGCGGGTTGCCCGTCACGACGATGACGCGCGCGGTGGCATCGTCGCCGAGCTCGCGGGCGATCGTCTGCAGCCGTCCGAGCAGGTCGAGGCTGAGGGCATTGTGCTTCTCGGGACGATTGAGCGTGACGAGTGCCACGTCGCCGCGACGCTCGACCAGCACCGGACTGTCCGCCATGGAGCGGTCCCTCCTCGCGAGAAGCTAGCACGTCCGCCGGGTGCTATCCTCTCCGCGCCATGAGCGCCCCGGCGCCGTTCACCGGCAAGGAGTTCCTCGAGAGCCTGCGCGACGGCCGCGAGGTGTGGATCTACGGCGAGCGCGTCGCCGACGTGACGGCGCACCCGGCCTTCCGCAATCCGGCGCGCATGCTCGCGCGTCTCTACGACGCCCTCCACGACCCGGCGTCGCGCGACGTCCTGACCTGTCCCACGGACACCGGCTCCGGCGGCGTCACGCATCGATTCTTCCGCGCACCGACGAGCGCCGACGATCTCGTCGCCGCCCGCGAGGCGATCGCCGCGTGGGCGCGGCTGACGTACGGCTGGATGGGCCGCTCGCCGGACTACAAGGCGGCGTTTCTCGCCACGCTCGGCGGCAACGCCGAGTACTACACGCCGTACGAAGACAACGCCCGCCGCTGGTACCGCCTTGCGCAGGAGCGCGTGCTCTACATGAACCACGCGCTGGCGAACCCGCCCGTCGATCGGCATCGTCCGGCCGACGACGTCACCGACGTCTACATGCACGTGGAGCGCGAGACCGACGCCGGACTGATCGTCAGCGGCGCGAAGATCGTCGCGACGGGCTCGGCGCTCACGCACTACAACTTCGTCGCGCAGCCGAGCACGTCCGGCATCAAGACGAAGGCGCTCGCGGCGACGTTCCTGGTGCCGATGAACACCCCGGGCGTGAAGCTCATCTGCCGCGCGTCGTACGCGATGACCGCCGAGGTCATGGGCAGCCCGTTCGACTACCCGCTCTCGAGCCGCATGGACGAGAACGACGCGGTCCTGGTGCTCGACCAGACGCTCGTGCCGTGGGAGAACGTCTTCATCTACGAGAACGTCGAGAAGGCGAGCGGGTTCTTCCGCGCGTCCGGCTTCTTTCCGCGCGCGATGTTCCACGGGTGCACGCGCCTCGCGGTGAAGCTCGACTTCATCGCCGGCCTGCTGCTCCGAGCCGCCGCGCTCGTCGGCTCGGGCGACACGCGGCACGTGCAGACGTCGATCGGCGAAGCGATCGCGTGGCGGAATCTCTTCTGGGGGCTCTCGGACGCGATGGCGCGCGCGCCGATCGCGTGGTCCGGCAACACGGTGCTGCCGAATCCCGAATACGCGCAGGCGTACCGGCTGTTTTCGACCGTCGCGTATCCGCGCGTCAAGGAGCTCACCGAGGCCGTGCTCGGCAGCGGGCTGATCTACCAGAACTCGCACGCGATCGACTTCAAGACCCCGGAGCTCCGGCCGTATCTCGACAAGTACTTTCGCGGCTCCGACGGCAGCGACGCCGTCGCGCGCATCAAGGTCATGAAGCTCCTGTGGGACGCGATGGGCACGGAGTTCGGCGGCCGGCACGAGCTGTACGAGCGCAACTACGCGGGCGCGCCGGAGACGATCGGCTTCCTGACGTGGCAGATGGCGCACTCGAGCGGCCAGGCCGACCGCTTCAAGTCGTTCGTCGACCAGTGCATGGCGGAGTACGACCTCGACGGCTGGACGGTGCCCGATCTCATCAATCCCGACGACGTGAGCCGCTGGGTTCGCAAGCGGTCCGGCTGATGCATCTCGTCCTGCTCGAAGACCGGCTCGAGCGCGACGCGACGCTCTACGCCGGCGCGTTCAATCGCGTCATCTACTGCGTCGGCGGCTGGGTCGACGTCGCGAGCGCAGGCGTGACCACGACGATCGGCGAGAACCAGGCATGGCAGGGCCGCGGCGAAG
The DNA here is from genome assembly GCA_016184365.1 of Candidatus Rokuibacteriota bacterium. Lineage (GTDB taxonomy): Bacteria > Methylomirabilota > Methylomirabilia > Rokubacteriales > CSP1-6 > AR8. The sequence goes on from JACPCW010000031.1 coordinate 10,678, forward strand.
CCACCGTGCGCGCGACGACGGACGCGCGCCTCTGGCGGTGGGAGCTCCGGCGGAGCGCCGCGACGTCGAACGCCGGCGGCACCGTCAAGCTGTCGCGTGAAGTGACGCTCGCGCCCGGCGACCACCTGATGCGCTGCGACCGCGTCGACTTTCCGCCCGGCGGCATCGCGTACACGCACACGCATCAGGGGCCCGGCACGCGCGTCCTGCTCCGTGGCCGCTTCCGCGTCGAGACCGCCGGCGAGACGCACCACGTGGCGCCGGGCGAGGCGTGGTTCGAGAGCGGCCCGGATCCCGTGTACGCGGAGGCGTCGCCGGACGAGCCGGCGAGCTTCGTCCGCGTGATGGTGCTGCCGCGCGTGCTCCTCGGAAAGAGCTCCATCCGCTACGTGAAACCCGAAGACCAGGCGCGGCCGAAGACGCAGACGTACACCGTCTTCGTCGACGCGCCGATCGAGGTCTGACCCATGCGCGTGCTGGTGACCGGCGCCGCGAGCGGCATCGGGCGGGCGACGTGTCTCAGGATCGCGCGGGAGCACGGCAGCGCGGCGACGATCGCGGCCGTCGACCTCGCCGCGGCCCCCGGGCTCGACGCCGTCGTCGAAGACGTGAAGAAGCTCGGCGCGGAGGCGCTGTCGCTCCGTGCGGACATGGCGAGCGCGGTCGATCCGGGCCGCGCCGTCGGTGAGGCCGTCGCGCGGTTCGGCGGTCTCGACGGCGTCGTGAGCAACGCCGGCGTGAACCGTCCCGGCGCGCTCGTCGAGTACGCCGTCGAGGACTGGGACCGCATGTTCGCCGTCAACACGCGCGCCACGTGGCTGCTCGCGAAGGCGGCGCATCCGGCGCTCACGGCGTCGCGCGGCGCGATCGTCGCCGTCGGCTCGATGTCCGGCAGCCACGCGCACGCAAACCTCGGCGCGTACGGGCCGAGCAAGGCGGCCGTCATCATGCTGGTGCGCGTGCTCGCGCAGGAATTCGGGCGCGCCGGCATCCGCGTCAACAGCGTGTCGCCCGGCATGGTGCGGACCGGGATGACGGAGAAGGTCTACCAGGACACCGCGATCGCGGCGGCGCGCGACGCGCTCGTGCCGATCGGCCGCGTGGCGATGCCGGACGACATCGCGGACGCCATCGCGTTCCTGCTCGGCCACGACGCGCGGTACGTGAACGGTCACGACCTCGTCGTGGACGGCGGCGTCGCCGGCAACCATCTCGGGCGGCTGCCCGGCATTTCGCACATCACGCGCAGCTGACGGCCGTGCCCGGCGCGCCGGTCCTTCGCGACGCTGTGCGCCGGACATTACACGCCGGAGCCTTCTACGCGCGCGCCGGGTTCGTCGAGGTCGGCCGCAAGACGGTGAGCCGCAACGACGTCGAGCTGCCCGTCGTCGTGATGGAGCTCGCGTGACATACTGCGCGCTCATCCGAGGAGGTCAGTGATGAAAGTGGCCACGTGGCGCGGAGGCAGCAGCTTCACGATCGACCATGCGCCCGACCCGGCGCCCGGGCGCGGCCAGGTCGTCGTCGACGTTCACACCGCCGGCGTCTGCGGCACCGACGTGCATGCGACGCAGGGGCTCTTCCCGTGGCAGCCGCCGCTCGTCATGGGCCACGAGTACACCGGCGTCGTGCGCGAGGTCGGCCGCGGCGTGAATCGGCGTCTGATCGGTCGACCGGTCGCGTGCGAGCCGTCGTACGGTTGCGGCGCGTGCGCGGAGTGCGCGGCCGGGCGCGTGAGCCAGTGTCCGCGCTGCACGCGCGTCGGCGGCTTCGCCGAACGCGTGCTCCTGCCCGCGACGTGCGTGCATCCACTCCCGGCCGGTCTCGATGCCGTCACCGCCGCGATGACGGAACCGGCCGCGTGCTGTCTCGCGGGGCTCGAGCAGCTGGAAGTGCCGCGCGGCGGCACCGTCCTCGTCATCGGCGCCGGCATCATGGGGCTGCTCACCATGGTGCTCGCTCGCCGTCAGGGCGCGAAGCGTCTGATCGTCTCCGATCCGATCGAGGAGCGGCGGCAGACGGCGAAGCGGCTCGGCGCGAGCATCGTGATCGACCCGACGCGCGAGAACCTGCGCGAGCGCGTCATGGCGCTCACACGCGACCGCGGCGCCGACGTCGTGTGCGAGGCGGTCGGCAAGCCGCAGCTCGTCGCGGAAGCGATCGCGCTCACGAAGCCGACGGGCGCGCTTCAGCTCGTGGGCGTGAATCCGAAGGGCAGCGCGCTGCCGCTCGATCTCTTCGACGTCCACTTCCGCGAGATCCGCATCGGCGGCGCGTTCGGCCGCGGGACCGCGTTCCGGCGCGCGCTGCGCCTGATGCCGAGGCTCGGCGTGAAGGCGCTGGTGACGGCGCGCTTCCCGCTCGACAAGATCGAGGACGCGTTCGCCCACGCGGCGGCGGGGCGTGGGATCAAGACGGTGATCACGCCGAACACGGCGTAGCAGAGACGCCGACCGCATGAGCGCGGCCCCGACGCTGACCGTCATCGACCATCCGTCGCGTGATGACGTCCACGAGCTCGGCGAGCGGCTCTATGAATACAATGTCGCGGCCTCGGGCATCGGCGACGGCCGCGAGCTCGCCATCTTCGTGCGCCATGACGACGGTCGCGTCGTCGCGGGTCTCTACGGGTGGACGTGGGGCGGCTGCGCGTTCGTCGACCGGCTCTGGGTCGATGAGCCGCTTCGGCGGCATGGACTGGGCACTCGCCTGATGCGCGCGGCAGAAGTCGAAGCGCGGGCGCGCGGCGCATTCCAGATGCTGCTCCACACGCACAGCTTCCAGGCGCCCGCGTTCTACGAGCGGCTCGGCTTCGAGCGCGTCAGCGCGTTCGACGACTATCCGCGCGGGCACCAGGACATCCTCATGCGCAAGCGACTGACATGAGCGAAGACTTCTACGGCGACGAAGCGTTCAGCGGCCGGACACCGGTGGACATCGTCGGCGACCCCTTGCGATGACGTGCCGGGCAACGTGACGTACGCGAAAGCGTTCTTCGATCTGCAATTCCGGTTCGCGGAGAAGGTCGCTGCCCTCTCCGGCCTGCCGCTTGGACGCGCCCTCCTGGATTACACGAACCTCTATGTCCGCTTCGGGCTGGGCCGCGACTTCGATCCCGCGCATCCGACCTGGCAGGAGTACCTGACCGGCCTGCAGGACGCGACCGATCCCCGCGAATGGACGTATCACTTCTACTCGAAGCGGCCCGACGGGATGGCCGCGCCGCACGTGGTGGCGACGTTCGGCTGCTTTGCCTACGCTCGCTCGGGTGACGACCGGATCCGGCTGCACTTCCAGAACGCCGAACGCGATGGGCGCTCGCCGTTGGCGATCGACCGCGTCGGTGAGCGTCTGGCGGAGCTGGCCGCCCTCTTCGCGCACGTCAAACGCACCGAGCGCGACGGTCTCCGCGTCGCCGGCGCGTCGTGGCTCTACAACCTCGACGCGTATCGGCGGCTCTTTCCGCCCTCGTACCTGGCGGCCGCGCGCGTGATCGGCCGTCGATTTCAGCACATGCCGCTGTGGGGACAATTCGTCGACCGGCGCGGCGAGATCAAAGCGGCGATGACGCGTCCGTTCCTGGAGCGTCTCGAGCGTCAGTCGACCCTGGACGGCCTGGACCAGTGCTTCCCGCTTCAGGTGCTCGCCGTCGAGGCTTGGCCGGTGGAGTTCTACGACTTCTACGATCGGCTCAGCGCATCGCGGTCTGGGGGATCCACAGCGCGACCTGCGGGAAGAACGAGATGACGGCGATCATCACGAACAGCGTCAGCACGAACGGCGCGGCGCCGGCGATGACGTCGATGATCTGACCGCGCGGCCGCACGCCCTGCACGACGAAGAGGTTGATGCCGACCGGCGGGGTGATCATCGCGGTCTCGACCAGCAGGATGATGATGATGCCGAACCACACCGGATCGAAGCCGGCCGCGATCACCACCGGCGTGATGATCGGCACCGTCGCGACCATCATCGACAGCGTCTCCATGAACATCCCGAGCACGACGTAGAAGACGATCACCGCGAACAGCATCTGACCGGGCGAGAGGCCGAGCTCGGTGATGAACGAGTTGACCTGCTTGGCGAGCCCGATCGACGTCATCACGAAGTTGAGGAAGTAGGCGGCGATCAGGATCGCCATGATCATGCCGGTCGTGCGCATCGTCCCCTCGAGGACCACCCGCATCACGGTCAGGCCGAGACGACCGCGCACCGCGGCGAGCAGCAGCGCGGCGATGACGCCGAGCGCCGCCGACTCGGTCGCGGTGGCGAGCCCCGCGTAGATGGACCCGATCACGATCACGAAGATCGCGAGTGGCGGCAGCAGGTCGGGCAGGCTGCGCAGCCTCGCGCCCCAGCTCGTCTCCACCCTCTGGCCGCCCCACGCGGGGCGGAGCAGGCAGCCGACCAGCACCGTGCCCATGAACAGGACCGTGAGGATCACCCCCGGCAGGATGCCGGCCAGGTAGAGCTGGGGGATCGAGGTCTGCGTGAGCACCCCGTAGACGATCAGGTTGATCGACGGCGGGATCAGGATGCCGAGGGTGCCGCCGGCCGCGAGCGTCCCGAGGAAGAACCGCTCGTTGTAGCCCCGCTTGCCGACCTCGCCGATGGCGACGGTCCCGATCGTGGCCGCCGTCGCCACGCTCGAGCCGCACACGGCCGCGAAGAGCGCCGACGCCGCGATGTTCGAATGCATGAGCCCGCCGGGCAGCCAGGACAGCCAGTGCGTCATCGCGCCGTACATCCGCTCCGCGATGCCCGAGCGGAGCAGGATCTCGCCGAGCAGGATGAAGAGCGGGATCGCGACCAGGATGAAGTCGGTCGAGGCCGACCAGCTGATCTCTCCGATCGCGAGCCGCAGCGGCAGGAACGAGTACACCTCCCCGAGCGTGACGCCCAGCAGCGCGAGCACCGCGGCCACCGGTACGCTGAGCGCCAGCAACCCGAGGAGGACGATGACGGCGATCCCGATCAACGCGGGACCTCGCGGGTCTCCGCGTGCGCGGCGACGGCGAGCTCCTCTTCGAGCTCCTCGGTGAGCGTGCGCGACCCGATCAGACGCTGCACGCCGTCGAAGTCGCCACGCACCAGCGCGGGCAGGGCGCGGACGAGCAGGATCACCGAGACGAGCGATGCGACGACGAGCCCGAGCACCCACAGGAGCTGCGGCGCCACGAGCGGCGTGGCCAGGGGCGACATCGACCGCGCGCCGACGTCGATCGACTGGCGAAGCACACCGTAGCCGTGCCACGTCACGAGCGTCATGAAGCCGCCGAAGACGACGAGGGCGAGGAGATCGAGGGCCGCGCACACCGGAGTCGGGAGCAGGACGTACAGCGAGTCGATGCGGACGTGCGAGCGGTCGAGGAGCGTGAAGCCGAAGGCCCAGGCGCTGCCGATGGCGAGCGCGTAGCCCGAGAGCTCGTCGGCTCCACCGACCGAGAGGTTGAAGAGCTTCCGGATCACGACCTCGACGCCGATGACGAGCGCGGCCGCGACCATGAGCGCCCCGCCGAACCAGACGCCGGCGCGCGACAGCCCGCGCGCGAACCACACGAGCGGGTCGGACTGCCGCCGGCGGGGGCCTCCGGGCCCCCGCCGCGGCGGTGCGTCAGATCTTGTCAACCGGGATCCGAAGGTTCACCACCTTGCCGACGGTGTCGTTCCACCGCTGCGCGCACTCGCGGCCGCAGCGCTTGCCCCAGTTCGTGAGGACCACGTTCTCCATCAGCTCGCGATGGCGCTTCTTGTCGCTGTCGGACACCTGGACCAGCGTCATCTTCGCCTTCTTGCCCATCTTGCAGGGGTCCTTGCCGAAGTTGCAGTTCTCGGCGTCGGCCACCGCCGCCGTTCCCGTCTTCCACATCGTGTCCTCGAGCTTCCTGAACTGGTCGACGAAGAAGTCGCGCGCCTTCGCATCGAACTTCTGCCACGACGGCAGCGTGACCGACTGGTAGTTGATGCTCCAGCCCATGTAGAGCGGATAGAGATGCGTCGTGACTTCCGGCCAGCCCGCCGTGTTGCCGCTCAGCGTCCCGGTCACCGCGCAGTCGACGACGCCGCGCTGCAGCGCGGGGACGACCTCGCCGAACGGCAGCGAGACCGTCGTGCCGCCGACCGCGTTGATGAAGTCCGTCATGGTCTTGTTGAAGACCCGGACCTTCTTGCCGCGGAGATCGGCGACGCCGCTGAGCGGCACCCGGCACCAGAACACCTGCGGCGGGTTCGTGCCGATGGCGAGCAGCTTCGTCCCGAACTTCTCCTCGAGCACCTTGGCCATCACGGGCTTCCAGGCCTCGCACGCCTTGCGCGCCGTCCGGATGTCGAGGGCCAGGCCGGCGAGGTCGCACCCCTCGAAGACCGGGTCGTCGCCGGCGAGCTTCGAGATGTCGCCCGCCGCGAAGTCGGTCGCGCCGAGCTTGCTGATGCGCGCGATCTGGAAGTCCTTGATGCCCGACTGGTCGATCGGCACGAAGTCCGCCGAGATCCTGCCCTTCGATGCCTCGGGGATGGTCTTCGTCCAGAACGTCTTCTCATCGATGTCCGAGGCCACGGTGTTGCTGTTGAGCCCGATGGCCTTCACCTTGAGCGCCGGGAGATCCTGGGCGGACGTCACCGCGGCGAGTGCGAGCGCAATGACGGTGGCGCCGAGCGCCCGGGTCCACGCTGTCTTCATGGGTGTCTCTCCTTCACTGCACGATGCCGGGAGTGGGACTGCCGCGACCGTTGACGCGCAGGCTAGGGGCCGGCGTCGAGTGGTGTCAAGGTCGCAGATGTCTCAGGCGCTGAGACGTCGGCGCTACGCGAACCGCCGATTCACGAGCCGATCGCGCGCTTCAGTCGTTCGAACGGGCGCGGTCCCGCGAACACGAAGCCGCGCATCCCGACCTTCTCGGCCGCGCGCACGTTCACCGCGCGATCGTCCGTGAACAGCGTCACCTCGGCCGCGACGCCAAGCCGGTCGAGCGCGGCCCGGTAGATCTTCGGATCGGGCTTGAGCAGCCCCACCTCGTACGACAGCACGATGTCGTCGAAACAGCGGTCGAGATCCCAGTCCTTCCGGATGCGCGCCACGATCTCCGGCACCGCGTTCGACAGCATGCCGACGCGGCGTCCCTGCCGGCGCAGGCGCGCCGCGAGCTGCCACGCTTCGCGGCGGTAGTCCGTCCACGACGACACGTCGCGCTCGATCAGCGTGTCGATCTCGTCGCGACGATCGAGCCGGCGCAGGTCGCGCAGCACGCGGAGCCAGTACGTCGTCGCGTCGAGACCGTCGTCGTACGCCGGGCGATGCCGCCAGTACGCCGTGCGGAACGCGCGCGCGCCGGCGCCGACGCGCCGATGCATCGCGGCGACGTCCGCGCGACGCTGGGCGCGGCTCAGCACCATGCCGTAGTCGAAGATGACCGCCTGCACGGCCGGGCGGTCCGGGGCGGCGCTCACGAGCGAATCAGCCGCGCGTCCGCCGTCGCTCGGCGCGGACTTCGGCCGTGTGCTCGCCGACGGCCGGTGGCGCGCGACGGATGGCCGGCCTGACGCCGTCGAACGACAGCGGCAGCGCCATCAGCGAATAGTCGTCGCCGGGCACCTTCTGCACCATGCCGAGCGCGGCCGCCTGCGGATGGCTCACGGCGTCCGGCAACGAATTGATCACGGCGCATGGCACGCCTTCGGCTTCGAGCCGGTCGATCCACTCGCCCTTGCTGCCGGTCGCGAAGACGGCGGCGATGAGCGGCAGCAGGAGCGGCTTGTTCGTGACGCGCGCGGCATTGGTCGCGAACCGCGCGTCGGCGGCCCACTGCGGATGTCCGAGCACGCCGGCCAGCTTCGCGAAGAGGCGATCGTTGCCGGCCGCCACCACGATCGGCCCCGTCTTCGTCTCGAAGCTCTCGAACGGCACGACGCGATGACTGCCGGTGCGATGCCGCTCCGGGATGACGCCGGACGTGTTGTACGACGCGAAATGCCCCTTCATCCACGCCAGGCCTGTCTCGAAGAGCGACGCATCGACGACGCAGCCACGTCCCGTCGACCCGCGTTGCACGAGGCCGGCGAGCACCCCCATGGCGCCCCACATGCCGGTGCCGTAGTCGAGAATCGACGTCCCGATGCGCGTGGGCGGACTGTCTTCGTCGCCGTTCATCATCATGAGTCCGGAGAACGCCTGCACGAGCGGCTCGTACCCGGGCTTGAGCTTGAGCGGCCCGACGCGGCCGAAGGCCCAGATCGAGCAGTACACGAGTCGCGGAAAGCGCGCGGTCAACGCCTCGGCGCCGAGGCCCTGCGCTTCGAGCGAGCCGGGTCTCAAATTCTGCACGAAGACGTCGGCGTCGCCGACGAGCTCCAGCAGCCACGGCACCGCGGCGGGATCTTTGAGATCGATCGTGATCGATCGCTTGTTCGCGTTGACCGCGAGATAGCCCGGCGACGTGCCCTTCCAGAACGGCGGCCCCCAGCGGCGCGCGTCGTCGCCTTCCGGACGCTCGACCTTCACGACGTCGGCGCCCATGTGGGCGAGGATCTCGCCGACCATCGGGCCGGCGAGGTTCATGGCGACCTCGATGACGCGCACGCCCGCGAGCGGACCAGGCCCACTCATCGGAACAGCGACCGCGCGATGACCATGCGATGCACCTCCGACGGGCCTTCACCGATGCGCCGGACGCGCGCCTCGCGATACCAGCGCTCGAGCGGAAACTCCTTGGATACGCCGTAGCCGCCGTGGATCTGGACGGCGGCGTCGATGACGCGGCCGAGCACCTCGCTCGAGTGCAGCTTGGCGATCGACGCCTCCACGCGCGCGTCCTCGCCGCGATCGGCTTTCCACGCGCCCTCCCAGATGAGCCAGCGGCACGCGCGCAGCTCCACTTCCGCGTCCGCGAGCATCCACTGGATCGCCTGGCGCTGTGACAGCTTCTGGCCGAACGTCTCCCGATGCTTGGCGTGCTCGATCGCCATGCGGTGCGCGGCGACGGCGACGCCGAGGTTCGTCGCCGAGTACGGGAAGCGGTTCTTCACGAGCAGAGCGAAGGCGAGGTCGAGGCCCTGCCCTTCCTGGCCGACGAGCGCGTCGCGCGGAAGCTCGCACTCTTCGAACACCACGTCGTTCGGGATCGACGCCGTCCGGATGGTGCGGATGTTCTTCCACGTGAAGCCGGGGGTGCCGGGCTCGATGATGAAGCACGAGATCCCGGCACGGCCCTTGGTCTTGTCCGTCCGCGCGAAGACCACGCCCCACTTCGCGCCGTCGATGTTCGAGATGAAGACCTTGCGCCCGTTGAGCACCCACGTGTCGCCGCGCCGCTCGGCGCGCGTCTGGATCGCGCCGGCGGGATCCGAGCCGCCCGACGGCTCCGTGATCGCGAAGAACGTCCGCCAGCCCTCGCGAACGGTCGGCTCCGCGTACTTCGCGATCTGCTCCTTCGTCCCGGCCCAGATCGCGGGCGGCGGATAGCGGCCGAACACGCCGCAGCCGATGTTGTAGAGGCCCATGCGGTGCTGCGCCATCTCTTCGTACAGGACGCAGAGGCTGAAGGTGTCGAGGCCGCCGCCGCCGTACGGCTCGGGCGCGGCGAGCGCCCAGAGGCCGGACGCCTTCGTCTTTTCCGAGAGCCGTTTCCAGTCGTCCTCCGGAATGCCGGGCGCGTCGGGATCGAGACGCTGTTCGAGGGGAACGATCTCGTCACGAACGAACCGGCGCACCTGCTCGCGCAGCTGGCGCAGCTCGTCCGGCAGCGTGAACCCGGGGAAGACCGTCGTCATGAGCGCTCCGGAGCGAACGGAATGCGGCCGATGATAGCATCGGCCCTCACGATGACCGATACGACGCTGACACCTTCACGACTGTGGAAGCTGATGACCGCCGAGCAGCGGCTGCGGGCCGCGCAGGCGCTCTGGCACGAGGACGAAGCGCGGGACGACCAGGCGCAGGCCGTGTCGCTCATCGCCCAGCAGAAGAAATTCCGGCCGAAGACGGTGAGCGCGCTCGACACGGATCGCAAGGCGCGGTACCTCGCCACCGTGTCGAACGTTCCCGAGGCGCTCGCGGCACGGCTGCTCGTCCTGTATCACCTGTCCGAGCAGCGGCCGATGATGCGCGCGTTTCTCGACGCGCTCGGGCTCGCGAACGACGACGGCCTGATTGCCGAGGACGCCGTCGCGCCGGACCCGGCGAAGATTCCCGCCGCGGCGTCCGCGATCGCCAGGGACTACCCGGCGCACGACGTGGCGCTCTATCTCAACACGCTCCTCTGGCAGGATCCGGCGTCGTGGGGCGCGCTCCAGGGACTGTCCGAGCTCGGCCTTTCCTGATACCGTCGCGCCCATGCCCGACGACATCCTGCTCGGCGTCACCGACGGTGTCGCCACCGTCACGATGAACCGCCCGGAGCAGCGGAACGCGATGAACGCCGCGCTGCTCACCGGGCTGGGGGACGCGTTCGACGAGCTCGATGGCCGCAAGGACGTGCGCGTCATCGTCGTGCGCGGCGCCGGCCGCGCGTTCTGCGCCGGCATGGACCTGAAAGAGATGGAAGCGCGCGGCGGCGCGGCCGATCCGGAAGGCAACGTCGTCGAGGTGCTGCAGCGGGTCGAGCGGTCGCGCCTGCCGACCATCGCGATGATCCACGGCGACGCCATCGCCGGCGGGTGCGAGCTCGCGCTGCACTGCGACCTGCGCGTGGCGGCGGACACGGCGCGCCTCGGCATGCCGCTCGCGCGCATCGGTCTCGTCGTGCCGTTCAAGCTGGGCCAGAAGCTCGTCGAGATCATCGGCCCGGCGCACACGCGCGAGCTGATGTTCACCGGCCAGCCGATCGACGCGACGCGCGCGCATGCGTGGGGCATGGTCCACCGCGTCGTGCCGGCCGCCGAGATCGAATCGGCGACCGCGGCGCTCGCGGCGCAGATCGCCGGCAACGCGCCGCTCTCGCTCGCGGGCATCAAGGCCGTGATCCAGCGCGCGCTCTCGGCGCGCGACACCATCACGTCCGACGATCTCGACGCGGCCGCGCTGCGGGCGCGACAGAGCGCGGACGCCAGTGAAGGCCGGCGCGCCATGCTCGAGAAGCGCCGCCCGGTCTTCCGCGGCGAGTGACGGCCAAGTCGAGGAGCGCCACGGGTTCCCCGGGGCGCTCCGAACGTTGGGGGTTTGGGGGCCATGTCGGGGCCCCCATCAGGAGAAATTCATGAAGCTCGTGCGATACGGCCGTGCCGGCGTGGAAAAGCCTGGCCTCATCGACGCGGAGGGCAACCTCCGCGATCTGTCGCGCGTCGTGAAGGACGTCACGCCGGCGGTGCTCGCCGGCGCCGAGCTCAAGCGTCTCGCGCGGGTCGACACGAAACGCCTGCCCGTCGTGAAGGGTCGCCCGCGGCTCGGCTGCCCGCTGGCCGGCGTCGGCAAGATGGTGTGCATCGGCCTGAACTACACCGATCACGCGGCCGAGGTCGGGTTGCCGCTCCCGAGCGAGCCGCTGTTCTTCATCAAGGCGCCGAGCGCGATCTGTGGGCCGAACGATCCGACGCTCCAGCCGAAAGACGGCCGACGAAGTCGCCGACCCGCAGGCGCTCGACGCGTGGACCACCGTGAACGGTGAGCGCCGCCAGCACGGTCACACGTCGAAGATGATCTTCACCGTCGCCGCGCTCGTCGCCTACGTCAGCCGGTTCATGTCGCTGCGCGCCGGCGACCTGATCTCGACCGGCACGCCGGCCGGCGTCGGTCACGGCTTCAAGCCGCCACGCTACCTGGTGCCCGGCGACGTCGTCGAGCTGGGCGTCACCGGGCTCGGCACGCAGCGTCACCAGGTCGTCGCCTGGAAATCGCCCGCGCGGCGCTGACCGCCGCGCGTCAAGGAGACTCGATGGATCTCGTACGTCCGCTCCCCCACCCGATCACGCCCGAAGCCCGGCCCTACTGGGAGGGCGCGCGTGACGGCAAGCTGATGGTCCCGAAGTGCCGCGCCTGCGGCAAGCCGTTCATGTATCCGCGCGTGATGTGTCCGCACTGCGGCGCGCGCGACGTCACGTGGATCCAGGCGAGCGGACGCGGCAAGCTCTTTTCGTTCGAGATCGCGCACCAGATCCTCAACAAGGCGTTCAAGGTGAAGACGCCGGTGGTGCTCGCGATGGTCGAGCTCGACGAAGGGCCGCGCCTCCTGACCAACCTCGTGAACGTCACGCCCGATCCGACGGCGCTTCACTGCGACATGCCGGTCGAAGTGGTGTTCGAAAAGCTCACGGACGAGATCAGCCTGCCGATGTTCCAGCCGGCCGGGAGCGGAGGCGCGCGATGAGCGGCCTCGCCCGGCTGAAGGAGCTGTCGAATTCCGTCTGCATCGTCGGCGTCGACGAGAGCGACGAGATCGGGACGCTGCCGAACAAGAGCCAGCTCACGCTGCACGTCGAGGCCGTGTCGAACGCGGTGCGCGACGCCGGGCTCAGGATGTCCGACGTCGACGGCGTCTTCACCGCCGGCCAGCACTCGCCGGCGACGATTGCCGAGGCGCTCGGCGTCATTCCGCGCTACGTCGACGGCACGACCGTCGGCGGCTGCTCGTTCATCATCATGGTCGGTCACGCCATGGTCGCCCTGCATCACGGGCTCTGCGACGTCGCCGTCGTGTCCCATGGCGAGTCGGGGCGCTCGGGGGTCGGGGTGTCGCCACGCCGCGACACGGCGCTGCCGGGACAATACGAGATGCCGTACGGATTCGGCGGCGCGCCGACGTACTTCGGGCTGATCACGACGCGGCACATGCACGAATACGGGACGACGCTCGAGCAGTGGGCGCAGGTCGCCGTGTCGACGCGCGCGTGGGCGGGACTCAATCCGAAGGCCAAGAACCGCGAGCCGATCACCGTCGAGGACGTGCTGAAATCGCGCCCGGTCGTGTGGCCGTTCAACGTGCTGAACATCTGTCTGGTCACGGACGGCGGCGGCGCGGTGGTGCTGACGCGCGCCGACCGGGCGAAGGACTGCGCGAAGAAGCCCGTCTACGTGCGCGGCGCCGGCGAAGGCGCCGAGCACGTGATGGTGACGCAGATGCGGACCCTCACCTTCAGCGAGGCGACGCGGCTGTCGGGCGAAAAGGCCTTCACGATGGCCGGGGTCACGCCGAAGGACTTCGACCACGTGATGCTGTATGACGCGTTCACGTCCGGTCCGCCGATCATGCTCGAGTCGCTCGGCCTCTGTAAGCCGGGTGAAGGCGTGCACTTCTTCGCGCCGGGGCGGTCGACGCCGGGCGGCACGCTGCCGATCAACACGAACGGCGGCGGACTGTCGTACACGCACACCGGCATGTACGGCATCTTCCCGATCATCGAGTCGGTGCGGCAGCTGCGCGGCGAATGCGGTGCGCGCCAGGTGCCGAACACGAAGCTGTCGCTCGTGAACGGCATGGGCGGGATGCTGTCGGCGGCGGGCACGCTCGTGCTCGCGAACGACACGTAGGAGCCGGCGCCATGGCGACGACCGAGCTCGATCTCGACGCGATCCGCTCCCACATCGGCCGGCGATCGGCGGCGGCCGACGTCATCACGCCCGGTCCGGCGAATCTGCTGCGGCTGACGCTTTCGCGGCCGGAGCCCGAGCTCCGCGAGGGCGATGCGCTGCCGCCGGGCTGGCACAAGCTCTACTTCCTGCCGCGGTATCGTCCCGACGGGCTGCACGCCGACGGCACGCCGAAGGACGCCGGGGTCATTCCACCGATGCCGCTGCCGCGACGGATGTTCGCGGGTGAGAGCGTGCGCTATCACCGCCCACTGCGCATCGGCGAGGCGGTGCGCGGCGAGACGGAGCTCACCGACATCTCCGCGAAGACCGGCGGGACGGGCACGCTCGTGTTCGCGACGGCGGTCCATCGGATCTTCGGTGCCGACGGGCTCGCGATCGAAGAAGAGCGCCGCACCGTGTTCCGCGAAGAGATCAAGGCCGGCGACCGGAACCAGGCGCCGCGCCGCGATCCCGCGCCGACCGACGTGCCGTGGCGCCATCCCGTCGAGGCCGACGCGGTGCTGCTGTTCCGGTTCTCGGCGCTCACGTTCAACAGCCACCGCATCCATTACGACCGGAAGTGGGCGATGGAGGTCGAAGGCTATCCCGGGCTCGTCGTGCACGGCCCGCTGGCGTCGACGCTGCTGATCGATTTCGCGCGGGACCACGCGGGCGGCCGCGCGATTCGCGCGTCGAGCGCGCAGGCCCGCGCGCCGCTGTTCGACACGGCGGCGTTCGAGCTGCGCGGGCGGCCGACCGACACCGGCTGCGAGGTCTGGACCGTGACACCGGAAGGCACGATCGCGATGGCGATGTCGGTGGACTTGGCGTGATGGAGACGGTCCGGCTCGATCGCACCGACAGCGGCGTCGTCACGCTCACGCTGAACCGACCCGAGAAGAAGAACGCGATCAACGCGACGATGTTCGACGAGCTGCACGCGGTGTTTCGCGAGGTGAACGACTCCCCGACCGACCGCGTGCTCGTCATCACCGGCGCCGGCGACGGCTTCTGCTCGGGCGCGGATCTGAGCGATCGAAGCCGCGACGCGGGCCACCCGCTCGCGCGACTGCACCACGTCGGCGACATCGCGCTCGCGCTGCACCGCATCCCGAAGCCCGTGATCGCCAAGGTCAACGGTGTCGCCGCGGGCGCCGGCATGAACCTGGCCCTCGGCTGCGATCTGATCGTCGCCTCGGACACCGCGCGCTTCACCGAGATCTTCGCGAAGCGCGGGCTCAGCATCGACTTCGGCGGCTCGTGGCTGCTGCCGCGGCTGATCGGCATGCACCGCGCCAAGGAGCTCGCGTTCTTCGCGGACATCATCTCCGCGAAGGACGCCGCCGAGCTCGGGCTGGTGAATCGCGTCGTGCCGGCCGCGGAGCTCGACCGGTTCGTGGCGGACTGGGCCGACCGGCTGGCCGCCGGTCCGCCGATCGCGCTCGCGCTCGCGAAGCGCCTGCTGTCGAACTCGTTCGCCGTGTCGATGGACGAGGCGCTCGAGGCCGAAGGCATGGCGCAGTCGGTGAATCTCCGGTCCGAGGACGCCGCGGAGGCGATCGAGGCGTTTCTCGGCAAGCGCGAGCCGAAGTTCCGCGGTCGCTGACCGCGCGCTACATCTTCCCCCAGTAGGCGCGCTCGGCCGGAAACACGGTCTTGAGGCGCGTCGGCTCGCTCGGCCCATCGAGCGTATCGGCGGCCGCGCGCCAGATCGCGTAGTGCGGCGCCGCGCGGTGCGCCTCGAGCGCGGCCTGGTCCTTGTAGACCTCGTAGAAGTAGTAGACGTTCTCGTCCTTCTCGTCCTGGAGCACGTTGAACCGGAGACACCCGGCCTCGTCGCGCTCCGAGCCGAGCGCGTCGGCGTCGATGGCTTTCAGGAATCGTTCGCGCTCGGCGGGCTTCACACGCACCTTCACCCAGATCGCCAGCATGGTCGTCTCCTTTTCGAGGCTCAGTCGATGGTGCCCGGTGGGAGGATCCACTCGCACGGCTGCCCGGTGACGCGGGTGATCAGATCGAAGTCCGCGTCGTAATGCAGGACGATGAGACCATTCTCCTCGGCGGCTGCGGCGATGAGCAGGTCCGGCACCTTTCGGCCGCGGAGCCCGCGCGAGGCGAGGAGTCGCTGGACCTGGCGTGCTCGTCGGACATGGACGGCTTCCGTCTCGATCAATGGGAACGCGGCCAGCGCCGCCGCCAGACGCGTCCATTCCGCGACGTTGCGGGCCGAGAAACCGACCTCCAGATCCGAAAGTCCGGCCCGGGCGACTTGGCCAGCGACGGCACGTGGCTCGAGAGCGGTTCGGATTGCCGTGTCCCGGAGTCGCGTGAGAACGCTCGTGTCGACGAGGTGCGTCAGCGCCACGCGCCGGCCCGGTCCCGTAACCTGGCCTTCGCGAGCGTGTCGAGAGCCCTGGCGACACGTCGGTTCCGAGCCGGCGCGGCGAGACGCAGCGCCGCGTTCACCGTATCCTTCAGCGTCCGGGTACCGAGCTCGGCCTGCGCCGCGGCGAGCGCCTTCTCATCGATGTCGACCAGACGTTTCGCCACGAACAAAAGGATATCACTGCGGCGGCTGGTATATCTCCGCGCGCTACAGGCGCGTGGTGAGGTCGACCAGCCAGTCCGGCATGCGCGCGACCATCCACGCTTCGATGCTCTTGTCCGTACCCGTGAACACGAGCACGCCGACCAGCAGCAGCAGCACGCCCATCACCGGCTTGCCGATGGCGGCGATCGTGGCGAGCGACGTCGGATGCGAGGTCAGCGCGCGCCGTGAGCCGTAGGCGAGCACCAGGACGGGCACGACGGCGCCGACGCTGAACATCAGCATCACGCCGCCCGCATGCGTGAGGCTCTCGCTGCGCGCGGCCAGCGTGATGGCCGCCGCGAGCGTCGGACCGGTACACGGCGTCCACACGGCGCCGAGCAGGATGCCGAGCACGAACTGTCCGCCGAGCCCCGCCGGCAGCCGCGTGGTGAGCGCACCGGCGGTCGCGGCGAGCGGCGTCGCGAGACGGCCGAACAGCTCCTGAAGTCGCGGAACGAGGAGGATGACGCCGACGGTCGCCATCGATGCGGCGGCGATCGCGCGCCCGACGTCGCGATCGACGTCGACCGCGAAGCCGAGCGACGCGAAGAAGAGGCCCATCGCCGCCGACGCGAGCACGAGCCCCACCGCGAGCGCGAGCGGTCCGTGGCGGTGCCGCTGCAGCGCGCTCGCGATGACGATGGGCAGCAGCGGCAGCACGCACGGCGAGAGAACCGAAAGCGTGCCGGCGAGGAAGCTGACGACGGCGGCGGCCATCGGGTCCTGCGCCAGCGCCTACAGCGCGGCGTCGAACACTTTCCGGATCGCCGCCTCCTCGGTGCTGCTCACCGAGCGTGTCTGCTCGGTCTTGCCCTTGAACGCGAGCAGCGTGCTCTGCTCGCCGACCTTCCACTGTCGGAGCAGGTCCTTGCTCGAGTCGAAATCGACGCGGAACACGGCGACCTTCGCGTACTTCGCATCCTTCGAGAGCCTATCCACGATAGGCTGCTGCTTCTTGCACGTCGGTCACCAGGGCGCGTGGACGTGCACGACGATGCCCTGTCCCGCCTCCTGCGCGGCGGCGAACGCCTTGGCGTCGAACGCCTTCACGTCGGCCGCGCTCGCGAGCGCAGCGGGAGCGCAGAGCAGCGCGGCCGCTCCGACCAGCACATCACGACGATGCATGGGACAGCCCCTTTCCCGGCCCCGACGGCCGTCGGCACGAACAGTATCGCTGGCGAGGCACGGCACAGTTGTCACATCGATGTAAAACCCCGCGACGCGCAGGGTTATTCCCGGGCGTTGGGACTAGCGATTCAGGTAGCGGAGCGGCAGACCGGGGCGCGGCCACTCGAAGCTGACCAGCATGCCGCCCATGGACAGCGTCGCGAACGCGGTGCGGAGATCGCGGCCGCCGAAGCAGACGTTCGTCACCATCATGTCCGGCAGCACGTACCGGTCGGCGCGGCTGCCGTCGGGCCAGAGGTCGGTCACGGCGCCGCTGATGAGCGTCGCCACGGCGATATGGCCCTCGCCATCGACGGCCAGGGAGTCGAACATCTGGTACCCGCCCAGCCCGGCGATGACCGTGCCCTTCTCGCCGCGATACGGACCGTTCGCGGAATCGATCTCGCCCGGCGCCGAAATCCTGAACGCCCAGCAGCGCGCGGTCGGCGTCTCCACGACGTAGAGCGTTTTCTCGTCCGGTGACAGGCCGATCCCGTTCGGGCGCTCGAGGGAAAAGATGGCCTCGCGGATCATCGAGCCGTCGGCCTTCGCGTAGCACACGGCGCCGCGGTCGCTGTCCCGGTCGCGCGTCTTGCCGAGATCGGTGAACCAGAAGCCGCCGGCGCCATCGAACACGAGGTCGTTCGGGCCGCGCAGCTGGCGGCCGTCGCACGCGTCGTAGAGGGTTTCGACTTTGCCGGTTTCCGGATCCACGACCTGGATGCTGCCGGTGCGGTAGTCGTCAGCCTGCCCGATCGGGAATATCTTGCCGGGCCGGTTGACGAACTTCAGCCCGCCGTTGTTCGTGACGTAGATCTTGCCGCCCGGCCCGAGCGCCGCGCCGTTGGGACCGCCACCGAGATTCGCGATGACGTGGACCTTCCCGTCCGGCGTCACGCGCGAGAGCGTGCGGCGCTCGATCTCGACGAGGACCACGGAGCCGTCCGGCATCGCGACCGGGCCTTCGGGAAACCGAAGGCCCGACGCGATTTCCGTGATCTTCGGCGTGACCGACGTCGTGGCCGGTGCTGCGATCACAGCCGGTAGGACGGGTCCGCGCGCTCCACGCGACGCAGCAGCCCCGGCCACACGAGCTCACCGCGCGTGCGGCTGCGGCCGCGCGACGCGTTCATCATCGCGGCGTACGACGCGTCGATGACTTTCTTCGGCACCGGGATCAGCTCGCCGCCGGCCTGCGCGCGCACCTGGATCGCGCAGGACGTCTCCAGGTAGTACATGTTCACGAACGCCTCGGCGACGGTCTCGCCGACGGTCAGGAGACCGTGGTTGCGCAGGATCAGGTGGCCGTGGTTCCCGAGGTCGGCCACGAGCCGCGGCTTCTCGTCGTCGTTCAGCGCCGGCCCCTCGAAGTCGTGATAGCCGAGGCTCCCCAGCACCGACATCGAGTGCTGCGAGACCGGCAGGAGCCCGGCCTGCTGCGTCGACACGGCCACGCCGTTCAGCGTGTGCGTGTGGAGCACGCACTTGGCGTCGTGCCGCGCGGCGTGAATCGCGCTGTGGATGACGAAGCCCGCCGGGTTCACCGGGAACGGCGACTCCTCCACCTTGTTGCCGTCGAGGTCGATCTTCACGAGGCTCGACGCCGTGATCTCGTCGAAGAACACGCCGTACGGGTTGATGAGGAAGTGCTCCTCGGCGCCCGGCACGCGCGCGCTGATGTGCGTGAACACGAGGTCGTCCCAGCCGAACAGGGCCACGAGCCGGTACGCCGCGGCGAGGTCGACGCGGACGGCCCACTCCTCCGGCGACACCTTGTGTTTGATCGAGGGAATGTCGAGCGAAGCGGTGGTCATGTGGTTATCTCCTCCGAGCGAAGTATGACATCGGGCCGGCTCAGGCGCCGCGCAGCGTCCGGATGCGATCGAGGACGCGCAGGATCTCGCGCCCGTCGCGGGTCATCTGCCGATCGCCCGCCTGGCCCCAGCGCAGCATGCCGTCGCGGTCGACGATGAACGTCGACCGGAACGCGACGTTGCGGTCGTCGTCGAGCACGCCGTACGCCGCGATCACCGACCGATGCATGTCGGACAGCAGCAGAAACGGCACGCCGCGCGCTTCGACGAACGCCTTGTGGCACGGCAGGCTGTCGCCGCTGATGCCGATCACCTCGGCGCCGCGCGCGCGGATCTCGCCGGCGACCTGTCCCAGGTCGCCGAGCTCCGGCGCTCAGATGCTGCCGAAATCGTAGCAGTAGAAGACGAGCACGACGTCGCGGCCCTTGAAATCCGAGAGCGCGACGTTGCCGCCGGTCGACGCCGGCAGCGAAAACGGCGGTGCCGGACGGCTGTACTGGATCGAGGTGACGGGCGTGGTCATGGCGCCCGTTATACTCCAGTTCGTCATGAACCGCCTGCGCCCGCTCGAACGCGATCTGACCGTCGACGGCCTCCGCCTCCATCTGCTCGACTGGGGCGGCGAGGGCCGCACACCGCTCCTGCTGCTCCACGGCTTCACCGGCCACGCGCATGCGTGGGACACGCTCGCGATCGCGCTGCAGCCGCACTTCCACGTGCTGGCGCTCGATCAGCGGGGCCACGGCGACAGCGCGCCCGCCGACGCGTACCACGCGATCGTCGCCTTCGACGACCTCTCCGGCGTCGTGGACCAGCTCGGCTTTCCGTCGCTCGTGTTCGTCGGCCTGTCGATGGGCGGGCGCAATGCGATGTATTTCGCCGCGAAGCGCCCGGCCGCGGTGCAGAAGCTCGTGATCCTCGACATCGGGCCGGAGATCAGCGCGCGTGCGAGCGCGGCGCCGGCGGGGCCGCCGGAGCCGGAGACGTGGGAGAGCATCGAACAGGCCGCGCAGCATCTCTACCGCGGCAATCCGTATCCGGGGATCCACTACTACCGCTGGGTCGCCTCCCACAGCCTGCGCGAGCGGTCCGACGGCGCCCTCGTGTGGAAGTGGGACCCGAGCGTGACGACGCGGCGGACGAACCCGGATCTCGACTGGTGGGCGCTCTTGCGATCGATCCAGGCGCCGACGCTCGTGCTGCGCGGCGCCGAGAGCATGATCCTCGACCGCGACGTCGCCGAGCGCATGGCGAAGGAGCTGCCGCGCGGCCGCTTCGTCGAGATTCCGCGCGCGGTGCACACGCTGCACGAGGACAATCCCGACGCCGTCGTCGCGGCGTTGAAGGACTTCCTCGGGTTTTAGGCTTTTCCCTCGACGCTGACGACCACGCCGACGCACGCGATCAGCGTGTCGGTGCCCGGCACCCGCAGGCCACCGGGCACGGCGCGCGCCGTGACTTCGCCGTGCGGGAACTCCTTGCGCACGCGCTCGAGGTCGACCTTCGACGGGTCCGGCACGCCGACGGTCACGTCGACGAGCATGCGGCCGCCGCGCTCGCGCACGTCGCGGAGAAACGGCAGGCTCGAGTGACGGATCGCGTCGGACACGGCGCGGCACGCCGCTTTCGTCGGATCGTCGCCGTGAACGTCGACGCCCATCCCGAACTCGTGCACGTAGGGTTTCCCGGCCATGGAGTCTCCCGTCGGCCTCAGCCGATGATGCGTCCGCCCATGACGCGAATGGTGTCGCCCGTGACATAGGCCGACGCGTCGGACGCGAGGAACAGGCACGCGTCCGCGATGTCTTCGGGCCGGCCGAGCCGGCCCAGCGGAATCTGCTTGAGCTGCTCCGGCGAGCCCGGCGGCGCCTTCTGGAATTCCGGATACCACTGCGCGTACCGGCGCTCGGTGTCGATGAAGCCCGGGATCACCATGTTGGCGCGGACCCCGAACGGTCCGAGCTC
>JACPCW010000032.1 GCA_016184365.1 Candidatus Rokuibacteriota bacterium
AGCGCGAGGCGCTCTCGCTGTCGTTCATCGACAACTTCTGGCGCCTCGTCTGGATCTTCGCGGCCGTCATCCCGTTCGTCCTGTTCCTCGGCTGGCGGCCGCGACTGGTCGACACGCCGGCCGACGCCGGCCGGCCGGCGGCGATCGTGGAGGCCTGAGGGCAGCCGCACCGCGACGGTTTCGCGGTGGTTCCGCGTCTGAGATCGGTGGGGGATTTTGCGCAGCCGTGGGGAAGGATCCCCTGGAGCGGCGCGCGTCACGATGGCCTCTCCATCTTTTCGCGGAGTTCTCGGCGCTCCACGCATGGCAGAGCGGTTGCTCTCCCACCGGGCGTTGCGTCTTCGAACCGCTGGTCGCGGAGAGAGGAGCCCGCCATGAAGAACGCCCTCGCATGTCTCGCCACCGCGCTCGTCGTCCTCGTCGCTGGCGCGAGCGCCGCCCAGGACCGCCTGACGCACACGGTCTTCATCAGTCTCGTGGAGGTGAAGGGAGGAACGACCGCCGACAAGCTCGCGCCTCCCGGCGTGAACCCGAAGGAGGTCTCCAAGGGCTACGAGTTCAAGCCGCCCGGCGCCGCGGACAAGAACAACCCGCAGCGCTGGGAGGTCTCGAGCTACATGTTCAGCCCCGGCCACGTGACCGTTCGGCAGGGCGATGAGATCGCGCTGACGGCGTTCGTCGTCAACGGCGACGTCCACGAGGTCTGGGTCACGGCGCCGGACGGTACCGACGTCGTGCCGAAGACGAAGTGGTCGCGCGGCCGGGAGTACCAGGTACGGTTCCGCGCGGACAAGGCCGGCGCGTACAAGCTCGTCTGCTCGGACCACGCGCCGTCGATGACGGCGACGTTTCTCGCGATGCCACGCTAGGCTCTCCGCACTACTTCGTAGTGCAGAGGCGCGATGGCCGCCCCGGCCGGGGGCGGCTATCGTTCGAGGCATGCGGAACGGCGGCGAGGTGATCGTCGAGTACCTCGTGCGGGAGCGGGTCCCGTACGTCTTCACGCTCTGCGGCCACGGCAACGTCGGGCTGCTCGACGCGCTCTACGATCGCACCGACGCGATCCGGACGATCTCGACGCGCCACGAGCAGACCGCCGGCCACATGGCCGACGCGTACTTCCGCGTCGCGCACCGCCCGGTCGCCACGCTGACGTCGTGCGGTCCGGGCTCGGCGAACCTGCCGATCGCGCTCGCGTGCGCGTTCATGGACTCGTCGGCGTTTCTCGCGATCACCGCCAACATTCCGACGTCGCAGTTCAACCGCGCGGCGTTCCAGGAGACGTACCGGCACTTCCAGGCTGACTTCCCGTCCGTGGTGCAGCCGTACGTGAAGCGCAGCTGGCAGCCCACGCGATGCGACATGCTGCCGACCGCGCTCCGCCAGTCGTTCGCCACGATGCTGTCCGGGCGCCCCGGTCCCGTGAACCTCGACGTGCCGTTCAATCTCTTCAAGGAGCCGGCCGACGTCGACGTGCCGGACCCGGCTGACTGGCGCCTCGGCGTGAGCTCGCGCAGCGGCGGCGATCCGGACACCGTCCGGCGCGCCGTCGACCTCCTGACGCGCGCGCGCCGCCCGGTCGTGTTCGCCGGGCACGGCGTGACGCTGTCCGAGGCGGGTGACGAGCTGACGGCGCTCGTGCAGCGGCTACGCATTCCGGTCGTGTTCGCGCCGAACGGCTTCGGGACGCTCGACATGGCGGATCCGCTGGCGCTCGGCTGGGTCGGACGGAACGGCGCGTTTCCGGCGAACGAGGCGGCGCGGACGTGCGACGCGCTCCTCGCGATCGGCGTGCGTTTCGACGATCGGACGTCGAGCTCGTGGATCCCGGGGTACTCGTTCAACATTCCGCCGACGCAGTTGATCCACGTCGACGTGGACGCGTCGGAGATCGGCCGCAACTATCCCGTCCACCTGGGCATCGTCGGCGATGCGCGCACCGTCCTGCGCCAGATGCTGGATCTCGCGGAGCCGGAGCGCGTCGATGCCGCCGCGCGCGAGGCGTGGCTCGCCGAGGTCGCGAAGGCGCGCGCCGCGTGGGAGACGTTCGTCGCGCCCGGCCGCGAGAGCGACGCCGAGCCGATCCATCCGCAGCGCGTGATCCAGTCCCTGCGCGCCGTCATGCCGGACGACGGCATCGTCCTGCCCGACGTCGGCGTCCACCACAACTGGATGATCCAGTTCTGGAAGGCGCGGCGGCCGCAGACCCTGCTGAACACCTGGGGCTTCGGCGCGATGGGCTTCGCCGTCGCCGGCGTGCTCGGCGCGAAGCTCGCCGCGCCGGATCGCCCGTGCATCGCCGTGTGCGGCGACGGCGGCTTCATGATGCGGCCCGACGTGCTGTGCACCGCCGTCGAGTACGACATCCCCGCGGTGTGGCTCATCTGGAACAACTTCGCGTACGGGGCCATCCGCGACATCCAGCACGGCCTGCTCGCGAAGCGCGAGATCGCGACGAGCTTCGTGCGCGAGCGCGACGGCCAGCTCGTCAACCCGGACTTCGTGGCGCTCGCGCGCGCGTGCGGCGCCGACGGGCTGCGCGTCGAGCGCGCGAAGGATCTGGCGCCGGCGATCGAGACCGCGCTGCGCGCCGGCCGGCCGTTCGTGCTCGACGTGCACGTCGACCGCGACATTCGCCCGCCGTCGGTCGGCACGTGGGAGCTGCCGCCGCTGCCGTACGGCGAGCCCGTGTTCGGTCATCGCCGGCTCCCGGACGCCCGCTGACGGCAGGCCGCGATGATGAACTACCCGCGTCTCTTCTCCCGCGGCCGGATCGGCGGAGTCACGCTGAAGAACCGCATCGTCATGGCGCCGATGGAGAAGAACCTCGCGGACCCGACGGGCGCGGTCACGCCGCGGTACGTCGACTACTGCGAGGCGCGCGCGGCGGGCGGCGCCGCGCTCATCCTGCTCGAGTCGATGTTCGTGGCCGCGGCCGGACGCAACCATCGGTACCAGCTCGGCCTCCATGACGACGCGCTCGTGCCCGGGTATCGCCGCCTCGTCGAGGCGTGCCACCGGCACGGCGCGCTCGTCGGCTGCGAGCTCGAGTTCGCCGGCCGCGAGACGTCGTCGGCGATCACCGGGTTCGAGCCCGTCGCGCCGTCGGCCGTGCCCTGCACGGTGCTGACCGGCGGCGACGTCCCGCGCGCGCTCGCCGCCGCCGAGATCCACGCGCTCGTCCGCGCCTTCGCCGACGCGGCCCGCCGCGCCGTGGCCGCGGGCTTCGACGTCATCGAGCTGCACGGCGCGCACGGCTACCTGCTCGGCCAGTTCCTCTCGCCGTGGACGAACCGCCGCGACGACGAGTACGGCGGGGACTTCGAGCGGCGGCTGCGCTTCCCGCTGGAGGTGATCGCCGCCGTGCGCGCCGCCGTCGATGCCGACGTGCCGCTGCTCTACCGCCTGTCGGCGGACGAGAAGATCGAAGGCGGCCTCACCGTCGAGGACGCCGTCCGGGTCGCGCCGCGCCTGGAAGCCGCGGGCATCGATCTCATCGACGTGTCCGCGGGGATCTACGAATCGGCGCTGTGGATCGTCCAGCCCATGGAGACGCCGGCCGCGTGCCTGGCGCCGCTCGCCCGCGAGATTCGCCACGCGGTGTGCATTCCGGTCAGCGTCGCCGGCCGCATCGCCGATCCGCGCGTCGCCGAGCGCGTGCTCGCCGACGGCGACGCGGACTTCGTGAGCCTCGGCCGGGCCCTGCATGCCGATCCCGAGTGGCCGGCGAAGGTGCGCGACCGCCGCGAGGACGAGATCTGTCCGTGCGTCGGCTGCCTCACGTGCAGCGATCTCCTCGGCCGCAACGAGCCGGTGCTGTGCCTCGCGAACACGCGCACCGCGCGCGAGCGGTCGTACGCGACGCGCCCCGTGCGGTCTCGCGAGCGGATCGTGGTCGTGGGCGCCGGCCCGGCGGGGCTCGAGGCGGCGCGCGTGCTCGCGCTCCGCGGCCACACCGTCACCGTGTTCGATCGCGCGCCCGAGCCGGGCGGACAGCTCCTCATGAGCCGCTTCGTGCCCGGACGCTCGGAGCTCGCCGGTCTCGCGGCCTATCTCGCGAGCGAGGCCGCGCGCGCCGGCGCCGAGCTGCGCCTCGGCATCGAGGTCGGCGCCGACGCCGTCCTCGCCGAGCGCCCGCACGTGGTGGTCTGCGCGACCGGCGCGCGTCCGGGCGTGCCGGACATTCCCGGGATCGCGGGCAGTCCTGCCGTCGATCCGTTCGACGTGCTGCGGCGGGCCGCCGGCGGCGTGCGCCGCGCGCTCGTCGTCGGCGGCGGTCTGCTGGGCGTGAGCGTCGCGCACGTGCTGGCCGAGCGCGGCGTGGACGTGACGATCAGCGAGCCCGGCGACGAGCTCGTCACCGAGCTCGGGTTGCGACCGCGCTGGCGCTTCGTCGCCGATCTCCGGGCGCGGGCGAACGTCACCGTCCTCACGCGCACGACGGTCGAGGAGCTGTACGGCGACGGCGCGCTGCTACGCCGTGGCGGCGAGGACCTGAAGCTGGGCGGGTTCGATCTCGTGGTTCCGACGCGACCGATGGTGCCGGTGCGCGATCTGCTGGAAACGCTCGTGGCCCGGCGCGGGGGACCGCTGGTCTACGAGATCGGCGATTGCCTGGCGCCGCGCACGGCGTTCGAGGCGATGCAGGAGGCCGCCGCGCTCGGCCATCGCGTGTGAGCTACGGCGCGCCGAACTCCGCGCGCAGGCGCTTCGCCGCCTCGACCATCGCCGTCATCTTTCCGAACGCGACGTCGCGCGGCAGGTACTTCATCCCGCAGTCGGGGGCGAGGATGACGTGCTCCGGCTTCACGTACGGCAGCGCGCGCCTGATCCGGTCGACGACCGTCTCCGGCGCCTCGACCGTCATGTCGTCGAGGTCGAGACAGCCGACCATGATCTGCTTGCCGGCGAGCGTGGCCAGCACCGAGCAGTCGAGCTTGGCCTGCGCGGTCTCGATCGACACCTGCGTCACGGGCGAGCCCGCGAGCTCGGGCAGGAACGAGTAGCCCGACGGACGCTGGTGGATGATCGCGGCGTAGCCGAAGCAGATGTGCACGGCCGTCGTGCCCGTGACGCCCTCGATCGCGCGGTTGAGGGCCGCGAGCCCGAACGCTCGCGCCTTGTCCGGCCGGGCCTGCATGTACGGTTCGTCGACCTGGACGATGTCCGCGCCGGCGGCGAAGAGATCGCGGATCTCGGCGTTCACGGCGGCGGCGTAGTCCATCGCCGCCGCTTCCTCGCTCGGGTAGTAGTCGTTCTGCGCCTGCTGCGACATCGTGAACGGACCGGGCACGGTCATCTTGATCGTGCGCCGCGTGTGCGCGCGCAGGAAGCGCACGTCGTCGACCTCGACCGGACGCTTGCGACGGACGGGGCCGACGATGCGCGGGACCGGATTCGGATGGCCCGAACGGTCGAGCGCGGTGCCCGGGTTGTCGATGTCGACGCCCTCGAGCGCGGTGGCGAAGCGGTTCGAGTAGCTCTCACGCCGGATCTCGCCGTCGGTGACGATGTCGAGCCCGGCGTCTTCCTGCGCGCGGATCGCGAGCCGCGTGGCGTCGTTCTGCGCCTCCGCCAGCCACGGCTCGGACACGCGCCACAGCTCGCGCGCGCGCACGCGCGGCGGGAATCGTGACGCGAGCTTCGTCCGGTCGATCAACCACTCGGGTTGCACATAGCTGCCGACGAGCGTGGTCGGAAAACGCATGGTGCTCCGTATCATACGACCCACGCGGCTGAGCGGTTCGATCCACGCGAATGAGCCGCCGTGCCGATGGCGACGCGCGTGGCGGCGCGCTAGCGTGGCGCACGTGTTCCATTTCGGAGGCGCGCCCATGAGCAGACCCATGAGCCACGTCCGCTACATCGACAAGACGCGCGAGTACTACCAGGGTGAAGGCTACGCGTCGCCGTATCGCTGGGCCCACTTCGACGACGTGCCGTTCACGCCGCTCACCCGGCCGCTCGCCGCGTGCCGGGTGGGGCTCGTCACGACGAGCGAGGTGGTCGTTCGCGGCCGCGAGGCCGAGCTCGACCACGTCGAGAACGACCCGACCCGTCCCGTGTACTCGCTCCCGATGGACACGCCGGCGAAGGCGCTCTACAGCCGCAAGGCGTCGTACGACAGGTACGCCACCACCCTCGACGACGTCGACGCGTATCTGCCGCTCACGCACCTGCGCCGGCTCGTCGCGGACGGGCGCATCGCCGGACTCGCGCCGCGCTTCCAGGTGGTGCACTCCCAGTACAGCCAGCGCCGGACGCTCACCGTCGACGCGCCCCGTGTCCTCGCCGAGCTCCACGAGGACCGCGTCGACGTCGCCGTCCTCACCGCCGTCTGACCGGTCTGCCACCAGACCGTGAGTCTGGTCGCCCGGTACCTCGAGGAGCACGGCATCCCGACGGTCGTCTTCGGCTGCGCGCGCGACATCGTCGAGCACTGCGGCGTGCCGCGCTTCGTGTTCACCGACTTTCCCCTCGGCAACCCGACGGGGCGGCCGTTCGATCCCGCGTCCCAGCGTTCCATCGTCGAGCTGGGCCTCGACATCCTGGAACAGGCGACGGGGCCGCGCACGACCGTTCGGTCGCCGTACGAATGGTCGCCCGACACGAGCTGGAAGGCGAAGGTGCTCACCCGGGAGCAGCCGTTCCTCGACGGCGCGGACAAGGAGAAGTGGCTCGAGCGAAAGGCCGCCTACAAGGCGCTCAAGACCACGGGAGACGCGTGATGGCGCACGAGGTCGTCCTCTACACGACGCCGCTCTGAAGGCCCTGCGAGAGTCTCGAGGACTACCTGCGGTCCGCAGGCGTGGCGTTCCGGGTGCGTAACGTGATGGCCGACCAGGACGCGGCCGACTTCCTGGAGAGCCGCGACATCTTCGCGACGCCCGTCGTGTCGATCGACGGCGAGCTGATCGTCGGCTTCCGGCGCGAGCGCATCGACGCGCTGCTCGGCCTCGCCGGATAACGCCGTCAGCGTTTGCGGAAGCGCTCGCGGGCGGTGCGGGCGGCCTCGAACGACCCCGTGAGCTGGCTCTGGTCACCGTCCGCGAACGACGTGGCGCGATGGAGCGCGCCGGCCGTGGCGTTGATCGCTTCCTTCACGAGCCGCACCGTCCCCGCCGGCATCTCCGTCGTCTTGCGCGCGAGGCCGAGCGCCGCCTCCACGGTGTGGCCGTCGTCGGCCACCTCGTCCACGAGGCCCCAGGCCTGAGCCGTCGCCGCGTCCATCTTGTCGCACAGCAGCGTGATGCGCTTGGCGCGCGCCGGGCCGACGAGCGTGACGAGCCGTGGCAGGGCGCCCCACTGGAGGTTGAGGCCGACCTTCACTTCGGGAACGTAGAGGAACGCGCTGCGACCGAGCACGCGCCAGTCGCACGCCAGCGCGATCGCGACGCCGGCGCCGACGGCCATGCGCTCCATCGCGGCGATCGTGATCTGCGGCAGCTCTTCCCAGGTCTTGCAGAGCCGCACGCCCGCGTAGAAGCGGTGGCGGCGCTGGACGTCCGTCTTCTCGGCGAGCTGCCACGAGCTGGCGTCCGTCAGGTCGGCGCCGGCGGAGAAGGCCTCCGCGGCGCCGGCGAGCACGATCGCGTGCGTCTCCAGGTCGTCCTGGAACGTGCGCGCAGCTTCCGTGAGCTCACGGACGAGCGGCTGGTCGAATGCGTTGAGCTTCGCCTTGCGGTCGAAGCGCACGATCGCGATCGGCGGCCGCTTCTCGATCGTCACGTAGCTCCACGCCATGCGGTGCGCCTTACGCGCGCAGGCGCGGGCAGAGCCGCAGCGCGTTCTCGCCGAGGATCTTCCGCTTCGCGCGCTCGGTCAGTTCCGGCCGCGCGACCACCTGGTCGAGGCTCTCCGGCCACGCCGTGTCGCCGTGCGGCCAGTCGGTGGCGAACAGCCACAGGTCTTCCCCCAGCTCCTGCACGCAGAACGGCAGCGAGCGCTCCCAGGTGTCGATGGCGTGGAAGTAGCGTCCCTCGGCCAGCACCTCGCGCGGCAGCCGCGTGAGGTTCGGAACGTGGCCCGGGGACATGAGGTAGTGCGTGTCCAGGCGATCGAGCGCCAGCGGCAGCCAGCCGCCGCCGGTCTCGATGATCGCCACGCGCAGGGCGGGAAACATCTCGAAGATGCCGCCGCCGATGAGCGCGCCGAGCGCGGCCATGCCGGCCCAGGGGTTCGCGAAGCTGTGCAGCAGGAACCAGGCGCCGTCGAGGTCGAAGGTGCCGGGCCCGTAGGGCGGCCGCGCCGTGCCGCCGTGCGCGAGCAGCGGGAGGTCGAGCTCCTGCGCGACCTCGTAGAGCGGGTAGAGGTCGGGATTGTCGAGGAGCTTGCCGTCGGGCGCCTGCGGCGAGATGTAGATGCCGACCAGGTTCGGGTCCCGGTGCGCCCAGTGGCGGACCTCCGCCACGCCCGCCGCGACGTCGCGCATGTTGGCGACCACCGTCCACTTGAGGCGCGTGGGTGCCTGGCCGCAGAAATCGGCGACCCAGCGGTGATAGGCGCGGTACAGCGCGTTCTCGAACCCCGCGTCGCGGAGCGCGCAGTAGCTGGACACGTGCGTGGGATAGAGCACGCCGACGTCCACCCGCGCGCGGTCCATGTCCTCGACGCGCGTCTTCACGTCCCAGCTCACCTCGGGGCGGATCGGCGGCAGCGCGTCGGCGCGCCCGGGCGGGAACGCCTTGCGGCCGCCCTCCATTCCCGAGCGTCGCGTGAGCCCGAAGGTGTCGCGGCGGCCGAGCGGCCGGCCCGCCTCCACCGGCTCGATGATCGACGTGCGGCTGCCGAAGAGCGAGTACGCGTTCCCCGCGTCGCCCTGCCGCTTGATGGCCTCGCAGAGCTGCTGATAGGCCTCCTGGTAGGCGGGATCGAGGTAGTCGCCGTAGAAGCGGTCGGCGCGCTCCACGACGTGGGAGTCGAGGTCGATGACCGGCGTGCCGTTCCAGCTCATGGAGACCTCCGTGTGTGTTGGGAAGCGAGGGCGAGGGTATCAGGAATGAGCGGAGCATTACCTGCCGTTCACCTCAGGAAGTTAACCCCGCCGCCTCATTGCGGCGTCAGAGGGCGAGTCATACAAAGGGGGCAATTTCTCTCAAAGCGTTCGACGGAGGTTGCCCCATGACGACCCATCTGCCATCCAAACCGGGCGCGGTCAGCCGGCTGTGCGCTGTGGCCGCGGCGCTCCTGCTCGTCGTCGGCGGCAGCTCTGCCGCGCTCGCACAGCCGAAGCAGGGCGGCGTTCTGCGCGTCGCGGAGCGGTTCGAGCCCGTGGGCTTCGACACGCTCGCGAAGAAGAAGGCGTCCGTCTACACGCAGGTCGCGCTGAGCTTCACGCACAACCGGCTCTTCAAGTACAGCCCGGCCGGTGACGTCGTCCCGGATCTCGCCGCATCCGTCTCGCGGCCGAACGCGACGACGTACGTCGTCACGCTTCGCAAGGGCGTCCGCTTCCACGCGAAGCCGCCGGTCAATGGCCGTGAGTTCACCTCCGAGGACGTGAAGTTCACGTTCGAGCGGCTCGCCGGCTCTCCGGAAGAGCGGCTCTTCCCGACGCTGAAGCGGGTCACCACGCCCGACCGGTACACCGTGCAGTTCGAGCTCTCGGCGCCGTTCTCGGCCTTCGTGTCGAACCTGGCGGCGACGACGATGTTCATCTACGCGAAGGACGCGGGGAAGCCGACGGCGGACGGCGGGCGCGACTACACGTCACCCGAGACGGTGATCGGCACGGGTCCGTTCATGCTCAAGGAGTACCGCGAGAAGCAGCGCATCGTGTACGAGCGCAATCCGGCGTACTTCGAGTCCGGCCGCCCGTACCTCGACGGCGTGGAGACGTACTTCATCCCCGATCCCTCGGTGCAGCTCGCCGCGCTCCGCACCGGCAAGGTCGACATCATCACCGCGACCGGAAGCCAGGGGCTGCCGCACGCGCTGGCCGCGGAAGTTCGCTCGATCCCCGGCGCACGCCTGCTCAGGCAGTCATCGTTCCAGTCGAGCGAGAACGTCATCGGCCGGCTCGATCAGAAGCCGTGGAGCGACCTCCGCGTGCGCCAGGCCGTCTCGATGGCGATCGACCGCCCGGCGCTGATGAAG
Source organism: Candidatus Rokuibacteriota bacterium (assembly GCA_016184365.1). Lineage (GTDB taxonomy): Bacteria > Methylomirabilota > Methylomirabilia > Rokubacteriales > CSP1-6 > AR8. The sequence goes on from JACPCW010000032.1 coordinate 10,096, forward strand.
GCGCTCTTCCCGGAGGGCGCGAATCTCATCTCGGGTCCCATCCCGCTGACGTCGCGGTTCTTCGTCGCTCCCGACAAGCTCGGCGCGACGGCCGCCGGGTACCGGCACGATCCGGCGGCGGCGCGGAAGCTTCTCGCCGAGGCCGGCTACCCGAACGGCTTCAAGACGAAGCTCTACACCACGGTCGGCTACGGATCGGACTACCTCTCGAGGACCGAGCTGCTGAAGGACATGCTGTCGAAGATCGGCATCGACGCCAGCATCGTTCCCCAGGAATATCCGGTGTGGATCTCGAAGACGTACAAGGGCGACTACGACGGCATGGTCCACATCCCGTCGTGGACGCTCGGCGACGAGGACGAGTGGCTCGCCACGTACACGCCCGGTGACACGCGCAACCAGATCCACATCAACGAGCCAGGCGTGACGAACCTCGTCCGCGCGATCCGCGAAGCTCCGAGCGACCAGGCGCGGGCGAAGGGGATCGAGGAGTTCGTGCAGATGTTCCACGCGAACCTTTGGCGCGTCTTCCTGCCGGCGCCGGCGATCCTCACGGTGACCTCCCAGCGCGTGAAGGGCTACGAGGTGAGCCTGCGCGGCTACAGCTGGCCGGCCGTGCTGGTGAACGTCTCGGTCGAGTGAGAGCGGGGCCCGGCGCGACCGGTCGCGCCGCCGTCTCCCCGCGCCGCGCGTCGGACGCATGACGGGGTATCTCGGCCGCCGCGTGCTGCTGATGCTGCCGACGCTCGTCCTCGTCAGCGTCATGGTGTTCCTCATCATGCGGCTGATCCCCGGCGACGTGGTGAGCCTCATGTTCGCCGACCTGGGCTACGCGCCGAGCCTCGAGGCGATGCGCGCCCGGCTCGGCCTCGACCGGCCGCTGGCGGAGCAGTACGTGTCCTGGATCGTCGAGCTGCTGCGCGGCAACCTGGGCGAGTCGCTGTGGACACAGCGGACGGTGGTGAGCCTCGTCGCCGAGCGGTTGCCGGTGACGCTCGAGCTCTCGCTGCTCGCCATCGCGTTCGGAATCGTGTACGGCATGGCGACGGGGCTCGCGGCCGCCGTGTGGCAGGACCGGTGGGTCGACATGGTGCTCCGCGGCATCGCGGTGGCCTTCCTGTCGCTGCCGACGTTCTGGCTGGGGACGCTCGTGATCGTGCTGCCGTCGCTCTATCTCGGCTGGAGCCCGAGCATCCAGCTCGTGTCGTTCCGGTCCGATCCGCTGGGCCATCTCGCGCAGTTCGCGCTGCCCGCCGTGATCCTCGGCACGCACCTGGGGGCGCCGCTGATGCGGATGGGCCGGGCGATGATGCTGGAGGTCCTCCGACAGGACTACATCCGCACCGCGTTCGCCAAGGGCCTCGACGACTGGCGCGTCGTGCTCGTGCACGCGGTGCGAAACGCCGTCATCCCGGTGGTCACCATCCTCGGCGTGCAGATGTCGCAGGCGATCGCCGGCAGCGTGGTGCTCGAGACGCTGTTCCAGCTTCCCGGGATGGGGAGCCTCCTCGTCGAGGCGGTCGCGCACCGCGATTTCCCGACGTTCCAGGCGCTCGTGCTGTGCCTGGCCGTGTTCGTCATGCTGGTGAACCTGCTCGTCGACATGGCGTGTCTCGCCATTGACCCGCGCCTGCGCCGGATCGCGGCATGACCAACACGTCACGCGAGATCGAGGAGCGCCACGCATTTTCCGGGGCGCTCGGAGGCGTCAGTCCCGTTCGGACCGTCGACCCGGGCCACCTCCGGGCCGCGCGAGCGTCGATCCGCCCCGGCTGGCGATTCGCCGTGGACCTGGCGCGCCGCAAGCCGCTCGGCGCCGCCGGCGGCCTGATCGTGCTGGCGTTTCTCGTCGTCGCCGTGCTGGCGGACGTGCTCGCGCCCTACGATTTCAACGCGACGTCGCTGCTGCATGCGCTCGAGAAGCCGAGCGCCGCTCACTGGTTCGGGACCGACGAGCTCGGCCGGGACGTCCTGAGCCGCGTGCTGTACGGGGCGCGCGTGTCGATGTTCGTCGGGCTCGCGGCGACGGGCATCTCGATCGCGCTCGGCAGCCTGATCGGCGTGCTGAGCGGCTACGTCGGCGGCCGGTTCGACCTCGCGCTGCAGCGCGTCGTCGACGCCTGGATGGCATTCCCCGGGCTGGTGATGGTCATCGTGCTGCTGACCCTCATGGGCCCCGGGATGGGCAGCGTCATTCTCGCGCTCGGGCTCGGCCAGTCCTTCGCGCAGTCGCGGACGATCCGCGGCGCCACGCAGGTCGTCAGGGAGCATGCCTACATCGAGGCGAGCCTCGCCAGCGGGGCGTCCCACTCGCGCGTCGTGACGCTCCATGTGCTGCCGAACATCATGGCGTCCGTGATCATCCTGGCCAGCACGTCGCTCGGCTTCGTGATCCTGGTCGAGGCGGCCGTCAGCTTTCTCGGGTACGGCGTGCCGCCGCCGCATCCGTCGTGGGGCGGCATGCTGAGCGCCACGGGCCGACAGTACATGGTGCGCGCGCCGTGGCTGTCGATCTTCCCGGGGCTGGCGCTCAGCCTGGCCGTCTTCGCGTTCAACGTGCTCGGGGATGCGCTGCGGGACGTGCTCGATCCGCGGCTCAAGGGCGTGTGAGGAGGAGACGATGACGGGGTTTCCGGGGTTCACCCTTCCCGAGGAGCTTGGCCGCCTGCGCGATCAGGTCAGGCGATTCGTGCGCGACGAGATCATCCCGCTCGAGCAGCAACTCGACCCCGACGCCGCGGGCATCCCGCGCGAGGACCTGGCGCGGCTCTCGGCGAAGACGAAGGCGGCCGGGCTCTGGGCGCTGGGCGCGCCGGAGGAGTATGGTGGCGGCGGGCTCGACACGTTCAGCATGTGCGTCGTGCTCGAGGAGATGGCGCAGCACCGGATGGGGCTCTACAACCCCGGCTGCGGGGTCTTCGGTCGCTATCCGCCCCCCGTCATCTGGGGCGGCAGCCGTGCGCAGATCGAGAAGTACGCGGTCCCGGCCGTGCGTGACGGCTTCGAGACGTTCTTCGCGATCACCGAGCCGTCCGGCGGCTCGGATCCCGCCGGCGCGATCCAGACCCGCGCCGAGCGACGCAACGGGCACTGGGTCCTCAACGGGCGGAAGGTGTTCATCTCGCACGCGAACGAGGGGCGGTGGGGCGTCGTGTTCGCCCGCACCGACAAGGCGAAGGGCCGCGCCGGCATCTCGTGCTTCATCGTCGAGAAGGGCACGCCGGGGTTCAGCGCGCGACCGATCCCCGTCATCCGGACGTCCGCGATCCCCAACGACGTGGTGTTCGACGAGTGCCAGGTGCCATCCGAGAACCTGATCGGCGAGGAGGGGCGCGGTCTCGACCTCTGCTTCGATCTGCTCGTGAAGCAGCGGTTCCCGTACTCCGCGTGCAACCTCGGCGTCGCGGTGGCCGCGCACCGCATGGCGGTCGCCCACGCGAAGCAGCGCTCGACGTTCGGAATGCCGCTGGCGCATCGTCAGGCGATCCAGTGGATGCTGGCGGACGCCGAGGTCGAGTTGCGGGCGACGCGCTGGCTCATCTGGGAAGGCGCGTGGAAGGCCGATCGCGGCGAGGACGCCCGGATCGAGGCGTCGATCGCCAAGCTCTATTCGAGCGAGGTGCTCGCGCGCGTGATCGACGCCGCCGTCCAGGTTCACGGCGGCTATGGCGTGTCGAAGGAGTTCCCGCTCGAACGGTGGTATCGCGAGGCTCGCGTGCGGCGGATCGGCGAGGGGCCGTCCGAGGTGCACCGCATGGTCATCGCACGTAGTCTGTTCCGTTGACGCTCCCGCTGACCGGCATCAGGGTGGTCGAGATCGCGCAAAACCTGGCCGGTCCCGTGGCGGGAGAGATCCTCGGGACGCTGGGCGCCGACGTCGTGAAGATCGAACGCCCGGAGGGCGACGACGCCCGGCGATGGGGACCACCGTTCTGGAACGGCACCTCACCGGGATTCCTCGCGGTCAACGCCAACAAGCGTTCGATCACCGTCGACCTCAAGGACCGCGAGTCCGTCCGCTGGCTCACCGACTTCATCGGCGAGGCCGACATCCTCGTCCAGAACCTGCGCCCCGGCTCGCTGGAGGAGCTCGGGCTCGGCGCCCATGCGCTCATCGCGCGCTATCCGCGGCTGATCTACTGCTCGGTCTGGGGGTTCGGGCGTTTCGGGCCGCTCAAGATGAGGCCCGCGTACGAGCCGATCGTCCAGGCGTTCTCGGGGTTGATGATGATGAACGGTGACGACGACACGTCACCCCGCCGCATCGGGACGTCGGTGCTCGACTTCGGGACCGGCACCTGGACCGCCCTCGGCGCGCTGGCCGCGCTCGTGCGGCGCGCGGAGACCGGTCGTGGCGGCGTCGTGGACACCTCGCTCCTCGAGACCGGGCTCGCATGGCAGAAGGCGCACTTCGCGAGCTTCCGGGTCTCCGGGCAGGTGCCGGAACGCCATCGCACCGGAGCACATCGCGTCGTTCCCTTCCAGGGCTTCGAGACCAGGACAGGCCCGATCATCATCGCGGCGGGGAACGACCGGCTGTTCGTGAAGCTCGCCGGCGTTCTCGGACATCCCGGGTGGCCGGCGGATGAGCGGTTCGCGACCAATGCCGCGCGCGTGACGAACGCGCCGGCGCTGCTCGCGGCGATCGGCGAGATTCTCCTCACGCGGAGCAAGGGCGAATGGATCGACCTGCTGGAGGCCGCCGGCGTGCCGTGCGCGCCGATCAACACGTTGCCTCTGGCCGTGAGCGAGCCGCAGGCCGTCGCGAGCGGGATGATCCAGGCAGTTCCGGGCGACGACTACGAGCTGATGGGCCTGCCGATCGCGTTCGACGGCGTCCGCCCGCCGATCCGGCTCGCGCCGCCGCGCGCGGGCGAGCACAATGCCGAGATTCTCGGGCCGCAGAAGGGGGAGCCATGAAGCTCGTCTACGAGGTGAAGGGCCGCGTCGCCTACATCACCATCAACCGCCCCGAGGCGATGAACGCGATGGACCAAGAGGTCTACGCGAAGCTGTCCGAGGCGTGGGTCGACGTCCGCGACAATCCGGATGTCTGGGTCGCCATCATCACGGGCGCCGGAGAGAAGTCCTTCACGGCCGGGGCGGATCTCAAGGCCTTCATTCCCCGCGCGACCGAGAAGGCGGACTTCTTTCTGACGCAGAAGGACATGATCCTGAACCGCGGGCTCGAAGTCTGGAAGCCGGTGATCGCGGCCGTCAACGGCTACTGCCTGGCCGGTGGCGTGACGCTGCTCTTTGCGACCGACATCCGGATTGCCGCGGAGCACGCCGTGTTCGAGGTCTCGGAGGTGAAGCGAGGCATCCTGCCGGGGAACGGGGGCACGCAGCGGGCGCTGCGTCAGCTGCCGTACCCGATCGCGATGGAGATGATCCTGCTCGGCCGGCGCCTCACCGCGCAGGAAGCGCTGACCCATGGCCTGATCAACCGCGTCGTGCCGGCGAAGGACCTCATGGCGACGGCGGAGGACTACGCCAGGCGGCTGTGCGACAACGGCCCGCTCGCCCTGCGCGCCATCAAGGAGCTCGCCATCCGGAGCCAGAGCGTGCCGCTCGAGCACGGGATCCGTCTCGAGCAGGCGTTCCAGGAATTCCTCCGCACGACCGAAGACGCGAAGGAAGGTCCGCGCGCGTTCGCCGAGAAGCGGAAGCCCGCGTACAAGGGCCGCTGAAAGGAGTCCCCGGGTGAAACCGTACCGTTCCAGCTTGTTCGTTCCCGGCAACCGGCCGGCATGGATGGAGAAGGCCGCAGGATACGGGGCGGATTGTCTCGTCCTCGACCTGGAAGATTCCGTCCCCGACCAGGAGAAGGCCGCGGCCCGTCCCCTCGTGAAGGCCGGACTCAAGGCGCTGAAGTCGAAGGGGCAGGCGTGCAACGTTCGCATCAACGGGTACGCGACCGGGCTGACGCTCGACGACCTCGAAGGCGTGCTGTGCCCCGAGCTGGACGGCGTCGCGCTCCCGAAGATCGAGACCGCGGCCGACTTGCATCAGCTCGATGCGCTGCTGACGCATCTCGAGCGCCGCATGGGCATTCCCGTCGGGTCGATCGAGACACCGCTCGGCCTCGAGACCGCGCGGGCGATGCGGGACGTCTACGACATCGCGGTCGCGTGTCCGCGCGTGCGCCGCGTCACGCTCGCCGCCGGACCGGGTGGCGACGCCGCGCGGGCGATCGGCTACCAGTGGTCGAAGGAAGGGATGGAGACGCTCTTCCTCCGGTCGAAGACCGTGCTCGACAGCCGCGCCGCCGGCGTCCTCTACCCGACGGTCAGCTCGTGGTGGAACATCAAGGACCTCGAAGGTCTCGAGCGAGATGCGCGGTGGAACCGGCAGCTCGGGTTCCGGGGCATGACGGTCATGCATCCCTCGCACGTCCCGGTCGTGAACCGGATCTTCACGCCCTCGAGCGACGAGATCGCGTTCTACCAGGGATTGATCGACGCGATGGACGAGGCGGTGAGGAAGGGCATCGCGGCGGTCACGTACAAGGGCGACATGGTCGACGAGGCCATGGTGAAGACGGCGCGCGAGATGCTGGAGTTCGCGCGGTCGATCGGCTGACGCCGCCCTCGTCACTCGCCGCGGAACACCGGCGTCCGCTTCTCCAGCATCGCGCGCACGCCCTCGAGGGCGTCGGCGCTCTTGCGAGCGCGCGTGGTCATCGCGTCGAGGTCCGCGTGCTCGATCTTCTCGCGCAGCGAGGTCGCTCGGAGGATCGTCGCCTTGATGCCCGCGAGTGACAGCAGGGCGTTCCCGGCCATCGAGCGCGCGAGCGCGTAGGTCGCCGCCTCGAGCTCGTGCGCCGGGACCACCTGGTGCACCATGCCGATCTCGTACGCGCGGCGGGCGTCGACGGGCCGGCCGGTCAGCAAGATCTCCCGTGCGTACGCCGGGCCGACGACCTCGACGATCTTCCGGCCGAGCGGAAACGGCACGATCAAGCCGAGTCGCGCGAGCGGCATGGCGAAGCGCGCAATGTCGGCCGCGAGGCGCAGGTCGCAGTGGAGCGCGAGCTCGCAGCCGCCCGCGAACGCCGCGCCATGCACCATCGCGATGGTCGGATGGCGCGATTGCTCGATGCGCTGGAGCATCGCGGTGACGCCCGTCTCCGGATCGACCTCGGCGCTCTGCTTTCGCGAGAGCTCGTTCAGGTCCATCCCCGAGCAGAACGCGCGGCCGGCGCCGCGCACGACGACGACGCGCACGTCGCGCCGCTCCTCGAGGTCGTTGAAGCAGCCGCGGAGACCCTCGAGCAGCGGCGTGTTGATCGCGTTCCGCTTGTCGGGCCGGTTCAGCGTGATCGTCGCCACGCCGTCGTCGACCGTGCACAGGACCTCGTCGGCCATCGAAGGACCTCCTGCCAGGGGTTGGGGCATTCTACATACGAACGCGTAGATGCGCTGGAGGGTCCCATGACCGAGCATCTCGACAAGCGACGCGTTCAGGACTTCGCCCGGTCGCTGTTCGGCCATTACACGAGCGGGGTGCTCACGCTGATGGTGGACATCGGGTACAAGACCGGCCTCTTCGAGGCGCTGGCGCGAGGTGCGGCCACGAGCGCGGCACTGGCCGAGCGCGCCGGGCTTCACGAACGCTACGTCCGCGAGTGGCTGGGGGCGGTGACCACGGGCGGCCTCGTCGACTACGACGCGGCGTCCGGCGTCTTCAGCCTCCCGCCCGAGCACGCGGCGTGCCTCACCGGAACGTCCAGCAGGAACCTGGCCGCCAACAGCCAGGTCCTGGCCATGCTCGCCGGGCGCCTCTCGAAGGTCGCTGGCTGTTTTCGCGCCGGCGGCGGCGTCCCTTACTCGGACTTTCGGCCCGACTTCACCGAATACCAGGACGTCTCGTGGCGGCTGCTCTACGACGGTCTGCTCCTCAAGGGTTTCCTGCCGGTCGCGAAGGGGCTGCCCGAGCGACTGCGGGCGGGGATCCGGGTGGCGGACATCGGGTGCGGCACGGGCCACGCGGTGAATCTGATGGCGCGGGAGTTCCCGGCGTCGACGTTCGTGGGTTATGACTTCAGCGCCGAGGCGATCGAGCGAGCGCGCGCGGAGGCCCGTGACATGGGACTGCCGAATGCCCGCTTCGAGGTGCTCGACGTCACAATGCTGCCAGCCGAGCCGCCGTTCGATCTGATCACGAGCTTCGACGCAGTCCACGACCAGCGCGATCCGGCCATGGCCCTCAGGCGCATCGCCGGGGCGCTCGCCGCCGACGGCACCTACTTCATGCTCGAGCCCCGGGCGGCGACCGGGCTCGAGGACAACGTCGGCAACCCGTTCGCGGCGTACCTGTACGGCATGAGCGTGCTGCACTGCATGACGGTGTCGCTCGCGGAAGGCGGCACGGGACTCGGGACCGCATGGGGCGAGCAGAAGGCCCGCGAGATGCTGCGTGAGGCCGGCTTCCGCTCGATCGACGTCGCCGCTGCGCCCGGACCCCAGAACAGCATCTACATCTGTCGCCGGTGACCCAGCATCGTCTGCATCTTCCACGCGTGCATCCCCGGCCCGTAGTAGTCGGTGAGGTGTGCGACCTTCCGGTAGCCGAGGCGCTCGTAGAAGGCGATCGCGATCGTATTCGCGACGGCCGTCTCGAGCTGCACCTCTCTCACGCCCGCCGCGCGAAAGCGACGTTCGAGCTCGGCGAGCAGCCGCCGGCCGAGTCCGTGCCGCCGGGCCGAGGGCGCCACGTCCAGCGTGATGACGTGACCTTCGGTCTTGCTTCGTCGCCAGCCGAGCACGAAGCCGACGACGTCGCCCTCACGCTCCGCGACGATCGTGTCGGCCGTTTTCCTCGACAGAAACGCCCGCAGCTCGGATCTCGAATACGCGATGCCGGGCGGAAAGCATGTTCGATCGAGCTTCCACATCGATTCGAAATCGGCGCGACGGAACGGGCGGAGGCGCACGTCACGGGCTCCCGGCCTGACGAACGGCCTGGTCGAGGATCCGCGTCAGCCCGGTCCAGTGCGACCCTTTCCAGTAGACCCGCTCGCAGCCGGAGCACGCGTAGAACTGCTCGAAGGCGAGGCGAGTCCTCTCGCCGAGCTGCGCGGCCACCGCGGCTTTCGGTACCTCGCGGAGCAAGGCGTTGCACCGGAGACAGCGCGAGAACGGCGCCAGCGCAACGGGACCGAAGCGAGCCAGCACTTCCTCGAGCTGCCGGTACGACGCCGTTTCGCGAACGAAGTGGCCGTGCACGACGATGCGGCGCTTGAGGAGCTCGCGATCCCGCGTCAACAGAATCCGGCCTTCGCGGCGCGCGATGTCGGCGAGCTCGTCATCGGTCGCGTCACGGCGATACACGGCGTCGAGGCCGGCGAGGCGCAGGTGCCGCGCCAGCTTGCCGAGGTGCACGTCGAGCACGAACCTGATCGGGTCGGGTGGGGCTTGCCGGACGCGCGTGACGGCGGCGACGTCGAGCGTCTGGAATCTCGGGAAGACCGCGATGCGATCCGCGTCCTGCACCGCGTGCTCGAACCCGACCGATGCGCCGTTGACGACGATGAGGTCGACCTCCGGATGCGGGACGCCGAGGCCTTCGATGACGTCCTTCACCGAGGCGGCTCCCTCGAACGCATGCGCCCACGCGACATGCCGGCGCTCCGGCGGCACGAAGTCGTTGAGGGGACCGTAGACCCTGACGGTGATGCGCTTCACGTCCTGCCCGCGGTCACTCGAACAGCGCTTCGATCGCCGCCATCGGAAGGAACAGCCGTCGCGGCTGATCGGCGAAGCGGACGAAGCCGTAGCGCCGGTAGAACGACACGGCGGCATCGTCCTTGGCGTCGACGACGACGGCGACGGAGGCTACGTCCCGCGATGCCTCGAGCGACCTGCGCAGGGCATCCATCAGGAGATATTCACCCGCCCCTCGATCTTGGAGGCGAGTGTGGATCGCGAGGCGGCCGAGCAGCGTCGCCGGCACGAGGGGATATTTCGGTAGCTTCCGCGCCACGTCCTCAGGCCAGGCGCCGACATCGACGCTCAGCGCCGAGAGCGTGCAGTAGCCAAGGATCGTGTCGCTGCCCGGTTCGCACAGAACGAATGGCACCGCGACGCGCCTGCGTGCATCCTGTCCCGCTCGTTCGCGGAGATATCGGTCGAGCGGCTCGACGCCGGAGAAGAATTCCGTGCGGTCGTGATGGCTACCGAGCGGCTCGACACGATAGCCCGCCGGCCCTGCGCTCCTCGGCACTCACAGCCCCGCGTGTGTCCGGTAACGCGTGACCGCCTGTCGAAGTTTTTTCGTGGCGCGCGGCGGCGCGAGCAACGCGGCAACGAATGCCCGGCGATCTCGCTCGCTCAGGCGCAGCGCGTCGTGCGTGCGCACGGTCGCCAGCGCGGCTTCCTGGGCGCTCGCGACGAGAAAATCGGTGAGCGAGCGGCCTTGGAGCTCGGCGGCTCGAACGAAGAGCTCCTTCTGCGCTTTCGTGATCCGTGCTTCGAGCCGCTCCGCGCGCGTTGCCCGCGTCGTGTGCCGCTCCGTCCTCGGCATGGCTGCCTCCTGCCGGCGTCGATGCCGGCACTCCCGATGTACGGCATGCAGCCGTACACGTCAAGGCGTACCCGTTCGTCTGCGTGGGGAAAATGAGCCGGACTCCTCAGGGATCCACCTCACGCGCGGTGCTAGTGTCCGGCCAACTTCCCGAGAGATCGCCGCCGCCGGCTCCGGCCGGCCTCGAAGATCGCGCGAAAGGCAGCGCATGGACAAGGTCGACCGCTGGAAGGGGATCGTTCCGGACGACGAGCTCGCCGTCTACCGCAAGGGCGTGTTCGGGAACCGCATCGGCCTCGGTGCGAGGCCGGCCCTGCTGAACATCGACACGACCTGGATGTTCGTCGATCCGTCCTACGCCATGTGCGGCCGGGAGATGCCGGAGCTGAAGCACGCGCTGTTGCGGATCACGACGACGTTTCGCGACCTCGGCCTGCCGGTCTACTACAGCCGGCGTGACGATCGCAGCCACCCGACCCGGCGCGGCATCTGGAACCTCAAGCTCTCGAACGCCTCGGAGGCCGAGTACACGTCCGACCCGCGGGCCGGCGACTGGCCGCCGGACTACGCGCCGAGGACGCGGGACGTCGTCATCGAGAAAAACAAGCCGTCGGCGTTCTTCCAGACGCCGCTCGAGTCCTTCCTGCGCTACGACGGGATCGACACCCTCGTCGTCGTCGGAGTCTCGACCAGCGGATGCGTGCGCGCCGCCGTCACCGCCGCGTCGCTCGCACGAAGCGGCTTCGACTTCGACGCCGCCGCGTCGATCGGGAAGTAGCGGGCGGCCGCGCGCTGTTGAAGACGATCGGCGAGCTCGCGACGTTCGTCACCAGCAAGAACGCGGGGCCGTTCCTGCTCACGCTCGATATCGTCTTCCCCGACGCCGTGACCTATCGGCGCTTCAAGGCGCACCGGCCGCTCGACCGCGAGACGGTGGCCCGCCTCTACGGCATCCGTCCCGATGACGTGCTGAAGATCGTGGCCTTCGATCCCGCGTACGCGATCAAGGTGACGCTCCGGCGGCCGTGGGGCTCGGGCGCGGCCGGCGAGACGGACGTCTACGGCGCGCAACAGCACGTGCCGCTCATGCAGCATGCCATCGAGTGGGACGACTGATGCGCGACCGGCTGACCGTCTACGCTCCGCAGGGCATGCTCGGTTACGGCTTTCCGGACCGCTCGATGGACGCCGCGCTCGTGCGAAACCTCGACGTCCTCGCTGTCGACGCCGGCTCGACCGACCCGGGCCCCTACTACCTCGGCGCCGGCGTCGCCTTCACGAACCGCCGCGCGGTGAAGCGCGACCT
>JACPCW010000033.1 GCA_016184365.1 Candidatus Rokuibacteriota bacterium
GTTTCACGAAAGACATCTGCATAGTCGGCGTATGGAAGAATGAGGGGCTCCACCTGGCCGTCCCAAAGAAAGCAGATGAAGCCGTGTCGCTCGTCGAGGTGCTCGAGGTCTTCTTTGCGAAGACCATAGAACGTGCGGCGGGCTCCGTGCAGACGCGAATACCGAAGGTAGATCCTCGCCTCGCCATTGCCGACGTCATACAGTGATTGACTACCATCGAGTTTCGCGATCCGCCCAAACTTCCGTTCGAGCTCCGAGAGGAACGCTTCCCTCAGCGCGGTATTCGACATGCTTCACTGGGTGACGTGCACGGTAGAGGTCTCATGGCACGGCTAAGCGCGCCCGATCGTACCTCCGCTCAACGAGTCACTGCGAAATCTTTGCCGCGCCCTCGCCGTCCCCGGCTATCGACTCCCGCCGCTGAGCGCCGCGGCGCCGGCCGCTTCCCGCTCCGCCAGCCGCTGCGTCGGCAGCAGCCGCACGAACGCCGCCAGGATGACGAACGGCAGCACCAGCACGACGATCGTGACGGCCAATCCCTCGATGCCCATGACCTCCATCTTGTAGGTCATCAGGCCGCGGAAGCTCTTCGAGAAGAGCTGCCCGCCGATGACCACGTTCCAGCGCGTCGCGAAGATCCCGAGCTGGATCAGGATGACGGCGGTGAAGTAGAGCAGCTTGCGCAGGTCGTCGTTGAAGCGCCGCGACGACTTGGCGAGCACCAGGATGCCGAGCGGGATGAACATGCCGAGCAGGATCTGCAGCACGAACAGGCTCATGAAGAGCTTGTCCGTGATGAGCTTCGCGAGGATCCCCACGGACTCCTCGCTCTCGTAGAGGCGATGGATGAAGTCGAGCGCCTCCAGCGAGAAGTCGACGATGACGGCGTAGAACAGGTACGACGTCACCTTGTCGAGGCACGCCATGTCGATCGGCTGGCGCCGCAACGCCGTCAGGACCATGTAGAGGAAGACCACCAGCGCGATGCCCGACACGATGGCCGACATCAGGAACACGAGCGGCATCAGCACGCTCGACCACCACGGGTTGGCCTTGACCGAGCCGAAGATGAAGCCGACGTAGCCGTGGAGCAGGAAGGCCGACGGGATGCCGATGACCGTGATCGCGCGGATCGCCTTGCGGTCGAACGCCAGCGCGCCGTCGCTGATGTCCTTCGAGAAGAGCGACAGCGCGGCGTACAGCCAGCGGAGCGGCGGGCGCGCCTGCTGCGCGAGCACGACCAGGTCGCGCCGGAACTCGAACCAGATCTCCAGCAGCAGCACGCCCATCAGGTACCAGGCGTAGACGAACCCGAACATCGCCATGGCGGACGTCGGGTTCGGCGTCAGGAGGATCTCGTAGAACCGCTCGGGACGGCCGAGGTGGAGCAGGAGCGGCATCGGCGCCACCAGCAGGAACGCGAGCGCCGTCAGCAGCGACAGCCGGTACACCGGCTGGACCTCCTTGACGTTGAAGACCTTCACGAGCGACGCGAGGATGAACGCGCCGGCGACGAGGCCGGTGAGGTACGGGTACGCGACGATCAGGATCGACCAGTGGATCTCGATCTCGTTCGGATAGATGTAGCCGGTCACCTGCTCGAGCAGCTCGTAGAGACCGGCGGCCGTTTCGGGGTTCATCGCACCTCTCCATCGAGCTGCGCGTAGTAGACCTTCGGCTCCGTGTTGAGCGCCGGCTTGAGCACGTGGACCTTGTTCATGCGCGCGAAGCGCACGAGCCGGCTCGCGCGGGACTTGAGATCACCGAAGATGCGCGCCCCGGTCGGGCACACCTCGACGCACGCCGGCTGGAGGCCCTTGACCACCCGGTGGTAGCAGAACGTGCACTTGTCGGCCGTGTGCGTCCGCGGGTCGAGGTAGCGCGCGCCGTACGGGCACGCCTGGATGCAGTACCGGCAGCCGAGGCAGCGGTCCTTGTCGACGAGGACCACGCCGTCCTTCGTCTGGAACGTCGCGCCGACCGGGCAGACCTGCACGCACGGCGGGTGCGCGCACTGGTTGCAGAGCTTCGGCACGAAGAACGTCCGCACGAAGTCGCGGTCGTCCGCCGCTTCGTCGCGCTTGCGGCCCTTGACGTTGATGCTCTCGACGACCGATTCGCCGCTGGGGCGGATCTGGTAGCGCTCGATCCACGTCCGGAAGTAGAACGGCTCCGCGGGCACGTCGTTCTCGGCCTTGCACGCCTCCACGCAGCGGCTGCACCCGATGCACTTGTCGATCTCGATCCCCATGCCATAGAAGTGGCTCGCCGGCTCGTAGGCCTTGCCGTTCGCCTTGCCGCTCGCGTCCCGCGCCATCGCGAGCAGCCCCCCGGCGGGGAAGAAGAGGATCGCCCCCTTCAGGAAGTCCCGCTTGTTCACGATCGTCCCTCCGGAAGGTGCGGGTAGTGGCACTGCCAGCACGGGTAGCTGCGGCCGTGCGTGCCGAGATCGACTTTCGGGGCGTCCTTGATCGCGCCGGTCTTGAGCGGCGCGTCCGCGGCGTGGCAGCCGCCGCAGAATTCACGCGTCTCCGGCTTCGACGGCGTGGCGCGGCGCGGCGAGCGCTTGTGCTGCTCGGGCGTGGCGTGGCACGTCGTGCACGCGAGCAGCGCATGGCTCGACACCGCCTTCGTGCGCTCGATCTGGCCGTGGCACGCCGCGCAGTCGCGCGGGGTGCGCGGCGGCACCGGGTCGTGCGCGTTGTGGCAGGTGATGCACGGCTTCAGCGGGTTGTGCGCGGTGACGTTGATCTGCGGAAAGCCCGTCGGCCGCGCCGGATCGTAGGCGTGGCACACCGGACAGAACTTCCGGTCGCGCGGCGCCGCCGGCTTCACCGCGCCGGGATCTTCCGCGTGCTTCACGGCGGGCCCGTGACAGCCTTCGCAGGCCAGGCCCTTGTGATAGCCCTTGGCCTTCTTCACCACGACGTCGTCGTGGCAGTCGGCGCACGCCGTCGACCCCGCGTACCTCACGGGCTTGACGACCTCGCGCTCGATCGTCGCCGTCTGGTGCAGCTCCCGCGCGACCAGCCGGCTCGGGAGCAGCACGAAGCGGCCGATCAGGACCACGGCGAGCAGCACGCCGACGACGATCGCCAGCCGCTGCACCTGTTCGGGAATTTTCACGCGTGCGCTCCTCGTGGCCGGCCGATCGGCGTCATCGGCCCGGGCTCGCGCTCGGTCCTGCCGGCGGCACGGTCGTCGCGCCGCGGAGGAAGCCGAGCAGGTTGCTCATCTCGTCCCCCGAGAACCGGGGATAGGGCACACGGAGGCCGGTGCTCGCGCCGACCATCCGCGGCGTGTGCGTCCACATCGTGGCGGCCCAGGCGGTGGCCGATGCGTAGTCGCCGCGCGGCACGGCGAGATCGGGCTGGATGCCGCCGCCCTCGCGACGGTAGCTGTGACACTTGAGACATCCCTTCCGGATGAGGACCACCTGTCCCTTCGCGGGATCGGGACGCGCATCGCGCGCGGCGTCGGCCCGGAGGTACGCCATGAGGTCGGCCATCTCGGCCGCGTCGAATTCCGGCCAGCGGAGCCCCTGCTGCGTCACGGTCGCCCACATCGCCGGGACGTGGTTCCACAGGCGTCCGACCAGCTCGAGGCTCCCCTGCGGCCGCCGCAGGTCCTCGAGACCGGGACCGAAGCCGGCGCCGCCGCCGGCGATGTGGCAGCGGTCGCACTGCTTCGCCAGGAAGAGCGCGCGGCCGCGCTCGGCGTCGGGCGGCGCTTCGGCGTGGCTCGTGACGCGGAACGCGAGCACCACCAGCACGACGAGCAGGAGCGTGGAGAGCGCGACGACGACGGACCGCCGGATCGACGCGTTCATGGCTGGACCTCGTGCGACGTCGACTCGCGCCGCATGGCGCGCGCGAGCTGGTCGAGATCGAGCGGCTTTTCGAAGCAGCGAAAGCGATCGACGTGCCGGCGCTCGCCGCTCGCGGGCGCGTCGGGCGACGCCGTGAGGATGACGTCGACGGCCGGATCGAGCCACTTCAGCACGCTGGCGGCTTCGATCCCGGGCAGGCCCGGGCCGGCGACGTCGATGATGACGACGTCGGCGCGCCGGGCCATCCACTGGCTGAGGGCATCGGCCCCATCGACGGCGAGCACGACCTCGAAGCCGCGGGCCGCGAGATCAGCGGCGACGGCCGTGCGCGCCGGTCCCGCCTGATCCACGACCATCACCCGCCGGCGCTCGCCGTTCGGGATGTCCATGTCGCTCTCCTCCCGCTCGCAGAACAGCAAGGAGTGGACCGAACGCGAACGCGTGCGGTGGCGCGGACTTAGGCGACGGCGGACGCGGGGTGTTTCAGGACGGCGTTTCGGAACGAAACGGGCGTTGCTCTTTGCAATCGTCGGGCGCCCGGGCGCCGATCCTCCGCCAGAGCGTGACGGTGCTGATGCCGAGGATCCGCGACGCCTCGCGACGGTTCCAGCGCGTGGCCTGCAGCACCTCGAGGATGTAATCGGTCTCGATCTGCTCGAGCGTCGGCATGCCGGCCGCGTCGCTGCGCCGCGCGGCGGCCGCCGCCGGGCGCGACTCCTCGGCGAGGTGGACGAACGCGCCGGCGCCGAGCTCGGGACCGTCGGCCAGCGTCATGGCGCGCTCGATCGCGCTCTCCAGCTCGCGCACGTTGCCGGGCCACGTGTACGCGGCGAGGATCGCGAGCGCCTCGTCGTCGACGCGCTCGATGCGGCGGTTGAGCCGGCCCGCGTGCTTGGCGAGGAAGTGCTGCACGAGCGCGGGCACGTCGTCCGTCCGCTCGCGCAGCGGCGGCACCGCGAGCGGGATGACGTTGAGCCGATAGTAGAAGTCCTCGCGGAACGAGCCGGCGCGCACCGCCTCCTTCAGGTTGCGGTTCGTCGCCGCGACGATCCGCACGTCGACGGGAATCTTGCGCTCGCCGCCGACGGGCTGGATCTCGCGCTCCTGGAGCGCGCGCAGCAGCCTGGCCTGCAGCTCGAGCGACATGTTGCCGATCTCGTCGAGGAAGAGCGTGCCGCCGTCGGCGAGCTCGAAGCTGCCCTTGCGGCGGCGGACGGCGCCGGTGAAGGCGCCACGCTCGTGTCCGAAGAACTCGCTCTCGAGCAGCTCGGCCGGGATGGCGGCGCAGTCGACCGTGATGAAGGGCTGGGCGGCGCGGCGGCTCTGCGCGTGGATCTCCCGCGCGACGAGCTCCTTGCCGGTGCCGGTCTCGCCCGAGATCAGCACGGTGGAATCCGTCTCCGCGACGCGGGCGATCAGCCGCCGCACCTCCGACATCGCGGCGCCGGCGCCGACGATCGGCCGCGCCGCCGGCCGCGCGCCCAGACGCTCGCGGAGCTCACGGTTCTCGCGCAGGAGCTCGTGGCGCTGGATCGCCTTGCGCACGCCGAGCCGCAGCTCCTCCGGCGTGAACGGCTTCGCGAGATAGTCCGAGGCGCCTTCCTTCATCGCCGCCACGGCGGTCTCGATCGTCGCGTAGCCCGTCACCATCACGACCGAGATGTCGGCATCGATCGCGCGCATGGCGCGCAGCAGCTCGATGCCGTTCATCCCCGGCATCTTGAAATCGACGACGGCCGCGTCGTAGGCGCCGGCGCGGACGAGCGCCAGCGCCTCCTCGGGGCGCGCGGCGGTGTCGACGCGGTAGCGCTCGCGTCGAAGCGCCTGGGTGTAGGCGTCGAGCGCATCACGCTCGTCGTCGACCAGGAGCACCGTGCGCTCGATCCCGTTCGCCGCGTCCATCTTACTGGGGGCCCCGAATGGCCCCCAGACCCCCAACGCTCGGACCGCCCCGGGGAACCCGTGGCGCTCCTCGATTCCGCGACATGCGGCTAGCCCCCTCGCTCACCGCTCAGCCGTTCACCGGCAGCTCGACGACGAACGTGGCGCCGCCGGCCGTATCGTCCGGCTCCGTCGCGAGCACGAGGCGCCCGCGATGACGCGCGACGATGCCGGACGAGATCGCCAGCCCGAGGCCGGTGCCATCCGGCTTGGTGGTGTAGAACGGATCGAAGATCCGCGAGCGCAGATCCGCCGGCACGCCCGGCCCGCTGTCCTGCACGCGGATCCGGATCGCGTGGCCGTCGGGCCCGACGTCGGCCGTCACCGTCACGGCGCCCGCGGCGCCGGCGGCGTCGATGGCGTTCTCGAGGACATTGACGAGCACCTGCTCGATCTGCCGGCCGTCGCATCGCACGGCCGGCACGTCGGGCGACAGCCGCACGTCACAGCGGATGCCGCGCGCCGTGAGCTCGCCCGCGACGAGCGCGACCGACCGCTCGACGAGCTCCCGCGGGTCACGCCAGTCCAGCTCGGTCTCCGACTCGCGCGCGTAATCGAGCAGCGCGCGCACGATGGCCCGGCAGCGCAGCGTGTTGTCGACGATGCGATCGGCGTCGGGGCGCCGCTCGTCGGAGGGCGGCAGGTCCTCGAGGAGCAGCTTCGCGTAGAGCAGCACGTTGCCGAGCGGGTTGTTCAGCTCGTGCGCGACGCCCGCGGCGAGGCGTCCGACGGCGGCGAGCTTCTCGGACTGGAGCAGCTGCTCGCGCAGGCGGTCCTTCAACCGCTCCTCGGTCAGGTCGCGCACGACGACGACCCAGGCCAGCAGGTCGCCCGCGTCGCCGGTGAGCGCCACCGCGTGGACGAGCGCGGGCACCCACACGCCGTCCTCGCGCCGGACCTTCGTCTCCGTCGAGTACACGCGTCCCGTGCGCGCGTGCTCGAGCACCGTCACGTGGTCGTCGCCGAGCAGCCGGCTCGGGCGGCCGATGTGGTCGGCGGCGCTCACGCCGAAGAGCGCCTCCCCGGCCCGGTTGAGCGCGATGACCGTCTCGTCCGGCGCGACGACGACGACGGCGTCGTGCACGTTGTCGAGCACGCTTTCGAGCAGCTCGGTGCGCTCGCGAAGCTCGCGCGTGCGTCGCAGCCCGGCGACCATCTCGTTGAACGACGCGGCGAGCGCGCCGATCTCGTCGCGCGGCCGCACCGGGAGTACCAGGTCGAGCGTGCCCCGGGCCAGGCGCTGCGTCGCGTCCACGAACCGTTCGAGCCGGCCGATGACGAGCCGGTTCGTGATGACGACGATCGCGACGCCGGTCGCGCCGACCGTGACGACGAGCGCGCCCAGCATGTGCCAGAGCCGCCGCGCGAGCTCGGCGTCGACGGCGGCGGTCGAGAAATCGGTGATGAGCACGCCGTTCACGGCGTCGCGCGCGGGATGGCACCCGTGACACGCCGGCTCGTTCGCGATCGCCGTGACGTTACGGAAGACGCGCGTACCGCCCGCGGCGGCGAAGATCACGGTCTTCGCACGGTGGTCCGGGGCGCTCCGGTGACAGATCAGGCACGTGGCGTCGTCGAGCGGGATGCGCGTGCCGACCTGGTCCGGCGCGGACGCGAAGCGCACCTCGCCCTTCTTGTCGAGAATGAACACGCCGAGCACGCCGTCCTGGCGGCTGACCGTCTCGACGATGCTGCTGAGCTCCGACAGCGTCTCGTTCTGCATGGCGTGCCGCAGGCTCGCCTTGATCACGCCCGACAGCGGCGTCGACGACACACCGAGACGCTCGATCATCTCGTCGCGCAGCCACCGGTACTGCAGCGCGAAGATGACCGCCATCGCGACGACGAGCGTGAACATCACCGTCGCCGCGAACTTGAATCGGAGACTCGTCACTCAACCCTTCTTGTGGCAGCGCTCGCAGTTCGCCTCGTCGACGGTGGTGAACACGGTCTTGCCGGCCATCGCCGTCTTGCCGTCATGGCAGGCGCCGCACTGCTCACCGGCCTTCATCTTCGCCATCGTGAGCGGGCCGGTCTGCCCCTTCTTCATCTTGAAGACCTTGGTGTGGCAGGCCGTGCACTTCTCGGCCTTCTCCTTGTGCTTTTCATGGCTGAACGTGACCGTGCCGGGACTGTCCTTGCCCTTCTCGAACGAGAGGTCGGCGGGGACTTTCGGCTGCGCCACGAGCGGCGTGGCGACGAGCAGCAGGGCGGCGACGGCGATGAGGGCGGTGAGCACGACGCGGGTCCGCATGCGGGTCTCCTTGTGTGGTGGAAGCGGTGCCGTCATTGCGTCGGCACCATCGTGTAGCCGAGGTACGTGAGCAGGATCATGTACGCGAGGATCGCGACGCCGATCGCGCTGAAGAGCCGGCTCCGCTCGCCGCGCGCGCTGCGCCGGTCGAGGAACGGGATCATCAGCAGGAACAGGCCGCCGATCTTGAAGCCGAGGATGCCGACGACCTCGCCCTCGATCGGGCCGAAGTGCGCCGGCAGGTACTTGAGCGTCTGGAACATGAACATGAAGTACCACTCGGGCTTGATGCCGATGGGCGCCGGCGCGAACGGATCGGCCTTCTTGCCGAGCTCGGCCGGGAAGAACGCGGCGAGCGCGCCGAGGATCGCGAGCGCCGCCAGCCAGCCGATCGCGTCGCGCAGCAGGAAGTTCGGGAAGAACGGCAGACGGCGGCCGTCGTAGCCGGCGCGCTCGACGCCGATCGGGACGCTCATGCCGTGCTTCTGGACGAGGAAGAGATGCGCGCCGATCAGCCCGGTGGCGAGCAGCGGCAACACCGCGACGTGGATGCCGTAGAAGCGCGTGAGCGTCGCGCCCGTGACCTCGTCGCCGCCGCGCAGCAGCCGCAGCGCGAACGGACCGACGAGCGGCAGCGCGCCGGTGATCTCGGTGCCGACCTTCGTCGCGAAGTACGCGAGCTCGTTCCACGGCAGCAGGTAGCCGGTGAACCCGAAGCCGAGCGTGAGCCCCATGAGCGCCATGCCCGACATCCACGTCAGCTCGCGCGGCTTCCGGTACGCCTTGAGGAAGAACGTGCTGAAGAGATGGACGAACAGCGCCAGCACCATGAGATTCGCGGACCACGCGTGGACCGAGCGGATGAGCCAGCCGAACTCCACCTCGGCCATCAGGAACTGCACCGACTCGTACGCTTCCTCCGCGCTCGGCCGGTAGTAGAAGAGGAGGAGGATGCCGGTGATGACCTGGATCCCGAACAGGAACAGCGTCATCCCGCCGAGGTAGTACCAGAACGAGTGGCGGTGGACCGGGATCTCCTTCTTCTTCGCGAGCTTCTCGATGTCCTTCAGGCCGATGCGCTCGTCGAGCCACGCGTACACGCGGGAACGGACATCGGGCATTACACGCTCTTCGAGACGACGATCTGGTTGCCGCGCACGTTGACCACGTACGCTTCGAGCGGCCGCGGCGGCGGTCCGGCGATGTTCTGGCCGTTCAGGTCGAAATGCCCGTTGTGGCACGCGCACCAGATGTGCGAGACGTCGGCCCGGTACTGCACGGTGCAGTTGAGATGCGTGCAGACCGCGGAGAACGCGCGCAGCTCGCCGGACGCCGTGCGGACGAGGATGCCGGGGCGGCTGCCGAACTTGAAGATCTGCCCGCTGTTCGCCTTCACCTCGTCCGGCTTGATCGCGAGCGTCACCGACGCCGCGGCCGACTCACCGGTCCGCGGCGGCACGAGATAGCGCGTGAGCGGGTAGAGCACGGCGGCGAGGAACGCGCCGGCGCTCGTGCCGAGGAACCAGTTGACGATCCGCCGGCGACCGGGATCGTCGGGACGCGTGAGCACGTCGGCCATGTTGTCCGTCTCCTTCACGACGACTTGGTCCCGGCGGCGCGTGGCCGCTCGAGATACCGGATCTTCAGCAGCAGGCCTCCGATGAGCGCGACGATGATGACCACGGACACGACGAGCCCGGTGCGACGGAACCGCAGCTCCTCGAGGGCGCGCACGCCGCGCGCGTGCGCCTTGCGGGCGATCGCGAGGCCGCCGTCCACTTCGGCTTTCACCGGCTCGATGGTGAACGCGTGGATCGCCGCGCGCGCCTTCACGAGCGCGTCTTTCGCGCTGCTCAGCTCGAACTGCGGCTGGCTCACTTCCATGCCGGCGTGCTCGGCTTTCTCGAGCAGGCCCCGCGCCTTGTCCCATTCGCCGGCCAGCGCATCGAGGAGCCCGCGCATCGTCGTGGCCGTCTTGCCGCCCGCGTCGTCGGGATTGTGGCAGCTCGCGCACACGGCGTCGCCGGTCGCGCCGACCATGTGATCGCCCGTGGGGCGGATGTCGTGGTTGTCGTGGCACGCGGCGCAGCCGGGGACGCCCATCTGGGTGAAGGCCTTCGCGTGCACGCTCTTGCCGAAGAGCTCGGCCATCACGGTGTGACACTGACCGCACACGTTGCCGACCCAGTTCACGCCGGGCGGCGCCGCGCCGTGGTTGCCGTGGCAGTCGTTGCACGTCGGCGCGGACAGGTCGCCTTTCGCCGACATCGCGTTCCAGTGCACGCTTTTCTTGTACTTGTCGCGCTGGTCGGTCGGGATCTTGTACGAGGCCATGTACTTCGCGTCGGCGTGGCAGCGCCCGCACGTGTCGGCGACGCGCAGCGGATGCACCGTCGACAGCGCATCCGACGGCGGCCGGATGCCGTGCGGCGCATGGCAGCTCGCGCACGTCGCGACCTTCGGGTCCTTCAACTCGCGCAGCCGGCGGCCGTGGACCGAGCTCTCGTACTCGGCGACCTGGTCGACGCGGAGCGACGGGTTGTACTGCTTCATGAACCGCGCGTCCGCGTGACAGCGGCCGCAGACCTGCACGATGCGCGCGCCGGCCGGCTTGCCGATGTACCCCTTCGCGGGATCCATCGCCTCCATCCCCTCGGCGTTCGGGTCACCGCCGTGGCAGGCGGTGCAGCCGAAGCCCTTCGCGCGATGGATGTCGTCGGTGTAGGCCTTGGCGGGCCCGGCGAGCCGGTCGTCGCCCGTCTCCAGGTGACAGGTGACACAGCTGTCGGGGCGCGGGCTCGCGGGGGCCGTCGCGGCCTTCGCCGCCGGCGCCGGCGGCGCCGCGGACGCGGCGAGCGCGCAGGCGAGCACGATGGCAAGCGCGGCGGCCACGCGCCTCACTGGGCACGCATCCGGAGCGACGTGAGGAATGCGATCAGGTCCGCCATCTCCTCGCCGGTCACCGTGGACAACGGCGGCGCCGGACCGCCGCTGCCGATGAACGAGTGGTTCCAGAGCGCGGCCATGATCGACGCGGGCGTCTCCGTCCCGCGCGCCTTCGCGAGATCGCTCGCGCGCTTGCCGCGCTCGCCGCGCAACCCGTGACAGTCGAGACACCCCTTGCTGGCGGCGAGCCGCACGCCGTTGGTCGGATTGCCCGAGCCCGCGAAGTACCGCGCGGCGTAGAAGTACGCGACGAGGTCCGCGACCTCGGTCGCGCTGAGCTGCGGCACCGAGATCCCGCGCTGCTTCATCGCCGCCGCCATCGCGGGCGCCTTGTTCCACATGGCCGCGGCGAAGTCGCCGAGGCTCCGGTTCGCCGCGCGCTCGCCGAGATTCGGCGCGCCGCTCCGGTCGTCGTGGCAGAGCACACAGCGCTTGTCGGCGAAGAGCTGGCGGCCGACTTCGGCACGCCCCGGCAGGACGACGCGGCCGCCTTCACTCGGCGCGGACGACCGCACGGCCACGAACGCGACGATGTCACGCAGCTCGCTCGCCGTGAAGACCGGACGCGGAATGTTGCGCGCGCGCATCGCGTCGGCCATCTGGGGCCCGTGGTTCCACATCGCGGCGGCCAGGTCGAGCGGCGACTCGAACGATTTCGACGTGTCGAGGCTCGGCCCGACGACCCCGCCCGTGCCCGCGACCTGATGGCAGGCGATGCAGCGTTTCTCCGTGAAGAGCCGCCGGCCCGTGTCGGCGTTCCCCGGCGGATCGAAGTAGTCGAGCGTGAACAGGAACGCGACGAGATCGCCGGTTTCCCGGCCGTCCAGGTGCGGCCGGGCGATGCCGAGCTGTCGCATGCGGTCGGCCATCGGGCGCGCGTGGTTCCAGAGCGCGGCCGCGAGGTCGTAGAACGTCCGCGGACGCGGGATGCGCCCGAGATCCGGCCCGACGCTCGGACCGACGCCGTTCACGGCGTGGCAGCGCGTGCAGCCCTTGGCGCCGAAGACGCGCGCGCCGGCGAGCGGGTCCTGCGTCGGGGTGAACAGCGGCTGCGCTTCGGCGCCCGCGGACAGGAGTCCGGCGAGCGCGCACGCGATCAGCATCGCGACCATCCGGCTCATGCGATATGCCGCCTTTTCGTCCGCCGTTCGGGCCAGCGGGGGTCGATCGATTTGCAACGATTGTTCGTCGCGCACGCCTTCCGATACATCCGAAGAATGCACCATTTTCGTGAGACCGAGGCGCCGGCAACGTCTGCACGGCCCCGACGCGCCGCCCCACATGTGGCCCGCCCGCCGCATATGCCGGCGCGGGGGGACGCCGCGCCACCAGCGTTGTCCACCACTTGCATCGCGAACGCCGGCGCCGGCGCCGGCGCGCCGTGGCCCTGGCGTTGCACCACCATGCGCGACGGCCGCGCACGCGCGGCGACCGCCTCCGGAGGTCACGTGAACATCGCCGACGCCCCGCCATTCCCGACGGTCGCACCGCACGCCGCGCACGGGCCGAACGAGCGGCTCGTCGTCCTGCATTTCCGCGAGGAGATCGCCGCCCGCATCGGCACGCTGGCGCGCTGCATCCGCGAGGACTATCGCGGCCGCGACCTCGCCGTGCTCGGCGTGCTCACCGGCGGATTCGTGTTCGTCGCCGACCTGGTCCGCGCGCTCGACCGGCCGCTCACCGTCGACTTCGTCGGGCTGTCGAGCTACGGCGCCGGGCGCACGTCGTCGGGCCGCGTCGTGATGACGAAGCCGCCGACCACGACGATCACCGGCCGCGACGTGCTCGTCGTCGAAGACCTCCTCGACACCGGGCGCTCGATGCGCTTCCTGCTCGACACGCTGCGCGCGCTCAAGCCGCGGTCGCTGCGTCTCTGCGTGCTCGTCGACAAGCGCGCACGGCGCACGACGTCGGTCGAGGCGCACTACGTCGGCTTCACGATCGACGACGGGTTCGTCGTCGGCTACGGCATCGACGGCGGCGGGCGCCACCGCTGGATCCCCGACCTCTGCCGTCTCGAGGAGGTCCCCGGCTGACTTGTCGACATGGCCACCTGGTGGCTACACTGCGTCCATGAGCCGCGAAAGGCGCCGGCCGGCGCCGGCGACGAGCGTGAACATCGCCGAGCTCAAGAACCGCCTGAGCCACTACCTGCGCCGCGTTCAACGGGGCGAAACGGTCCTCGTCCGCGATCGCGATCGGGTCATCGCGCGCATCGATCGCGTCGCCACCGGCTCGCCGGTGCCCGAGAACGATGCCGCATGGCTCGATCGGCTCGAGCGGGGCGGTGTCGTGCGCCGCGGAGCCGGGCTTCCCCGCGGGTGGCTGACGCGCCGGCCACGCGTCGGGGCGGACGTCGTCGGTGCGCTGCTGCGGGAGCGCGAGGAGGGCCCATGAGGTTCTGGGACAGTTCCGCCGTCGTCCCGCTCCTCGTCGAACAGGACGCGTCCGACCGGGTCGCCGGCTGGGTGGACACCGATCACGCGGTCGTGCTGTGGACGCTGACGTCCGTCGAGGTCGCCTCCGCCCTGAGACGACTCGTTCGCGAGCGTGCCCTCCGCGAGGCGCTTGCCCTCGAGGCCGAGGCACGGATGGACGAGATGGCGCGGGCCTGCCATGTCGTCGTCGACATCGACACCGTCAAGACGGTCGCGCGAAGGCTCCTGCGCCTGCACACGCTGCGGGCGTTCGACGCGCTGCAGCTCGCGGCTGCGATGCAGTGGGCCGAGGGGCATCCGGACGGTCGAATACTCTGCACGCTCGACGGGCGTCTGGCCGAGGCGGCGCGGCGGGAAGGCTTCGTGGTTCCCGCGTGACCCCGCCGCCTGCGCGACACCGTCCAAGGAATCCCCCGCGCGACGCCGTGACGCCGGCGCGCGACTGGCCGGTCGCCGCGCTCGCCATCGCGGCGTTCGCGATCTCCGTCTATCTCACGGCGACGAAGCTCGCCGGCGGGACCGCGCTCTTCTGCGAAGCCGGCAGCGGGTGCGACATCGTGCAGGCGAGCCGCTGGGCGACGTTCATCGGCATCCCGACCGCGCTCTGGGGCGCGCTGCTCTACGCCGCCGTCGCCGCGCTCGCGCTGGCCGGCCTGCCGCCGAAGCGCTGGGTCTGGGCGTTCGCGCTCGCCGTCGGCGCGGTGACCGTGTCGGCGTACCTCACGGCGATCGAGCTCTTCGTGCTGCGCGCGATCTGTCCGTGGTGCGTCGTCATCGCGGTGCTCGCCGTCGCGATCCTCGTCACGCTGCTCGTGCGTCGCCCGGCGCCGGCGGGCAAGCGATCACCGACGCAGCCGGCGCGCGTGGCGACCGCAGGCGTCGCGGCGGTGGTCGTCACGCTCGTGCTGGTCGCCGGCATCTGGGCCATCGATCCGGGGGCGACGTCGTCGTCGTACGCGACGAGCCTCGCGCGACATCTCACGACGTCGGGCGGCATCATGTACGGCGCGTTCTGGTGACCCGCGTGCAAAGAGCAGAAGGCCCGGTTCGGGTCCGCGGCTGATCTCATCCCCTACGTCGAGTGCGACAAGGGCGGCGTCAATCCCCGCCCCGACCTCTGCGAGCAGGTCGGCGTCCGCAAATTTCCGACGTGGGTCCTCGGCGGCAAGCGCTTCGAGGGCCTGATGACGCTCGACCAGATCGCGCAGGCGTCCGGCTTCACCCCGCCCTCCGCGGGCGCTCGCTGACCGCGCGCGAAGCGTCCCGCTGAGCAAATTGGGCCGTTCGGCTCATTGCGAGCCGGGCCGCTCGTGAAATACCGTGCAAGCCGATAGTTGCGCGCGTGTTGCGCGTTCCTATACGGTGCGACCGCCGACCGGACCGTTTGCGCACGTTGCGCCGAGTGCAGTCAACGAAAGAAGGAGACGGCTCATGCGCCGCCCCGCTGTAATCGTCGCGCTCGGAACGTTCGCGTCGCTCGTCTTCCTCGCGTCCCCCTCGCCGGTGTCCGCGCAGGCGCCACCGGCGACGGGCGCGTCGACGGCGTTGCCGGCGGGCTACGCCGGCGCCGAGACGTGCAAGGGCTGCCACGAAGAAGCGTTCGACAAGTTCTCGCACACGAAGATGGGCCGGCTCTTCCTCAAGGCCCCGCGGAACATGAACGAGCGTCTGGCGTGCGAGACCTGCCACGGCCCGGGCAAGGCGCACGCGGAGGCCGGCGGCGGCAAGGGCGTCGGCAACATGATCACGTTCGCGAAGAACGACAAGACACCGGTCGACAAGCGCAACCAGGTCTGTCTCACGTGCCATACGAAGGGCCCGCACCTCTTCTGGAAGGGCAGCGCCCACGACTCGCGCGACGTCGCGTGCACGAGCTGCCACCGGGTGATGGAGGCCGTCTCGCCGAAATATCAGCTCGCGAAGCGGACGGTGATCGAGACGTGCGGCACGTGTCACGTCCAGAAGCGCGCCCAGCAGATGCGCTTCTCTCACATGCCGCTCCGCGAAGGAAAGATGACCTGCACGTCGTGCCACAACCCGCACGGCACGGTCACGCAGACGCTGCTGAAGGAACCGTCGCCGAACGCGACCTGCTTCGCGTGTCACACCGACAAGCGCGGGCCGTTCCTGTGGCCGCACGCGCCGGTCAACGAGAGCTGCCAGAACTGCCACGACCCGCACGGCACGAATCACGAGGCCATGCTGAAGGTCCCGAAGCCGCGGCTCTGCCAGCAGTGCCACATCGAGACGCAGCATCCGACGCGTCCGTACGGCCGCGACCTCGGCTCGCTCAAGTTCGTCATGGGCAAGCAGTGCGCCAACTGCCACGTCAACATTCACGGATCGAATCACCCGTCCGGCAATGCGTACACGCGGTGAGGAGGGCGCGATGACTTCGATGCGGATCACACGTCTCTTCGCGGCGCTGGCCATCCTCGCATCGCCGGGTGTCGCAGCCGCCCAGCTCGAGGCCGGCGGCTACCGTCTCTCCGGCGAGATCGAGCCCGGCGTCCGCGCGTACATCGACAAGCCCGCGCAAAGCCGCCTGGGCAAGCTCGAGGAGTATCGCGACCTCTCGTCGGGCCCGTACCTCGAGAACCTGACGCTCCGCCTCCTCCGGACGGACGAACGCCTGGGACTGGATTTCAACGGCTCACGATGGGGGCATGACGACCAGGAGTTCGAGCTGCGCGTCGGACGGATCGGCAAGTGGCAGTTCGGTCTCGAGTGGGGCCAGATTCCGCATACCTACTCGACGACCTCGCGCTTCCTCGCGACGGAGCCCGAGCGCGGTGTGTACCGCCTGTCCCCCATGCGCCCGGCGCTCGCGACGCACAACGCGGCGCCGGAGGGCGAGGTCGGGATGCGGACGGATACGGGCCGGCTCCTCTTCTCGTATTCGCTGTCGCCCGACATCGACGTGAGCGCGCGGTACACGATCACCCGCCGTGACGGCGACCGGCCTCGCGGCATGGCATTCGGCAGCCCCGGAAACAATTTCTACGAGGTCTTCGAGCCCATCGAGCAGACGATCCACGACTTCCGGCTCGGGACGAACATCGCGCGCGAGAACTGGCAGCTCCAGTTCGGGTACACCGCGTCCGTCTTCGTGAATGACCTTCGACGCGTCCGCGCGGACAACCCGTGCCGGCCGGGCGCGCCGGCGGGTTGCGCCGCCGGCGACACCGGCGCCGCGGCGCCCGACACCGGCCAGCAGGCGCTGCCACCGGACAACATGGCGCACACGTTCACCGTCAACGGCGGTGTGAGTCTCCCGCTGCGGACGCGAGTCACGGCGGGCATGTCGTACGCGCTCTATCTGCAGAACACGGAGTTCCTGCCGCACACGATCAACCCGACGATCAGCAATGTCGACCTGCTGCTGCCGCAGGACAGCCTGAACGGCGTCGTCCACAACATCCACGCGAACCTCGGCGTGACGTCGCGGCCGTTCGCCCTGCCGCTGACGCTCGGCGCGAAGTACCGGCTGCACCAGTACCTCGACGAGTCGGACGAGATCACCTTCCCCGGAAAAGTCGTCAACGACCGCACGCTCGTCCAGGAGGCGCGGCGCGCCGGGCGCTGGAGCTGGAACCGCCAGAACGTGGACCTCGACGGGCGCTACCAGCTCTTCGCCCCGGTCGCCATGACCCTCGGCACGGGCGTGGAACGATGGGATCGGAACCGCCATCGCGAGGTCGAGGAGAGCAACGAGTTCTTCGGCAAGGCCGCCGTCGACGCCACGCCGTTCGACTGGATGACGGCGCGGCTCACGTATCGGCCGTCGTTCCGCCGCGGCGAGCGCTACAACCGGCTGGCTCACATCGAGCACAGCGTCGTCGGCGAGGAAGTGACCTCCGGCAACGTGCAGCTCAACCTGCTCCGCAAGCACGATCAGGCCGACCGCGACCGGCAGCGCGTCGACGCGCTCCTGCAGTTCACGCCGACCGAGGCGCTGACGATCTCGCCGACGTTCGGCTACCGCTGGGACGACTACGTCGACGCGCGCGCCGGTCTCCAGAAAGAAAACGCCTGGAACGCCGGGCTCGACCTGACCTGGAATCCGTTCGAGCGGCTGGGCCTCAATCTCGCCTACAGCCACGAGCACAACCGGCAGTTCCAGCGCGGCCGGAACCGCAACGGACCGGGCGCCACGTTCGACGTCGCGGACTACACCTGGGAGTCGAAGATCCGCGACACGATCGACACGTTCTCGGGCGGTCTCCGCTTCACCTTCATCCCGAAGGTGCTCGACTGGGCCGCCAACGCGAGCTATCAGTTCGCGCTCGGCCGGGTCGAGACGAGCAACCCCGTCGAGCCGACGAGCGGGACCGCGGCGAACATCGCGGCGGCGAAAGCCAAGCCGTGGCCCGCGTTCCAGGACCAAATCCTGAGAATCGATACCTCGCTGCGGTACACGTTCCTGAAGTCCTGGACGGCGAGCCTCGGCTACGTCTTCGAGTCGTTCCAGAAGGACGACTGGCGCACGGACCGGCTCGAGCCGTTCATCCCCGGCGTCAGCATGACGTGGCAGGGGAACGACTACCGCAACTACGCGGCGCACATCGTCGGCGTGACGCTGCGGTACCGCTTCGGCCAATAGCGACCGCCATCCTCCCCTCGCGGTCGCTCACGACCAAGGAGGCGCACTGAAACGGCGTCGCAGCCGGAATCTTCGCCCGCCGCGTCACCGCCGCGCTGACCGCGGCGCCGACCGGGTCGTTCAGACGAGCGAATCGGGGTCGTTGGGCTCATTGGTGACAAATCGTTCACGAGCTAGCGTCCGCAGCACGCGGGCACGCGCGC
The DNA here is from genome assembly GCA_016184365.1 of Candidatus Rokuibacteriota bacterium. Lineage (GTDB taxonomy): Bacteria > Methylomirabilota > Methylomirabilia > Rokubacteriales > CSP1-6 > AR8. Next base: position 18,215 of record JACPCW010000033.1, read on the forward strand.
CGTGAATGGTGTCGGTCGAACCGCCGCCACCTCGTGACGTTGCCTCCCGTGACGCTGGGTCTTGGCGTCGAGGCGGACATCGCGTCGCGCCGACCGGCCGAGGCGTTCAGCGAGGGTGGGCGCGGATGCCCGCCCTCGCCGCGCGCGAGGGGGCAGTGATGTATGCCGAGCCCGCAAACGTCCCGGATCCAGCCGGCACCGAACGATTTGCGGGATACCGCCGCTGCGGTTCGACCAGCACGCCGTCGTCGGCTGATCCACCGAGTGAAGGAGGTCGTATGGGCGTCGGTCGCGGAGTGGTCACGTTCCTCGCAGCGGCCGGTGTGGGCCTCGTCATGGCCGCAGTCCCCGTCGCACCTGCCGCGGCAGAGGTCCCGACGAAGGTCACCATCAGCGGCGTCGTCGACGCCGTCTCGTCGTGGACGCGGAACCTGAGCGTCGTCGACCTCAACTACGCAGATCGCGCCGACACCGAGTGGTATGCGCGTACCCGCGTGCGGCCTGACATCACTGCGGAGGTCGGAACCACCAAGTTCGTGCTCGGTCTCGAGATCGACTCCGTATGGGGCGCCGTCGGTGCCGGCGGGTCGGACACCGCCGCGCCGCAGCGGAGCGGTACGACACACAGCATCGACCTCAACACCGATACGCCCGGCGTGATCGAACTGAAGTGGGGGTACGTGGAGTTCGACGCCCCGCACGTCCCCCGCCCGCTACGCGTCCGTCTCGGCGGCCAGCCGTTCGCGATCACGTACAAACCCGGCATGCTCGCCACGGGCGACTTCGGCGGTGCATACGCGACGCTGGCGGCCACGCCGAATACCAAGCTCGGCCTGACCTGGGCACAGGTCGAGGAGGAGACGACCGGACCCGGCGACGGCTTCGTCCACGGCGAAGACTACGCCGTCGTCGCGCATGCCGAGTTCACCCCGCTCCGCGGCCTGGGTATCAAACCCCTCTATGCGCTCTTCGTGGCGGATAGCGTGACGAACCGCGCCGCCCGCCAGGGGCGCGGCGGCCTCGGCACCGGCGCGGCGAACTACCCCCTCGGCAACGCGGAGTGGCGACACACGATCGGCGTCGACGCGCGCTGGCGGGCGGGAGCCTTCACCCTGGAACCGACCGTCCTCTACCAGTGGGGCGAACGGGAAGTCACGCCCGACGCCCCGTTCGCGGCGATCGGCAAGCGCGCGCAGGATCGCAGCGCCTGGCTCGTCGACCTCCGGAGCGGCTGGCACGCGGGCGCGCTCCTCGTCGAAGGCGTCGCCGCCTACGCGACCGGCAATCGCGCCGAAGAGGACGTGCGCTCCCCGCGCCGCACGGTGCGCTACTTCGAGCCGATCAACACCGACGGGGACTACTTCGTCGGCTGGTCGGAGATCCTCACGAAAAACGTCGAAAACCTGAACAGCCTCTACGGGAGCGCGCTCGGATTGAACCTCGGCACGGCGCCCACGTTCGACAAGTACGGTCTGCTCCGCCTCGGTGCGCGCGCGAGCTACGCGGTGGCGCCGGCCTTCACGGTGAGGAGCGCGGTCGGCACCGGCTGGACCGCGGAACCGGTGGATACCTCGAGCACGCTCGCGGCGGCCACGGGCCTCACGCCCGGCGACGGTCGGGGAGACTCCCGCCATATCGGCATCGAGCTCGACCTCGGCGTGCAATGGCGATTCGCCCCCGGCCTGGCGCTCGACCTGGTCGGCGCGTACCTCTGGGCCGGGGGCGCGCTGACCCAGGCGACGGCGACGAGCACCAACGGGGTGACACAGAACGCACGCAGCCCGGCCGACGTCCAGACGGTCACGGCGAGGGTGCGGTACTCGTTCTGAGCGCCGCGGGCTATCATGAAGGTCCAGAACGATCGCCGGCTCCAAGCCGTACGGCATTCTGGACACGCGGACCATCGCATAAAACGGAAGGGGCGTCGCATGGATGTCGAGTCCGCTCCGCTCCGTGCTCGGGACCGGGACCCCCCGAGTCCAGCCGCGATCGAAGCCCCTGCGCGCGCGAGGCTCGAGTGGCTCACGGTGTGCGGCCCCGCGTCCTACCTGACGTTGATCGGCGTCGGCGTCCTCTACTACCACCCGCACCCGCTGCCCCCTTTTTGGCCCGCGTTCATCATCCTGCTCACGCTGAGCGCCGTCGGAACGTTCGTGTTCTCGCGCTTCGTCTTCGCGCACGTCCGGCGCCAGGAGCATGAAATCGTTCGCCGCACGCGCGAGCTCGCGGATGCCAACGAAGCGATCGCCGTCGTCAAGGAACGGCAGCGGATCGCGCGCGAGCTCCACGACAGCCTCGCGCAGCGCCTCGGCTACTTCCACCTGCGGCTGGCCGACGTGGAGCGGCGGCTCGCCGAGGGCGCCGCTCACGAGGTCCAGGACGACATCCGGGAGCTGAAGCAGTCCGCGCGCGAGGCGTACGAGGAGGCGCGGCAGGCGATCTTCGGGCTCAGGAGCATGGTGTCGCGGAGCCTCGGGTTCATTCCCACGCTCACCGAGTACCTGCACGACTGGACCCGGCAGACGGGCGTCACCGTGGACCTGAGGGTCGACTCCGAGGCGGCGATCACGCTCGCCCCCGTCGTCGAGGTCCAGCTCATCGGGATCATCCAGGAAGGCATGGCCAACGTGCGGAAGCACGCCGAGGCGCACCGGGTCGTCGTGAGCGTCGAGCACGACGAGGAGTTCGCGGCGGTGTCGATCCGCGATGACGGCCGCGGCTTCGATCTGCAGGCGGTCGCCGGAGACGCCCGACGCTGCTTCGGCCTCGAGACGATGCGAGAACGTGCCGAAGCGATCGGGGGAAAGCTCACGGTGAGTTCTCGCGCGGGCGAAGGAACGATCGTCGAGGTGCGGTTCCCGATGCCAGAACTGCGGAGGCGACAGCCGTGAAGCCGATCCGGGTGCTCGTGGTGGACGATCACGCGCTCTTTCGCAAAGGGGTGACCAGCCTCCTCCGTCCGAGCGACGGCTTCACCGTCGTGGGCGAAGCGCAGGACGGACGGGAGGCGGTCGCGAAGGCCCAGGCGTCGGCGCCGGACGTGGTGTTGATGGACATCGCCATGCGCGGGATGGACGGGCTCGAGGCCACGCGGCGGATCAAGGCGACGATGCCGTCCACACGGATCATCGTGCTGACGGTCTCCGAGGAAGACCAGAGTCTCTTCGACGCGCTCAAGGCGGGCGCGCAAGGGTATCTCCTCAAGAGCGTCGAGCCGGAAGAGCTCTTCCGCACGCTGCGGGGCGCCGTGCAGGGCGAGGCGTTCGTCACGCCGTCCATGGCGGCCAAGATC
>JACPCW010000034.1 GCA_016184365.1 Candidatus Rokuibacteriota bacterium
CGCGTCCCCGCGGAGCCGTGACGCGCCTCGTCCACCCGCGCTTTCGGACGCGTCCCCGCGGAGCCGTGACGCGCCGCGTCCACCCGCGCGTTCGGACGCGTCCCGGCGCAGCCGTGACCCGCCGCGTCCACCCGCGCGTTCGGACGCGTCCCGGCGCAGCCGTGACCCGCCGCGTCCACCCGCGCGTTCGGAGCGCCCCTGCACAGCCGGGCCGCTCCTCGATCGAGCGAGATGCCGTCCTCACCCGGCGATCCGTTCCACGTGCGGGACGACGAGGGCCAGCGCTTCGTCGAGCTTCGCCGGGTCCTTGCCGCCGGCCTGCGCGAGGTCGGGCCGGCCGCCGCCGCTGCCGCCGACGGCCTTCGCGATCTCCTGCACGAGCTTGCCGGCGTGGAACCGCTTCGTGAGGTCCTTCGTCACCGCGGCGACGACGTTCACCTTGCCGTCGACCACGCTGCCGACGCACACCACGCCCGAGCCGAGCCGGTCGCGCAGCGTGTCGGCGACCGCGCGCAGTCCTTCGGCATCGAGACCGTCGATGCGGCCGGCGACGACGGCGACGTCCTTCACCCGGCGCGCCGACGCGACGAGGTCCTCGGCGCGCGCGCGCGCCAGCCGCGATTCGAGCGCGGCGAGCTGGCGCTCGAGCGCCTTCTGGTCGTCGAGCAGCTTCCGCAGCCGCTGCGGCACGTCGTGCGGATTCGCTTTCAGGATGTCCGCCGCCTCGCGCAGCGTCGCTTCCTTGCGCTCGACGGCGGCGAGCGCCGCGGTGCCGGTGACCGCTTCGATGCGCCGCACGCCGGCCGCGATGGCGCCCTCCGTCTCGACCTTCAGCAGACCGATCTGGCCGGTGGCATCGAGATGCGTGCCGCCGCAGAGCTCCACCGAGAAGTCGCCGATCTTGATGACCGACACACGAGGACCGTACTTCTCGCCGAAGAGCGCCATCGCGCCCGAGCGCAGCGCCTCGTCGAGATCCATCTCGGCGCGCTGGACGGGGACGTTCTTCTGGATCTGCTCGTTCACGAGATCCTGGACGTCCGCGACCTCGCGATCCTTCACCGCGGCGCCGTGCGAAAAGTCGAAGCGCAGGTAATCGGGCGCGACGAGCGAGCCCGCCTGGTGGACGTGCGTGCCGAGCACCTTGCGGAGCGCCGCGTGCAGGAGGTGCGTGCCCGTGTGGTGCTGCCGCAGCCCCTGGCGGCGCGGCGACTCGATCGAGATGGCGACGTCCTCGTCCTCGCGGAACCCGCCCTGGTCGACGCGCACGCGATGCACGATCAGCTTCGCGCCGCGGTAGTACGTGTCGAGGACGACGCCCTGCCCGCTGCGGCCCGTGATCGTGCCCGTATCGCCGATCTGGCCGCCGGATTCCGCATACGCCGGCGTGCGGTCGAGGATCATCTCGACGTCCTCGCCCGTGGCCGCCTCGCGCACGCGCTGGCCGTCGCGCACCATCGCGAGCACCTTCGCCGGCGCCGCGAGCGTCTGGTAGCCGACGAAGTCGATCTTCGGCAGCTCGGCGCTCAGCCGCTGGTAGACCGCGACGCTCTCCGCGGCGTCCGACGTTCCGAACGCCGCGCCCGCGCGCGCGCGGTCGCGCTGGGCGTTCATCTCGCCGTCCCAGCTCGCGTTCGTCTCGTCGGTCACGCGCCAGCCGGCGTCCTGGAAGACTTCCTCGGCCAGGTCGCGCGGGAACCCGTACGTGTCATAGAGCTTGAAGAGGAAGCCGCCGTCGATCGCGCGGCCCTTCCCTTCGCGACCGTGCTCGGCGAAGTAGTCCTCGATGCGTCGCGTCGCGGCGTCGAGCGTCTCCGCGAACCGCTCTTCCTCGCTCCGCACGGCGTCTTCGATACGCGCCTGCGCGTCGACGAGCTCCGGATACGCGCTCCGCATGACGTCGACGACCCACCCGATCGTCTTCCACAGGAACGGCTCGGTGAGCCCGAGCATCTTCCCGTGGCGCATCGCGCGCCGCATGATCCGGCGCAGGACGTAGCCGCGCCATTCGTTCGACGGCGTCACGCCGTCGCCGATGAGGAACGTGCTCGCGCGCGCGTGGTCGGCGATGACGCGGATCGACACGTCGTCGTCCGCGGAGGCCCCGTACGTCTTGCCGGCGAGCGTCGCGGTCTTCGTGATCAGCGGCGCGAGCAGATCGGTGTCGAAGTTCGACAGCTTCCGCTGCATCACCGCCGCGATGCGCTCGAGGCCCATGCCGGTGTCGATCGACGGCCGCGGCAGCGGCGTGAGCGTTCCCGCCTGATCGCGGTTGAACTGCATGAACACGAGGTTCCAGATCTCGAGCCAGCGGTCGCACTCGCACGCCGGGCCGAGGCACGGCCGTCCCGCGGCCTCTTCGGCGCAGGGGACGTGGTCGCCCTGGTGGAAGTGCAGCTCCGAGCAGGGTCCGCACGGCCCCGTCTCACCCATCGCCCAGAAGTTGTCCTTCTCGCCGAGACGCAGGACGCGATCGTCGGACAGCCCGGCGATCTCTTTCCAGAGCGCGAACGCGTCGTCGTCGTCCTGGAAGACGGTCGCGCAGAGCCGCGTCCGGTCGAGCCCGAGATCGACGGTCAGGAACTCCCAGGCGAAGCGGATCGCGTCGCGCTTGAAGTAGTCGCCGAACGAGAAGTTGCCGAGCATCTCGAAGAACGTGTGGTGGCGCGCGGTCCGACCGACGTTTTCGAGATCGTTGTGCTTGCCGCCGGCGCGCACGCACTTCTGGGACGTCGTGGCCCGGACGTAGTCGCGGCGGTCGTCACCGAGGAAGACGCCCTTGAACTGCACCATGCCCGCGTTGGTGAACAGGAGGGTCGGATCGTTGCCCGGAATGAGGCTCGAAGAACGGACCCGCGTGTGCCCGTTTCGCTCGAAATATCGAAGAAATGCCTCGCGAATCTGCTCGCCCGTCATGTGCGGGTATTGTAGCACCGGGTCTCCATGGCACCGATCTTGGCGGCTGGTTTGCTTCGCCCTCCGACCGCCGCGCCGGGTGCCGGCGGTCAACCCGCGCGGTGCCGCTGCCTCCGGCGCGCGCGACGCCGGCGGGTACGGAGTGGGGCGGGGTCCGGTGACCACGAGATTTGAGCCTCCGGGCGACCCGCGCGCCGTTCCCACTGGGGTCCGTCGCGGCCTCATGGGCGGTCGGCTGGCACGGGTCCCTGGACCCGCCCCACTCCGCACCCGCCGCGACCACACGCGCCGACGAGCGCCCCCGCACACCCCTTGCGCTGAGGTCAGTCGTCCGCGGCGACCGTCGCGCGCGTCAGCGACCGGACGACGCGCGCCACTACACCCGGCGCGTAGCCCCGGCGCACGAGATACGCGTGCAGCCGCGGCGCGACTCGCTCGGGTCTGCCGCGACGCAGCGCCGGTAACCGGCGCGTTGCGACCTTACGCGCCGCGGCCAGAGCCGCGTCCGACTCCACGGCGCCCAGCGCGGCGTCGATCAGCGGCGCCGCGACGCCTCGCATTCGCAGCTCTGCGCGGAGACGGCTCGCGCCGTAGCCGCGCGCGGAGCGCGATTCGACCCAGTGCCGCGCGAATGCCGCGTCGTCGACATAGCCACGCGCGGCGAGGTCGTCGACGACCGCCACCGCGACGTCCGGTGGCGCGCCCCGGCGGCGCAAGCGCGCGATGAGGTCGCGCCGGGTCCACGCGCGACGGGAGAGGAGATCGACCGCCGCCAGCCGCGCCGCGCGCTCGTCGAGCGCGCGGCGCGGCGGACGGTCCGTCAATTTACTGGGGGCCTCGACATGGCCCCCAGACCCCCAGCGCTCGGACACGCCCCGGCGGAGCCGTGGCGCGCCTCGGGATCGCCGAGTGGCATTGGCGCGAGGCGGCTACTTCAGCGACGTCGGCGCGCGGAGACCGAGCGTCTCGCGGATCTTCATTTCGAGGTCCGCGAGCGTCACCGGGTTCTCCTGCAGCCACTTCTTCGCGTTCTCGCGGCCCTGGCCGATCCGCTCGTTCTTGAACGTGTACCAGGTGCCGGACTTCTCGATCAGGTTCTGCTCGACGCCGGCGTCCAGGATGGTCGCGGCCTTCGAGATGCCCTCGCCGTAGATCATGTCGAACTCGGCCTCGCGGAACGGCGGCGCGAGCTTGTTCTTCACGACCTTCACCTTCGTGCGCACGCCGACGGCCTCGGTGCCCTGCTTGATGGTGTCGATGCGGCGCACGTCGAGCCGGACCGAGGCGTAGAACTTGAGCGCGCGGCCGCCGCTGGTCGTTTCGGGCGAATTGTGCACCACGACGCCATCGGCGAGATACGTATGGCTGCCCCCGACTTCGAGATCGTAACGGTGCGCATATCGATCGCGCGGCTTGTGGTAACGCTTTTCGATCCGAACCGGCACGATCGTCTGGCAACGCCTCGCTGCGAGAGACAGGGTCTCGGTCGAATCCGCGTGCCACGTGAATCGACCGCGCAGAGAAGGATGCAGCTTGTAATCCACCGCCGGGTGCAGATACGGCGCGATCAGTTCGTGGAATCGCAGCGTGTCCTCGGCACGGAACCAGAATCCGCGGCCGTCGTCCCGGACGCTGTCAAACCCGAATCGTCGGAGCATCATCAGCACCGCGGCACGTGCTTCTCCGGTGAGCGCCTTGTTGTACAGCACTGCCTTACCTTTGCCCCAACGCTCGTACGACCCCATGAACGAACCGTCGTCGCCGTACCACACTGCCAAGCCGCGTGCGTCGAGCCGATCGAGAGCGGCGGGAGCCACGGCACGGCCACCGGCGACGTCGTACAACTCACGCCGCAACGCCCCGAGCACCGGCATGGTCAGGGTGCTGAACCCGATACCGTTGCCGACGCGCCCGATCGGCCGCGAAAACGGTTCAAGCATCCGGTGCTTCCACTCGAGGTAATCCTTCTGAGCAACGCTGTGGGCAACACGGAAGTGCGCCGAATGCTGACCGACGGCGCGGAGCGACCCATCCCCGAGCGTGCCGCCGAGGACGAGTTGTTGCTGACTGTCGGTGAGCTGGTAGTCCGGCATGCTGAAGAGCACTTCGTCCCCGACGTTGAGTTCGCCTGCCGGGACCTCCCCGTTCGGTGTGAAGACGATGTGGTTCGGCGTCGCAGCAAAGCAGCGGCGACGCGCCGGTCCCCCACGGACCTCGAACTGGAGAAAGTGATCCGTCACGCCGTTGTCGAACCAGTTCACGATACGCCGTGGGACTACTTGTCCGGTGTTCGGATCGAATGACAATACCTCAACATTCCGGCGCTCCCGGACGAGGCGGCCGATGGGGACTCTGGTTCCATCGGCAAGTAAGACGCGGGTTTCATGATGCAGGCAGCCGAACATGACGCCGATCTTTTCGCGGATCTGGTTGATGAAGATCATCACCACGCCCGAGCGCGAGATCGCCGCGGTCAGCTTCCGGAGCGCCTGCGACATGAGCCGCGCCTGGAGACCCGGCAGCGAGTCGCCCATGTCGCCGTCGAGCTCGGCGCGCGGCACGAGCGCGGCGACGGAGTCGACCACGATCACGTCGACGGCGTTCGAGCGCACGAGCCCCTCGCCGATCTCGAGGGCCTGCTCGCCGGTGTCGGGCTGCGCGATCAGGAGCTCGTCCGTGTTCACGCCGAGCCGCTTCGCGTAGATCGGGTCGAGCGCGTGCTCGGCGTCGATGAACGCCGCGATGCCGCCGAGGCGCTGCGCTTCGGCGATGATGTGCAGCGCCAGCGTCGTCTTGCCGGACGACTCCGGGCCGAAGATCTCGACGACGCGGCCGCGCGGGACGCCGCCGACACCGAGCGCGACGTCGAGCGACAGCGCGCCGGTGGGGACGACCGCGATTTCCTCGAGCGGGCCCTTCGCGCCGAGCCGCATGACGGCGCCCTTGCCGAACTGCCGCTCGATCTGCTGGATCGCCAGATCCAGGGCCTGCTTGCGCGTGTTCTCCGTTTCCTTCGCCATCGCCGTCCCCGCCTTCCTCGGATGTTGATCGTCTGATGCGCCGAGCTTAGGCGTGCTCGCGCGCTCTGCTCAATGTCCACAATTTCGGACGCCGAGCCGTCCGTGGCGAGATACAGCGGCCGCCACGGCACTCCGCTCGCCTCGGTCGTGGTTATGGCATGCGGCCAGAATGCTTGTCAAGTGTTGAGTGCCACATACGGTGGACCCACGACATCCGGGCCCCACACGTGGACGGTATACCACCGATTGGCGCAGGCGTCAGCCGAGGAGATGGGCGGACAGCTCCGAATACCGCGCGCCGCGCGGCGACAGATCGCTGCGCATGAGCGACACGTGCTCGACGCGGATCGTGCCGAAGCGCTCCGCGGTTCCCGTCTCGAACGCCTCCGCGAGCCGTTCGTTCCGGCGCGTCTCCCGCACGCGCCCGAGCGTGACGTGCGGCGAGAACGGCCGGTCTTCGGGCGCGAAGCCGATCGGCGCGAGCTCGTGTTCGATGGATGCGGCGAGCCCCGTCAGCTCGCCGCGCCCGGCGGTGATGCCCGCCCAGATCACGCGCGGGCGCGTGGCGCTCGGAAACGCGCCGAGGCCGGTGACGACGAGATCGAACGGGGCGGTGCCGCGTACCGCGCGTGCGACCGCGGACTGCACGAGCTCGACCTTCGGCGGCTCGACGCCGCCGAGGAACTTCAGCGTCACGTGCAGATTGTCCGCGGCGATCCATGCGACGCCCGCGGCGAGCGGCCGCAGACGCTCCACGCGGGCGGCCAGCGCCGCCCGCGTGGCGTCATCGAGCAGGACCGCGATGAACGTCCGAACGCGGATTATCGGGCTTCGAGCTCGGTCAGGAACTGCGTCAGCTGCGCGCGACGGGTCACGTCGCTCTCGATCGCGAGCGCGGCGCGCAGATCGGTGATCGCGCCGGCACGGTCGCCGTCGAGATGCCGCGCCATGCCGCGGAGCGCGAGCGCGCGCGCGTCGAGCACGTCCGACGTCATCGGCGTCGCCGGGAAGCCCGGCAGCGCGGACGGCGTGTCCGACGGCAGGACGACGGCCGTCGTGACGGTGCCCGGAATCTGCGAGACCGCCGTGCGCGTCCGCACGTCCGCGGGTGCGATGCCGGCGCTCCGGACCATCGCCGCCTGCGCGAACGGATCGGGCTCGATGGCGATCGCGTAGCGCCAGTCGGTGTCGGCGCCGACGCCGTCGCCCGCGCGCAGCCGTGCGGTGCCGCGATTGAAGTACGCCTTCGCGTAGTGCGGCGCGAGCGCGATCGCGCGGTTGAGATCCTGGATCGCGAAGTCGTGGTTGCCGAGCGCCAGGTAGACGTTGGCGCGATTGAAGTAGAGCTCCGGATCGTTCGGCGCGAGCTCGATCGCCTTCGTGTAATCGGCGAGCGCGCCGACGTGGTGCCCGACGTGCAGCCGCGCCGCGCCACGGTTGTTGTACGCGGCGACGCTGTTCGGATTTTCCAGCACCGCGTTGTCGAACGCGAGCATCGCCTGCTGATACCGGCCGTCGCGGTACAGCGCGAGGCCCTGCTCGAGCGACGTCATCCGCGACGACGCGCAGGCCGTGAACGCCGAGACGAGCGTGACGAGCGCGAACGCAGCCAGCTTCCGCTTCATGGTGGGACTCCTCCGAGCATCCGGCGCAGCATATCGAGTGCCATCGAGCTCGATTGCCACTTCACGGAAGCGCGGTCGCCGATGAATCGGAAGCGTCGCGTGACGACGCGATCGCCCGCAGCGGCGCCGATGAAGACCGTTCCGACCGGCTTCGCCGGCGTCCCGCCGTCGGGACCGGCGATGCCCGTGATCGACAGGCCGCACGGTGTGCGAGCGGTTGCACAGATGCCGCGCACCATCGCCTCGGCAGTTTCCGCGCTCACCGCACCGTGGGCGCGCAGCACGGGCTCCGGCACGCCGAGCAGCTCCATCTTCGCGTCGTTCGAATACGCGACGACGCCGCGCTCGAACCAGGCCGATGAGCCGGCGATGCCGGTCAGTCGGTGGCCCACGAGACCGCCGGTGCAGGATTCGGCCACGGCGAGCACCAGGCCGTGCGCCCGCAGCAGCGCGCCGACCGCCGTCTCGAGCGTGTCCGCGTCGCGCCCGTAGAGATCGCCGCCGAGCGCGGTCGCGATCGACGCTTCCGCCGCCTCGAGACGTTCGGCGGCATCGGCAGGCGTCGCGCCGCGCGCGCGCAGGCGCACCCACGCTTCGCCCTCGACCGGCACGACCGTGACGGACACGTCGCCTTCCTGGCCGAGCCAGTCCGCCAGACGTTCCTCGAGATCGGCGACCGGCACGCCGGCCGTCTTCAACGTGCGGACGGCGATCGCGCCGCGCGCCGAGACCCGCGCCCGTGCGAGCGGCACGACGTGCTCGGCGATGACCGCGTCGAGCGCGGCGTCGGCGCCGCGCGGAAGGACGACGAACGCCCCGCGCTCGGTCTCGATCGTCCACGCCGGCTCGCCGCCCTCGATCAGCCACAGCACCGAGCCCTGCGGCAGCAGCGCCAGCCGATCCGCGCGACGCGGCAGCGGACGATCGATGCGGCGATACGCATCCTCGAGCGCGGCGAGCATGCGCTCGTTGAGCGCGAGCCGCGTGCCCGTCGCGCGCGCCAGCACGCGGCGCACGACGTCGCCGGCCGATCCGCCCGGGCCCGCGATGACGATGCTCAGCCCACCCGGTGCCGCCAGCGCGCTCTCGAGCGCGGCCTCGTCTTCGTCGACGAACACGCGCGTCGTGACCGGCACGCCGGCGGCAGCGAGCGCCCCGACGATGCGACCGCTCACGGCATCACCACCGGCGAGCGGCCCGACACCGACGCTGACGACGTGAATGAGCGTGGTCATTGATCGTACTGGGGGCCCCGACATTCCTGCTGGGGGCCCCGACATGGCCCCCAGACCCCCAACGCTCGCGGGTCGCCGGCGAAGCCGGCGCCCCGCTCGACCACGCCACGTGGCCGCATCACCGCCAGCCGAGCAGCTCGCGCACGAGCGCCGTCAACGCGAGCGCGTACACGCCGGCGATCAGGTCGTCGGCCATCACGCCGACACCGCCCGGCAGCCGCTGGCTCCAGTTCGCCGGGAACGGTTTCACGACGTCGAAGACGCGGAAGAGGACGAACGCGGTCGCCAGGACCGGCAGCGTGAGCGGCAGGACGAGCACGGACAGCGTCATGCCGGCGACCTCGTCGATGACGATCGCGCCGGGATCCTTGCCGCCGAGCCATCGCTCCGCGCGCTGCGACGCGAGCACGCCGCCGACCGTCACGACGACGAAGAAGCCGATGACCGCGGGACGCGAGAACGGCAGGACCGCGAGGACGACGACGGTGATGGCGCTCGCGACGGTGCCGGGCGCGATGGGGGCGCGACCCACGCCGCCCACGGTGGCGACGAGCACCGAGAGCCGATCGACGGGAGAGGCGAGGGTAGAGGCGGGCCCGGGTTCACCCCGGGACCGCCGAGCGTCGGGGGGGTTGGGGGGGCCGTCCAGCCCCCCCCTGTGATCACTCACGCTCGCCGACCAGCTCGTACCCCTGCGCTTCCGTGATGCGCACGCGCGCGAACCGGCCCGGCGTGAACCGGCCACGCAGGTAGACGACGCCGTCGATCTCGGGCGCCTGTCCGGCCGTCCGCGCCTCGAACGCAAACGCGCGGTCTTCGCTGCGGCCGTCGACGAGGACGTCGTGCACGGTGCCGACGAGCGCGTCCTGTCGCTCGAACGCGACGCGGTCCTGCGTTTCCTGCACGAGCGCCGCACGCTCCGCCGCCACCTCCGACGGCACCGCATCGGCGAAGGTCACGGACGGCGTGCCCTCTTCCGGCGAGTACGTGAAGACGCCGAGCCGCTCGAACCGTACGTCGTCGACGAAGTCGAGCAGCCGCGCGAACGCCTCGTCGGTTTCGCCCGGGAAGCCGACGAGCACCGTGGTGCGCATCGTGACGCCGGGGATCGCGGCGCGGAGCTGCGCGACCACGTCCTTCATGCGCCGCGCGGTCACGGCGCGGCGCATCGATCGCAAGATCCCGTCGTCCGCGTGCTGGACCGGCATGTCGACGTACGGGACGACGCGCGCGCGGGCCCACTTGTCCACGAGGCGATCGTTCACGTGCGCGGGATGGAGATACATCGGCCGGATCCACGGCATGCGCGTGTCGGACAGCGCGAGGAGCAGATCGCCGATGTCGCCGTTGCCGGCGAGATCCTTCCCGTACGCCAGCGTGTCCTGCGAGACGAGGACCGCTTCCTGCACGCCGCGCTTCGCGAGCCCGTCCACCTCGGCGACGACGTCGGCGAGCGGACGGCTGCGGTGCCTGCCGCGGAACTGCGGAATCGCGCAGAACGTGCAGCCCATGTCGCAGCCTTCGGCGATCTTCACGTACGCGTACGGCACGCGGCCGGTGAGCAGGCGCGGCGTCGTCGCGTCGTAGAGATAGCCGGGCGGCGCGGACGTCGCCCAGTCGTGGCGTCCCGCGGCCTGCTTCACGAGGTCGACGATGCGATGGAGATCCGACGTCCCGAGGATGCCGTCGACCTCCGGCATCTCCTGGAGGATGTCGCCGCCGTACCGCTGCGTCAGGCACCCCGTCACGATCAGCGCGCGCGCGCTGCCGCGCTCCTTCAGCTGCGCCAGGTCGAGGATGGTCTGCACCGACTCCTCACGCGCGCGGTCGATGAAGGCGCACGTGTTCACGATCAGGCACTCGGCGTCCTCGGCGCGCTCCGCCAGGGGGAATCCCGCCTCGCCGAGCATGCCGAGCATCAGCTCGGAGTCGACCTGGTTCTTCGGACAGCCGAGGGTCGTGAGATGGACCTTCATCGGGACGTTCAGTATACCGGTCGCGCCCGGGGCGACGTCGGGGCATACCGGCAGGCAACACGCGTGGAAGAACGGGGCGGCGTCGGGTCGGGGGGGGCCTCCGGAAATCCGTTTGGAGCGAGCAGCCCGTCGGACGCAAACCACGGAGAGCGTTCCGCGGCATCTCGCCGCCGCGGGAGATGCGCAAGCGGATTTCCGGAGGCACCCCCCGACCCGGCGCCGCCGCGCGCAGGCACCTACCGGTAGTTCGTGAACTGGAGCGCGATGCCGAGGTCCTTGTCGCGGAGGGTCGCGATGACCTTCTGCAGATCGTCGCGGTTCTTGCCGGACACGCGGACCTGGTCTTCCTGGATCGCGGCCTGGACCTTGAGCTTCAGGTCCTTGATGATGCGCACGATCTCGCGGGCCTTCTCGATCGGGATGCCCTGCTGCACGCCGATGCGCTGCCGGAGCGCGCCGCCCGCGGCGGTCTCCACGTCGCCGTAGGTCAGCGCCTTGAGCGGGACGCCGCGCTTGTGGAGCTTCGACTGGAGGATGTCGACGACGGCCTTGAGCTTCATGTCGTCGCTCGACAGCAGGACGATGTCGTTCTTCTCGGAATCGAGCGTGATCTCGTTCTTCGAGCCCTTCAGGTCGTAGCGCGTCTGGATCTCGCGCCGCGTCTGGTCGAGCGCGTTGGTGACCTCCGCCATGTCGACCTTGCAGACGATGTCGAACGAGTTCTGGTCGGCCATCAGCGGAGCGGCACCGTCGCCACGCCCTTCGGCGCGACGAACGTGAAGAGCTTGTCGGGCAATCCCGCGTTCGCGGTGACTTTGCTGAATCGCATGGTCACGGTGTTCTCGAACTGATCGTACACGACGGCGCGGCGCACGAGGAATTCGCGCGGATCGACGCCGAGCACCAGGCGCGACAGCGTCGGCAGCGCCTGCTTCGGCGTGAGATCGAGCGTCCAGTTGCCGTCGCCGTCCTTCGGCTGGGCCGGGTTGAGGAAGCGCACGTCGAAGTGCTCCCGGAGCTTGCCGAGCCCGGCGAGGAAGCTGCCGGCGGGCCCGGCGAGCGCTTCGGGCGCCGGCCCCGTGTTCACCTGCGAGAGCTGGGGCGTGTACACCCAGAGCGTCTTGCCGTCGGACACGATCTCCTGCACCGTCGGCTCGCGGTACTCCCAGCGGAGCTTCCCGCCCTTCTTCACGAACACCGTGCCCTGGGCCTGGATCGTCTGGTTCAGGCTCTTGTTGAACGCCGACTGCGAGAACTCGGCCTTCAGATCGTTGAGCTTGCCGTACGCCGTCTCGACGTCGCGGATAACGCCGTCGAGCGGCTGCGCGGCGGCGGGCGCCGCGACGCACACGGCCAGGAGCACGAGCACCGCCAGCTTCACCATAGGGTTCACTGTACATGACGGTCGAGGAGCGCCCCGGGAACCCGGGGCGCTCCGAGCGTTGCGGGTGGGGGGGGTCATTTCGGGGCCCCCACTATCAACGAACCGTCATCTCCGACACGATCAGGCGATAGTCCGCGCGCAGCTTGAACGTCACGCGCTTGTTCGCGCCGTAGAGGATCACTTCCTGGAAGAGCTCGACGAGGATCAGCATGATCCCCATCCAGAAGAACGGCGTTGCCTGCCCGACGACCGCGAATCCCATCGCGAGGAAGTCCGGCACACGGCCGCGATACATCGCCGCGACGATCCCCAGCGGCAGCGCGATGACGACGGCGAGGATCAGCGCCGCGAACGCGAGCTCGAGCGTCGCCGGCAGCCGCTCCATCACGAGCCCGAGCGCCGGCTGCTGGTGGCGGAAGCTCGTGCCGAAGTCGCCGCGCACGACGTTGACGAGGAAGTACACGTACTGCAGCCACATCGGCTGATCGAGGCCGAGCTCGCGGCGAAGATCGCGGAGCTCGTCGACGGTCGCCTCGCCCGGCAGCATCGTCGACGCCGGATCGCCGGACAGGCGCAGGGCCGCGAACACGAGCGTGACGACGCCGAGCGCGACGAAGGCGGTGTGAAAGATCTTCCGGGCGACGTACCCGAGCATCGGGGTCGCCGAGGATTATAGGGCGCATCACGACGGCGGGTCCCGCCGTTCCCTGTCACCTCGGCAGCCAGCGGCGCGGCGGAGTCCGATCCTAGGCGTGCGTGAAACGGTTTGTCATGCGCGTGACACGCCGTCTTCGAGGAGATACTGCGGACAGGTTGGTCTAGGGCGTGCGACATCCTGAAGCGGCATGGGATGGTGCCGATCCGGCGTCAGCGCCGGCGCATCGGGCATCCCGGGAAGCCGACGAGCCAGATTCTGGCGCCGAACGACGTGTGGAGCGCCGACTACAAGGGGCAGTTTCTGACCGGCGATGGCTGGTACTGCTATCCGCTCCGCACGGTGACCGATGGGTTCAGCCGCTACTTGCTGGGCTGTCAGGCGCTGGGCTCGACGGCCGAGGAGAAGGCCAAGCCGATCTTCACGCGGCTGTTCCAGGAGTACGGGTTGCCGAGGCGCATGCGCACGGACAACGGGATGCCGTTCGCGACGACGACGTTGGGACGGTTGTCGAAGCTCTCGGCGTGGTGGGTACGGCTGGGGATCGTGCCGGAGTTCATCGAGCCCGGGCATCCGGAGCAGAACGGCCGCCATGAACGGATGCATCGCACCCTGAAGGCGGAGACGACGCGGCCCGCGGCGGGCAGCCTCGCCGCGCAGCAGCGGCGGTTCAATGTCTTTCGCGAGGAGTTCAATCATGAACCGGCCGCTCGAGGCGCTTGACCACGAGACGCCGGCGGCGTGCTACACCTCGTCGCCGCGGCCGATGCCGGACCGGGTGCCGCCGCTCGAGTACCCGGATCGGTTCGAGACACGCTACGTGAGCGCCAACGGCGGGATTCGATGGAATGGACGGTGGGTGAATGTCTCCACGGTCTGCACCGGCGAGTACGTGGGGCTGGAGGAGACCTATGTCCCCGACCGCTCACGCCGAGACTGCCAGCGTTGAGGGTGCCGTCGACCATGGATGATGCCAAGTACGACGATCTCAGCGGACATCGCGTGGAAGTGGATCGCGTACGGAAAACGTCGTACGAGTGCACGGCGTGTCTCGCCTTGAACGCGAGGGTACGCGAGAGGGGCCTGCACGATCCGGGCAAGCGCGAGGTCGACTTCCGTCGCAAAGGCTCCGCCAAGCCCAGGGCGCTGCTCCTCGTACCAGTCACGGGCGTCGAGTAGCTCGGCCTCCGCTTGCGGGCGGAGAACAAGACGCGGTGTCACGCTCCTCGGAGGAGCTTCCGACGCACCTCGTCCCAGGGAATGGCTGAAGCCGGATCGGCGATGTGCTCAGCAAGGCGGCGGTCGAGTTCAGCACGTTGCTCGGGCGTGAGAACGAACTCGGCTTCCTGCTCGGCCGCGGTGAGGCTGTCCCAGAGAGCCATGGCGAGGTCGACCCGCTCCGTTGGCGGCAGTTCCAGGAGCTTCGTCAAGGTGTCCCTCAACATGTGTCCGATCCTCCCATGGCCAACTGGGCTACGCAAGGTTCTCGCTGCGGCGAACGCCGCGCATCAGCCGCGCGCGCCGCGACCCCCGACCTTGGCGCGCCGCTTCCCGCGCGTCGGCTGAATGCGCTTGTTCGGCGGTTTCCGGTCTCGACTCGTCGCACGTCGCGCAGGAGCCTCCGGCGATCGTGGCCGACGCGCGGGGACTCCATGAAGCATCCCCTCGATGCTGATGTCCTCATCGACGTCGGGCCAATGGATCCCTTGGCCTGACCCAATCAGCCGGAAGTGTGCTCGCTGTTCAGGCGTTGCTTCTGACAAGCGCCACGACCAGGCGAGCGGAACGCTGATGACGCGGCCGTCGGCGAGACGGGCGATGATTTCGTCGTCGGTAACGCGCACATGTTCGATGCGCGGCTCAGTGCTGGCCGCAGTGTTCACGCCATGCCTCCAGAATCGTCGAGCGATGGGCGCCGATGAGCCGACGAATCGCATTGAGTTCGTGAGCCGGGAACCCATGGTTGCGAGCCAGTTCGAGTGGCTCGAGCCAGAACTTGCAGGTGCTGCTCTCTCGCTCTACGTGCACGTGCGCCGGCTCGGTGCAGTCGAAGCTGGTGAAGAAGACCCTGTACGGGCCCGGGATGCTCTTGATCCTTGGCATTCGCGGATGTCCGTTCCCCTCCTCACTCGCCCAGCATGGTACCCCGCCGCCTTGGAGCCGGCGCGAGCCGCCGAACGCTCAGGCTGAGCGGCCGGCGTCGAGCCGGACCGCTCAAGCCTGTCGTTGGGCGGCTCACCGGAGCCCCCGAACGTCATGTCGCTCATGCTTCCTGCGTCCGCAAGAGTTCATACGCGGCGCTCGCGAGAGATGGGCGGCCATCACTCAATCACGTAGTCCGCCCGCAGCAGCAGCGACTGCGGAATCGTGACGCCGAGGGAGCGCGCGGTCTTGAGGTTGATGACCAGCTCGAACGTCGTCGGTTGCTCGACGGGGAGATCCCCGGGTTTCGTGCCGCGCAGAATCTTGTCCACGTAATACGCAGCGCGCCTATGGTAATCCGCTTGGACCGCTCCGTACGCCATGAGACCTCCGCGTCGCGCCCAAGCGCTCGCCACATACATCCCCGGAAGCCGAGCCCGAGCTCCCAAGTCAACGATCTGCTGCGGGAAGGAGAACGCGAACGGAGGGCCCTGCTGCACGATGTACGCGCCCACCTGCCGCTCGACCATACCGGCGAAGGCGCGCTCCACTTCCGGAAGAGTGCTCGCCTCAAAGACGAGGAGTTCCATCCCAAGGGCTCGGGCGACCTCCCGCATCTCTTTCGATTGGACGGGGTAGAGACCGTACGCAGGATTGGCGAGGTAGCCGACCCGGGTCAGCCCGCCGATAGCCTCCTTGAGCAGCGCTAAACGCTTGGGCATGATCTCGCGGTTGATCGAGGCGATGCCCGTGAAGTTGCTTCCGGGCTTGGCCAAGCTCGCGACCAGGCCGATCGTGATCGGCTCGCTCACCTCCGTGAATACAACGGGGATCTTCGTCCCTGTCTTCTTGAGGGCCAGAGCCGCAGGGGTCGTCCGTACGTAGATCACCTCCACCGGGAGGCGCGCCAATTCACTCGCGATCTCCTGGAGAGGCTTGGCGCCCGTTCCCGCCCAGCGGTACTCGATGGCGAGATTCTGCCCGTCGACCCACCCGTGCGCCCGCAGCCCTCCGACGAACGCTTCGACGGCGGGCGCACTCGGGCCTGGGGAACCGGAGGACAGAAACCCGAGCCGCCAGACCTTCCCCGTCTGCTGCGCCCCGGCAGTCAGCGCCGCCGCGAGCGGCAGGACGGCCAGCACGGCGGTGAGCGTGGTGATCCTCGGCCTCACGCTATCCCTCCCGATCACCGCGGCGCGCGCGAGTGGTCTGCCCAACGCCCAGGCTGAGCGGCCGGCTTCGAGCCGGACCGCTCAAGCCTGAAGTTGAACTCAATCCGCCTTCGGCGGATAGCCGAGGGCATGCTCGCACGGGTTCGCCGTCCTCGCCCCGCGAGTGACGTCACGACGCACTCTCTTCTCGGCGGTGCCAGCCGCCGGGAAAGGGGACGCCATGACGCCACTCCGCCAACGCATGCTCGAAGACCTGCAGCTTCGTGGGTTCTCGCCGCGCACCCAGGAAGCGTACGTCCGCGCGGTCCACCAGCTCGCCGCTCATTTCCATCGGCCTCCCGACCAACTCGGGGAGGAGGAGTTGCGCGAGTACTTCCTGTACCTCACCAACGTCAAGCACTTCGCGCCGGCTAGCTTCACCATCGCGTTGTGCGGCATCAAGTTCTTCTACGAGCGGACCCTGAGCCGCGAGTGGAAGGTGCTCGAACTCGTGCGGCCGGTGCGGGAGAAGAAGCTCCCGGCGATTTTGAGCCGTGACGAGGTGCGCCGCATCCTGGGGTGCGTCCGGCTGCCGGTCTACCGCGCGTGCCTGACGACCATCTACGTGTGTGGTCTGCGCCTGCAGGAGGGCGCGCACCTGGCGGTCGCCGACGTGGATACCGCCCGCGGGCTGCTGCACATCCACGGCAAGGGGCGGCGCGACCGGTACGTGCCGGTGCCGGGCGACGCGCTCACGCTGCTCCGGGAGCACTGGCGCACCCATCGCTCGCCGCAATGGCTGTTTCCCGCGCCTGTCCGCGAGGGCACGCGGTACTTCGTTCCTGCCGGTGCCGGTCCGATTTCGCGTTCGAGCCTGCAGTCGGCGTTCGTCCGGGCGCTCCGGCAGAGCGGGATCCACAAGCGGGCGCACGTGCACACGCTGCGGCATCATGCCGGGTCCCGGATTATGCCGGGGTGGTGGCCCGACGCCGGGAGTCGCGCGGAGTCCTGGCATCGGGCCCCGGCATAATCAAAGGCCTTTGAGGAAGGCGAGAAGACGGTCGTCGGGTCGGTAGCGTCCCGGCTGGACGGCAAACGGCGTGGTCCTCGCGAGGATCTTCTCCTTCAGTTCGAGATCGGCGTCGAGGTACATCTGGGTGGTCTCCACAGATTCGTGCCCGAGCCAGAGAGCGATCACGGAGCGGTCGATGCCGCGCTGAAGCAGATCCATCGCCGTGGAGTGCCGCAGGACGTGCGGCGACACGTGTTTCCTCTTCAACGAGTGGCATCGGTCCCGAGCGAGGGCCAGATGCTTGGCCAGGAGATCCTCGACGCCATCGCGGCTCAACGGGCCGCCGCGGACGGTGGGGAAGGCCGGGTCGGACGGCGCCCCCGCGCGGATGCGCAGCCAACTCCGCAGCACGGCGACCGCGTCCTTGCGCAGCGGGGTACACCGCTCCTTGCGGCCCTTGCCCTGACACCGGACGTGGGCGCCAGTGCTCAAGACGATGTCCTGGCAGCGAAGCCCAATCAGTTCAGAAACCCGCAGCCCCGTTTGCAACGCGACCAGCAGGAGCGCATGGTCGCGGTGCCCGGACCACGTGCCCCGAGCGGGCGCGGCCAGGAGGGCCTCCATTTCCGGACGGGTCAAGAATCCGATCGGCCGGCGATCACACCGTTTGCTCGGCATCGCCAAAACGCGTTGGATCACGGCACTGTGAGTCGGCTCCTGCAGGGCCAGATAGCGGAAGAACGAGTGGATCGCAGCCAACCGGACGTTGCGCGTCCGCGCACTGTTGCCGCGCTCCTTCTCCAAGTGGTCGAGGAACGCGCCGATGAGCGGAGCGTCCAGGTCCTCAATGGCGAGCTGTGAGGGGTCCTTCTTGAGACGCTGCCGAGCAAACCCCAGGAGCAGGCGGAAGGTGTCGCGGTAGCCCCCGATGGTATGCGGGCTCGCCCGCCGCTGGCGGATGAGCCGATCCGTGAAGAAGGCCTCCAGGCGACCGGCAAACTCCGGGACCGGGCTCATGAGCGACGCCCTCGGACCTCGAGCCGCGCCGCCGCCAGCCGCAGCAACTCCGGGACCGCGGAGAGGTACCAGTAGGTGTCGACGATGTGCCCATGCCCCAGGTATGTCGACAACTCGAGCAGGTGCCGCTCGGCATCGACGCCCGCGCGGTACCAGCGCAGCAGAGTGTTCACGGCCAGGCGATGCCGAAAGTCGTGCAGCCGGGGTCCCCGCCGGTCCGCGAGGCCGCGGAGGCCACTCTGCCGTGACAGCTTGTTGAAGGTGTAACGCACGGTCCACGACGTCAATCGAGCGCCGCGCTCGGAGACGAAGACGCTGGTCGTCGTGGGCTTCGGATACACCCGATCCCGAAGGCGGGAGTACCGGTGCAGCGCTCGCCGCGTCGATGGGTGAACGGGCACCAGGCGGGACTTCCCGAACTTCGTGCGGCGGATGGTCAGCACCCCGTCGACCTCATCGATATCGTCCCGGTTGAGAGCCACCGCCTCGCTGATCCGCAGGCCGGTCACGGCCAGCAGCCCCAGGAGCGTGGTGTACGTCGCCGGGCGCAGCCCGGTTGCGGACGGCAGCTGTCGGGCGACGGCGAGCAGACGCCGGATCTCGCCGTCGGTGTAGATGTACGGGGGCTTCCGGGCCCAGCGGTGCGGGAGCAACCCGCGAGGCGGGACTTCCGTCCTCGGATCGGAGGCGCTCCAGAACTGGGCGAAGCGGCGCACGGCGCTGAGGCGACTCGCCCAGTGGGCGGGCTGGGCGTGCGTGGGTTGCTGGGCCCAGCGCAGCGCCAGTTCCCGCGTGATGTATGGCGCGCCTTCCCGCTCGAGGAAAGCGGCGAAACTGCGGAGCAGGGCGCCCGACCGCTGTAGCGAAAATCCTAACCCGCGGCGCAGCGTCAAATACTCGTCCACGGCTTGGCGTAGCGGGCTCATGCGGCATTCCCCGGCCACGGCGGCGCGACCGCGCGCAAGGCCTTGAGATCCACCTTGGCGTAAATGGCAGTCGTGTCGGGGTGGCGATGGCGCAGGATCTCGCCGATCTCCGCCAGCGAGGCGCCGCGACGGAGCATCTCGGTGGCGAGTGAGTGCCGGAGCAGGTGCGCCCCGTGGGACGGTGGATGGAGCCCGGCGCGTGTCAGCGCGCGTCGGACGATCGTGCATACGGCCTGAGAGCCGGTGAAGCCTCGGCGCGGCGCCTTCGCGCAGATGAAGACCTGCCGTGACGCGCACGATGGGCGGCCATGACGCACGTAGGTCGCCAGCGCCTCACCCACATCGCGGGGCAGTGGCATCCGATCGTGCCGCCCGCCCTTGCCGCGCACCATCAGTTCCCCCGCCTCCCAGTCGATATCGTCCAGGGTCATGCCCACCACCTCGCCCGCCCGGAGACCGAGACGTGCGAGGAGCAGCACGATCGTGTAGTCCCGCTGCCCCACGCGGCTCTGCTGGTCGCAGTGGCGCAGGATCCGTTTGACCTGGGCCGCGGGAATCCACTGCGGCACCCTCGCCCGCCGCCAGTCCGCCACACTGAGCACGGACGAGGCGAGATCGACGGTGGTCTCCCCCCTGAGACGGAGAAACCGAAAGAACGAGCGGAGGGCGGTCAGCATCAACTTCACGCGACCGGGGCTGAACCCGTGCGCATGGCGCGAGACGAATCGCGTGACGTCCGTCAGACGTATCTCGTCCAGCCGAATGGCGCCCACGGCGAATCGCCAGACGAGAAACCGACGGACCTCCTGTCGATAGTTGGTCACCGTCGCCCGCGACAGACCCCGCTCCTGGGCGAGGTACACGCCGTACGTCCGCTCGACGCGGGACAGCTCTGTGGACTCGCCGGTCGGCGTCGGAGCGGGGATGACCCCGATGTGGCGCAAATGCTCAAGGAGCTTGCTCAACGTCGGCCTGTCGCTGCGGTGAGCGCGCCGTCGTCGCCGCCGGGCTCGAAGGAACTCGTGCTCCAGCCGTTCGTCGATGTCAGCGATCTGCAGCTGCTGCCGATCGAGCCAGCGGCTGAAGTCAACGACCACGCGAACCGCCAGCTGCTCGGTCGCTCTCGCATAGCCACGCGCGCCGAGCAGCGCCCCAAATCCTTCGAGGTAGCTGCCGAGGGGACCCGCACACCGGCGGTGCTGGGTCAGGGGGTCGGCGAAGAACTGGTTGGTCATGTCTCTCCTCCTCTTCCGGCCCAGGGCCGCAAGGCGAGAGACCGCCGGTTTATGCCGGGTAAGTCAACTCTTGCTCGTCCTCTTCAGGAGGGGGGAACGTCGACGCGCTAGACCACCTCGGCATAATCCGGAACCCGGCATGATGGCGAAGCGCGTGGATCCCGCCCTGCTTGCGGATGCCGGCGCGCAGTTTGGCCATGGTGTAAATCTTCTGGGCGACGGTGATATCGATCGGGCGGGTGCGCTGGCGATTGGGGAAGAGCCAGAGGCCGGGAGGCGCGGTCTTCCAGTAGACGCGGAAGTCGTGCAGCAGGCGCTTGGCCAGGGGCACGTACCGGTCCTTCATCCCCTTGCCCTGCTCGATGCGCACCGTCATGCGATCGGCATCGAGGGCGGAGACTTTGAGGGCGACGACCTCACTCACGCGCAGGCCCGCGGCATAGGTGGTCGCGAGCAGGAGGCGATGCCACGTGTGGGTGCACGCATCGAGCAGGCGCCAGACCTCCTCGCGACTGAGGATGTCCGGGAGCTTCTGCGGCTGCCTGGGGGCGGGGACGTGGAAGGCCGTGCGCGGGTGGCCCAGCGTCACGTGGTAGAGGAAGCGGAAGGCGTGGGCGGCCTGACTGCACGTGCTCCACGCGAGCTTGCGCTCCTGGATCAAGTGGGCGAGATAGGCCTGGACCTCGTCGTTGGTGAGTTGATCCGGCGACCGCTTGTAGTACTTCGCCAGCTTGATCACGGCGGCGATGTACGCCTCGTGGGTGCGTGGCGAAAAACCACGGACGGCCATGTCGCGGATCATGCGCGTACGAAGCTCGCTCATGGGACACCTCCAGTGAGGGATAGGAATCGGACTGGAGGAGTGTGCGTCGATCGGAGCGAGCGGTGATTCGCAGGGCAGCGGTGACGAACTAAGCGATCAGCGCGACGCGTGAATGATCATGGCCGAATCGAGATCCGACCTACCGCGTCAGCGGTTTAGTTCAACTATAATTCGGTCCCGAGATACGCCGGTCTGGATAGCCCGGCGGATCCTGACCGGCGTCGCTGGCTAATACCGGGCTCCACTTCCGTCGTCATGCCCTGGAACTCTCATAGGTGACGGCTCGTGAGCCCGGCAAGGCGCGTTCGCGCTGGCCCCATTCGCTCTAGCGATGCACCGGCACGAGACCACCCGGCGCAAGCGCGGCGACGCGGGTGACGAGCGCCGACGGGCGCCGGCCGGCGTCTTCGTCGGCTTCCTTGCGGGCGACGGCGGCGCGCACGATGCGGCCCGCGACGTAGCGCAGCGGCTCCGGCGGAAACAGACCCGTCGGGCCCCGCGCGAGGCCGCACTCCGACCACTCGTCACGGATGCCGAGCGCCAGCGACGCGAGGATGCGTCCGCCGACGCACGACGGCCCGACGCCGTTGCCCGAGTAGCCGAACCCGAACAGGATGTCGGGCCGATCGCGAAGATGACCGAACGCGGGCAGTCCCGTCGTGGTACGCGCGATCGGTCCCATCCAGCTGCGCTCGATCGCGACGCGCTCGAGCTGCGGATAGAGCCGGCGGAAGTGCGCCTCGCCGTCCGCGGCGCGCCGCGAGACCCCGTCGTAGTCGCGTCCGATGTCGCTGCCCCGCGCGAGACGCCCGCCGCCGCGCCCGAACGCGATGCGGCCGTCGCGCGTGGTGCGGTAGTAGTTCACGAGCAGCCGCGAGTCCGAAATCGCGAGCCCGCTCGTCCAGCCGATCTTCTCGAGCTGCTCGGGCGCGGGTTCCGTGGCGACGATGTCGCTCGCGACGACGAAGAACGCCCGGCGCAGCTCGGGCAGCGCGCCGGACCACGAATCGAGCGCGACGACCACCTTGTCGGCGACGAGCGTGCCGAGCGGCGTGCGCACCCGCAGCGGTCGCGCGCGCTCGAGCGCCTGCATCGGCGTGCCTTCGAAGAGATGAATACCGCGCTCGAGCGCGACGCGCCGCAGCCCGCGCGCGAGCAGTGCGGGCTGGACCGTGGCGGCCGTCGGCTCGAACACGCCGGCGAGATGCCGCGGCGATCCCGCCATCCGCGCGACGTCCGCGTCGGGCAGCTCGCGGAACGGGGAGACGCCATGACGCGCGAGATCCGCGAGCGTCGACGCCCACGCGCCGCGCTGCGCGGGGTTCGTCGCCGTCCACAACCAGCCGTCGTGGCGATAGTGCGCGTCGATGCCGTGACGGCGGCAGAACTCGCCGATCTCCGACACGGCGTCCTCGGCGGCGCGCGCGAGCGCGAGCGCTTCGTCCGCGCCGACGACCTTCAGCAGCGTCGAGAACTTCGCCCACCAGCTCAGCACGAAACCGCCGTTGCGACCGCTCGCGCCGCCGCCGCAGATGTCCGCGTCGATCACGGCGACCTCCACCGCGCGGTCATGTTCCTTGATCCGCAGCGCGGTCCACAACCCCGTGTAGCCGCCGCCCACGATGCACACGTCGACGCGCGCGTCGCCCCACAGCGGCGGCGCCTCGCCGCGATCGGACGCGAGCGCCTCGTCGAGCCAGAGACTGCGAAACACCGCGCGCGGCCCCGCGCCGGGCGTCATATGGGCCCGATGCTACACTGCCGTCTCCATGCGCTGGGTGGGCATCGACGTCGGCGGAACGTTCACGGATGTCGTCGTCTACGACGGCGAGCGCGGCACGTGGACGCTCGGCAAAGTGCCGTCGACGCCCGGCAATCAGACCGAAGGCGTCCTGAACGGCCTCGCGAAGCTCGGCGTCACGCCGGGCACCGCCGCGCGCATCGTCCACGGCATGACGATCGGGACGAACACGATCCTCGAGAAGAAGGGCGCGGAGGTCTGGGTCCTGACGAGCGCGGGCTTCCGCGACTGTCTCGAGATCCAGCGCACGAACCGCGCGACGCTCTACGACATCAAGACGCTCAAGCCGGCGTCGCTCGTGGCGCGCAACCACGTCATCGAGCTGGACGAGCGGCTGCGCTTCGACGGCTCCGCGCTGCGTCCGCTCGACGACGCGCAGGTCCGGGCGGCGGTGGATGCGATCGACGCGAGCGCCGGCGCCGTGGCCGTCTGCTTCCTGCACAGCTACGTGAACCCCGCGCACGAGCGCACGGCGGCCGGCATCGTGACGGCGGCGCGGCCCGACATGTTCGTCAGCGCATCGTCGGACGTGCTGCCGGAATTCCGCGAATACGAGCGGTTCAGCACGACGGTGCTCAACGCGTACATCGGCCCGCTCGTGAGCCGCTATCTGCGCTCGCTCGCCGCCGAGCTGACGGCGCGCGGGCACAGCGCGCAGCTGCTCATCATGACGTCGAGCGGCGGGGTGGCCCCGCCGGAGCGCGCCGCGCGGTTTCCGGTGCACACCGTGCTGTCCGGCCCGGCGGGCGGCGTCGCGGCGGCGGTGCACGTCGGCGCGCAGCTCGGACTGACGAACGTCATCACGTACGACATGGGCGGCACCAGCACCGACGTGTGCCTGATTCCCGCCCTCGAGCCGCCGCTGACCGGCGAGCAGATGATCGCCGGCTTTCCGAACCGCACGCCGCAGATCGAGATCAACTCCGTCGGCGCCGGCGGCGGCTCGGTCGCGTGGCTCGACACGGGCGACGTCCTGAAGGTCGGTCCGCGGAGCGCCGGCGCCGTGCCCGGCCCGGCGTGCTACGGCCGCGGGGGGACCGAGCCGACCGTGTCGGACGCGAACCTCGTCCTCCACCGGCTCCGGCCCGGCGCGCGGCTCGGTGACGAGATCACGCTCGACGAGCCTCGCGCCGCGCAGGCGCTCGACGCGCTCGCCGCGCGCCTCGCCGGCCTCGACCGCCTGCGCCTCGCCGAGGGCATCGTGAAGATCGCGGTCGTGCGGATGGTGAGCGCGATCAAGGAGATCTCGATCGCCCGCGGGTTCGACCCGCGCGACTTCGCGCTGCTCGCGTACGGCGGCGCCGGCCCGATGCACGCCGCGCTGATCGCCGCCGAGCTCGAGATCCCGCGCGTCGTGATCCCGCCCGGCCCCGGCAACTTCTCGGCGCTCGGCTCGCTGATTTCCGATCTCCGCCACGATCACGTCCGCACGCGGCTGCTCGATCTACGGACCACGCCCATCGCCGACGTCGCCGCGACGTTCGCGGAGATGGAGCGCGACGCGCGTGCCGCGCTGGGCGACGAAGGCATCGCGCCGGACGACATGGCGACGCAGCAGGCGCTCGGCATGCGCTACGTGGGCCAGTCGTGGGAGCTGCCGGTGCGTCTGACGGAGCCGGTCGATTCGATCGACGCGCTCCATGCGCGCTTCCGCCAGGCGCACGAGCGCCGCTACGGCTGGAGTCACGAAGGAGCCGCGGAGATCGTGTCGTTCCGGCTCACCGCGATCGGGCGCGTGCCGAAGCCGGCCGTGCCGGCGATCAGCGCCGATGGAACGGTCGCCGCCGCGCGGTTCGAGGTCCGCGACGTCTACTTCGACGGTGAATGGAGGTCGGTGCCGGTCTACGACCGCGGCCGACTGCCGGCCGGCGGGACATTCCGCGGGCCCGCGCTCGTCGAGGAGATGGGCTCGGTGACCGTCGTGCCGCCGGGGTGGCAGAGCGTCGCCGGCACGCTCGGCGAGCTCGTGCTGACGCGGAGCAGCGTGTGAGCTCGGGGGCGGGCGAAGCCGCAGCACGAACGCGGAGCCGCGAGAGCGGAGCGGGCGCGAGGCGAGTCTCTGATCGAGTCGATCCGATCACGCTCGAGGTCGTCGTCGAGGGCCTGATCGCGATCGTCCGCGAGATGCGCGCCACCGTCATCCGCGCCTCGTACTCGTCCGTCATCTGGGAGCTCGACGACTTCTCGTGCGCGATCTTCGACGCGCAGGCCCAGATGATC
>JACPCW010000035.1 GCA_016184365.1 Candidatus Rokuibacteriota bacterium
TCGCACGCCGGAGCCGAGCGTCACCGTCACCTGATCGAAGGGCGCGGCGCCGGAGTTGTCCGGCGCGTACTCGGCCGTCGCGTCGATCGCGACGCGCTCGATCAGCGCCTGGACGTCGCCGCGCGGCACGAAGCCGTCGGTGAGCTCCGGCAGCCCGACCCGGTGCGCGACGAGCGCGCTCGCCATCGCGAACTCCATGCTGAACTTCGCCTCGCGGCCGGTCGTCGGGCGGTGGTTGCGCAGGATCGTCGCGAACCGCTCGCTGATCGCGACGCGGATCTGTCCGATCTCCTCGGGCTTCGCGGGATGCTCCCGGACGAGCGCGAGCGCGCCGTCGATCGCGCGATGGGTGCATGCAGGAGCACGAGCGCAGGCCCGTCGCCCCAGCTCCGCCAGACCATCCGGCCGTCGCCGCCGCACACAGAGCTTCGATCGGTCGGCCTCCTTCGGATTCCTGGCCTGCGTGTACCGCGACGGCGGGCGCGACACAAGGCCCAGAGCATCCTGAGGCGTTCGCATCACGCTGAGGAGACTCTCAGCGTCCAAGGACGACATCGATTCCCGAAAGCACGAGCTCGAGTTTCGATCTGGAGAGCTTTCCAGTCCGCTCGGTGAGGTCGGTCTTGTCGAGCGTCACGAGCTGGGAGACGTTGGCGACCGACTCTTTCGGAAGCCCGGTTGCGCTCGGCGGAAGCAGGACGTTCCCCGGTGCGGTCGCCCACGTCGCGTTGCTTGTCAGCGCGACGCAAACGACGGTCGCGATGCGGCTACGGTTCAGCGCATCTCCTTGTACGACCACGACCGGACGGCGGAACCCGGGTCCGGAGCCTCGCGCTGCCGGCAACTCGGCCCACCAGACGTCGCCCTGGGCGATGGTCACCAGTCGCTGCGCTTCATGACGCGGCGTGAAGCCGCGCGCACGAACTGGTCCGCGGATTCGCCGAGCTCGGCCAGTGCCCGGTCCATCGCTTCGGTCACACGATCAGGGGCGTGACGAGCCACGTATTCGGCGAGAGCTCGGCTATACACCTCGCTTCGCGATCGCTTCGTCCGTCGTGCCAGCCGCTCGGCCTCTTCGAAGACGTCGTCCGGCACCGACACCGCAATCTTCATACCCGGAGTATAACCGACTCGCGGAGTCCGTCGAACGCCCACGTTGACCGGCCGCGGCGAGCGAATGCGAGCCAGCGGTCCGGTCGAACGTGTTGTTCGGCGACCGGTCGCTACACCCAGTTCTCGACCGCCAGGCCCGGCACTCGGCTGAAGTGTCGCGTGTTGTTCGTGACAACCGTCAACCCCAGAGACAACGCCTGCGCGGCCACGAGGGTGTCGTAGAGCCCAATCGGCTGACCGCGAGTGGCGAGAGCTGCCGCGACCACTCCAAACCTCTCGGCGGACGCCTCATCGAACGGAACGACTGCGATGTCGTTCGTGAAGCGGCGGATGGCGCGACGAATCTTCTGCGACCGCTTCGCCTCAGCACCGAAGTTCAGTTCGGCCAGCGTAATCGCGCTGATACAAACCTCAGACGGCGGATGCTCCAAGAGTCGAGTGCCGACTTGGCCATGGCCCCGGAGGGCGTAGCTCACGGTGTCGGCATCCAGCATGTACCGCGGCATCAGTCGAACGGGTTGCGCAGTTGCGTGACCTTTGCCTGCTTCGGACGCGGGATAGGCTCGGACACCGAGCCGAGACAGGCCCGAAACTCAACCGACCATTCGTCCGCAGGCTCCAGGATCACCCGCCGCCCTTCGCGACGCACGAGGACTTCGCGCTGCGCCATGAAACGGCACGCCTTCGGCAAACGTACGGCCTGACTCCCGCCGTTCTGGAAGAGCTTCGCGCGTGTTGCCTTCATGCCGTCAGTCTATACGGCGTCTAGACTCCAAACAAGGTGTCCTACCCATAACCGCTGCTCTCGGCCCTGTAGGTAACGGCCCCCGACGCGTAAGGCGCGAATGGCTCCTTCCTACGGGTCCGCTACGAAGCCAGGGCAAGTTCAAAGCGGCCGGAGCCTGCCATCGCACAACACCCCGCGTTGCCGGATCGTCCAACGCCAGGATCAGCCGCGGCGCGCTCGGCGCGCCGTCGGCTGCATGCGCTCGTTCGACCGGGTTGACGCGCGACTCTCGAACCAGCGCTTGAGCGACTGTTGGCTCTCGCCCGACCGCCGGCCGGCGAGCAGTCCGTCGACGCTGATGTCCTCGTCAAGCGCGGGCCAGTGGATTCCGACTCCCCGGCCAATAAGCCGCCAGCGGGCGCGTTCTCGTTTCGTGCCGTGCAGAAGCCGCGGATACCAGGCAAGCGGCACCGCCAAGGTGCGGCCATCCTCTAGCTGCACGGTAAGCTCGTCGTCCGTGACCTTGATGTCCACGGCGCGGGCGCCGACAAGATCACTCGTTGAAGTAGGCATTCCAGCTCCTCAGCAAGGCTTCTCGGTGTTGCTCGACCAGCCCCTGAATCCGACGAGCCTCAACCGGCCTGAAGCCGCCGCTACTCTTAGCCGTGAGCGGAGACCCGGACGTCGCCGCGCTGGATCAGGTCGAGGACAAGCCGTAGCGTCTCGCTCATGTCCTGGCGTCATCCGTCGGTCTCTCCGGCCGCTCCTTCACATGGTCTCCTTGGGCGAACGCTATCTCGCTTGAACTTCGCTATTCGCATATCTAGTTCTGTATATCCAAACCGTCGACCACACGTGGCCGCCGAACGCGGCAAGGTTTCCGCTGGGTTGCGTCGCAGCCGGTGACGGCGGCACCTGGATATGCTGCGAGACGCCGCAAGATATCACTGGGCGACTCGCAGTCAGTATGACCGTCGCGGTCGCCGTGCAATTGCAGCGGAGCGAGAGGATTGCGTCGGAGAGGCCGCCGACGGCGGCCCCTCCCGCGTGAGCTCTCAGGTCACCTTCCAGATGCTTCCCGTCTTCGCCAGGTGCGTGATCGGCGTGAGCGACTCGACCTGCCAGCCCTTCTGCCTGAGCCACGCTTCGAAGACTTCCTGCTTGGCGGTGTGGCACTCCGCCACCAGGCGTCCGTCTCCGAGCGCGAGGACGGTCGTGACGGTGGTCTGCGGGTCCGGCCGCCACATGTTCGTCTCGCGCAGCTCCTCGCCGAACTTCACGGGATCGTTCCATCCCGGCGCTCTTCCGATCGCGATCCAGCGTCCCATGTCGTCCTCCTCAGTCCTTCGGCGGCACGAACGGATACGGGATCGGCCGGCCGCCGCGGATCGGAAGCACGATCGTCGCCGCCCCCGGGCAGCTTTCGACGTCGTTCTGGAGCCGCATCCCGACCTCGAGATCGACGAACCCGAGTCCATCCCGCTCGGTCTTGTGGGTGACCGTCGCCCAGCACGTGATGGTGTCGCCGGGCACGATCATCGCCCGGTGCTGGAAGGACACCTTCCACATCCAGCCGTCGGGGAGGCAGAGGTCTTTGAGATAGCGCGGCAGGATGCTCTGCTTCCACGAGCCCTGGATCAGGATGTTGGGCAGGCCGTCGTGGTAGATGGCGAAGCTCTGGTCGTAGTGGATGCGGTGCCAGTTCTCGATGGCCGAGCTCCACCGGAAGACGTGCGTGGGCGTCATCGGGCCGATCACGAGCGGCGGCAGCGCCAGGCCCTCCTTGACGTCGTCGTAGTAGAGCTGCTCCTTGTTCCGAAGCGCGTCTGCGGTCACCATGCGCGTTCTCCTGATCCGGCTCAGCGGCGGAGCGAGGACGCTCTGAGGACGCAGAGCACCTCACCGCGCTGGTTCGTGTAGATCGTCTCGGTGGTGATGAAGAGCATCGGAGCACCGTCCCGGCCGGCGCGCTCCTTGATGTCCGCGATCCTGGCCTGGGAGAAGATCCGGTCCCCCAGCGTCGGGTACTTGTAGAGCTCGATCTCGTTGCCCGCGTTCATGATCCGCTTGAGGTGCGTGGGAATCGACGGCAGCGCGCCCCGCCGGTCCGTGTCCACGCCGCCGATGCCGTCCGACTCCGGGTTCTCGCGGAACGCGCGCGTGATCGGGTCGTCGGCGCCGGGCGGCGTCTTCCGGCTGAGATACGTGCAGTAGATCGGCGGCGTGACGATGCCGCCGAACTTCGTGGTCTTCGCGAACTCGTCGTCCCAGTACCGGGGATCCGGATCCATGATCGCCTGCGTGAAGCGACGCAGGTCCTCGCGCTCGATCCCCCAGAGACTCGCTTCCACCTTCTCCCCGGTGGCGCCGATCAGCGCCCGGATCTCGTCTGTGAGCACGCTCTTCGTCTCGGCCATCGGTGCCCCCTCTCCGCCAGTCACACGGTGTTACTTGCCCGGCTTCGGGAAGAAGTCCTCCGTCCACGGCCAGTCCCCGTTCACCTCGTACGGCGGCAGTCCCTTCTCGACGCGCTCGCGATACGGGCTCGAGATGGGGACGTCCCACGGGTTGATGCAGCCCTCGTAGACCTTGGGTCCGAGCTTGAAGTGCTTCGCCTGCTCGACGGTCTCCACGAACGGAGCATTGGCGTCGTAGAACCGTTCGAGCGTGGTGGGCCGCGGGCCCGTCCTCGAGACGTGGCCCCACGCGTACCGGCCGATCATCTTCTCGACCATCCAGACGCACGCGATGAGCTTGTCGAGATCGACGCCGGTCTCGATGCCCATGCCCTCGAGCATGTGCATGAAGTCCTCGGTCGGGGCCATGCCGGTGGCGCGGCCGTTGCCGCAATACGGGCAGCCGCCGATCCCGCCGATGGTGCCGTCGAGGTGCAGGGTGTCGCGGGCCTCCAGCGTCTTGATGGCCGCGTACGCGGACGTCAGCGCCATGCCGCGGGTGTTGTGCAGGTGCGCCCTGAACTCGGTGACCTCCGGCCACTGCTTCTTCACGCGGCCGAAGATCTCCTCGACCTTCACCGGGTGACACCAGCCCATCGGGTCGCCGATGCTCACCGCGGTGACCTCGATGCCCGCGGCGTCCCACAACGCGTGCTCCTTCTCGAGGAACTTCATCGTCATGTCGACGGTGAAGTCGCCGACGAAGTTCGAGCCGAAGGTGGCGTTCGTGCCGATGCCGGCCTCCCTGGCGCCCTTCTCCTTCGCCGTCGCGATGACCTTCGGCCACACGGCCATCTCCTGCATCTGCGAGCGGTTGGTGTTCCGGCGGGCGAAGACGTCGCACTGGTGGACGAAGAGCCGCGGCTTGCCGCTGCCGCGCTCGATCGTCAGCGGCGGCGCATACTGCTTCGCGCGCTCCACGCCCTTTTCGTTCAGCGCGAGCGCGGTGTACGTCACCCCGGGCTTCGGGCGGAACTTCTGCACGATCTCGTCGATGCGCGCCATCTGCGGCGTGTACTTCGGGCTCACGAAGGAGCCGACGACGATGCGCTTCAGGCCCGTCTCCGACAGCGCGTTCAGGAGGTCGACCTTGGCGTCGACGGGGATCGCGGCATCCTCGATCTGCATTCCCTCGCGCATGCCCTCTTCGGTGTAGACGATCGTGGGATATCGCGTGGCCATCGGCTCCTCCTCTGACGGGTCGCGTTTCACGCGTCCTCGATGCCCAGACGCTTCTTGAAGTCGGGGTCGTGGTAGGCCAGGCGGCCCTGGCTCACGCGCTCGTCCATCGACATCGGCGACGGCGTGCGCGGTGTGCGCGGCTGCGCGGCCAGGATCCCCGCCTGCTCGAGCTCCTCGCACCGCCGGTCGCTGTAGCCGAGGATTCCGTGGATGACGTCGCCGTTGTGCGCTCCGAGCGCGGGAGCGGGGCCTCGCACGGCGAGCGGCGTCTTGCTGAGGCGGAAGGGGCGTCCCATGATCACGCGCTTCCCCATCCGGCGAACCGCGGGGAACTCGACGGTCTCGAGGAAGCCCCGCGACCAGAAGTGCGGGTTCAGGTTCACGTCCCGCGCATCGAACACCGCGCCGGCGGGGACGCCCGCGGCCTGCAGGCGCTCCATGACCTCGAGCTTCGGCAGCGCGGCGGTCCACCGGCCGATGCGCGCGTCGAGCTCGTCGTGATGCGCCCGCCGCTCCGCGTCGGTCGCGAAGCGAGCGTCCCGCGCGAGCTCCGGCGGCCCGATCACGGCGCAGAGCGCGGTCCACTCCTCGTCGCTCCGCACCGAGACGACGCACCACTGGTCGTCGCCGGCGCACGGATAGCACCCTTGCGGCGCGTACCACGGATGGCGGTTCCCGAGGCGTTCCCCGAGGCGTCCGTTCGCGAGCCAGTCGAGAATGTATTCGCTGACCGTGTAGCACCCGAGCTGATACATGCCGACGTCGATCCACGAGCCCTCGCCCGTCCGGTGGCGGTGCCGGAGGGCGAGCGCGACGCCGATGAGGCAGGCCCAGCACGCCAGGAAGTCGACGTACGACTGACCGGCCTTCGACGGGATGTCGCCGCGATAGCCGGTGACGTGCGCGAGCCCGTGCGTCGCTTCCTGCGTGGTGGCCTGGGCCGGGTACTGCGTGTAGGGGCCCTCGCCGTGGCCGTAGCCCGTGTTCGAGACCATGATGATGTCGCGCTTGAGCTCTTTCATCGCCGCGTAGTCGAGGCCCCAGCTCCGCATCACGCGCGGCGTGAAGTTCTCCATGAAGACGTCGCTGACGCGGATCAAGTCGCGCAGGACGTCCCGCCCCTCGGCACGGCTGAGATCCAGCACGAGTGACTTCTTGCCGCGGTTGATCTGGTTGAAGTTGGAGGTGCGGTTCCAGGGATCGACGCCGGGGTCGTTGTCGGCCGGGACGCCCGAGAACGGACTGTCGCGCGTGATGTCGAGCCGTCCCGGCCCCTCGATCTTGATGACCTCGGCGCCCATGTCGGCCATGAGCCCGCCGGCGTACGGCACCGCGAACACGTAGCCGCAGTCGATCACCCGGATCCCTTCGAGCGGCAGCGTCGCCATCGCCGTCAGATGACTCCGAGGTCGCGGAGCCTCGTCAGCTCGTCGTCGCCATAGCCGAGCCACTCCGCGTAGACCTCGGCGTTGTGCTGGCCGAGCATCGGCGCCGGCCGCCGATACGTGACGGGCGTCGGGGTCATGTTCCAGAGACGGAAGGGCACCTTCATCGTCCCGATGACGGGATGCTCGACCTCCTGGTAGAAGTCCCGCGTCTCGAGCTGCGCGCACTGCGCCAGGTCGGCCGGCGTCTGCACGATCCCGAAGAGCATTCGATGCTGCTCGGACGCCGTCCTGAACATCTCGGCCATCGTCCGGTGCTTCGTCGCCTCGAGGAGGAGCTCGTCCAGGGCCGGGCCGTTGACGATCCGCCGATCGGCGTCGGCGAACCGGCCGTCCTTGAGCTCCGGGCGGCCGTAGAAGTCCGCGATCTCGTCCCACGTTGCGCCGCCCCCCGCCTGGCTCACGAAATAGCCGTCCCGGCACGGCATGACGTTGCCGAACATCGCGCCGCCGGGCCGGCGCCGGCTCTGCACGCCTCCGGCAAAGCTGTAGAAGGGCTGGTTGGCGACGAGCGTCGAGGTCACGACCTCCTGGGTGGAGACGTCGACGTGCTGGCCGATGCCGGTGCGGTCGCGGAGCACGAGCGTGAACAACGTGGCGAGCGCGCCGTTCAAGCCGGCCTCGTACTGCGCCTGGAAGCCACCGTGCTTGAGCGGCTCGCGGTCGGTGGTGCCGCTGATGCTCATCATGCCGCTCATCGCGTACGCGACGATCTCGTCGCCGGCATAGTCACGGTGCGGACCGCTCTGTCCGAACGGCGTGATCGACGTCATCACGAGCGCGGGCTGCACGCGTTCCAGCGCGGCGTGATCGAGTCCGAGCCGCGCGAGGTGCCCCGGCAGGAACGTCTCCACGACGACGTCGGCACGCCGTGCGAGCGCGGTGAAGGTCCGGGCGCCCTCGGGCGTCTCGACGTCGAGCGTGATGCCGCGCTTGTTCAGGTTGAGGAGCAGGAAGAAGAGGCTCTTCTCCGGATCGGACTCGTCGTGGAAGAACGGCGGCATGCGCCGGCCGCACTCGCCGCCGCGCGGCTCGACCTTGACGACGTCGGCGCCGCAATCCCCGAGGAGCTTGGCGCACAGCGGCCCGGCGATCCCCTGGCTGAGGTCGAGGACACGGAGATCGTCCAGTGCTGATGGGCTCGTGGCGCGTCCCTTCGACCGAGAGTCGGAGGATGTGCGCGGATCATAGAGAAACGCCGGGCGAGCGAAATCGGTCAGACGCAGCGAAAAACTGAGTCGCCTGCTCTATGTCCAACGTGGCGGCGATGCTGTATCTGTCCGACCACCATGATCCCGGGTTCCGCGCTCACCTTCGGATGCTCCGCGAACGTCGACGCGCGGGACGTGATCGACTTCGCGCGGCGCGCGGAGGCGCTCGGCTACGACCGCGTCGTCGCCGGCGAGCACGTCCAGGACGGCATCGCCCCGCGCCCGACCTCGCTCGCGCTGCCGCTCATGGCGGCCGCCGCGGGCGCGACGACACGCATCCGCGTCATGACCGGCATCGTGATCGCGCCGCTGTACCACCCGGTGCTCCTCGCCAAGCTCGTCGCCACGGTGGATCAGGTGTCCGGCGGACGTCTCGATTTCGGCATCGGCCTCGGCGGTCAGCGCGACACGCGCATCGAGTACGACCTCCTCGGCGTGCCGGTGGAGACGCGCGGCCGTCGGGCCAACGAAATGCTGCACGTGATGCAGCGGCTCTGGACGGAAGAGCGCGTCGCGCACGCGGGAGAGTTCTGGACGTTCCAGGACGCGACGCTGCGGCCACGGCCGGCGCAGACGCCCCATCCGCCGATCTGGGTCGGCGGCCGGAGCGACGCCGCGATGCGGCGCGCCGGAACGCTCGGCGACGGCTGGCTCCCCTACCTCTACACGGTTCGCCGCCTGAAGCAGGCGAACGACGCCGTCCGCGCGTACGGCGAGGCCGCGGGCCGTGACATGAGCCGCTTTCGGTTCGGGGTCGTCCAGCCGACCGCCGTCGCGGACGATCCGGACGAGGCGCTGGCCATGGCGATCGCGAACGTCGGGCAGCGCTACGTCACGGCCGGGCGCAGCGCCGAGGACATCGCCCGGGGCCTCTGCATCGCCGGAACCGCGAAGGACTGCGTGAAGGGCATCGAGGACCGCGTCGACGCCGGCGTGCGCGACTTCGTGTTCGCGTTCCTCGCGGCCGACGCGCGCGGGATCCGCGAACAACTGGAGACCGTCGCGACCCGGGTGCTGCCGGCTTTCAGATAGGGAGAACGAGCATGGATTTCGGGTTCACGCCGGAGCAAGAAGCCCTGCGTCGCGAGGTTCGCGACTTCATCGCCGAGCATCTGACCGCCGAGATCGTCGAGGAACTGGAAGGTCTCACGGAGGGCTTCGGCGTCAGCCGCAGCGTCGGCCGTGGCCCGCTCGTCAGCCGGCTGTTCGACGAGATCGCCAAGCGCGGCTGGCTGGGGATCAGCTACCCGAAGGAGTACGGCGGTCAGGACGGCGACCGGATCACCCAGTACATCGTCGAGGAGGAGTTCGCGCGCGTCGGCATCGCCGTGGGGCTCGCCGGGAGCGGCGCGCCGGCGATCCTCGCCGCGGGCACCGAGGAGCAGAAGCGGGCCTTCATCCCCAAGCTCATCAGCGGCGAGTACTCGTTCGCGCTCGGCTTCACCGAGCCGCAGGCCGGCGCCGACCTGGCTTCGCTCCAGTGCCGCGCGGTCCGCGACGGCGACGACTACGTGATCAACGGCCAGAAGATGTACACGTCCGCCGCGCACACGGCGACGCACGTCTATCTGATGGCCCGGACCGACACGGCCGTTCCGAAGCACCAGGGGATCTCGATCTTTCTCGTCCCCATGGACACGCCCGGCCTCACCGTGCGTCCGCTGTGGACGATCCAGAACGAGCCGCGGGCGCCGCTCGGCACCACGTACGGCGCGTACCGGACCAACGAGACGTTCTTCGACGACGTGCGGGTCCCGAAGACGACGCTGCTCGGCAAGGAGAACGAAGGCTGGGGTGTCGGGTCCATGGGGCTCAACCTCGATCGGGTCGGAGCCGCCCGGTACCTGATCTCCGTCCGTCGCGACGAGGACATCGTCAACTGGGTCAAGACGAACCGGTTCGATGGCTACTCGCCCGCCGACGACCCCGCGATCAGGGACAAGATCGCGGAGCTCTGGATCGAGGCCCAGGTGTGCCGGCTCATGACGATGCGCAGCATGTCGATCGTCGAGCACGGCGGTCACTTCACCTACGAGGGGGCGGCCGAGAAGATCTGGGCGCCGGAGCACGGCGTGCGGACGTCGGAAGCCATCACGCAGATGCTCGGTCCCTACGGTCAGCTCCTGAACGGCTCGCCGTACGCGGTCGAGAAGGGAATCTTCGCGCACAACCTGATGGGCGCCTTCCAGTCCGGCATCAACCACGGCAGCGTGCAGGTCATGCGCGACCAGGTCGCCCGTCGCGGTCTGGGTCTGCCGTCCGCGCGCCGGGCGGGGCGGCCGGAGGCAGGACGATGAACCTCCTGCTGACCGACGAGGAGAAGATGCTGCGCCACACCGCCCGGGAGTTCCTCGAGGCGGAGTGCCCCACGACCCTGGTGCGCGCGATGGAGACCGATCCGCTCGGCTACCCGCCGGCGCTCTGGCGGAAGACGGCCGAGCTCGGCTGGCAGGGCATGGCGCTGCCGGAGACGTACGGCGGCCAGGACCTGCCGCTCGTCTATCTCGGGATCATCATGCAGGAGGTCGGCCGCGCCGTGGCCCCGCTGCCGCTCCTCGGCACGGTCGTCGCGGCGCTCACGATCGCGAGCGACGCCACGCCGGCGCAGCGCGAGGCCATTCTTCCCGGCGTGGTCCGTGGCGACACCGTGCTCACGTGGGCGTTCACCGAGCAGGATCCGCGCTTCCGGCCCGACACCGTCCAGACGCGGGCCGTGGTCGACGGCGATCACCTGGTGATCAACGGCACGAAGCTCTTCGTGGACCACTTCACGGCGGCGGACCACTGCCTGGTCGCGTGTCGCACGGCCGCCGGCTCGGGCCACGCCGGTCTCTCGCTGGTGCTCGTCGACACGAAAGCGCCGGGAATCTCCACGACCCCGCTCGTCACGCTGGCGAAGGACAAGCAGTGCGCGGTCGTGTTCGACGACGTCCGCGTGCCGCGGGCCAACGTGATCGGGCGGCTCGGCGAGGGCGGGCCGATCGTCGAGCGGATGCTCGATCGGGCCACCGTGCTGCTGTGCGCGCAGATGCTGGGGGCGACGCGGAAGGACGCGGAGATGGCGATCGATTATTCGAAGTACCGGGTCGCCTTCGGCCAGCCCATCGGCGCGCTCCAGTCCATCCAGCACATCTGCGCCGACATGATCGTGTGGATCGACGGCGGCGAGCTGCTGACCTACGAGGCGCTCTGGAAGATGGACCAGGGCCTCCCCGCCGGCATCGAGGTCTCCCAGGCGAAGGCGTTCTGCAACGAGAAATGCGAAGCGGTGGTCCGGTTCTCCCAGATGATCCACGGCGGCATCGGCTTCATGATGGAGTTCGACCTGCACCTGTGGTTCCGCCGCGTCTCGGCGTGGGCGATGCGCCTCGGCACGAGCTACGAGCATCGCGCGCGGATCGCCCACGCGCTCATCGACTCTCCCGGCACCGTCGTCCTCGGGCGGCCCGTCCCCGTCGTCGTTGCCGTCTGAGTCAGCCAGGAGGAACGCAAGCATGAAGGCCACGTGTCCGGTGTGCGGCAAGGCCGTCGACGAGGCGGCCGCGCGGACGAAGACGGGCGAGACGGCGCACGGGGCGCAGGAGGTGGATCCCGCCAAGGGGACGAGGCAGTTCCACGGCGGCCGGTGGGTCTACTTCGACACGCTCGGCTGCCGCACCAAGTTCATGGCGCGTCCCGACGCCTATCCGAGCCTGGGAGGTGCGTAATGGCGATGGCATTCCCACGACCGCGGTTTCATCGCATCGGCATCCTGCTGGTACTCCTCGTCGTCTCGACGACCGTCACGCCCCTCGAGGGTGGCGCGGCGGAGACGCCCCGCCGGGGCGGGATCCTGCTCGCGGTGATCGGCGCGGAACCACCGAGCCTCGACCCGCACCAGGAGAGCACGTTCGCGAACATCCAGCTCGTCGCGCCGCTCTACAGCACGCTGCTCCAGTTCGACCCGTACGCGTTCCCGAAGATCATCGGCGACGTCGCGCTCGACTGGAAGATCGCGCCTGACGGCAAGACGTACACGTTCAAGATCCGGTCGGGCATCCGGTTCCACGACGGCTCGCCGCTGACGGCGGCCGACGTGAAGGCGAGCTACGACAAGATCGTCTTCCCGCCGCAGGGCACCCGTAGCACCCGGAAGGCCGCCTTCTCCTCGGTCGAGCGGATCGACGCTCCCGACCCCGTCACGGTCGTGTTCCACCTGAAGTTCGCGTCGGCGTCGCTCCTGCCGAACCTCGCGTCGCCGTGGAACGTGATCTTCCCGAAGAAGTACCTCGACAAGGACCCGAACCATTTCAAGATGAACGTCGTGGGGTCGGGGCCGTTCAAGTTCAAGACGTACACGCGCGGCGGGATGTTCGAGGGCGAGCGGAATCCCGACTACTTCGTCAAGGACCGGCCGTACCTCGACGGGTACCGGTTCTTCATCAGCACCGAGACGTCGGTGCGGGCGGCGGCCATCCGGTCCGGGCGCGCCTACATCGAGTTCCGCAACCTGCCCGCGCCCGAGGTCGAGGCGATCAAGAAGCAGCTCGGCGACAAGATCGCCGTGCAGGAGACGCCCGTGACCGCCCACTGGGGCATCTCGGTCAACAACACCGTGAAGCCGTTCAACGACGTGCGCGTCCGCAAGGCGCTCACGATGGCGATCGACCGGTACACGGCGAGCCGTGTCCTCTACCCCCTCACGGGGCTGAAGCACATCGGCGGATTGATCCGGCCGGGCTCGGCCGACTGGGCGCTCCCGCAGGCGGAGCTCGAGAAGCTTCCCGGCTTCTGGCGCGACGCGGAGAAGAGCCGCATGGAGGCCCGGCGGCTCCTCGCCGAGGCCGGATACCCGAACGGCATGAAGGTCGTGCTGAAGAACCGCAACATCCGCCTGCCCTACCAGGACTGGGCGGTCTTCGTGATCCAGGAGTGGCGCAAGATCGGCGTCGAGGCCGAGCACCGCCCGCTCGAGACGGCCGCCTGGTTCGCCGACGGACAGAACACGGGGAACTTCGAGCTGATCATCTCGCCGCCGGTCGAGTACATGGACGATCCGGACGTCTGGCTCGGCCGCTACACGACGGGCAGCACCCAGAACTGGGGCCGGTTCTCGGATCCGAGACTCGACGACCTCTTCTCGCGCCAGGCGCGAACGCTCGATCCGGCCGAGCGCAAGAAGCTGACCGACGAGCTCCAGCGGATCGCGCTCGAGAACGCGTACTACATGCCGGGACTGTGGTGGACGCGGAACCTGGTGCACTGGGCGAAGGTGAAGAACTACGTCGCGCCACCGAACTACTACTCGAACCAGAAGCTCCAGGACGTCTGGCTGGCGGAGGACTGAGCGCGCGGAGGCCGGGCCCATGGCCTCGTACCTGGCGAAGCGACTGCTGCTGATCGTCCCCACGCTGCTCGGCGTGGCGTCCCTGGTGTTCGTGATCATGCGCGTGATCCCCGGAGACGTCGCGCTGCTGATCCTCGGCGGTGATCAGGGCAGTCACATCGATCCCCAGCAGCTCGCCG
Source organism: Candidatus Rokuibacteriota bacterium (assembly GCA_016184365.1). Taxonomy (GTDB): domain Bacteria; phylum Methylomirabilota; class Methylomirabilia; order Rokubacteriales; family CSP1-6; genus AR8. Next base: position 13,640 of record JACPCW010000035.1, read on the forward strand.
CCGTCCGCCAGCAGCTCGGGCTCGACCAGCCGCTGATCGTCCAGTTCGGCGTGTGGATGTGGGGGCTCCTCCACTTCGATCTCGGCACCTCGCTCTGGACCGGCCGCCCGGTCGTCGAGGAGCTGCTCATCCGGCTGCCGCTCTCGCTCGAGCTCGCGGTGCTCGCCACCATGATCTCGGTGCTGATCTCGATTCCGCTCGGCATGCTCGCCGCGGTGCGCCAGGACACGTGGGTGGACTACGTGGTCCGCGTGGTCTCGATCGGCGGCCTCGCCGTCCCGTCGTTCTGGGTCGGCATCCTGGTCATCCTGTTCCTGGTGCTCTTCTTCGGCTGGGGTCCCCCCCTCCTGTTCACGCCGCCGTGGGAGGATCCCTGGGCGAACCTCCAGCAGATGATCTGGCCGGTGGTGACCGTCGGGTATCGGTACGCGGCGGTCACCACCCGCATGACGCGATCGACGCTGCTCGAGGTCCTGCGCGAGGACTACATCCGCACCGCGTGGGCGAAGGGGCTCGCCCAGAAGGCCATCGTCATCCGTCACGCGCTCAAGAACGCGATGCTGCCGGTGATCACGCTGATCGGGACGGAGTTCGCGTTCCTCATCGGCGGCCTCGTCGTGACCGAGACCGTCTTCACGCTGAACGGCGTCGGGCGGTTCGTGGTGGACGCCGTCGCGCACCGCGACTACCCGGTCGTGCAGGCGCTCGTGTTCCTCATCGCGTTCGGCTTCGTGCTCGTGAACCTCCTGGTCGATCTCACCTACGCGTGGTTCGACCCGCGCATCCGGTATCAAGAGCGGTGAGCGTCTATCCCCTCGAGCACGCGACGGCCTCGGCGACGCTCAGGCGTCGGCTCACCGCGGTCGAGGAGGTCGGCAAGTTCATTCACGCCAAGCCGCTCGGCGCGGCCGGGGCGGCCGTCATCCTCGCGATGCTGATCGTGGCCTTTCTCGCCAGGGCGCTGGCGCCGTACGATCCCTACACCGGCGACTACGAGCTGCAGTTCGCGCGGCCGAGCCTCGACCACTGGCTCGGCACCGACGAGTTCGGGCGCGACGTGCTGAGCCGGATCATGTACGGCGCGCGCATCGCGCTCTTCGTCGGCTTCACGGCCTCGGTCGCGGGCTGCTCCCTCGGCGCGCTGCTGGGCGTGCTGAGCGCGTACTGGGGCGGCCGGGTCGATCTGCTCCTCGAGCGCGTGATGGACATCCTGCTGTCGTTCCCGCAGCTCATCCTGGCGCTCGCGATCGCCTCGATCCTCGGCCCCGCCGTCCAGAACGTCGTGATCGCGATCGCGATCCCGATCGTCCCGCGCGTCGCGCGCGTCGTGCGCGCCGCCGCGATGTCGGTGAAGGAGAACGTGTACGTCGAGGCGGTGCGGGCGCTCGGCGCCTCGCGCCCCCGCGTCGTGCTGCAGCACATCGTCCCGAACGTCTTCGCGCCGTACCTCATCATGCTGACCGCGCAGCTCGGGAGCGCCATCCTGGCCGAGGCGTCGCTCTCCTACCTGGGTCTCGGCACGGCCGAGCCGACGCCGTCGTGGGGCCTCATGCTCTCCGGCTCGGCCGCGTCGTACGCCGAGAAGGCGCCGTGGATCGCGATCTTCCCCGGCATCGCCATCAGCCTCGGCGTCTTCGGCTTCAACCTCTTCGGCGACTCCCTGCGCGACGCCCTCGATCCGAAGCTCCGGCGCGGTTGACCGTGCGCGCGCTCGACGGCGTCGTCGTGCTCGATCTGACGCGGGTCCTCGCCGGTCCCTACGGGACCATGCTGCTCGGCGACATGGGCGCGACCGTCGTCAAGATCGAGCCGCCCTGGGGCGACGAGACGCGGCGCACGCCGCCGTTCAAGGCGGGCGCCAGCGTCCCGTTCGAGCTCGTCAACCGGAACAAGGACGGCGTGATCCTCGACCTCGACCACCGCGCGGGCGCCGCGGCGTTCCGCCGGCTCGCGGCGAGCGCGGACGTCGTCGTCGAGAACTACCGGCCCGGCACCATGGAGCGCCTCGGGCTCGGGTGGGACACCCTGCGCGCGCTCAACCCGCGGCTCGTGATGGCGTCCGTTTCCGGCTTCGGCCAGACGGGACCGTACGCGCGGCGTGGCGGGTACGACCTCGTCACGCAGGCGATGTCCGGGATCATGAGCGTCACCGGCGAGGCCGCCGGTCCGCCGGTCAAGTGCGGTCTGCCGATCACGGACCTCTGTGCCGGGCTCTTCATGGTGCAGGGCGTGCTGCTGGCGCTGTTCCACCGGACGCGCACCGGCGAGGGGCAGTACGTCGACACGTCGCTGTTCGAGGCCGGGGTGGCGCTGTCGGTGTGGCAGGCCGCGGAGTACTGGGGACAGGGCACCGTGCCCGGCCGGCTCGGCAGCGGTCACCCGCTGGTGGCGCCGTACGAGGCGCTCGCGACCCGCGACGAGCACATCATCGTCGGCGCGCAGACCGAGCGGCTCTGGCCGAGCTTCTGCGAGGTCATCGGACGGCCGGACCTCGCGGACGATCCGCGCTTCGCCGGCATCGCGGCGCGCGTCCGCCACCGCGCGGAGCTCCGGAAGGAGCTCGAGCAGGCGCTCGCGACCCACGAGGCGTCCTACTGGCTCGAGCGCCTCGAGCAGGCCGGCATCCCCGCGGCGCCGATCCTGGGCTACGACGCGGTGTACGCGGATCCGCAGGCGCTCGCTCGCGGCATGGTGATCGCGTCCGCCGACGGGACGACGCCGCTCGTGGGCAATCCGCTCAAGATGTCCCGCACGCCCTGGCAGCTCCGGAAGCGCGCGCCGGCGCTCGGCGAGGACACCGACGACGTTCTCCAGCGCTCCGGCTTCACGCCAACCGACATCGACGCGCTCCGGCGTCTCGGTGTCCTCGACAGGAGAGACAAGCCATGCGCCGACCCGGTCGACCCTCGTTCGCGGTCCTGACGTGCCTGCTGCTGGTGGCGGCGCTCGTGCCGGCCGCCGGCGCGGCGCCCGACGACAAGCCGCGCGCCGGAGGCGAGCTCGTGTTCATCGTCGCCGCCGAGCCGCCGAGCTTCGACGCGCATCGCGAGGAGACCTTCGCGATGCTCCATCCCGGAGCGCCGCAGTACAACACGCTGATGCGCGTGGATCCCTTCGATCGCACCGGCACGAAATTCGTCGGCGATCTCGCCGAGTCGTGGACGATCTCGGCCGACCGGCGGACGTACACGTTCAAGGTACGGCAGGGTGTGAAGTTCCACGACGGCAGCCTCATGACGTCGCGCGACGTGAAGGCGTCCTACGATCACATCATCTCCCCGCCGCCCGGCGTGGTGTCGAGCCGCAAGGCGACCTACCAGTCGGTCGAGTCGCTGGACGCGCCGGCGCCGGACACGGTGGTTTTCCGTCTGAAGTATCCCGAGGCGTCGTTCATGGCCGCGCTCGCGTCGCCGTGGAACTGGATCTACAAGGCGGACATCCTCGCCAGGGATCCGCGCTGGTACGAGAAGAACGTCATGGGCACGGGGCCGTTCAAGTTCGTGGAGTACGTTCGCGGCTCGCACTGGATCGCGAAGAAGAACCCTGACTACTGGGACAAGGGCAAGCCGTACCTCGACGGGTTCCGGGCCATCTTCATTCCGAGCTCGTCAGCCCAGGTCGCGGCCGTCCGTGGCGAGCGCGCCCACATCCAGTTCCGCGGCTTCACGCCGGCAGACCGCGACAATCTCGTCAGTGCGGTCGGCAAGAAGATCACGGTGCAGGAAAGCCCGTGGAACTGCTCCATCGGCGCGACGCCCAACGAGCAGAAGAAGCCCTACGACGACAAGCGCGTGCGCCGCGCGCTCACGCTCGCGCTCGACCGCTGGGAGGGCTCGAAGGCGCTCTCGCGCATCGCCCTGATCAAGGAGGTTGCCGGCATCCAGGTGCCGGGCACGCCGTGGGCGACGCCCCCGGCGGAGCTGGAGAAGCTGGCCGGGTACGGCCGGGACATCACCGCCGCGCGCGCCGAGGCACGGCGCCTGCTGAAGGAGGCGGGTGCCGAGAATCTGTCGTTCACGCTGGTGAACCGGGCGGTGCCGCAACCCTACGAACCCTTCGGCATCTGGCTCATCGACCAGTGGCGGCAGATCGGTGTCACCGTCAAGCACTCGGTGCTGGAGACGTCGAGCTGGTTTCAGGCGCTCCGGAACGGCGAGTTCGAGGTCGCCGTGACCGCGCCCTGCAATTCCATCGTCGAGCCCGACCTCGACATCCACTGGTTCCTCACGACGTCACCGGTGAACTACGGCAAGCACAAGGACACGGTGATGGACGACCTCTACGCCCGGCAGTCGCGCACGCTCGACCCCGACGAGCGCCGCCGCCTGCTCCGGCAGTTCGAGAAGCGCCTCTACGACGAGGAGATTCACTTCATCATGGGGTTCCAGTGGCACCGGATCATCCCGCACTCGTCGAAGGTGCGGGGCTGGACGATCATGCCGAGCCACTTCCTCAACCAGCAGCTCGACACGGTGTGGCTCGCCGAATGACGGGAGGAGACGGCAGGATGAGCCGCGCGACGACGATCGAGCCGCCCGATCTCTACTTCGAGGACTTCGCCGAGGGCCAGGAGTTCGCGACCGTGACGAAGGGGCCGATGATGGTCGGCCACCAGGTGCGCTGGGCCGGCGCGTGCGACAACTACGACTCGGAATTCCATCACGACGAGCACGTCGCGAAGGCGCAGGGCCTGCCGGGCATCATCCTGTCCGGGCCGCTCATGGCGTCCTACCTCCTGACGGAGGTCGAGCGCTGGCTCGGGCGCAACGCGCGCCTCACGCGCTTCGCGGATCGGAACACCGGCTCGACGATGCCCCGCGATCTGGCGCACCTTCACGGCCGCGTGACGAAGACGTCCGTGGAGGCCGGGCACGGCGTGCTCGAGATCGAGTGCTGGATCGAAAACCAGCGCGGCGAGATCACGACCCCGGCGCGGGCCACGGCGGTGGTGGCCCGCCGGGCGCGCTAGAACGGAGACAGCCCGTGGCGACCACGTTGCCGGAGATCGAGACGTTCCTGTCGGGGCTCGTCGGTCCACTCGGGGGCGCCGACACGATGACCGTCGAGCTCGGCGCCGTCCGCAAGATGGCCAGGGCCGTGGAGGACGCGGATCCGATCCACTACGATGCGGCGGCGGCGACCAGGCGCGGCTACCGTGGGGTCGTCGCGCCGTGGCCCTTCGTGTGGCTCATGTACTTCAACGGGACCGAGCATCAGCTCGACTTCCCGTTCGGGAAGGCTACCGTGCACGGCGAGGACGAGTACGAGTTCCACGAGCCGATGATCGTCGGGGACGAGATCACGATGCGGACCGAGATCACCGACGCGCGCGCCCGGCGGGGGCGATCCGGCCTCCTCGGCATCGTCGTCCAGGAGCGCCGGTTCACGAATCAGCTCGGCCGGCTCTGCGCGGTGCTGCGCACCACGGTGATCCGGCGCTGACCGCGGAGGAGCGAGCCCATGCGATTCGGATTCTCGCTGCCGATCCAGCATCCCGTGGGCGACCACCTGCCGCAGCGTGTCGCCGAGGCGGTCGAGATGGTGCGGCTCGCGCGTCAGGCGGGATTCGACCACGTCAGCGCGAGCCAGCACTACCTCGCGGCGCCGTTCCAGTACATGCAGCCCCTGCCGCTCCTGGCCCGGGTGGCCGCCGAAGCCGGAGACATGACGCTCGGGACGGGGATCATGCTGCTCGCGCTCCACCAGCCGGTGGACGTGGCGGAGTCGATCGCCACGATGGACGTCATCTGCGGCGGGCGCTTCGTGTTCGGGGTCGGGCTCGGGTATCGCGACGTCGAGTTCGACGCCTTCGGTGTCCCCAAGGGCCAGCGGCTGTCCCGCTTTCTCGAGGCGCTCGAGGTGGTCAAGCGGCTCTGGACCGAAGACCGGGTGACGTTTCACGGCACGCACTTCCAGCTGGACGACGTGAGTCTCACGATGCGGCCCGTCCAGAAGCCGCGCCCGCCGATCGTCGTGGCCGCCAGCAACGACCGGATGGTGCAGCGTGTCGCGCGCATCGCCGACGCCTGGACCATCGCCGGCCATGCCACCCTCGCGACGCTCGAGCGGCAGGTCGGCCTCTACCGGGCCGCGCTCGAAGCGGAGGGCAAGCCGTTTCCTCCGCCGCGCTTCAGTCTCGGCAAGGAGCTCTACATCGCGCGCGACATGGACGCGGCGCTGCGAGAAGCGCTGCCCTATCTCGCCACGAAGTACGAAGCGTACGCGCAGTGGGGCCAGGACCACGTGCTGCCGGCCGGCGAGACGTTCCACCTGCCCATCGAGCAGCTCCGGCAGGACCGGTTCATCGTCGGCGACCCGCAGTACTGCATCGAGCAGATCGCCGAGCACGAGCGGCGGCTCGGGATTCAGCAGATGGGCTTCCGCCTGCACTGGCCGGGCATGCCGCACCAGCGCGTCATGCAGGCGATCGAGCTCCTCGGCGCGCACGTGCTGCCGCACTTCCGTCGTTGACAGGGGTCATCCCCCGCCGGCGGCGTTCCGCGATCTCGACACGCGGCGCCGCACGGGACTCTCGGCGTCAGTCCTCGAGGCTCCACAGCGTGGGCGGCGTGCCGCGGAAGCCGAGCGACGCCCAGCGCGCGGCGACCGTGTCGTACACGGAGCGGCGGACCTTCGTCCGCCTCGAGAAGTCCTTGAGGTGGCGGTGCTCCATGCACGCGTTGATCAGCGCCTTGGACGAGTACGGCCGCTCCTCCGGCGGGTTCTGCGTGGGATCGAGCCAGGTCGACCACGTGTTGCGGAGGATGTCGATGTCCTCCACGGGATTGCAGCGCGTGGCCATCGCCCAGATGACCTGGTTCACGTTGGACGGATCGACGTCCTCGTCGACGGCGATGATCCACTTCGCGTAATAGGCGCCGCCGGGGACCTGGGCCGCGAGCGCCAGCGCCTGCGGCGCGTGGCCCGCGTACCGCTGCTCGAGCGACACGACCGTCATGCCGAACCCGCCGGCGGCGGCCGGATGCGCGTACACGCCCTTGATCCCGGGGACGCCGACGCGGTCGAGGTCGTTCCAGATGCGCGCCGAGCGCGCGACGGCGTAGAGCAGCGCGCACTCGTTCGCCGGGTAGTCGGCCATCAGCGCGTGCGTGAGGATCGGATCGTCACGGTGATGCACCGCCTTGAGCTCGACGAGGAACGCGTAGTCCTCCGGCCGGCCGTAATAGCCGGTGAACTCGCCGAACGGCCCCTCCATCTTCTGGGCGCCGGGATGGATGATGCCCTCGGCGGCGATCTCGACGTTCGCCGGATACAGCAGGCTCGTACGCTCGCCCTTCACGAGCTCCACCGGACGGCCGAGGATCCCGCCGACGAAGTCGAGCTCGCTCACGGTCTTCGGGAACGTCTGCGAGGCGGCGATGAACAGCGCGGGATCGATGCCCCAGCACATCACGACCTCGCACGGCTCGTCGCGGCTCCAGTACCGCTCGATGTGCAGGCGCGCGTCCTTTCCCGGTGACAGGTAGAGCCCGACCTCGTTCTTGCCCTGCACCATCTGCCGGTAGGTGCCGACGTTGAGCCAGCCCCCGTCGGGATCGCGCGTGATGATCGCGTCGCAGGTCCCGATGTACTCGCCGCCGTCCCCGGCCCAGTGGCGCGCGGCCGGGAAGCGGCGGATGTCGACCTTGTCGTCGTAGAGGTGGTTCTCGTTGACCGGCGCCCCCTCGGCGTCGACGACCACCGGCGAAGAAGAGCGCGGGGGCGCCGATCTCCTGGTGCGCGAGGTAGGTGATCGCCCCCATCTCCTCGTTGCGCGACACCGGCTCGGTGATGCGCTTGAGCTGTCCGATCGCCTCGACGCGCCTCATCCAGTCCCGGAGATCCCGCGGCGCGCTCGCGATGTCAGTCATGACGTCCTCCCGCAGCAAGGGGTAGGTCCAAAACGATGCATCGGGCGGATGGCGGTCTTGCGCCCGCCTCCGTACGCTTCCGAGCGCGATGCCGGCGAGCCGCGAATTCCAGGTGATGGTCAAGCCGGGCGGCGCCGTGTGTAACCTCGACTGCCGCTACTGCTACTACCTCGCGAAGGACGCGCTCTACGACGCCGCCGGCCCCCGGCGCATGCCGGATGACCTGCTCGAGGCCTACATCGTCCAGCACCTCGACGCCGCGCCGACGCCGCTCATCGCGTTCGCCTGGCACGGCGGCGAGCCGACGCTGCTCGGCCTCGATTATTTCCGGCGCATCGTCGCGCTCCAGCGGGCGCACCAGCCCGAGGGACGACGCATCGTCAACGGCGTGCAGACGAACGGGACGCGACTCGACGAGGCGTGGGCCCGCTTTTTCGCGGCCGAGGGCTTCTACGTCGGTCTGAGCCTCGACGGCCCCGCGCCCTGCCACGACGCGTACCGGCGGACGAAGGGCGACCGGCCGAGCCACCGCGACGTCGTGCGCGCGCTGCGGCTGCTGCAGCGGCACGGTGTGCCGTGCGACGTGCTCTGCGTCGTCCACGCCGCCAACGTCGGCGACCCGCTCGGCGTTTACCGGTTCTTCAAGGACGCCGGCGTGACGTCGCTGCAGTTCCTGCCGCTCGTCGAGCGCGCCGGCGCGGGCCCGAGCGAGCGGACGGCGGCGGCCGAGGCCGTCGGCGACTTCCTGTGCGCGATCTTCGACGAGTGGCTCCGCCACGACCTGACCCGGAGCACCGTGCAGGTGTTCGACGAGGCGCTCCGGACGACGTGCGGCGTCGCCCACGCGCTCTGCATCTTCCGCGAGACGTGCGGCGACGTCCCGGTCGTCGAGCACACCGGAGACTTCTACTGCTGCGACCACTACGTGGACGAGTCCCATCGCCTCGGCGACATCCGCCGGACGCCGCTCGCGACGCTGCTCGACAGCCCGGCGCAGCGGGCGTTCGGCGACGCGAAGCGCGACACGCTCCCGGCATCGTGCCGGCGGTGCGAGGTGCTCGCGTACTGCAACGGGGGCTGTCCCAAGGATCGGTTCCTCGTCTCCCCCGACGGGGAGCCGGGTCTCAACTACCTGTGCGCGGGGTTCCAGCGCTTCTTCGTGCACGCGCGTCCCCACCTCGAGCGGCTGGCGGCGGTGCCGCGCACGCGCGCGCGGCTCGAGGAGTTCATGGTGTCGTTGCGCGGGCCGGTCCGGATCGCCGCGGGACGCAACGAGCGCTGTCCGTGCGGCAGCGGCTTGAAGTACAAGCGCTGCTGCCTCGGCCGCCACTGATCACCGGCCGGGTGGTGGACGCGCGCATGCGTGGGCCAGACGTTACGGCAGGCGCAGCCAGGGGCGGCATGCGCCCTGCGACTCAATTCCGTAGGTGCATCGGCTCAGAACGGCGGGCGCTCGAGCCCCCGGCTCGCGAAGTCGTCCGCGTAACGGAACGCGACGGGATTGTAGACGGCGGAGTTCACGTCCATCTCGACGTCGACGACGACCGGCTCGCGGCTCCGCAGCGCCTCGGCGAGGACGGGGCGCACCTCCGCGCGCTTGGCGATGCGCATACCGCGGGCCCCCATGGCGGTGGCCATCGCCGTGAGGTCGGGGTTCCACAGCTCGCCGGTCGCCTCGATGCGGTAATCGCAGAAGGTGTGCTTGCCGTAGAAGCGGTCCATGCGCCGCTCGAAGACCATCGACCGGTTGTTGAGCACGACCCACACCGCGGGCAGCCCGTACTCCACCGCCGTCGCCACCGCGGTGGCCGTCATCATGAACGAGCCGTCACCCGTGAAGGCCACCGCGGGATGGTCGGGGTTCGCCAGCTTCGCCCCGAGGAGAGCGGGCACGCTCCAGCCCATGCGGATGAAGTGGTCGTTGTTCGTGTGGATGAATCGCGAGGCGGCCTGGAAGAAGCTCGGCGCGTAGCAGAGCGTCTGGCCCGTGTCGAACAGCACCGACGTGGACGGATCGACGTCGCGGATCGCGTGCCCGGCCTCGGCGAAGAGCGGCGCGTAGTCGAGCGGCGGTCCATCCTGGCCGCGCATCGGCGCCGTCTTCTCGAGCCACGCGCGGCGCCACGCCTCGATCTCCGCTCGCCAGGCGGCATTCCCGGCGCCGCTGTACCCGCGCGCATGGAGCGCGTCGATCAGCGCGCGCAGCGCCAGCCGCGCGTCGGCCACCATGCCGACGTCGACGGGGTACACGCGCGCGATCTCGCCGGCATCGATGTCGACCTGGATGAGGCGCGTCTGGCCGGGGATGTCGTACACCGTCCAGCCGGCGGTCGTGAGGTCCGTGAACCGGTTGCCGACGGACAGCAGCACGTCGCAGGCGCGCGCCGCCTTCACGCCGTGCTCGTCGCCGAACCGGCCGGGGACGCCGGCGTAACAGCGGTGATCCTCGGGGAAGGCGCCCTTGCCGGCGAAGGTCGTGCACACCGGAATGCCGAACGTCTCGGCCAGCTCGCGCAGCTCCGACCACGCACGGGCGTTGTGGACGCCGGTGCTGACGACGACGAGCGGACGCCGGGCGGCGGCGAGCAGTCCCGCTGCCTCCTCCACGGCCTCGGGCGACGGCGCGGGCGGGTGCACGCGCGTCCACGCGCGCGGCTCGGGAATCGCGTGGTGCTCGGTGGGCGTCGCCTGGATGTCGAAGGGCACCTGCACGAGCACGGGACCGGGTCGGCCGGTGATCGCCTCCTTGTACGCCCGCATGAACATCTCGAGCGCCGTATCCGGGCGATTCACCATCAACGCCTTCTTGGTGACCGGCTTGGCGAGGCTGATCCATTCCTCGGGGCCGTGGCGGTACGCCTCCTGGATGCCGCCGCGATCGAACCACTGGCTCGGTCCGGCACCGACCAGCGCAACGAGGGCCACCGACGAGTAGTAGGCCTCGGCGAGCGCCGGGATGAGATTCGTCGCGCCCGGGCCACCGGTGGCGACGACCACCGGCGGCGGCGGCTGGCGTTTCGTGCGCCAGTAGCCGTCCGCCATGTGGACGGCGTGGTCCTCCGCGCGGGCGCGGATACCCCGGATGCGCGTGTTGGTCAGCGCGTCGAGCAGCGCCCAGTTGCCGTGCCCGACGACGCCAAAGAAGAACTCGGTGCCCGCCGCCTCGAGGAACTTCGCGATCGCGACCGACGGCGTCATCTTCATGGCACGAAGCAGACGACGGACGCCCGAGTCGCGGCAATGAGGCGCACGCCCCATTTCGTTGAGGACGAGCGCACGCGCGGGACGCCGCGTCCGCCCGTCCGTGGTGTCGGCGCACCAGACAACCGGGCATCTCGGCCCATTGTGTCCGCACGAAGGCAGGGTCATGTTCCGGCGCAGGAATATGACGTCCGACAACAACGCGCTCCGGTACGCGCTGCTCGGATTGCTCTCGCGGCGCTCGCTCAGCGGCTGGGAGCTGCTGAAGCGGTTCCGCCGCTCGGTCGTCTTCTTCTGGCACGCGGAGCGAAGCCAGGTCTACGCGGAGCTCAAGCGCATGGAGCGGCTCGGTCTCGTGCGGTCGCGGCTCACCGTGCAGGACACGCGGCCGAACACGCGGTACTACGCGCTCACCCCCGCCGGCCGCGCGGCACTGCGCGCGTGGCTCGATCGTCCGACGGCCGCCGCGCCGGTCAAGGACCGGATGCTGCTCCGGACGTTCTTCGCCGACCAGGTGCCGGCCACGCGGGCGGCCCGGTACCTCCGGCGCCACGGCGACGAGCACCGGCGAGTCCTCGCGGAGTTCGAAGCGATCCGCGCCGCGCTCGAAGCGCGGTACGGCGGGCTCGAGGAGACGGAAGACCCGGCGCTCGCCTTCGGCGCGCTCGTGCTCGAGCACGGCATCCGGTTCGAGCGGATGTACGCGGAATGGTGCGCGTGGGCCGCGGACGCCGTGGCGCGCCGCCGCCGTCCCGGCCGGACGCGCGCGCCGGCGGACGCCGGCGATTTCATCATGACGAGGTAAGAGGAGCCGCGATGGCGACCGCGACGATCGAGTACCACGCCCCGGACACGGTGGAGGCCGCCGTCGCGCTGCTGCGCGAGCACGGCGCCGCGGCGCGCATCCTCGCCGGCGGCACGGACGTCGTCCCGGCGTTGAAGTACGGGGTGGTCGGCGCGCGGCACCTCGTGAGCCTGAAGCGCCTCGGCGCGCTCCGGCGTCTCGAGGTGTCCGCCGACGGCGACCTCGTCGTCGGGGCGCTCGTCACGCTGGCCGACCTCGCGTCCTCGCCGGTCGTTCGCGCGCGCTGGCCCGTGGTCGCGGAGGCGGCCGGGCAGGCCGGCTCGCCGCTCCTCCGCAATCGCGGCACCGTCGGCGGCAACCTCTGTCTCGACACGCGCTGCTGGTACTTCAACCAGACGGAGGCGTGGCGCGCGAGCCGGCCGCCATGCTGGAAGACGGCCGGTGACCGGTGCCACGTCAACGAGGGGGAGAACCGCTGCGTCGCTCTGTTCTCCGCCGACACCCCGCCGGCGTTCCTGGTGGCCGGCGCCCGCGTCACGCTCGCCGGCGCGACGGCGCCTCCAGCCGGGCGCACGATCCCGATGGAAGCGCTCTATACCGGCGAGAGCCTGAAGCCGGTCGCGCTCGGCGAGAGCGAGGTCGTCACGACCGTGACCGTGCCGGCGCCACCGCCTCGCTCCGCCGCCGTGTACCTGAAGCACGCGGTCCGGGACTCGCTCGACTTCCCCGTCCTCGGTGTCGCCGCGCGCGTCGCGCTGGCGCCCGACGGCACGATCGCCGACGCCCGCGTGGCGGTGACCGGTGCGGGCCCGGCTCCGCTTCGACTGGCCGAGGTCGAAGCCGCGGTGCATGGACGGCGGGCGCCGGCCGCCGACGATGCGGCCGTCGCGCGCCTCACCGCGAGGACGCTCGGGCCGCTCTTTCTGTCCGACGGCGTTCCCCACAAGCGGGCGATGGCCGGGCTGATGGCGGCCGAGGCGCTCGCACGCGCCGCGGCCGCGGCCGGGGAGATCCGATGAAGCGGCTCATCCAGCTCACGGTGAACGGTCAGACGCGCGACGTGCCCGTGCAGCCCACGCGCACCTTGCTCGACGTCGTGCGCGACGACCTCGGCCTGACGGGCGCCAAGCGTGGCTGTGACCTCGGCGCGTGCGGCGCGTGCACGATGCTGCTCGACGGCCGGCCGGTCAACGCGTGCCTCGTGCTCGCCGTCGAGGCCGAAGGCGCCGAGATCGTCACGATCGAAGGCATCGCCGCCGGCGGCCGGCTCGACCCGATCCAGCAGGCGTTCGTCGAGCACGGCGCCGTGCAGTGCGGGTTCTGCACGCCGGGCCTGGTGCTCGCGACGAAGGCGCTGCTCGAGGCCACGCCGGAACCGTGCGACACCGCAATGCGCGAGGCGCTCTCCGGCAACCTCTGCCGCTGCACCGGCTACGTCAAGGTCTTCGACGCGATCCGCGCGGCGGCGCGGCGACTCCGGGAGGAGCGGACATGTCCCGTTACGCCGTCGTAGGCAAGCCCCTTCCCCGCGTCGACGCCCGCGAGAAGGTCACCGGCGCCGCGCGCTACACGGCCGACGTGCGGCTGCCCGGCATGCTGCGCGGCAAGATCTTGAGGTCGCCCGTGCCGCACGCCCGGATCGTGCGCATCGACACGAGCCGGGCGGAGCGGCTGCGCGGCGTCCACGCGATCGTGACCGGCCGCGACACCGCGGGTCTGCGCGTCGCGTTCGTCGACACGCCGCGCTACCCGGCCGACGAGCCGCCGTTCGCGCTCGACCGCGTGCGGTATATCGGCGACGAGGTCGCCGCGGTCGCCGCCGTCGACGACGCGACGGCCGAAGAAGCGCTCGCGCTGATCCACGTCGAGTACGAGCCCCTGCCCGCCGTCTTCACCGCGGCCGATGCGCTCCGTCCGGGCGCGCCGCTCATCCACGAGTTCGAGTATCCCGGCAAGACGATCTGGGAGGACTGGGGCGCGCGGGGACGGCCGGAGGGCGAGCCGGTGCCGCGCGCGGACAACGTCGCGGCGCGCACGTTCGTCGAGTTCGGCGATCTCACCGCGGGCTTCGAGCGCGCGCACCACGTCCGGGACGATCGCTTCGACGTGGCGCCGGTGGCCCACGCGCCGATCGAGCCGCACGCCGCCGTCGCGTGGTTCGACGCCGACGGCCGGCTCAACATGCACGTCGCGAGCATGGGGATCTTCTACAAGCGCTTCGTGCTGTCCAAGGCGCTCGGGCTGCCCATCAGCCAGGTACGGATCCACAAGAGCTACGTCGGCGGCGCCTTCGGCGGAAAGATCGACGTGTTCCCCTACGAGCTCGGCGCGGCGCTCCTCGCGAAGAAGGCGGGGCGGCCGGTGCTGATGGAGCTCTCGCGCGCGGAGTCGCTCACGACGACGCGCATGGACTTCCACGCCGCCGTCCGCGTGAAGACCGGCGTCGACCGTGACGGCGCGATCACCGCACAGGACATCCAGGTCACCGTCGACACCGGCGCGTACCGGGGGACCGGTCCCGTCGTCGTCTTCCTCTGCTACTCGTACAACATCCCCGTCTACCGCGTGCCGGCGCTCCGCTACGAGGGGCTCGCCGTGTACACGAACAATCCCGTGAAGGGCCCCAAGCGCGGCCACGGCGCGCCGTTCATCCGCTTCGCGGTCGATTCGCACATGGACATGCTGGCCGAGGACCTCGGCATCGACATGGTCGAGCTCATGCGCCGCAACGCGCGCGACCGCGGCGAGGTGATGCCGACCAGCGGCGACACGCTGCGGAGCTGCGGCCTCAAGGACTGCATCGAGGCGGCGGCGCGCGACGGCGGCTGGGCGGTCAAGCGCCGGACGGCCGACTGGTCGGCGACCGGGCGCTACCAGCGCGGCGTCGGCATCTCGGCGTGCTCGATGTTCAGCGGCTCACCGTACTATCCGTTCGCCTCCGCCGCGGTGATGAAGCTCCACGACGACGGCGGCGCCACGCTGTTCGCCGGCACCGTCGAGATGGGCCAGGGTTCGGAAACCACGCTCTCGCAGATCGCGGCCGAGGAGCTCGGCGTGCCGCTCGACGACATCCGCATCGTCTCCGGCGACACGGAGCTGACGCCGATCGAGTTCGGCAGCTTCCTCTCGGGCGGCGCGTTCGTCACCGGCAAGGCGGTGCGCCTCGCGGCCGCCGACGCCAAGCGGCAGCTCCTCGCGATGGCGGCCCGCCTCCTCGAGGCCGGCGTCGACGATCTCGAGGCGCGCGACAAGCGCGTGCACGTGAAGGGCCTGCCCCACCGCTCGCTCGGCTACGCGGAGATCATCGCCGAGAGCGTCAAGCGCGCCGGCGGCGATCCGATCATCGGCAAGGGCCACGTGAAGAGCGTCCCCGACGCCGGGCTCCACCCGAGCCTCAGCACGGCGCGCGGGCGATGGACCGAGGCGTACGGGTTCGCCGCGCAGCTCGCCGAGGTGGAGGTCGACACGTGGACCGGCAAGGTCCGCGTGCTGCGGCTCGTCACGTACCACGACTGCGGATTTCCGCTGAATCCGCAGATCGTCGAGGGCCAGATCGAGGGCTGCGTGTCGATGGCGCTCGGCCAGACGCTCCAGGAGCGCGTGGATCTCCGCGAGGGGCAGGTCTTCAATCCGGACTTCCTCGCCTATCGCCTGCCGATCACGCACGACACGCCGGACATGGTCAGCGGGATGATCCACAGCGACGAGCCGCACGGCCCGTTCGGCGCGAAGGAAGTCGGCGAGGGCGCCGTGTCCGGCGTGATGGCCGCGGTCGCGAACGCCGTGCACGACGCCGCCGGCGTGCGGATCACCTCCCTCCCCATCACGCCGGCGAAGGTCCTCTCGGCGCTCCGTCGCCGGACGACGGAGGACATGGGGGGCCTCGAAAGGGCCCCCCATGCCCCCCAGCGCTCGGACGCGCCCCGGCACAGCCGTGGCGCGCCTCGACCGCGGGATTCGTTCACGGGCTCTGAGGCGTCGTCGTGATGTGGGCGCCGCTCGCGGCACTGCTCCGGGCCGGCGAGTCGGTCGCGGCCGCGACCATCGTCGAGGCACGCGGTTCGACGCCGCGGGAAGTCGGCGCCACGATGCTCGTGCACGACGGGCGCGCGATCGCCGGCAGCGTCGGCGGCGGGATCGGCGAGGCGCGCGTGCTCGACGAGGCGGGCCGGGCGCTCGCGGACGGAACGTCCCGCGCGTTTCGCGTCGATCTGGTCGGGGCTGTCGACGACCCGGACGCCAGCCTGTGCGGCGGCATCGTCGACGTCTTCGTCGATTGCCTCCACCGTGATCGCGACCGATCCGTCGGTCTCGGCGACGTCGAGGCGATCGAGGCGATCCGCGACGCGCACGAGGCCGGTCGCACGATCGCGCTCGCGGTGGTCGTGGCCGACGGTCGCGGAGCGGCGGGCCTGCCGGTGGGGGCGAAGTGGATCATCGACGCCGACGGCGCGCCGCGTGGAGCCGCGCCACCCGGGCTCGCGTCGGCGGTGCGCGAGGCAGCCGCCGGCGTCGTCGTGTCGAGACGGAGCCGGCGGGTCTGGCTGCACGAGGGCCGGCCGCCGGACGGCGCCGCGCTGTTCGTGCAGCTCGTCCAGGCGCGCGCCGAGCTCGTCGTCGTCGGCGCCGGGCACATCGCCGCCCCGCTCGTCCGCGTGGCGAAGCTGCTCGATTTCCACGTGACCGTGATCGACGACCGCCCGTCGCTCGCGACGCGCGAGCGCTTCGCCGACGCCGACCGGCTCGTCGTCGGCGACGTGGCCGAGGCGCTGGCGTCCGTCCCGCTCGGCGACTCCGCCCACGTCGTGCTCGTCACGCGCAGTCACGAGCAGGACGAGGCGGCGCTCGAAGCGCTCGCCGGCGCCGACCCCGCCTACGTGGGGATGATCGGCAGCCGTCGCAAGGTGCGCGAGGTCTTCCGCCGCCTCGTGGCACGCGGCGTGCCGGACGAGTGGCTGGCGCGCGTGCACGCGCCCATCGGGCTTCCGATCGGCGCGCTCACCCCCGCCGAGATCGCGGTCGCGATCGTCGCGGAGGTCGTGCAGGTACGGCGCGGTGCGGGCGCGCCCGACCGGATCGCGGCGCCGGTGGCGGGGTGAGCGGGAAGCGTCTCGTGCTGATCCGCGGCGCGGGCGATCTCGCGACCGGCTCCGCCGTCCGCCTGCGCCGATGCGGGTTCGCGGTGGTGGCGACGGAGCTCGCCGCACCGACCGCCGTGCGCCGGACCGTCGCGTTCTCCGAGGCCGTCCTCGACGGAACGGTCGCGGTCGAAGGCGTGCGGGCCCGGCGCGCGGAGAGCGCGGCGGACGCGCGCCGCATCGTGCGTGCTGGCGACGTCGCGGTGCTGGTCGATCCGACCGGCGCCATCTCGGCCGGGCTGCGTCCCGACGTCGTGGTCGATGCGCGCGTCGCGAAGCGCAACCTCGGCACGTCGCTCGGCGATGCGCCGATCGTGATCGGTCTCGGTCCCGGCTTCGTCGCGGGCCGCGACGTGCACGCCGTGATCGAGACGAATCGCGGTCACGCGCTCGGCTCCGTCATCCTCGCGGGCGAAGCGGAGCCGAACACGGGCGTCCCCGGCGAGATCGGTGGCTTCGGCGCCGAGCGCCTCCTTCGCGCGCCGGCGTCCGGGACGCTGCGTGCGCGGTGCACGATCGGCGAGCGCGTCGACGCCGGCGTCGCGGTCGCCGACGTCGAGGATCGGCCGGTCGTGGCGCGAATCGCGGGCGTGCTCCGCGGCCTCGTGCGTGACGGCAGCCAGGTGCGCGAGGGACAGAAGATCGGCGACGTCGATCCCCGCGCGCGGCCCGAGCACTGCTTCACGGTGTCCGACAAGGCGCGCGCGGTCGCGGGCGGCGTGCTCGAAGCGATCCTCTCGCTCGGGACGGTCCGGGAGCCGTCGCCATGAGACCGTTCACGCACGAGTGTGGTGGCACGTCCGACGCGGGCTTCGTCAACGCGGCTCCGCTGTTCGTCGACGAGCCGATGATGGAGGGCCACGGCGACCGGACCGCGTTCGTCACGCCGGCCGGGCGCACCACGTACGCCGAGCTCCACGAGCTCACCGACCGGACCGCGAACGGTCTTCGCGCGCTCGGCGTGGAGCCGGAGCACCGCGTCGCGATCGCCATGCCGGACGGCGTCGGCTTCGCGGCCACGTTCTTCGCGGCGCTCAAGCTCGGCGCGGTCGCCGTGCCGGTCAATACGCGCCTCGCGGACAGCCGTTACCGGGAACTCTTCCACGACGCGCGCGTGCGCGTGCTCGTGACCACGTCGGACCTTCCCGCGGCCCGCGCGTCCGAGGGCACCGGTGTGCGCGCGACGACCACGTTCGAGGACCTCGTGCGCGCGGCGCCGGCGCACGTGAAGGCCGAGCCGGTGGGCCCCGATGCGATGGCGTTCTGGCTCTACACCTCGGGGACGACGGGACTGCCGAAGGCGGCCGTCCACTGTCACCGCGACCTCGTCGCCGGGCACGCGTACGGGGTGGACGTCGTCGGTTACCGGTCCGACGATCGCGTCTTCGCGACCTCCCGGCTGTTCTTCGCGTACGCGCTCGCGAACGGCTTCGTGCTCCCGCTCGCGGTGCGAGCGAGCGTGTATCTGTCGCCCGCGTGGCCGGACGCCGCGCTCGTGCGGCAGGTGGCGCTCGACTATCGCCCGACGATCTTCGTTTCCGTGCCGACGATGTACGGCCGCCTCCTGCGCGCCGACCTGCCGCGCGACACGTTCGCCTCCACGCGGCTCTGCACCTCCGCCGGGGAGCGGCTGCCCGCGGACATCTACGAGGCGTGGCGCGAGCGGTTCGGCGTCGAGATCCTCGACGGCATGGGCTCGACGGAGACGATCTTCATGCTGCTCTCGAACCGCCCCGGCGCGAGCCGGGCGGGATCGTCGGGCCGGCCGGTGCCGGGCACCGAGGTGCGACTGCTCGACGCGGACGGCCGCGACGTTCCGGATGGCGCGGAAGGCGTGCTGTACGCGAAGTCGGCGTCGGTCAGCCCCGCGTACTGGAACCGCATCGACGTGTCGCGACGCGCGTTCGTCGGCGAGTGGTTCCGGACCGGCGACATCTACCTCCGCGACGCCGACGGGTTCTACCATCATCGCGGGCGCGCCGACGAGTTCTTCAAGGTGGCCGGCCAGTGGGTCGTCCCGGCCGACGTCGAAACGCTGCTCACCTCTCATCCCGGCGTGTCGGAGGCCGGCGTCGCCGGCGCGGAGGACACCGCGGGGCTCGTGAAGGCCTTCGCGTTCGTGGTCCCGAAGCCGGGGATCGGCGCCGACGTCCTGATCGGCGAGCTGACGGCGCTCGCCGAGGCGAACCTGCCACCGCACGCGCGGCCGCGACGGATCCTCGTGGTCGACGACCTGCCGCGGACCGCGACGGGCAAGCTGCAGCGCTTCCTGCTGAAGGAGCGCGTCCGGAACTAATTTAGCTAACGAATGGCGGGAGCTTCTCGAGCCGGAAGCGACAGACGGCGACGACCGCCGCACTGGCGACGACTCGCCATCGCGGCGATCGTCGTCGCTACGTCACGGGCGAACGCGAGGTCGGGCGCCGATCGTCACGCCGGCGGCGTGTCGATCGAGACCGCCGGGCGGTCTTCACCACACGCGCGACAGCGCGCTTTGGGGAGAGGTCGCACGCGCCTGCGGCGGGCGATTCGGGCGAGGAGCACGTCGTCGTGAGCCTGAGCGGGGCACAGCTTCGGTCGGCGCCGCGCGTCCGGAGCCCGCGTTCCCGCCCGCACGCCGCACGGTCAGGCGGCACTCGGCCACGACGTCGCTGCGCAGCGCGACGGAGAGCGCCTTCGTCTCGACGTCACCGACCGCGAACGAGAAGATCCACACCTCGGCGACGCGATCGCTGACGTTCCGGCTCGTGGGCTCGCCGAAGACGCGCCTGACATCCTCCCGGGTCGTGACGCCGATCTTGATGCGCTGGACGGCGGCGACGTCGAAATCCCGCCCGGTTGTCGCCGTGGCGCACGCGGCCGCGAGCGCCGCGACGACGCCGATCGTACCGAGTCTCACGTTCACAGCGCGCGTCCGTCAGCGGTGGAAGTACGGAAGCACGCCGGCGCCGAGCCGCTCGATGACCTGCATCACCTTGGCGTGCTCCATGCCCGGCCACGACACGCGCAGGATGACGTAGTTCGACTCGAGCCGCTTCGCGCGGGCCTCGATCTGCTCGATCACGTCCTCCGCCGTGCCGAGCAGGAACCGCTCGTGCGCGAGCTTCTCGAAGCCGATCCGGAAGCTCTCGGCGCCCGGCAGCACCTTGTCCTGCCCCCAGTCCGCATACGCGGCGTACTTCGGCCCGAGGAACGGCCGCGCGATGTCGAACGCCTGCTCGCGGGTCGGCGCGACGTGGCACTCGAGCGCGATCGGCCGCTCCGCGGGCAACGCGTGGCCGGCCTGCGCCGCGGCGTCCTTGTAGAGCCGCCACTGCCGCTCAATCCTGGTCACCGGTCAGATGGATGCCCGCGCCGAACGCGGTCACCGCGAGCGCGACCAGCATGCCCACCGGAATGGCGAAGCTGGGGAGGATCCAGGCGAGCTCCCAGAGGTAGACGGTCGTGGAACGCCGCTCCAGCCCGCGCTCCATGGCTCAGCTCCTCCAGATCCGGAGGTAGGCGTTGATCCAGAAGGCGGCGAGGATCGCCAGATAGACGAGGATGAACAGCAACGCGCCCTTGGGGTTCTCGTGCTCACCTGGTTGGTGTTCGTCCATTGGGTCTCCCCTCCCGACGCTGAGCGATTATGGCCCTGGTGCGATCGGCCAACAATCGTTCCGCGCCGCTTCGTCCTCCTCGGCGACGCCTTTTGCCGGGTTCGGGTGGGCGCCGTCTTGTGGCCCGGAGTCAGTCGATCGCGCAGTGGCCCTGGGGCGTTCGGCGGATTCTCTCGGCCACCGCCGAGGACTTACCGTGTCGTCCATGATCATGGGACTGCTCGCCGCGCTCCTCCTGGGCCTCGCCGCGACCGTCGCACCGGCGCTCGCTGCCGAGACCGTCACGCTGTTCGTGACGTCCGAGAAGACCGACACCGTCGGCGTCTACCGAGGCGCCGTTCCCGACCTCGCGCTGGTGAAGGCGATCAAGGTGGGTCGCGAGCCGCACAACCTCGGCGTCTCACCGGACGGCCGCTGGGTCGCGACGAGTGACCGGCGCTCGGGCGAGGTCTCGGTGATCGACGCACGGTCGCTCGAGGAGGCGGCGCGGCTCAAGCTCGGCCGGCAGACGCATGACGTCGCGTTCAGCCCGGACAGCCGTACCCTCTACGTCGGGCACGAGACCGAGACGTTCGTGAGCGTGATCGAGATCGGCAGCTGGAAGCTCCTGCCGCGGATCAAGGTCGGCCGCGCGCAGCACGACCTCTCGATCACGAGCGACGGCAAGGCACTGTGGTTCACCGTGACGAACCGGCCCTACCGGGCCGGCGACGCGCGGGTCGGCGTGATCGACCTCGCCACCGGCCAGGTCACGATGATCGACACCGGCGCGAACGCGCACGACGTGACGCTCTCGCCCGACGGCCGCGTGGCCTGGGTCACCAACTCCGGGTTCACGCACATCCCGGACACCCGCGTCGATTACCTCGACGCGGCGACGCGCCGCGTGCTCGGCTCGATCACCGTCGGCAAGTACCCGTTCCACTCGCCGAAGCGCGGCCGCGACGGCAATACCGTGCCGGCCAGCGCGCCGGAGATGTGGTTCAGCGATCACGGCCTCAAGAGCGTCGTCGCGGTCTCGCTCGCCGAGCGCCGCGTCGTCGCGACCGTGCCCGTGGGCGTCGAGCCCTACCACATCGCCGCGACGGCGGCCGGCACGCTATTCGTCGCGAACCACACGTCGAACACCGTGAGCATCGTCGACGGCGCACGTCGCGCCGTCCTCGGCACGCTCAAGGTCGCGCCGCGCCCGCACGGCCTCGCGGTGCTCGCGGCACCCTGAGGCGTCTATCGACGCCCGAGCCAGGCCTCGACCTCGTGGCGCTGGATCTTGCCGGTCGTGCTCCGCGGGAAATCGGCGAGGGCGACGAAGACGACGTCCTTCGGCTGCTTGTAACCGGCGAGCTCGGCGCGGCAGCGCGCGAGGAGCTCGGCGGCGGTGAGCGTGTCGTCCTTGCGCGCGACGACCGCCACCGGCACCTCGCCCCACCTCGGATCGGGACGGCGGACGACGACGCCGACGGCGCTCCGGCAGATCTACTGCGCGACGACGCAGCTCGGGTGGTCGACGCTGCGCGGCCGTGCGTACTGACTTCATGGGGGAGGACAGCACATGAGTGCCGTTCGCGTCGCGCATTACCTGAACCAGTTCTTCGGCGGCGTCGGCGGCGAGGACAAGGCCGACACGCCGCCCGAGCTGCGGCCGGGCGCCGTCGGGCCCGGCACGCTGCTGCAACAGCTCCTGGGAGCCGCCGCCCAGATCGTCGGCACCGTCATCTGCGGCGACAACCGCGTCGCAGAGCGCGAGACCGAGACGGTTCCCGAGATCGTGGACTTGCTGCGCGGCCTCCGCCCCGACGTCGTCGTCGCCGGCCCCGCGTTCAACGCCGGACGCTACGGTCTGGCGTGCGCGGCGGTGTCGAGCGCGGCACGCCGAGATCTCCGGGTGCCGGCCTTGACCGCGATGTTCGCCGAGAACCCCGGACGCGAAGCGATCGATCGGTCCGTGCTCGTCGCGGTGGCCGGCGCGACGGCCGTCGGCATGAAGGCGGATCTCGAGCGTCTCGCGTGCCTCACGATGAAGACGGTGCGCGGCGAGGCGCTCGGCCCCGCCGACGTCGAGGGCTATCACCCGACGGGACGCCGGGTGAACGAGTTCGGGGATCGTACCGGTGCCGAGCGGATGGTCGACATGCTCGTCAAGAAGCTCCGGCGCGAGCCGTACGTGAGCGAGCTCGTCGTCCCGGCGTTCGATCGCGTGCCGCCGGCGCCGCCGGTCAAGGACCTCCGCGACATCACGCTCGGCGTGGTGACGACGTCGGGCATCGTGCGCGCGGGCAACCCCGACGGCATCGAGTCGTGGCGGGCCACGCGATGGGCGCGGTACTCGCTCGCTGGCGTGGACCGCCTGGCGCCCGAGGCGTTCACGTGTGTCCACGGCGGGTACGACAACCGCTACATCCGGCAGGACCCCCATCGCGCGATGCCGCTCGACGTGCTCCGCCGCTACCTGGCGGACCGGCGGCTCGGACGGCTGCACGAGACGCTCTACACGACGGTCGGCAACGTCATGCCGGTGGAGCGCGCGCGCCGGCTCGGCCGCGAGATCGCGCAGGAGCTGCGCGACGCCGCCGTGCAGGCGGTGCTGTTCACCGCCACCTGAGGGACGTGCAATCGTTGCGGCGCAACGATCGCGAAGGAGATCGAGCGAGTCGGCATCCCGGTGGCGTTCTGCTCGGCCATTCCGACCATCCCGGTGTCCGCGGGCGTCCCGCGCGTGATCCACGGCAGGGCCGTACCGTACCTCCTCGGCGACCCGTCGCTGCCCGCGGAGCGCGAGTACCTGCTGAGGGAGCGGCTCACCGCCACCGCGCTGTCGACGTTGACCGCCGACGTCAGCGAGCCGATCGTGTTCACCGCCGAGTGACGTGGTGAGGACTCGAGCCCGTGAGCAGGTCCGAGGAGCTGGGCGAACGCCGAGGGCGGGGCCGCCGTCCCGTCTAGAATCCTTTCGTCAGGATGACGATGACGTTGTAGTCGAAGTCCCTGGCGCTCGTCACGGGTAACTGGGCCCCGGCCCGGAGGTTCCAGCTCTTCGCAAGCTCCACGCTCAGGCCGGGAGTCAGATAGAGCTGGACCCGGTCTTTCAACTCTTCGTCGCCCTTGGTGACCGTCACACCGTTCAGCTCCAGGATCAGGGCCAGTCGCTCGAGAGGCGAATACGTCCCTGTCACGTTGGCGGTTACCCCCTCCTCCTTGTCGGGCTGGAAAGGATCTTCGCCCTCCTCTTCCGGCTCGATCATTCGTGGCTGGTTGAGCTGCCAGCTATAGGTGACATCGGCCTGAAGGCTGAAGGGGCCGAATCCCTTGCCGGCCGCAATGAACGGCGCGACGGCGAACGCACCGCCCAGCTCTCGCCGCTCGCTCCCCGTCGGGAAGGTGAGCTTGAGGCCTGTCGCAAGCGCGAACTTCTGAGCGGGGAGCATCAGGGGGGCGTACTTCGCCATCACGCTGACATCGCCGATCCCGCCCACGCTGGGCACTGGGTCCTTCGGGTCGCGGACCACGAACGGGATCGCGAGCTTGAGGCCGAATGAAGGGATCGGGGCGTACTGGATGCTGCTGAGGCCGAGTGTGTATCCCCTCTCGGCGCTGGATTCTGAAGCCGTGAACGTCGCCTCCAGCTCCGTCGCGGGCGTGGCTCCCTCGGTCACCAGGGTGGGCGGCAGGCTCACCTCCTCGGCCCCGTCACTTCCCTCGCCGGTGAAGGCGAGGGAAGGAATCCCCAAGACCAGAAGGGTGAGGGCAACCACGACGATTCGCTTCACGTCGGGGATCCCCACCTCCCTACTTCTCCGGCAGGGTCTGGGAGTAGGCCAGGATGTTCAGGACGTCCTCCAGACTCCACCCCAGATCGATCCCGGAGGGCATGGGAGGATTCGACCCCGGCTGGCCGAAGCGGACCTTGTGCACGAACTCCCAGGGATTCTCTCTGGCCACCGTCCCGACGTATTCGGGATCGTCCGGCTTTCCGAAGTTCCGCAGTTTTCCATCGGGACCGTGGCATCCGGCGCAGAGGGCGAAGGACTGCTTGCCTCGGGCCTCGTCCGCCTTCACCGGCTTCTTCGTCTTGCGGTCGATGACCGTGGACAGATCCACGAGCCCATGCTTCAGGAAATTGACGAGGTGGGTCCCATGGGTGCCATTCACGATGGAAACGAAGCCATGGCTGGGATCGGTGAGCATCTTCAGCGACTGATCGACGCTCCTGGCGTTCACGGACGTGATGCCGGGGAAGCCGGTGAAGTGAGAGCCGGAGCCGTAGACGCCGTCCTTCCCGCGGTAGTCCCAGCCGTGACACTCCTTGCACCGCCACGTTGTCGCGCCCTTGCCTTTGTTGGTGCTCTGCCGCGCCCACATGGGATGGTCGCCGGTGGGCGCCTTGCCGGCGCCTTCCTTCCACCAGTTGTCGTAGAGCCGTCCGCCGATGGCGATGCTGGCCGCCGATGGGGCCTGTGCCGCGGCAACGTCCGCGAGGATCAGTCCCGCCCCCAGCAGCCAGACGCAGATCCAGACGATCCCTGTCCGCCTCATCGTTCGTCCTCCCTTTCCTGGTCGCACCTTCTTCACGGCGATGGCGCCCGCGCGAGCGCGACTCTCACGCTCTCCTCCAAGTGGTCGAGGGCGATGGGCTTCTCGAGGACCGACAGCACGAGCCCCTCGCTTTCCGCCGCCCGCGACTGCGAAGTGGAGAAGGAGACCAGCGCGATGATTCCCACGCGCGGGAACTCCGACCGGAGCCGGCGAACCGTGCTGAACTCGTCGCGGCTCAGCTCCTCCATGTCGGTCACCATCAACGAGACCGGAATCCGCTGAAGCCGGGATTCGGCCTCGGGCCACCCGAATGCCGAGAGCACGGGCCAGCCGTGCTGCACCAGCGCCCGCGTCAATCCCTGTAAGGTGGTTGCATCAGGCGACACCACCAGGATCGATTCGGGCGGCCTCATCACGCCTTCCACGTGGGCACTTCCCGCGCCAACCGTGGGGGACACGAGGGTGTGCCGCGCGAATTGCTCGTCAACACCGAGGCTTGGCCGAGGCAGGCGAGACGACTCGAGAGGATGCGCCGGTTCGGGAATCGGTCAGAACGACCCGGGGAACCGCCGCCGACGGATCAAAACGACAGGTCTACTGGAGGCCGAACTCCTGGATCTTCCGGTAGAGCGTCTTGAGCCCGATGCCGAGGATCTCGGAGGCTTTCCGCTTGTTCCCGCCGGTCGCCACGAGCGTCCGCGCGATCGCCTGACGCTCCAGGTCACGCAGCGAGGCACCCGGCGCGCGATCCCCCGGATCGGCGCCTCGGTCCTCGCCGCGCACGGCCGCGGGAAGATCCCCGGCCACGATGGGCCCGCCCTTGGAGAAGATGAGCATCGACTCGACGAGGTGCTGCAGTTCCCGGACGTTCCCGGGCCAGGCATAGCGGCAGAGCAGCGCGAGCGCGTCGCTGGTCACCTCGGGGACGGGCTTTCCCCAGCGCTCGGCGAAGGCCTGGAGGAAGTGAGCCACGAGGATGGGGATGTCCTCGGCCCGCTCCCTGAGGGACGGGACCGGAACGGGAACGACGTTGAGCCGGTAGTACAGGTCTTCGCGAAACGCGCCCTCGCCGACGAGACCCTCCAGGTCTCGGTTCGTGGCGGCGATCAGCCTGACGTCGACCCGGAGCGTCTCCGTCCCGCCGACCCGCTCGAACTCCTGCTCCTGCAGCACGCGAAGGAGCTTGGCCTGGCTGGCGGCGCTCATGTCGCCCACCTCGTCCAGGAACAGCGTCCCCCTGTGAGCCAGCTCGAATCGTCCCTTCCGCCGATCCCGGGCGCCCGTGAACGCGCCCCGCTCGTGGCCGAACAGTTCCGACTCGAGGAGCCCCTCGGGGAGCGCGGCGCAACTCACCTTCACGAACGGGCGGTCGGCCCGGTGGCTGCCGTAGTGGATGGCCTGAGCCACCAGTTCCTTGCCGGTCCCTGTCTCGCCGCGGATCAGAACCGCCGCGTCGGTGACGGCAACCTGCTGGATCGCCTCCCGGAGGCGCTGCATCGGCGCCGACCGACCCAGGAGCTGCTTGAGGCCGGAGGTCTCGTGCAGGCGCAGCTTCAGCTCCCGATTCTCGTGGACCAGACGCCGGGCCTCCAGCGCGTGCTGCAGCAGCAGCTCGAGCTTGTCGAGGTTGATGGGCTTGGTCAGGAAATCGTAGGCGCCTTTCTTCATCGCCTCGACCGCGACGTCCACGGTTCCGAAGGCGGTGAGAATGATCACGATGACCTCGGGGAAATCGGCGCGGACCCGCTCCAGGACGGCGAGGCCGTCGGCCCCCGGCATCTTGAGATCGGTCAGCAGGATGTCGACGGATTCGTTTCCGAGGATCGTGAGGGCCTCCACGCCGTCGGCCGCCGGCCGCGTCCGGTATCCGGCCCGGGTGAGAGCGCGGCCGAGGCCATCCCGGGTCCGCGCGTCGTCCTCGGCCACGACGATGACGTGCCCCACCTCAACCCCCGTCGCTCGGCCGGGCGAGCGGAAGCCGGACCGTGAACACTGCTCCCCCTTCGAGCCCGGACCGGCACGACACGCTTCCGCCGTGGGCCTCGGTGATGCGCGCGACGATGGGGAGCCCGAGTCCGAGGCCGTCGGTCTTGGTGCTGACGAAGGGCTGGAAGATCAGCTCCCGCTCGGCCTCGGGAACACCCGGCCCGGAATCGGCGACGGCGATCGTGACCCACTCGTCTTCCCGGCCAACCTTCACGCCGAGCACGCCTCCGTTCGACATCGCTTGAAAGGCATTCTGCGCCAGGTTGAGGAAGACCTCGCGAAGCTGATCCCGATCGCCGATCACCGAGGTCGCGGGTATCGACGTGATCGGTTCGATGCGGACTCCCTCGGCGGCCGCCTGCGGTCCCAGGAGGCCCAGGATCTCCTGGAGGAGGGCGCCGATCTCGACGGGCTCGAGCCTGGGCGTCGGGAGACGGGCGAAGTTGACGAACTCTTCGAGGATCCGATTGATGCGGGTGATCTCGTATTCCAGGGTCGCCAGGGCGTCGCGGAGCTCGTGGAACGACGGCGGCGCGGCCCCTTCGGAAAGCTCGCGGCGCAGCAACTGGACGGTGATCGCCAGGGAGTTGAGCGGGGTGCGGATCTCATGGGTCACGCCGGCGGCGATCTGCCCCGTCACCGCGATCCGCTCGGATCTGATGAGCTCGGCCTGCGTGGCCTGAAGCCTCGCGCCGGTTTCTTCGAGCTCCCGCGTGCGTTCCTTGACCTGTCGCTCCAGCTCCGCCTCGAAGGTGAGCCGCTCCGTCTCGTGGGTCTCCAGGCGCTCGGCCATCACGTTGAAGGCCTGGGAGAGTTGCCCGACTTCGTCGCTCGACCGGACGGGGACGCGCCGGGAGAGATCACCACTCGCGATGTGCACGGCGGCCCCGGCGAGGCGGGTGATGGGAAGGACGAGATGCCGGGACAGAAAGCGGTCACCGACCAGGAGCAGGAGCCCACCACCGAAGGCGAACGCCACGTAGAGCGCGGAGATCAGGAGCATCTGCTGCTGGGTGGCGTTGATCGCACGCTCGAATTTCTTCTCGTGCACGGCGTGGAGATCCTCGACGACCGCCGAGACCTCGTGTGCCGCCTCGCTGATCGACGCGATCTCGCCGGGAGTCGGCGGCCGCCCTCGCGCGGCCGCTTCAACGGCCGCCAGCGAAACCTTCTCGAGCTGAGCCAGCACCGACTTGAGCTTTGCCAGGGACGTCAGCTCCTGGCCAGCTTCCTCGCTCCCCTGGGCGTACTCCAGCGCCTCGTAGGCCACGATCCGTGTGTGGAGATCCCGCAGGACGAGCCTGGGCGGTTGGTGGTCCCGGGCCGCGGTCCCCTGGAATATGAGGTGGAGGTCACCGATGAAATGCTGAACGATGCCGTGAATCCGCTCGATCGCCTGCACTTCCAGGCTGCGCTGTCGGCCCTCTTCCACTCCGACAGAGATCGTCCAGGCGAGGAGGACGGAGATGCCTCCGACGAGCAGCACGAGCACGAACGCGACCCTTACCGCGAGAGTGATCCGCCGGCCGATTCCCGCGCGTGCTGCGTCCATTCGCCTCTCGCCGGGTCCTCGGACAGGGCCGCCGTGCGATCACGCCCCAGCCCATCGAGCGTCCGTCAGCTCGAGCGTCCGTCCGCTGAGGATAGCAGACGCAGCCGGGTCCGGGGCACCCGCCGGCCGGGGTCGACAAGGGTTCGCGCCCCCGATCGACGTCGGCGCGATCATCTCGCCGCGCGTATCGACCGTCGGCTAACTATCCTTCCGCGCCGCCTCATCCATGATCCGCGCGAGCGTCGCCTCGACCTCCTGCGCGACGCCTTTCAACTCCGGGGTCGAGTAGAGGTCGATCATCCGTGTCGGCTTGATCGTCGCCAGCACGGTCTGGCCGTCCTCCTCGTAGACGGAGATCCGGCACGGGAGCGCCGTCGAGATCGAGAGATTCGCCTCCAGCACTCGGCTCGCCTGGTGCGGATTGCACACCTCGAACACCCGGCACTCGCGAGCGAACGACACGCCCTTCTCGACCATCTTCGCCTTCAGGTCGTGGACGCCGAGCACGCCGAACTTGTGCCGGGTGACCGCGGCCTCGAGGTCCCTGGCGACTCGCTCAAGCGGTTTGGACGATTTCACGATGTGCAGCATCGCGCACCGCTCTCCGGCGCTCACTGCGCCGCTCGCTGAGGAAATAAAGGATCGGGACCGCCATGCGGCTGAGCAGCGTCGACGCCACTTCTCCGGCCATCAGGCTGATGGCCAGCCCCTGGAAGATCGGATCGAAGAGGATCACCGACGAGCCGACGACGACCGCGGACGCGGTGAGCAGCATCGGCCTGAAGCGGATCGCGCCGGCGTCGATGACCGCCTCGGCCAGCGGCATGCCCTGGCGGCGCCTGAGCTCGGCGAAGTCGACCAGGATGATCGAGTTCCGCACGACGATGCCCGCGCCGGCGATGAACCCGATCATCGACGTGGCCGTGAAGAATGCGCCGAGGAGCCAGTGCGCCGACAGGATGCCGATCAAGCTCATCGGGATCGGGGCCAGGATGACGAGCGGCGTCCGGAACGACTGAAACCACGCGACGACCAGGATGTAGATGACGTGGGGGGCCCCGACATGGCCCCCCCAACGCTCGGAGCGCCCCGGGGAACCCGGGCCGCTCCTCGACCTTGCTATGCGCGACAGTCATTCCCGGGGTTCGACGAGGCGGCCGTCGGCGAGCCCCGCCGCGCCGTCCACCACGACACGCTCACCGTCGGCGAGACCGGAGAGGATCTCGACGCTGTCGCCGGCGGTCTTCCCGGTCTTCACGAGACGGAGGCGCGCGCGCTGGCTCTCGTCCACGACGACGACGCTCTGGAGCTGGCCGCGCTCGATGAGAGCCGTCTTCGGCACCGCGAGGCTCGAACGCTCGCCGACCACGAAGCGCGCCCGGCCATACAGGCCAGACCGCAGAGCCGCTTCGGTCGGGAGGTCGATCCTCACGACGAAGGTCCGGCTCGCGGGATCCGACGCCGGGACGATCTCGACGACCTGGGCGGCGCGCTCGCCGACCTCGGCAGATTTCGCGATCACGACGCCGTCGAAGGGGGCGAGGACCTTCGTGTAGCCGGTGACGACGGTGACGTTCGCGACCTCGGCGTCTGCCTGCTCGATCCGGGCGACCATCTGGCGCCGTCGCGCAGCCAGGGAGGCGTGCGTCTCCACGAGCCGCGCGGCGTCGGCCGTGGCGACGCGCGCCTTTGCCGCGAGCTCGTCGTAATCCTGCGCCGCGACCAGCTCCCGATCGAGCAGGACCTTGTATCGAGCGAGCGTGGCCCGGGCGAGCTCCTGCTGTGCGCGCGCCGCCTCCTGCGCGCGATCCGAGGCGCGAAGCGCCAGCTCGACTTCCTCCAGCGCCTGCCCCGCCTCCTCGCGTGCGGCGCGAGCACGGCGGAGCTGCGTGCTCACGCCGCGGTCGTCGAGCGTGGCGATGATGTCGCCGGCGCGGACCCGCTGCCCCTCGACCACGTGGACCGCCACGACCGCGGCCACGATCTTCGAGGACAGCACGCTCTGCCTGCGCGCGCGCACGGTGCCCATCGATTCCAGGATCCGAGGGACCGGACGTCGAGCGATCGTCTTCACCGACACCGCAAGGGGCTCCGCCGGTGCGGCAGCCCCTTGCAACGGCTCGTCCGTCCGCGAGCAACCCGCGAAGAGCGCGACGGCCGCGACGACGAGCAGCGCGCGCCGGGCAACCATCACGTCAGGTCCTGCGTTGTCGCGGTGGCTCGCTGCCCGGAGGCCGATCCTCGGCCTCGCAGGACCGGGCCAGTCACGTCGGCGCCCCGAAGCGCGGAAGCACCCAGCGCAGCAGCACGACGTACGCCACGACCATCAGCAGCGGCCAGAGCCAGTCCACGTCAAGCACACCGCCGTCCGCCGCAGAAGACGAGGTCCCAGGTGACGAAGAGCGCCAGCATACCCGCCACCGTCAGCACCCATTCCCACCAGTTCATGACATCCCTCCGCTCACGCGCGTCAGGCGCGGGCGGCCGCCCCGTCGAGTGAGGCGCCAGCACCGAGCCGCCCTGTGCCCCTCGACAGAACGATCCGGAAGCCCGGAGGATGTTTCAGCGATCTCCGAAGTTGGCGAGGATGGCCTTCAGCTCGGCGCGAACGTCGTCGGGGAGCGATGCGGGGTGCAATGCGTGGCAGAGATCGATCGTGCGCTCGAGGGTCGCCGCGAACGCCTCGCAGGGTGGGCACGCGCCGAGATGGCCGCGAATCTCCTCGCACAACCCGGACGGGAGCTCGCCGTCGAGATACTCGGACAGTCGCGCGAACAGCTCCCGGCACTCCAACGAGCCTCTCGTCGTCATCGCCGCGCTGGCCCTCCGCTGATACCGATCCCTCCGATCACGAAATGTTTCACCGTGGTGGGGCCGGCGCGCCGCCGAGGCGCTGGCGGACGAAGAGGCGCGCGGGTGGAGCCGCACCCTCACGGTGATCGAAGTCACGCCGAGCGCCTCGGCCGCCTCTTCCGTGGACAGTCCCTCGACGTCCCGCAGGATCAACACCGCGCGATACGGGGTCGGGAGCTCGGCGATCGCCGCCTCGAGCGCGTGGCGGAGATCGGTCCTCCGTAGAGCCGTCTCCGGCGTTTCCGGTGGTTCACCGAGCGCCGCATTGATGTCCTGCTCCGTCGGCAGGAACTCCTCCAGCGTCAGGTGGCGCGCCGGCTCGAACTTTCCGCGCCGGTGCATCTTGCTGCAGGCGTTCGCCGCGATGCGGAAGAGCCAGGTCGAGAGCTTGGCCTCGCCGCGAAAATCCTTGAGGCCGCGCATCGCCGCGAGGAACGTCTCCTGCAAGATGTCCTTGGCGTCGTCGCTGCTGCGGCACATGCGCGAGGCGAAGTTGTGGATGCGCGGCCCGTACCGGTCCACCAGCGTTGCGAGCGCGTCCATCTCCCCGCGTCGCGCGGCCTCGACGAGCGTCGTGTCGGCCTCCCGGTCCTCGAGCTGCGTCACGCCGCTCGAGATGGGCAAGCTCCATGCCGCGCGAATTCTTTCGTGCTGTTCAGCACTTGCAGACCGGCGAGCCCATCGGTGGCCGTCCCGTGCCGCACCCCGGTGTAGTGACGCCGCCTCAGGATGTCAGCGGGAGAGCGGCACGTGCTGATCGACCAGACTCCTCACCGGGGCGGGGCCGAAAGAACTAGCGAGAAGTTGCCCTCAGACGAAGCTTCACGGACTTCGCAGCGAGGCTACGGATGTTTGAGTCTCGTAACGCCGCTACCAGTCGGCCATACGTTCGGCTGCTCGCCCTGGCACGCTGCCCAATGTGAAGGCGCCCGCACGGAATGCTGTGCCGATCGGCGAGGTCTCAACGCGGCGAGCGTCCGAGCAATGTCGCTAATGCCGCGCTGACCGCGGAGGTGGGCGCTCATGAGATCGGCAACACCGAGCGCGGCAGTGATCTGCGCCTTGCCGCGCGCAGGCCATGAACAGATGACATGCGACGTCTCTGGTCTTACCTGCCGAGGACGAGCCGCGGGATGAGCAACACCGTCTCGGGGAACACCATTGCCAATGCGAGGCACGCGACGAGTGCGGCGATGAACGGCCATGCCGCTCGCGTGAATTCCTCGATCGAAAGCTTCGCGATGCCGCAGATGACGAACATGACGAGTCCGACCGGCGGCGTCAGCGTTCCGATCGAGACGTTCACCGCGAGGAGTACCCCGAAGTGGACAGGATCGATGGACAATTTCTCGAGCACGGGCATGACGATCGGCACGGTGACGATGACGATCGCGACGGCCTCCATGATGGTTCCGAGGTAGAAGTAGATCGCCATGAGCAGGACGAGCATCAGGAGCGGGCTGGACGTGAGCGCCGACAGCGTTTCCGCGATCGCCTGCGGGACCCGCGCGAAGGCGAGAATCCAGCCGAACGCGGACGTGGCCGCCATGATCGTGAACACCACGCTCGTCGTCAGCATCGACTCGGACAGCACCTCGAGCAGCTTCTTCAGCGTCAGCTCGCGGTAGACGAAGGCGCCCAGAAGCATGGCGTAGAACGCGGCGACGGCCGCCGATTCCGTCGGTGTGAAGACACCGCTCAGGATGCCGCCGATGATCAGGACCGGCGTGATGGTCGCCAGGATGGCCTCTTTGAACGCCACGGCCAGATCGCGCCACCCGGTCCATGGGGACGGCACCGCCATCTGGCGCGCCTTGAACCACACGATCATCATCAGGCTCAGGCCCATCAGCACGCCAACGCCGATGCCGCCGAGGAACAGCTTGGCGACGGAGACGCCGCCGGCGCTCGTGGCGTAGATCACCATGATGATGCTCGGCGGGATGATCGGGCCGATCGTCGCGCCGGCCGCCATGATGGCGGCGGCCAAATCCTTCGGATAACCGCTGCGCCTCATCGACTCGATTGCGAGTGGACCGAGACCCGCCGCGTCGGCGATCGCCGACCCCGACATTCCGGCCATGATCATGTTCGCCACGACGCTGACGTGCCCCATGCCGCCGCGGATATGGCCGACCAGGGCGTGCGCCAGCCGGAAAATGCGCACCGTGATCCCACCGCTGCTCATCAGATTGCCGGCGAGGATGAAGAACGGGATGGCCAGCAGCGGGAAGGAATCCACGCCGAGCACGAGCCGCTGGACGAAGACCTGCTGGGGAACGCCACTCCACCACATGAACACGGCTGCGGCCACCGCGAGTGCAAACGCCACGGGCAGGCCCATGAAGATGAACGTCAGCAGCAGGAGTCCGCTGATCCAGCCCATGGCGCTACGCGCTTTGCTCCGGCGGCTGGCGGGATGCGAACACGAGGCGGGAGAGCCGCACGATCGAGACCCCGAAGATGAGAAGCCCCGCGAGCGGGACGGGAAGGAAGAACCACCCGCGGGGGAAGCCGAGCGACGTCGAGGTGTCCAGCCAGGCGAGCCTCGTGTAGTCCCAACCGGAGACGAGCATGATGCCGCCGAGCGCGGCGACGATGAGTTCGATCACCGCACCGGCGATGAAACGCGGGACGCCGGGCAGGCGATCGAACAACACCTCGACGCGCGTGTGAAGTTGCCGGGCGACACCAACCGCCGCGCCGGCGAACACCGCCCAGACGAGTGCGAGACGCGCAAGCTCCTCCGTCCACGGCGCCGACAGCATCAGCCCGTACCGCGTCACGACCTGAAGGAGCGAGAGCACCAGCATCACGCCGAGAAGCACGCCCCCCGCCCTGACCAGAACGCGCTCGACGGCGCCCATCGTCTCGTCAGCGCGTCTCGAGAACCTGACGGAAGAACTCTTCGCCGAACACCTTCGCGTACTTCTGGTGCACGTCCTTCGTCCGGGCACGGAACGGCGTCGTGTCGATCGCGTTCACCGTGACCCCTTCCTTCTCGAGCTTCTGGCGGAACTCCTTCTCGCTCCCGACGACCAGATCGGTCTCCCACTGCCCGACCTCGACGGCGGCATCGGCGAGCACTTTCCGATGAGCGAGCGTCAGGCGCTGGAAGACCCTGTCGTTGATGTGAATCTGGTTCGAGTACGTGATGTGTCCGGTGAGCGACAGGTTCTTCGCGACTTCGTGAAATTTGTACGTGTACATCCAGTCGAACGGCACCTCGACCGCGTCGACGACGCCCTGCTTCATCGACAGGTAGACCTCGGTGAAGGGAATCGGCGCGACGATGGCGCCGAACGCCTTCCACGCGTCCTGCCACATCGGGATGTTCGGCAGCCGGATCTTGACCCCCTTCAGGTCCTCGATCGTCGCCGTGCGCTTCTTGGTGAGCAGATGCCGGGTGCCCTGCTGCCAGTTGAGAGCGAGAATCCGCACGCCCGTCTTCTTCAGGTATTCATCGCTGAGCTGCGCGCCGAGCGGACCGTTGACGACCTTGCGGATGTGCTCCCGGTCCCGCCAGAGGTACGGCAGCGAGAACATCTCGAACCGCTTCACGATGCCGCCGGACACCGGATCCGCGATGCTCGCCATGTCCAGACCGCCGGCGGCGACGAGATCGCGCATTGCGCCTTCGTCCCCGAGCTGGCCGCCGGGGAAGAGCTGGATCGTGACGGCGCCGCTGGTCCGCTGGGACACCACGTCGGCGAGCCGGGCACCCGCTTCGTGGACCGGATGCCCCTTCACGGCAAGCATGCCGAGCTTCAGCGTAACCTTGTCCTGCGCCTCTGCCTGGCCGACGATCAGCGTGCACGCAGCCAGCGCGATGGTCATGGCAGCTCGGATTCCGATCTTCATGGGTCGTTCTCCTTGTTTTGAAATGCGGCTCGGGTGACGCGTCTTACGGCAACTGTCGGCCGATCGGCCCTGTGTACGTGATGGCCTCGGTCGGCAGGAACCGATGAGGCACGCGCTGCTGAATCTCCTCGACGACGTGAGCGAGCAACCCCGGCATGGCCGCGACGACGGCGATGCCTGCCATTTCGGCGGCGCACCATCCCATGTCGCCGAGAATCGCCGCGATCATGCCGTCGGCGTTGATGGGCAGCGCGCGACCCTTGCGCCGGACGAACTCGGCGTGGATCGCCTCGTAGAGCTCCACGCGTTCACCCGCGCATCCGAGCTCGGCCGCGCGCTTCCGAAGCGTGACGGTCCGCGGGTCCTGCACCTTGTGAGTCACGTGGCCGAATCCGGGAATTCGCTCCCCGCGCTCCGCCATCTCGGCCACGACGACCCGCGCCGTGTCCGCAACGCTGCCGAGCGTCTGCTTTCTCGCAACGGCCGCGTCGATGAACAGCGCGGCCGACTCCGGCGACAACGTGTACGGCCCTGCGGTCAAGACACCACCGGCGAGACCGGCGACGACGGACGGGTTCCCGGACACGATGAACCGCGCCGCCGTGACGTGCGACGACACGAACTGGTGATCGACGAGCGCGATCAGGATCGCGTCGAGCATGTCGCGCTCGGACGGTCGTGGCAGCGCGCCGCGGATCGTCAGGTAGGTCACCTCGGTGAAGGTCAGCCGCTGCATGAGCTCCTGGATCGAATAGCCACGGATGAAAATGTCGTCGGCCGTCACGTCGCTGATCGCGGTCCGCCACGTCTGCCCGTCTGCCATCGTTATCCTCACACCATGTAGAGGCCGCCGGTCACAGGGACCGTCGCGCCGGTGACGAAGCTCGCCTGCTCTGACGCCAGGAACGCAATGACTCTCGCGACGTCCTCCGGCGCGCCCTGGCGACCGAGCGACGTGCCGCGTTCGAGCTCGTCGAGCACGGCCTTCGAGAGCTGCTCCCGGTTCTTGTCGAGGTGCTCGTTCAGGATGATTCCGGGCGCCACCGCGTTGACGGTGATGCCGTGCCGTCCGACCTCGCGGGCAAGTGATTTCGTGAACGCGACGACGCCGGCTTTGGCGGCGGCGTAGTGCGCCTGGTCCTCTCCGCCGGCGAACGCGAGGTAGGACGCGAGGTTCACGATGCGCCCGAACCCCCGGGCGACCATCGTGGGCAGCACGGCGCGGGTACACCAGAACATGCCTCTGAGGCAGACGTTCATCACCGCGTCCCAGGTCTCGTCGGTCATGGACAGCACGGGGCACGGGATGCTGATGCCGGCGTTGTTCACGAGAATCTCGATCGGGCCGTGCCCCTTCGCGAGCTGCTGCATGACGCCGTCGACGTGCGCCCGGCTGGTCACGTCGAGCTCGGCGCTCGCGCTCGGTGCCCCGCGCTTCTGCAGCTCGGTCGCCACCTGCGCAGCACGCGTCGCGCTTCGATCGGTCACGATGACTTTCGCGCCGCGTTCGGCCAGCGCGAGGCACACGGCGCGGCCGATCCCGACGCCGCCGCCTGCGGTCACCACCGCGGTCCGTCCGGCAAGGTCCATGGGATCGCTCACGTCGTGCGGTCCGTTGGGAGAGAGCGTGGAGCAACGCCCTCGTAGTACGGCTCGTCCTTGCGCAGCTCGTATTCGGCCGGCGGCGGCAGCCGCCATGGTCGACCGGTCTCCAGCTCCTCGCACGCGTGCGCCAGCGTGCCGGCCGCGCGTGCCAGCAGCATGAAGCCCCGCGCGATGCTGCTGTCGAATCCAAGATCGACCACGAGCGCTCCGAGCGCGCCATCGGCGTTCAACGGCAGCGTCCGTCCGGTCGCCTTCGCAAGCGCGCGCTCGATCGTGCGAGCCAGGTTCACGTGAGGCCGCTCGAGACCCAGCTCTTCCGCGAGCGCGAGCAGGCGCTCGGCGCGGGGATCGCCGTTCGGATGAAGCGGATGGCCGAATCCCGGGACGCGCGCGTGGCGAGCCGTCGCGTCGTCGACGACCCGCCTCGCGATTTCCTCGGCGTCGACGCCCGGCCTCTCAGCGAGCGCCGCGCGAAGGAAGACGGCAGCCTGCTCGACGGCGCCGCCGTAGACATCGCCGATCGTGAGCAGACCCGCGGCCAGAGCGGCCTGGAGCGGCGAACCCGACGCGGTCACATACCGCGCCACGACGCTTGGCGTGATGATGCCGTGGTCCGCACACGAGACGAGCATCGCGTTCACCATCCGCGCGACCCGCGGCTCGGGCAGCTCGCCGCGAACCAGGAGATAGAACATCTCGCCGAAGTCGAGCCGGCCGATCAGCTCCGTCAGCGCGTATCCACGCACCACGATCCGCTTGTCGTCGGCGCCCGTGATCTTCGTCTTCCACTCGCTCTTCATCGATCACCCGCTTGCCCTTTCAATGCCCGCTTGAGGATCTTGCCGGTCGCTCCCTTCGGCAGCTCACGGACGAACTCGACGAATCGCGGCTTCTTGTAGCTGGCGAGATGCGCGCGGCAGGCGTCCACGATCGCCGCCTCCGAAACGGACGCGCCCGCTCGGAGCACCACGAAGGCCTTGATGGACTCGCCCCAGTACGGATCCGGGACTCCGATCACCGCGGCCTCGCCGACGTCGGGATGGAGACAGATCGCGTCCTCGACCTCGCGCGAGTACACGTTCATGCCGCCGCTGATGATCACGTCCTTCTTGCGATCGGTGAGGAACAGGTAGCCCTGCTCGTCGAGGTAACCCAGATCGCCGGTGTGGAGCCAGCCGCCGCGGAGCGTCTCCGCGGACGCCGGTGCATCGTTCCAGTAGCCACGCATGACGATGTCGCCGCGCGCGACGATCTCCCCGACCGTGCCGCATGGGACGGCACGATCGTCGTTGTCGACGATCCGGACCTCGACGGCCGTGCACTCGCGTCCAGCCGACGCCAGCCGACTTCGGACGCCGGACGCCGCGCCGTCGGTGTGCTCGTGTTTCGGAAGAACGGTGAGCGTGTGGGGGGCCTCGCCCTGGCCATAGAGCTGCACGAAGACGGAACCAAGGCGCTCGAGTCCTTCGCGGAGCCGTGCCACCGACATGGGCGCTCCGCCGTAGATGATCGTGCGCAGGCTCGACCGGTCATCGCGCGAGGCACCCAGTGCGTCCAGCAACGCGACGATCATGGTGGGGACCATGAACATCGTCGTCACGCGGTGGCGCGCGATCGCATCGAGCACCAGCCGTGGATCGAAGGCGACGTGTTTCAGGATGACGTGCGTCGCGCCGCGCACGATGTGATGCGGCGCGCACAGCCCCGAGGCGTGACTGAGCGGCCCCACGTGCAGCAGCACGTCGTCCGGCTCGACGGGGTTGATGTCCGTCAACAGATTCCTGACGAGCGCGAGCAGGTTGCGCTGCGTGAGCGTCGCGCCTTTCGGCCGGCCGGTCGTGCCGGACGTGTAGAAGAGCCAGGCCGGCGCGTCGTCAGGGAGGTCTTCGGACGGATCGCTCGATTTCGCACTCGCGACCGCGCGCTCGTACGAGCTGTCCGGCCCGCCGAGCGTCAGCCCGTGAGTGAGCGAGCCAACGGTACCGTGCGTCGCCGCCCAGATGTCGTGGAAGGCGTCGCCGTACACGAGCGCGGCGGCCTCACTGTGCCGGAGAATGTAGGCGTGCTCGTCAGGATGCAGGCGCGTGTTCATCGGCACGAGGACGAACCCGGCCCTGAAGCACGCGAACATCACTTCGAGCAGCTCGGGCCGGTTCTGCGAGACGGTCGCGACCCGGTCTCCCGTCCGAAGACCGAGACCGTGCAGCGCGTTGACGAGACGGTTGACGCGCTCGTTCAGACCGCGGTACGTCACCACCGTGTCGCCCCAGACAACGGCCGGGCGTTCCGGCACCCGATGAGCGGTTCG
Source organism: Candidatus Rokuibacteriota bacterium (assembly GCA_016184365.1). Classification (GTDB taxonomy): domain Bacteria; phylum Methylomirabilota; class Methylomirabilia; order Rokubacteriales; family CSP1-6; genus AR8. The sequence goes on from JACPCW010000035.1 coordinate 52,952, forward strand.
CGCGAGCAGGCGCCCTACGTTCATCATCGCTGCGCCTGGGTCTTCCCGCCGCCGATGTAGCCAAGCTTCTGGGAGATCTCTGCCGCCTGGACCTTCATGATCTTGACGATGCTCGGGATGCGGGAATCGGGGAGGCGATCCACCATGCCACCGAGCCCGAGGCCGGCAATCACGCGGCCGGAGAAATCCCGGATGGGAACCCCCAGTGATCGCGCACCGAGGAGGAACTCCTGCGTCGAGATCGCGTATCCCTGCCGCCGCGTCTTCGCCATCTCCGCGCGCAGCCGTTTGGGATTGCAGACGGTGAACGGCGTGAACCGCGGAACGCGTTTCGACAGGAACTTGCCCAATTCGTCGTCCGGCAAGTGCGCGAGCAGCACTTTCGCAATCCCGCTGCAGTGAAGCGGGCGACGCCCGCCCACCCGCAGCGACAGCTGCAACCCTTCAGGCCCCTCGACTTTTTCGATGCAGACGGCATCCACGTCGACGCGGACCATCAGGAAGACCGACTGCGCCGTCTCCACCGACAGCGCCTGCATCGCGGGCCGGGCCGCACCGCGGAGATCGAGCGCTCCCAGCACGGCGCTCCCGAGCTGGTGCAGACGCTTTCCGGGCCGATAGAAGCCCGGCTCGTTATCCGGCTCGAGAAACTCGCGGGCGACGAACGTGCTCAGGAACCGGTACGCGGTGCTGCGCGGCAGGCCGAGCGATTCGCACATGTCGCGCATGGAAAGGCGCGCCGAGCGCTCGGAGATGAGCGCCAGGAGATCCAATCCCTTTTCGAGAGACCTGAGTGTGTGCTGGGTCATGTCCCGTATTACGAGATTCAAGTCTCGTTTTATGGGACAAGAGCAGTATCCACTCCGAGGTGTCAAGCACGTTCGGCGCGGTCTGAGCCGTCTGTTTGGCCTTGATGAGTCGCGCGCACTAACGTCCACGTGCGCCGCGCACGGAGAATCGGCCGACGGAGCTCCAGCGCCCCGGAGCCCGAACCCTCCCTCACGAGTCGATCTTCAGTTCCCGGACGAGCTCCGCGCGAAGGACGAACTTCTGGACCTTGCCGCTGGCGCTCAGGGGCAGCGCGTCGACGAAGCGGACGTGGCGCGGGACCTTGAAGCGCGCCAGCCGTGTCCGGCACAGCTGGAGGAGCTCGGTCTCGGTGCAGGCCGCGCCCGGGCGGACCTGCACGAAGGCGGCGCCGATCTCCGTGTCACGCGCGTCCGGGATGCCGACGAGCGAGGCGTACAGGACGGCGGGATGCTGGCTCAGCACCTCTTCCACCTCCTGGCACGAGACGTTGAAGCCCGAGGTCTTCAGCATGTCCTTGTAGCGACCGTCGAAGTAGAGGTAGCCGTCGGCGTCGAAGCGTCCGACGTCACCGGTGTGAAGCCAGCCGTCCGCGTTGACGGCCTCGCTCGTCTCCGTCGGCTTGCCGTAGTAGCCCTTCATCACCGTGAACGCGCGGATGACGATCTCGCCCGGCGTCCCCACCGGCTGCGGGCGCCCCGTCTCGCGGTCGACGACGCGGATCTCGATCGTCTCGCGTGGCCGCCCCACCGTCGTGGCGACGTGCTCGAGCCCGTCGGCCCACGAGGAGACCGATCACGTCGAGCACGCCGTCGGCATCGAAGCGGTCCTGGAGCACCAGGCAGCCGCCGACGTGGAGCATGCCGAAGACGCTGTTCATGCCGCCGACGATGTGCACGAACGGCGCGACGACGAGCAGCCGGTCGTCGCTGGTGAGCTCCTCCCTGATCACGCGCGCCTCGTACATGTTCCGCGTGATCTGCCCGTGCGCGAGCATGACGCCTTTGGGAAACGCGGTGGTGCCGGACGTGTAGAAGAT
>JACPCW010000016.1 GCA_016184365.1 Candidatus Rokuibacteriota bacterium
ACCTCGACGGTCGGCTTGAGCGCCGAGAGCGCGAGCGCCGGATCGGCGAGACCGAGCACGACGCCGCCGGCGAGGCCGGCCTTGAGGAATTCCCGTCGGGACGTGTCCATCGGTTCCGCCTCCTCAGCGCGCGGGCACGGGCGTGGATTCGAAGCGCTCGTAGCAGCGGTCGCACAGCCCCTCGTCGGGCTGCCACGTGGCGATGTCGCGGCGGATCGCCTCCGCCATCGCGGGCGCGGGCGCCGGCGCCCACCGATACGTCGGGAAGCTGCACAGCGGACACGGCGCGCCCTCGGCGCGCGGAGCGCGCGCCGGCACGGTCGTCGCGAGCGCGAGCAGCTCGCCGTGTGTCGGGCGCGGCCCGGCCCACAGCCGCTCCCGCATGTCGGTCGCCGCGACGGGCGTGAGCGAGGCGAACGCGGTTCCGAGCGCGGCGTCGTGCTCGCCGCGTTCCGCGAGCGGGCGACGCCCCGCGCGCGCGAGCCGGCCGTCGACGTTCACCGCCCACGCGCGGCGGTACCGCTGCTGAACGATCCGGCGCCGGTGCGGCGCCACGCGGTCGAGCGCGTCCGGGTCGTGCGCGAACGCCGGGTCGACGAGATCGGCGAGGTGCGTGAGCTCGTGGTCGAGGAACGGGACGAGTGTCTCGTCGAAGAATCGCCGCGCGACCATGCGGACCACGCCGGGCCGTCCGGCGGGGCCGGGATGGCCGAGATCCGCGGCCTCGTCGCCCGGGCTGGTCGCACGCTCCATCGTCAGCGTCGGCACCGCCGCGAGCGCGGCCGCGTGGCGCGCGACGACCGCGGTGACCGTCGCCTCGAAGCCGAGGTCGTGAAAGACCGCGCGGTGCAGGCGCACGAACGCCGACTCGCGCTGGGCGCCGGGAAGCTCGTAGAGGACCTCGCGCCGGCGGTGATACGCCGCGAGCGCGTCGGGCTCGTGTGCGGCCGGGCGGCGAAGAAGCGCGCGCGTCACCACGTCCTCGACCAGCCCCGGCTCGTATCGGAGCGGAGCGGCCCCGCCCGGCGTCAGCTCCGGAGCGCGCGCGTGCCCGGACGTCGTCTCGCGCATGGCGTCGATGTTCTGCGCCTCCCGGCGCGCCCGGTATGATCCGCGTCATAGCGCGACGCGGATCGCACGCCCGGCGGGAAAATGCTTGTCTCCCGCCGTTTGCCGGAGTTGAGCAAACCGTCGCCGCGCCTGCCCGGGGTGCGGGACGCGCGCTAGTGCGAACGCACCATGCGTATGAGGCGAATGCGCTGGAACGACCCGTCCCGGCGACCTGCCGTCGTTCTTGCAATGTGATGGCAGTCAGGAGGGCACGTGATGCAGGACAACGGGATCGACAGGATCGTGGCCACGTGCGCGGGGACGAGCGAGATCGGCGACGATCGGGCGGTCAGGGACGCGCTCGTCCGCTGCGCGGCGGCCATCACCACCGCCGGCGTCGACTGTCCGCTCGGCGCGCTGGTCGTCGACCGGGACGCCATCTCGTGGTCGCGCGGGATCGGGCGTCTGGTCGCGCAGGGCGCGCGAGGGATCGAGCCGGTCTTCCGCGCGGCCATCGGGGACTGCGCCGCGCACGGCCGTCTCGGAGAGGCGTGCCCGCTGGCGCGGGCGCGCCTCACGTGCGACCTGGTAACCGGTGAGTGAAGCAAACGCCTCAGGCGCTCCTGAGGCCTTCGGCTCTTGCATGCCGCTCGCGGCCGCTCTACGCTGCGCGCAGTCTCAGGAGCGTGCCCCCATCAAGATCTGCCTGATCGCGCCCAAGAATCCCGAATCGTTCTGGACGTTCGACCGCATCCTTCCGAGTCTCGGGAAGCGCTGCGTGTTTCCGAACCTCTCGCTGCCGACCGTCGCCGGATTGACGCCGCGCGAGCACGAGATCGTGCTCTGCGACGAGAACGTGGAGGACATCGACTTCGACGTCGACGCCGACATCGTCGGCATCACCGGCTACGTGGTGCACAAGCGCCGCATGCTGGAGATCATCGCGGAGTTTCGCCGGCGCGGGCGCTTCGTCGTCGCGGGCGGGCCGCTCGCGACGCTGTGCCCGGAAGACCTGCGGGACCATGTCGACGTCCTCTTCGTCGGCGAAGCGGAGCACACGTGGCCCGGCTTCCTCGCGGACTACGCCGCCGGGCACTGGCAGGCGGAGTACCGCACGGACGAGCGGCCGAGCATGCTCGACTCACCGCTCCCCCGCTTCGATCTCCTCAAGGTGAACCGCTACCGCACGATGACGATCCAGTTCGCGCGCGGCTGCCCGTTCACGTGCGAGTTCTGCGACATCATCGTGATGTACGGACGCCGGCCGCGCACCAAGTCGGTCCCCCAGGTGATGGCGGAGATCGAGACGATTCACGCCCTCGGCGTCGTCAACGTCTTCGTGGTCGACGACAACTTCATCGGGAACAAGAAGGAAGCCAAGGAGCTGCTGCGCGCCATCACGGCGTGGCAGCAGGCGCGCGGCTACCCGATCGAGTTCATGACCGAGGTGAGCCTGAACGTCGCCCAGGACGACGAGCTGCTCCAGCTGATGCGGCGCGCGAACTTCGTGACCGCGTTCGTCGGTATCGAATCCCCGCGTCGCGCCAGCCTCGAGGAATCGGGCAAGACGCAGAACACGCGCGAGGACCTGGTGACCTCGGTCCACCGCATCCAGGCGGCCGGCATCCAGGTGATGGCGGGCATGATCGTCGGCTTCGACAGCGACGACCCGGGCATCTTCGACGAGCAGTTCCGCTTCATCCAGGAGGCGCGCATCCCGATCTCGATGACCGGCATGCTGAACGCGCTGCCGAAGACGCCGCTGTACGCGCGGCTCCGCGCCGCCGGCCGCCTGGTCGCGGAATCCGTCGGCGACCAGTTCGTGTTCACGAACATCGTGCCGCGCGGCATGTCACGCCTGCAGCTCTACGAGGGCTACCGCCATCTGCTCGCGCGCCTGTACGGCTACCGGAGTTATCGCCGGCGCGCCATGGCGCTCATCCTGTCGCGGGGGGCGCGGCTCAAGTCGGACCTGCTCACCGGCGAGCTCAATCTCGGGTTCCGGATTCTCTGGAACTGCGGGCTCAACGCCTCGCCGCGGCGCGCGTGGCTGACGCTGTCGATGTTCGTCGAGACGGCGCTACGGCGGCCGACCGCGGTCCGCGAGGCGCTCGCGCTGGCGCTGATGCACAAGCATCTCTGGGAGTACGTCCGCGACACGTCACGGAGTCTCGACGCGCTCATCGCCGAGCTGCGAACGGCGCCGGCGACGGTGGGCTTGTTGCCGGCCGCCGACCCCGAGCCGTCGCGTCAGTAGCTGCCAGCCTTCGCCGCATCAACGCGCGCCGCGGCCAGGAATATGAGCCGTTGGGCCTATAGCGCTCGCGGCCGCGTCAGAGTACTCGGACGTCTCAGGCGAGATCCGTCTTGCGGAGGACGACCATGGCGAAGGCGATGATGCGGCGGCGCGATTTCATTGGGGCGAGCGCGGCGATGGCGGCGATGGCGACCGCGCCACGAGTCGCGTGGGCGCAGGCCCGTCAGCCGAAACGGGGCGGCACGCTGCGCCAGGTCGGCTTCGAGCCGCCGACGTTCGACATCCACGACAGGCGAGCCCGCTGCGGCCGCCGTGGGCGGGACCGTTGACCGATTCCGCGAGACTCATTAGCGGCCGCGACCGCTCGTCGCGTGACCGCCGCCGCGCACTCCGGTCAGATCACGGACGGCCGGGCGTTGCCGCCGACGACGTGGCCGCGCAGCCAGTGGTACATCGCGTAGCATTCGAGCGCGAACGGCAGGAAGCCGAGGTATCCGAGCAGCGGCATCTCGAACAGCTTGACCCCCGACGGATACGGGATCGTGTACGTCCAGCGGGTCGCCGCCCAGTAGTTCCAGAACTCCCACAGGACTCCGCAGACGGCGCCGCTGGCGAGGAGCGCGAGGACCGTGGAGGCGTCGCCGCGCCCGAGATCGGCGAGCCACGAGGGCCGCCCGCGGCGGTAGTTCAACGGCTCGAGCAGCAGCACCCAGCCCGTCCACACCAGCGGCACGAGCCAGGCCGAGACGATCACGAGCGGCAGCACGACGCCGGCCGCGCCGAGCGCGACGAGGCCGTCGAGCACGCGCGGGTGGAGCCGCCACGGTCGAACGCGCGCGCCGCGGAAGAGCCAGGCGCGGAGCACGGCCGCGGTGAGGAACAGCGCGGGAAAGATCGTCGCGAACGACCAGTCGTAGCCGACGCGGCGGAGGAACACGTTCGGCTCGAGATCGTGGTAGTGCCACCAGAGCCCGGCGAGGTCCGCCCCGCCGCGCCAGAAGCGAGGCGCGTTGTACCACTCGAAGAGCCACCAGCCGGCGACCGAGGTGAGCGCGACCAGCACGCCGTCCACGCGCGCGGTGGTGACGTAGGACCTCTTCGTGACTCTCGCGCACACGCCGTCGATGAACAGCACGTAACCGGTCCACACGATGGGCGTGAACCAGTGCGCGATGAGCTCGTGGCCCGCGCCCAGCGCCGCCTCCGCGGCGATGATCACCGCCAGACCGACCCAGCCGTGCGCCGGCATGTCTCTCCCTCTACGCTCGGATCAGCCGAATTAGCCGGCGATTATCTCCATCGTGAACGGCTCGCACGGGTCGTCCACCTCCACCAGGTGATGGATGCTGAACTCGTAGACCTCGCCAGCGCGCAGGTCAGAGGGGGAGAACGGAAAGGCGAGGTTGCCGGCGATCGCCTTCCGCCCGGAGTAGGTGACGTGGAGCGCCGCCGAGCGTGTCAACGCGAGGACGGCCGCCGACGTCTCCGGATCGTCGGCGATCACCTCGAACACGATGCCGACCTCGTGGCCGCGCATGTCTCTCACCGGCTCCAGCGCCCCCATCACGCCATCGCGGCCGTACACGTGGAACAGCAGGCGGTAGCCGTCAGGGTACGTCTCGGCCACGCGGGCGCGGACGTTCGCGAGGTACTCGTCGAGGTGAGCGAGCAGCAGCGGGTCCCGCGCGCCGGCGATCGAGATGGTCCGATAGCCGACACGACGCGCGCCTTCCAGCTTGAGCGTGTATTGCTCGGCCCTCACGAACCGGGTCCCGCGGACCCGGACGCTGCGCGGCGTCACCTGCTCGAACGTCGTGGCGCGCAGATCGATGGCGCCGGCGGGAAAGTGCATCACGTAGGGATCCGCCTTCTCGTAGAGCGAGTGCGCCGCCACCGACGCCACCGTGCACACCTGGTCGGGATTCGGCGGTTCCACCGTGAAGGCGTCGCGCTCCACG
>JACPCW010000017.1 GCA_016184365.1 Candidatus Rokuibacteriota bacterium
TCGCCAGCCCGTCGCGGTGACGGACTCGCCGAAGCACGAGACATGACGGCAGGAGGCCCGCGGATGTTGAAAGCACTCGCCATCGCAGGCGCGCTGGTCGTCTCGGCGCTCTCGGTCGCAGCGGCGGATCCGCGCGTGCCGCGCGTGATCGATCTCGACACGCCCGGCGCGCTCGAGGCGCTGCAACGGTCCAACCCGGCGCACTACGACACGGTTCGGAAGATCGTCGCGGGCGTCGGCGCGCAGCGCAATCCCGACGTGCCCCGGTGGATCCAGGCGAACTTCGCCGGCCGCGACGTGCAGTACGCGCCGATCGTGATGACGAGCTTCCCGCCGCAGCGGCGGCTGGCGTTTGCGCTCGACGACACGCGCTATCAGACCGTCATCACGCTCACGAACGTCCGCGGCGACGTCGTTCCGCTGAAGTGACCGATCCCCAGCCGTTCGCCGGGCTCGAAGTCGTCGAGTTCGGCCAGTTCATCGCGGTCCCGTACTGCGGCCAGCTGCTCGCGGACGGCGGCGCGCACGTCATCAAGGTCGAGACGCTCACCGGCGATCCGGTGCGCGCGCTCGCGCCGCTGGCGCCCGGCGAGTCGCGTCATTTCATCTCGCGCAACCGCGGCAAGCACTCGCTGCCGCTCGACCTCAAGCATCCGCGGGCGGCGGGCATCATCGACGAGCTGGTCGCGCGCGCCGACGTCGTGCTCACGAATCTCCGGCCCGGCCTCGCGGCCGAGCTCGGGCTCGACCACACGACGCTGTCCGCGCGCCATCCGCGGCTCATCGTCGGCAACGTGAGCGCGTTCGGTCCTCGCGGACCGGACGCCGGCCTCGGCGGCATGGACATGGTGATCCAGGCGCGCACCGGGCTGATGGTCTCCGCCGGCCGGCTGCGGGACGGGGTGCCGCAGGCGGTCGATCCACCGATCACCGATTACTACTGCGCCACGGCGCTCGCGTTCGGCATCGCGGCGGCGCTGCTGCGGCGCACGCGGACGGGCCGCGGCGGCGAGGTCGACGTCTCGCTGCTGATCTCGTCACTCGTGCTCCAGAACAACGCGATGGTGCGCGTGCATCGGGCCGATGGCGCGAGACACGAGGCGACGCTGACGCAGCTCGCCGGGATGCGTGCGGCCGGCGCGCCGTTCGAGGAGCAGGCGGCGCTCAACGTGACGCCCCGACCGGCCAACACGCAGAACATCTACTACCGCACGTACGCGACGAAGGACGCGGCGATCGCGGTCGCGTGCGTCGGTCCCGGGATGCAGCGCGCCTTCATGCGCGCGCTCGAGCTCACGGACGAGGCCCATCAGGGTCGCCCCGTGCCGGCCGACGTGTTCGAGCGCTACTACACGGATCTCGGCCGGCGCGCCGAAGCCGTCGTCCGGCAGCGCACGACGGCCGAGTGGCGAAAGATCTTCGACGCCGTCGGGATTCCGGCCGGCGAAGTGCGGCTGCCGATCGAGATGCTCGACGATCCCCAGGTCCTCGCGAACGAGATGGTGTACGACCTCGACCATCCGGCCATCGGTCCCGTGCGCGCGGTCGCGCCGCCGGTGAAGATGGACGCCGGCGGCTTCCGCCCGTCGCCGGCCACGCCGCCGTTCGGCTCGGAAGCGCGCGCCATTTTGCGATCGCTCGGCTTCGCGGAGAGCGACGTCGAGACGTTCGTGGCCGAAGGCGTCACGCGCGAGCGCCTCGGCGAGTAGCGCGAAAGGACCCGTCGCATGACCGACTGGCAGCCCGCGTCGCGGTATCCCGACCCCGCCGTCAAGGTGCTCGACCCGAGCTTCGCGCCATACCGGCTTCCGCTCGCGCACCTGGAGCGCATCGCGACAGGGTTCCGCTGGTGCGAGGGCCCGGTGTGGTTCGGCGACGGACGGTACCTGCTGTGGAGCGACATCCCGAACGACCGCATCATGTAAACCGTCGAACTTCGCGAACGGCAACACGCGTGATCGGCAGGGCCGGCTCGTCACCTGCGAGCACGGGACCCGGCGCGTGACGCGCACCGAGCACGACGGCACGATCACCGTCGTCGCCGACCGGTACGACGGCAAGCCGCTCAACTCGCCGAACGACGTCGTCGTCAAGTCCGACGGCTCGATCTGGTTCACCGATCCGGAGTTCGGGATCCTCGGGTACTACGAGGGCTACGTCGCGAAGCCGGAGCTGCCGACGAACGTCTATCGCGTCGATCCGTCGGGACAGATCTCCGTCGTCGCCGGCGACATCGTGCGGCCGAACGGCCTCGCCTTCTCGCCGGACGAATCCACGCTGTACATCGTCGAGTGCGGCACCACGCCGCGCCGGTTCCTGGCCTACGACGTCGTGTCCGCCGGCGCGAAGCTCGCGAACAAGCGCGTGTTCATCGACACGCCCGGCTCACCCGACGGCTTTCGCGTCGACGTGCACGGCAACCTCTGGTGCGGCTGGGGCATGGGCGAGGAAGGGCTCGACGGCGTGCACGTCTTCAACCGGGACGGCAAGCTGATCGGGCACATCGACCTGCCGGCGCGGTCCGCGAACCTCTGCTTCGGCGGACTGCAGCGCAACCGCCTGTTCATGTGCGGCAGCACCGCGATGTACGCGCTCTACGTGAACACGCAGGGCGCGCCGTACTTCTGACCGCCCCGGTCTGTCTGCAACCGACTGCCACTCTCCTGCAGCGCGCTTTCGTGCCGCCGACTGACCACGTCCGGAGCCACGCCACACCAATAGCGGGTCTGGCACATCGAATGCGATACACGGTGCCGGGCCCGACGGGATGGCGGGTCGATCGCGGACACGAACGCCGTCGGGCGAAACGGGGCGGCCGGCGGCAGAAGGGCGCGCACCATGATCCGGCTTCGACCGCTCTTCGCGATCATCGCCGCCGTGATCGGCACGGCGGCACTGGCGACCGACGGGAACGCCGCCGCACCGACCTTCGGACCGTTACCGATCGCGTTCGAAGAGAACGTCGGCCAGACGGACCCCAGCGTCCGGTTCATCTCCCGGCTCCCCGGTTCCACGATCTTCCTCGCCCCGGCGGAAGCCACGCTCGTCCTCTCCGCCTCCGACGCGGCGCCACGGGACCGGATGCGTCCACGGGCGGCAGCGCCGGCAGCACCGCCTCGGCCTGACATCGTGCGCCTGCGCTTCGTCGACGGCAGCGCGACCGCTGAAGCGGTCGGGCTCGACCCGCTGCCGACAGGGCGTCACCTGCTGGTCGGCAACGATCCCTCGCGATGGCGGCGGAACGTTCCGACCCACGGGCGCGTGCGGTTCGCGCAGGTCTATCCGGGCATCGACGTCGTCTACTACGGGCGCGACGGGCACTTCGAGTACGACGTCGTCGTCGCGCCGGGCGCGGACCCCGGCGTGGTGCGCCTCGCCGTGGAGGGCGCCGCGGCGGCGATCGCCGACGACGGCGACCTGGTCCTCGCAGCCGGCGCCCGGCGTGTCGTCATGAAGAAACCGGTCGCCTACCAGATCGTCGACGGCGCGGAACGTCCCGTCACCGTCCGGTATGCGCGGCACGCCGACGGCGCGATCACCTTCGTGCCCGATGACTACGATCGGTCGAAACCGCTGGTGATCGACCCCGTCGTCACGTACTCCACCTACCTCGGCGGCCACAGTGGTGACACGGCGAGCGCCATCGCCGTCGACGCGTCCGGCAATGCCTACGTGACCGGCCTGACGGTGACGAGCTTTCCCTCCGGTGGCGCCGGATATCGATCGGCAGACGTCGGGATCTTCGTCGCGAAGCTGAGCCCGGATGGCCGCACGCTCGTGTACTCGGCGGTGGTCGGCGGCGGGGTGGGCACCGAGTCCGTGTCGGCGATCGCCGTCGATACGGCCGGGAACGCGTACGTCGCCGGTTCCTACGTGATGGCGTCGCAAATCGAGGATCCCGGGTTCCCGATGGCGCGACCGCTCCAGACCTACGACGGGGGCTGCGCTCAGGGCGAGGGCGACGCGATCATCTTCAAGCTGAGCCCGGACGGCGCCGACCTCCTGTTCTCGACGTACCTCCACGGCGGGGGCTGCGAAGACGTGGCGACCGGCATCGCCGTCGACCCCGCCGGCAACGTCTACGTCGCCGGCTACAGCCGCGGCGGTCAGGCGGTCGTCGCTCCGAACGGTCCCCAGTTCCGGCCTGCCGGCGGCACCGGTTTCTATCACGCCTTCGTCGTGAAGATCCGGGCTGACCTGTCCGGCACCGTCTACTCGACGGTGCTCGCGGGCAGCACGTTCGACGAATCGGGGGGCGCTGGCAGCGACTACGCGTGGGCGATCGACGCCGATGCGGATGGGAACGCCTACGTCACCGGCCGCACGGAGCACATCGACTTCCCGACCGCCAACGCCGTGCAGCCCGAGAAGGCCGGATCCTGCGACGCGTTCGCGACCAAGATCGCACCGGACGGCTCACGCCTCGTGTACTCGACCTACCTGGGCGGCAGCAACGAGGGATCGTTCTTCGGATGCGATACGGGCACCGGGATCGCCGCGGATGCCGCCGGCAACGCGTACGTCACCGGATGGACGAACGCGTCCGATTTTCCGACCGCGAACGCGCTGCAGCCGGCGATTGCCGGAGGCGCCGACGCATTCGTGACCAAGCTGTCGCCTGCGGGCGCGCTCGTCTATTCGACCTACCTCGGCGGGAGCTCGGACGACTGGGGCCAGGGCATCGGCGTCGACGCGAGCGGCAACGCCGCGATCGTCGCCAACACCGCGTCCGCCGACTTCCCGCTCCAGGCGCCGCTCCAGCGGTTTTTCGCGGGGCCGTACGAGCTGGCCGTCGCCCGGCTGGCCAGCGACGGCTCGGCGCTGACCTTCTCGACGTATTTCGGCGCGGGGAGCAGCGTCGAATACGGCGCGTCGCTCGCGGTCGCCGGCTCCGGCGACATCTACATCGCGGGGACCACGACCTCGGCGCTGCTGCCCGTGCTCAACGCGTTCCAGCCGGAACATGGCGGCGACCTGCGCTCGCCGTACTGGAACTATCAGCTGGACGCCTTCGTCGCTCGACTGGTGCCGGGCGCCACGGCGTCGACGACGGCGGACTTCACCACCGCCTTCCAGTTCCCCGACGCCGGCGCGACCGTGAGCGGGAGCAAGCGGGTCGGCGTGTCGACCACGTCGCCGTGGGGCCAGCCGAAGACGTTCTTCCTCAGCGTCGACGACCTCAGCGCCGACGGCCGGCCCGACGGCCAGCTCATCTCGAGACTGGAAAGCACGGGCACGACGTCGTGGGTCACGTGGGACACCGGCACCGCCACCAACGGCGCGCACACGCTGCGCATGACCGTCCAGGACTCGACCGGCCGGCTCGCGACCACGACGCGGAACGTGACGGTCGCGAACCCGTTCGTCGCGAGGTTCCTGAACCCGCCCGGCGGCACGGTCGTCAGCGGGGTCGTCAGGCTCGACGCGACGGCGAGCGGTCTCACCGGCGGGGCTCACGATTTCGACTTCAGGCTCGACGGCGCGACCATCGCGTTCGTCCGTACCTCGCGGACCCGAGCCGCACAGGACTGGTACACGACGCTCGTCGCCGACGGAACGTACACGCTGAGCGTCCTGGTCCGTGACGCCGACGGTCGCACGACGACGGCGAGCCAGCTCGTGACCGTGCAGAACGGCGCACCGCCGCCACCGGCCTTCTCGGTCGCGTTCACGGCGCCGAACGAGGGTACGACCGTGAGCGGCGTCATGACGGTCTCGGCGCAGGTCAGCGGGAGCTACGCGACGCCGCTGACGTTCCGCATGACCGTCGACGGGGCGACGCCCGCGACCTCGAGCGGCAACAGCCCGTCGGCCACGTTCACGTACGACACGCGGAGCCTGACGAACGGCTCGCACACGATCGAGATGCTCGTCACCGACGGCGCCGGACTGACGGCATCGGCGACGCGCACGGTGAACGTCTCGAACGTGCAGGCCTCGTTCACGTCCCCCGCCGCCGGCGCCACCGTCGGCGGCACGGTCTCCGTCGGCATGGCGGCGAGCGGTGCGACGGGCTCGTCGACGACCTTCACGCTCGCGGTCGACGGCACGACGGTGTCGACGCAGACGGTGGCGGGCACGACGGCGACGTACGCCTGGAACACCGCGACCGTCGCCAACGGCACGCACACGCTGACGCTGACCGTCTCGAGCGGCGGCCAGACGGCGACCGCGACCCGGAGCGTCACCGTTTCGAACGCGACCGCGTCGTTCACGGTGTCGTTCCAGTACCCGGAGGCCGGCGCGACGGTCAGCGGTGTGAAATCGGTCGGGCTCGCGACGACGGCGCCGTGGGGCGTGAGCAAGACGTGGACGCTGTCCGTCGGCGGCACGGTGATCTCGCGTCAGACGACGACGGGCACGACGCTCTGGATCCGCTGGGACACGACGTCGACGGCCAACGGCCCGCAGACACTGACCGCGGCGGTTGAGATGGGCGGCGAGACGGCGACGGCGAGCCGCGCCGTGAACGTGGCGAACTAGGCGAAGGCGCGAATCAGCTCGTCGAACGCGACCAGCTGGCCACCGCGCGTGGATGACGGGACCAGGATCACCGTCTTCACGCCGGCGGCACGCCACGCCTCGACGCCGTCGCGCACTTCGCTCGCGGATCCGAACAGCGTGACATCGCGCAGCCAGCGGTCGGAGAGCGCCTTCGCGATGCCGTCCTCGTCGCGCCGCGCGATCGCTTCGCGCACCGCGCGCATCTCGTCCTCGTAACCCGCCTCGATCCAGTAGTTCTGATAGTTGGGCAGCTTCGCGTACGAGAGCAGCGTCTTCCGCATCACGGCTGCCGCCGCGTTGCGATCGTCGTCGATGCAGGTCGGGATCATGTCGCCGATGAAGAACGCCGGATCGGTGCGCGCCGGCGCCGGCAGCTGCGCGAGCGATGCCGGCATGTGCGACCGCGCGGCGTTGGCCCACACGGCGCCCTGCGCGATCTCCCCCGCGAGCGCGACCATCTTCTGTCGCAGCGTCGCGAGCGTGATCGGCGGCAGGCCGCCCACCTGCTTGTCGTAGCTCCTGAGCTCCGTCACGAAGCGCGGCCGGATGCCGAGTCGCTCGTGCGCGGGCCCGTGGCTGACGCCGATGCCGAAGCGAAATCGTCCGCCGCTGAGCTCGTGCACGATCGCGGCGCCCTGCGCGAACTCGAGCGCGTGGCGCGTGTAGATGTGCGCGATGCTCGTGCCGAGCGCGATCTCGCGCGTGACGAGCGCCAGCGCATGGCAGAGCGCGAGCCCGTCGCCCGGGCTCGGACAGTAGATGCCGGTGAATCCTTCGCGCTCGATCTTCTGCGCGAGATCGAGCGTGGCGCGACGACGACCCGGAACGGCCACGAGGCTGACGGCGGGCTTCACGCGCCGCATGTTAACCTCTGGGTCCTTCAC
>JACPCW010000036.1 GCA_016184365.1 Candidatus Rokuibacteriota bacterium
CCGCGGTAGACCGACCCGTAGTCGGTCGTCGTCACCGGCGCGCCCCGCTCGTCCACCGTCGTGAAGCGCGTGACGACGAGCGTGCCGCGGCGCCGCCGGCCGATCGCGATGACCCGCGCGGACGTGAGCAGGCGGTCGCCGGCGCGCGGCGCGCGGTGAATGACGACGTGATGCGTCGCGTGCACCGAGAGCGGCGCGAGCTCGTCGGCGATCGTCTTCGCGCGGATCTCGAGCGCGACCGGCCACTCGTAGCAGACGGGGAAGAGCGGGTGCGCGGCCGGGCCGTGTGAGCCGAGCGTGTCGTAGTAGCGCGCGTCCGTCTCGCCGAGCCCGGCGGCGTACGCCATCAGCCAGCGCGCGTCGACGGTCTGCGTGAAGGGGCCGACCTCGGAGCCGACGATCGCCGCGCGGATCGGGCCGCTCGCCGTCATGCCGGGAAGTTCATCGCGGTGACGAACACGTCCTCGAAATCCGGATGTGCGGCGAGCGAGACGTGCTCGATGCGGTCGGCCAGCTCGTTCGCCCGCGCGCGCTCCGCTTCCGACAGCAGACACGCCTGCGCGCCGAGCGACGCGGCGTTGCCGATGTACCGGATGCGCTCGAGGGGCAACCGCGGGATCAGCCCGATCCGGACCGCGCTCGGGATCGACAGGTAATTGCCGAAGCCGCCGGCGAGCATCAGCTCGGAGATCCGGTCGTCGGACACGCGCGAGACGCGCTGCAGCAGCGCGATGCCGGACGCGATCGCGCCCTTCGCGAGCTGCACCTGCCGCACGTCGTCCTGGGTCAGGACGATCTCCTGACGCGCGCCGGCTTCGCCGGGACGGAGGACGATCACCGTGCGCTCCTCGCCGCGCATGACGACGCGATCGCGCAGCGCGGGCCGCATCCGGTCGCGGTCGTCGACGCGGATCAGGCCCGTCGCGTCGATCACACCGGCGTCGAGGAGGCCGGCGATGAGATCGATCAGGCCCGATCCGCAGATGCCGAGCGCCGGGGTCTCGCCGATCGTGTGCACGCGGAGGTCGTCGTCGACGACGACGCGGTCGATCGCGCCGGCCGCGCCGCGCATGCCGTGTCGAATCTGCGCGCCTTCGAGCGCCGGGCCGGCCGGTGCCGAGCACGCCCAGAGATGGTCGCGGGAGCCCAGGATGACCTCACCATTCGTCCCGATGTCGACCGCGACGCGGATCTCGTCGCCTTCGCCCATGTGCGTCGCCAGCGTCACCGCGACGGCGTCGGCGCCGACGAAGCCGGCCACGATCGGCAGCAGGCAGACGCGCGCTTCGGGCGCGAGCTTCAGAAAGAGCTCGCGCGCCGGGAGGGCGAGCGCGTGACGCATCACCGGCGCGTACGGCGCGAGGCCGACGTACGACGGGTCGATGCCGAGCAGGACGTGATGCATGCACGTGTTGCCCACGACGACCACCTTGTAGATCCACTTCGGCAGGACGCCGGAGAGGCGACACACCTCCGCGATGTGCTGGTTCAGCAGACCGATGATGCGCGTGTGCAGCTTTCGGAGATTGCCCGGGTTGAACTGGGCGAACGCGATGCGCGACATCAGATCGCCGCCGAAGACGGACTGTGGATTCAGGCTCGACACCGACGCCAGCTGCTCGCCGGAGCCGAGCTCGATCAGCGTCGTGACGACCGTCGTCGTGCCGATATCCACGGCGAGGCCGAACCGGAGCAGCGCCGTGTCGCCGCGTTCGACGGCGAGGACCTTTCCCGCGAACGTCGTGACCGTCACGCCGTCGGCATCTTCGCGCAGCGCGGAGGGCAGCGTCTGCACCACGGTCGGCGACACCGCGCTCTCGTCCATGCCGACGGCGGCGAGGAGCTCCTCGAGATCGGACGTTTGATGATGTTCCTCGCGCGGCAGCGAGACCTTCACGACCTGCTTCGTGACGCCGGAGTCGATCTCCACGCGGCGCAGCGGCGTGGCCGGCGCCCCGGCGCCGAGGATCTGGAACGACTCCTCCGCGATCGGCGGCGCGAGGTGCACCGTCACGGCGTCGGTGACGTGGCACTGGCACGCGAGGCGGTACGCTTCGCGCACCTGATCGTCGCCGAGCTGCACCTCGTCCATGATCGTCGGCGGCGGCACGGGGCCGGCGACGAACTTCACGCGGCAGGACGTGCACCGGCCGCGGCCGCCGCACGTGGCGGTGACGTCGATCCCGGCCGCGTGGGCGGCGCGAAGGATCGTCGCGCCGGGCGTGACGGAGAGCACGCGCGGTTCGGCGCCCGCGGTGGCGGCGATCGTGAGGGCGACGGCCATCTTCCGGATTCTACGCGCATGATATTCTCGCGCGCATGGACCGCCTCGACGCCGACACCATTCGTGCGCTCGCGCGCCGGCACGGGTTCGAGTGGACCGACGACGAGATCGCGGCGTTGCGGCCGCTCGCCGAGGCCAGCCTCGCGCTGCTCGCGCGGCTGCGCGCCGTCGATCTCGGCGCCGCGGATCCGGCCGTGCAGTTCCGGATGTTCTGATGCCCGACGTGACGTTCGCGTCCATCATCGACCTCGCGCGCATGGTCGCGACGAAGGCCGTGTCGCCGGTCGAGCTCACGCGCGCCCACCTCGATCGCATCGCGGCGCTCGACGCGACGCTGAAGGCGTTCATCACCGTCGCGGCCGACCACGCGCTCGAGGCGGCGAAGGCCGCCGAGCAGCGCCTCATGTCGGGCGAGCCGCTCGGCGCGATGCACGGCGTGCCGATCGCGCTGAAAGATCTCTGCGACACCGCCGGCATCCGGACGACGGGTGGCTCGAAAATTCTCGGCGACGCCGTCCCCGCGGCCGACGCGACGGCCGTCGCGCGTCTCGAGGCGGCGGGCGCGATCGTCCTCGGCAAGCTGAACATGCACGAGTTCGCGTACGGGCCCCTCGGAGTGAACGACCACTACGGCACGCCGGTGAACCCGTGGGACGCGACGGCGCGCCGGGTGCCGGGGGGATCGTCGTCGGGCTCCGGCGTCGCGGTCGCCGCCGGCCTCTGCGCCGGTGCGACGGGATCGGACACGG
This sequence comes from Candidatus Rokuibacteriota bacterium, assembly GCA_016184365.1. GTDB lineage: Bacteria > Methylomirabilota > Methylomirabilia > Rokubacteriales > CSP1-6 > AR8. Next base: position 3,034 of record JACPCW010000036.1, read on the forward strand.
GCGGCTCGATCCGCATCCCGGCGTCGCTGTGCGGGATCACCGGCATCAAGCCGACCTACGGGCGGGTGAGCCGCGCCGGCGTGCTGCCGCTCTCGTGGACGATGGACCATCTCGGTCCGATGGCGCGGTCGGCCGCCGACTGCGCCGTCATGCTCGGCGCGATGGCCGGCTACGACCCCGCCGACGCATCGACCAGCGTGCTGCCCGTGCCGGACTATCGCGCGGCGCTGACCGGCGACGTCAAGGGACTGCGCGTGCGGGTCCTGCGCGCCTTCGTCGACGGATCGCAGCCCGACGTCGCCGCGGCCGTCACCGCCGCGGCGAAGACGCTCGAATCGCTCGGCGCGCGCGTCGAGGACGCGGCGCTCGAGCAGGTGAGGCACGCCGCGGCCGCATCGCTCGCGATCGTCGCGGCGGAAGCGCTCGCGTATCACGCGACCTGGCTGCGCACACGCGCGCAGGACTATCAGGCCGACGTGCGCGATCGCCTGAAGCTCGGCATCTTCGTCAGCGGTGAGGACTACGTGCGCGCCCAGCGCGTCCGCGCGCTCGTCCGCGCCGAGGTCGACGAGGCCTTGCGCCACGCGGACGTGCTGCTCGCGCCCTCGACGCCGATCGTCGCGACGCCCGTCGACCAGACGCACGTCGAGCTCGGCGGCGAGCGCGCCGACGTGCGGTCCGCGCTCATCCGGTTCACGCGCCCGTTCAATCTGTCCGGCCACCCGGCGTGCGCGGTTCCGTGCGGCTTCACGTCAACCGGGCTGCCGATCGGGATGCAGATCGTCGGTCGCGCCTTCGACGAAGCGACGGTCCTGCGCGCCGCCGACGCCTATCAGCGCGCGACCGACTGGCATACCCGTAGGCCGCCGCGCGCCTCATAAGGAGACCTTTGATGGAACTCGACCAGCGACTCGCCGCGCTCGAGACGCGGCTCGGGCGGCTCGAGCAGCTGCTCGGCAGCGTCGCCGACAAGCTCGAGCGGTCGTCCATCGACGCCGATGCCGCGAAGGCGAGCATCCAGGCGTGGGTGACGGAGTACGTGTCCGTGCGCCTGCAGCAGCTCGTGCCGGAAACGTGCGAGCACGAGCCCGAGCCCGGCAAGCCGGCCGAGGGCCCGCTGCTGCCCGGCACGCGCATTCGCTGCACCGACGAAGTCATGCACCGGCTCGGCCGGATCCCGATTCCGTTCGTGCGCCAGATGGTGACCCAGAAGGTCGCCGAGACGGCGAAGGCCGAGGGGGTCGCCGTCGTCGACGTGCCGTTCTTCGAGCGCGCCGCGACCTTCTGACAGTGCAAGCTTGCAGGAGAGGATCTCCTGAGCTTCCAGCACTGGCAGACGCACGTGACCGGCGGTGTGCAGCTCTGACGAGCCCGTCCGCATCCCGATCGAGGATGCGCTCGATCTCCATTCCTTCCAGCCGCGCGACGTCGCGTCCGTCGTCGAGGACTATCTGGAAGCGGCGCATGCGCGCGGCTTCACCGAGGTGCGCCTGATCCACGGCAAGGGCTTCGGCGTGCAGCGGCGCATCGTGCAGTCGGTGCTCGCGAAGCACCCGCTCGTCGCCGCGTTCGCCGATGCGCCGCCGGAGCGCGGCGGCCACGGCGCGACGATCGTCCGGCTTCGCCGCTGACGCCGGGCAGCGCCGGGGCGGCGCCGTGCGATTGACGCGCCCGCAAATGGTCATGTAATATGACCACACCATGCAACAGTTCAACGTCGCGGAGGCCAAGGCTCGATTCTCGTCGCTGATCCGCAAGGCGCTGGCCGGCGAGGACATCGTCATCGCGAAAGACAACAAGCCGCTCGTGAAGCTCGTGCCGGTGCGGCGGCCCGCCCGGCGGCGGCAGGCCGGCTCGGCCCGCGGTCAGGTGTCGATCTCCCGCGACTTCAGCGCTCCCCTCGACGATTTCGGCGACTTCCGCTGAATGCGGCTGCTGCTGGATGCCCACACGTTTCTGTGGTGGGTCACGGACGATCCCGCGCTGAAACGTCGGGCACGCGCCGCGATCGCCGACGTCGAAAACGAGTGCTTCGTGAGCCACGCGAGCGTCTGGGAGCTGGCGATCAAGGCGGCCCTCGGAAAGCTGAAGCTCCCGTCGACGGTCGCGCGGTTCGTCGTCGAGCATTGCGAGGCCAACAACTTCGGCCTGCTTCCCATCACGCTGACGCACGTGACCGCCGTCGAGAGCCTGCCGTTTCACCATCGTGATCCGTTCGATCGGCTGCTCGTCGTCCAGGCGCAACACGAGGGGTTGACCCTCGTGTCGCGGGATCCGGTTCTGAAAGCCTACGGCGTCCCGGTCATCTGAGTGCGGCCGGTCGTCCGTGAGCCGTTTGGCGAGGGGAGATTCCGTCCCGCTGCCGACGAAGACATCCGGGAAGCGACGATGATCGGGTTGGGCCCCGAGCATCCTACGAAGAACAAGCTGGACACGCTCGTGCTCCGTGGCGTCGTCGCCCGTTAATCAGCCCGGCTGCCGCCCCTCCAGCCGCCAGCCAACCCAGTTGACAGCGCGTCCAGAACGCATAAAACTGGGAAGGTTTCGCGAATATGCCAAAACTGACCAAGTTGACCCGGCAGGTGACGACCCGGCAGGCCGCCTCGCACTGCCAGGTCGCGATTCAGACCCTGAAGCGCTGGATTGAACTGGGGAGCCTCCGAGCCATCAGAACGCCCGGGGGGCACCACCGCATCGAGGTCGAGGAGTTTCAGCGATTCCTTCGCGAACAGGGGCTGCCTCCGTATCTCCGTCCTCCTCTGGAAGAGGCGCGCATCCTCATCGTGGACGACGATCATGCTGTCATCGACCTCCTCATCGAAGCGCTCGCGAAAGATCCGCGAGCCTTCAAGCTGGAAACGGCCACCGACGGTTTTGAGGCGCTCGTCAAGGTCGGATTTTTCAAGCCTGCTCTGCTGATCCTCGATGTCTCGATGCCGGGCATGGACGGGATTGAAGTCTGCCGTCGTCTCAAGACACAGCCGGAAACGCGGGCGATCAAGATTCTCGGGATCACGGGCCTTCCGGAGAAGGTATCGGCTCTGATGAACGCGGGTGCTGACGGTTGCCTCGAGAAGCCGTCGACCCTCGCGAAGCTTCAGAGCGAAGTGGATCGACTCCTGTCCACGCGAGTTCTCTGATGTCGTTTAACCTGGCATCGATCCTGCCCACTCACAGCACCGCTCAAGAGCCGTTCTCGCGCGGTTACAGCTTCCCGCCGCATCCGGGGTGACACGTCTGCACTCCGTCCGTCGCGAGGACCAGATCAGTCGTGTTTCTTGCGAGAGAGAAATATAACTGGTCACCGCTAGCCTCCTCGATGGGCGCGCGCTCAGCGTCGTGGTGTTCAACCTCGAGCAGCAGCGCTATGCGCTCCACCTGTCCGCGGTGGAGAGGGTCCTCCCCATGGTGGCGGTGTCGCCGCTTCCGAAAGCCCCGGCGATCGCTCTCGGTGTCATCAATTTCCACGGCGCGGTGCTTCCAGTCCTCGACCTCAGACATCGGCTCGCACTTCCCGCGCGTGATTACGGCGTGACTGCGCATCTTCTGGTCGCCAGGACGAGCCGGCGGCGCGTGGCGATGCCGTTGGACGAAGTCCTCGGGGTCCACGCCGTCGCTGCGACCGCCGTCGTCCCGCCGGATGCCGTGCTTCCCGGGACGGCTCACGTGGCGGGAATCGCGGGGCTGCCGGACGGTCTCCTGTTCATTTACGACCTCGACACGTTTCTTTCGCTGAACGAAGAACAACAGCTCACGCAGGCCTTGGAGGAGACGACCGAATGAGGCTCTCCGACGAGGCATGGCGTCAGGCCGAGGCACTGGTTGCAAACCGCCTGGGACTGGAGCTCCCGGAGCATCGCCGGGCCGATCTCGAGCGAGGGTTTCTCCGCGCCTGCCGGGCGTGCTCGATGTCCGCGCCGGAACGGTATCTCGCCTGGCTGGCGTCGTTGTCCGATGAGCACCCCGCGTGGGGACAGTTCGCGAGCTGCCTGACGGTCGGCGAAACCTACTTCTTCCGCGATCGGGCGGCGTTCGACGCTCTCGAGCACCACGTCCTGCCCTCGCTGATCGCCTCCCGCCGAGCAGAACGCACGCTGCGGCTCCGGCTATGGAGTGCGGGATGCGCGACCGGCGAAGAGCCGTACTCGCTCGCCATCCTCCTCGATCGCGTGCTCCCCGACCGCGCCGAATGGGCGGTGACGATCCTGGCCACGGACGTCAATCCCCGGGCTCTCGACATCGCTCAGCGGGGCCGATACCGCGAGTGGTCCTTCCGGGACACACCGCGATGGATCCGCGATCGATGGTTCCATCATCACGGGCCGGAGCGGATCGAGGTGGACGCGAGGATTCGACAGATGGTCACCTTCGCGCCCCTGAACCTGGCCGATGACGGTTATCCATCGGTGGTGACCAATACGACCGCCATGGACGTGATCCTCTGCCGGAACGTCCTCATGTACTTCACCGGCGAGGCGCTCCGGCGGACCGTCGCGAGGCTGCGGCGCGCCCTCGCGATCGGGGGCTGGTTCCTGGTGAGCCCGGCCGAAGCCTCGGTCGAGCTGTTCCGTCCGCTGGCGCCGGTCAACTTCCCGGGGACCGTCTTCTACCGGAACGATTCGGTGTCCGTCGCATCGCCGCCTCCGCACGTGCCGGCCGAGACGATTCCGCACGCCCTCGCCGATCTCGCCCTGACCGTGTCGACCACGTCGAGCGATCGCGCCTCGCCACACACGTCGGTGAAGTCGCTGCAGGAAGAGCCAGGTGAAGCCGGCGCCCATGTGGCCGCCGATCTCCAGCGTGCTCGGCTCCTCGCCGACCAGGGAGACCTGGACGAAGCGCGGAAGCTCTGTGAAGCCGCGCTCCTCGCTGACCGTCTCGATCCTGAGATCCCTCTGCTCCTCGCCGCGATCTGCCAGGAGCAGGGCGAGATCCCGTCCGCTCTGGATGCCCTGCGCCGCGCGATCTATCTCGCGCCCGATCTGGCCACGCCCCACTTCTTGCTCGGCAGCCTCCTGATTCGTCAGCGCGAACGGAAGCGGGGACGGCGCGCGATGGAGACCGCGATCAGCCTCCTGAGTGCCGTCCCTGCCGATGAGCCGCTTCCTGGCGGGGACGGGCTGACGGCTGGTCGTCTGCTGGAGAGCGCCCGGATGTATTTGGAGCTCCACGGATGACCGGAGCACGGCAGACCGTGGATTGGGGGGAGGCCTATGCCCGGCTCGAACGGGCGCGCCAGGCGCTCGACGCCGGCCCGGAGCGCGCGCCCGATGAGGCGAGACGAATCCTCGTCGAGCGGGCCCGGGCGTTGGCGAAACCGGTCAACGAGGCTCCAAGCCCCGGCGACGTCCTCGAGATCCTCGTCTTTTCCCTCGCGGGGGAGCGCTACGGGATCCGAGCGGCGTCCGTCCTCGAGGTGATCCCGTTGCGGGAACTGGTGGCGGTGCCCGGCACACCGCGGGCGGTGCTCGGGATCATGAACCACCGCGGCCGGATCCTCCCGGTGCTGGATCTCCGACGCGTGTTCGAATTGACGGGCGAAGGCATCGGGGACAACGGTCGCGTCGTGGCCGCACAGTCCGGAGGATCGACGTTCGGCCTCTTCGCCGAGACGATCGTCGGAGTCGTCACCGTCGGCGCGCAGGAGCTCTCGGCGCGACCCTCGGGCTCCACCGGAGGCCGCGACAGCTTCGTCCTCGCGGTGACGTCGGACATGGTCGCCGTCCTGGACATCGAGGTGCTGGCCGGCGATCGGCGGGTCACGGTCAACGCGGAGATCGGGGTGACGCGACCGCACACAGGGGACATGCCGCTATGAGATGGACCGTCGGACAACGCATCGTGGTCGGCTCGTCACTGCTCACGCTGTTCCTCGTCGTGGTGGCGAGCGTCGGCCTGTACGCGCTCCCGGGCACGAGCCGCACCTTCGAGGGCGCGGCACGCCAGCAGGAGCAGAGTCTCGAGGCCCTGCGTGCCGACGAGCGGATCACCGCGGCGAATGCCAACTTTCTCCGCTATCTCCTCACGGCGGACCAGGGACTCCTCAAGATCAGGCAGGACCGGCTTGCGAGCGGCCGCCACGCCCTGACCGCGCTCCGTGACACCAGTGCCGCGCCGGAATCGAAGGCGGGTTGGGAAGAAGCCCTCGGCCTCCTGACATCGCTCGAGCAACGATCCGAGGCGGCGATTTCAGCCAAGGCGGGGCGCCGGGAGCGCGACGCGCTTCGCATTCATGCCGAGCAGGTGGAGCCAGTGCGGGAACGACTCTCAGCACTGATTGACCGGCTCGTCGCCTCCGAGCGGTCGCGCGCCAGGGAGGCCACGCAGTCCGCCGCGCTGACGGCGTCGCGTGCGTTCTGGGCCATCGTCATGGTGTCGGGGCTCGCCCTGGCCTCGGCAGTGGTCACCGCCGTGGTGTTGACGCGCTCGATCACGCGCCCGCTCCGGGACACGATCGCGATCTTGAGTTCCGCCTCTTCCGAGATCGTGGCGTCCACGACACAGCAGGCGTCGGGCATCGCCGAGGAGGCGACCGCGGTTCAAGAGACGTCGACGACCGTGGACGAGGTGAAGCAGACCGCGCAGATCGCCGCCCAGAAGGCGCGCGCGGTCACCGAAGCGGTGCAGAAGACCGCGCAGGTCTCGCAGGAGGGAGCGCGGGCGGTCGAGGCGAGCGTCAAGGGGATGCAGGACGCCAAGGCCCGGATGGAGACGCTCGCCGAGCGAATCCTGGCGCTGAGTGAACAGGGACAGGCGATCGGGGAAATCATCGCGACCGTGAACGACCTGGCCGAGCAATCGAACCTGCTGGCGGTGAACGCGGCGATCGAGGCGGCCAAGGCAGGCGAGGCCGGCAAGGGCTTTGCCGTCGTCGCGTCCGAGGTGAAGGCGCTCGCGGAGCAATCCAAGCAGGCGACCACGCAGGTGCGCGGAATCCTGAGCGAGGTCCAGCGGGCGACGCAGGCGGCGGTCATGGCGGCCGAGCAAGGGGTGAAGGCGTCGGAGGCCGGAGTCGGCGTCGCCGCCCGCGCGGGGGACGCCATCCGGCTCATGGCCGAGAGCCTCACCGAATCGGCCCAGGCGGCGCAGCAGATCCTCGTCTCCGCGCAACAGCAGGCGGCCGGGATGGACCAGGTCGCGCTGGCCATGCAGAACATCCGTGAGGCGTCCACCCAAAATATGGCCTCGACGCGGCAGATGGAACGCGCGGCTCAGGATCTGAATTCGCTGGCTGGCCGGCTGAAGGCGCTCGTGGTGACGTCCGCGAACGGGCGAGCGCAGGGTCACGCGTAGGCTCGCGCATGGCGGGACCGAGGGACGACCTCAAAGCCCGGTTGCTCGCCACCTTCCAGGTCGAGGCGCACGAGCATCTCGGGGTCATCACGGCGCACCTCCTGACCCTGGATCGCGGTCTGCCTGCCGCCGAGAGCCGCGAGGCGGTGGAGACCATCTTTCGAGAAGTCCACACGCTGAAGGGCGCGGCCCGCTCGGTGAGCCTGATGGACATCGAGGCGATCTGCCAGGCGCTGGAGTCGACGCTGAGCCGGGTCGTCCGACGTCATCTCACGCTCGATCGGACGATCCTCGACTCCCTCCAGGAAGGAATTGACCGCGTCGCTCGGCTCCTGACCGGAAGCGCATCACCGGGAGCGCACGCCCTCATGGAACGTTCGGAGCGGGCGGTCGCGCCGGCGGACGGTAAAGCGAGCGAACCGTTCCACGCGACCGAACGCCACGCCGAAGCGCCGGCCGTGGCCACCACATCAGGGCCTCCGCTACCGGATACGGTGCGACTGCCGCGAGTCAAGCTCGACGCGCTGCTCCTTCAGGCCGAGGAGCTCCTGATTCCAAAGCTCGTCGCCGGAGAGCGGGTCATAGAGGGCAAAGCACTCGCCGAAGCCCTCGCCGGCTGTCGTGCGGCTCTCGATCGAATCAGATCCGCTCATGGACGCCAGGCCGATCTCCCGGCGGATCTTGCCTCGACGCTCGCCGCGGCCGAAGCCCAGACCCGGAAGCTCGTCGGCCAACTCGCGCGCGACCAGCGGACGATTGCCGCGGCCGTGGACGGCCTGCTGGATGAGATGCGGCGGATACGGATGACCCCCGCCTCGACCGTCCTCGACCTCTTCCCGCGAATGGTCCGGGATCTGGCGAGAGAGCAAGGCAAGGACGTGGAGTGGGTCACGCGGGGTGCCGATCTCGAACTGGATCGCAAGGTCCTGGAGGCGATGAAGGAGCCGCTCATCCATCTGGTGCGGAATGCCATCGACCATGGCATCGAGCCAGCGGAGATGCGTGCTGCCGCTGGAAAGCGGCCCGAGGGACGCGTCGCGGTCACCCTCGCGCTCCTGGAAGGGAACCGGATCGAGATCCGCGTCGAAGACGATGGCCGGGGAATCGATCTCGACCAGGTGAGGGCGGCGGCGACGCGAGCTCGTCTCGTCTCCTCGGAGCAGGCTCAGGCCTTGACCGCCGTGGACGCCCTGCACCTCGTGTTTCGTTCCGGTCTCAGCACGAGCCCGATGATCACGGATGTATCGGGACACGGCCTCGGCCTCGCGATCGTGAAGGAGCAAGTCGAACGGCTGGGAGGCCACATCGGCATGGAGAGCCAGGCGCGGTCGGGGACGACCGTGCGGATGGTCCTTCCGGCGACGATCGCGACCTTCCGGGGCCTGCTGGTTCGCGCGGGCGGCCAGCCGTTCCTCCTGCCGACCGACGGGATCGAACGGGCCATCCGGATCGGGCCGGATGACATGGAACGCGTCGAGGGGCGCGAGACGCTCCGCTGGAACGGCCGTCCGCTCTCGATCTGCGAGTTGACTCGCCTGCTCGGACTTCCGGACACGACGAACCAGCCGGTCCCCGGGAACAAGCGCGCGTGCGTCGTCGTCAGCGCCGGAGAGGATCGGGTGGGACTGCTCGTCGAAGAGATCGTGGGCGACCGGGAGGTGCTCGTCAAAGAGCTGAGGCCGCCGCTCGTTCGCGTCAGGAACGTGGCCGGCGCGGGCCTGCTGGGGACCGGCCAGATGGTCCTGATCCTCCGCGCGGCGGACCTCGTGACGTCCGCTCGCGAGGGTCCGCGGCCGCCGCGGCTTTCAGCGGAGCCGGAGAAGCCGCCTCGCCCGGCGAAGGTCCTCGTCGTGGACGACTCCATCACCACGCGCACGATGGAAAAGAATCTCCTGGAAGCGGCCGGCTACCAGGTCCGGGTGGCGGTGGACGGGATCGAGGGGTGGACGCTCCTCAAGAGCGAGGAGTTCGATCTCGTCGTGTCCGATGTGGACATGCCGCGGCTGGACGGGTTCGCGCTGACGTCCCGCATCCGGGCGGATCGGACGCTGGCCGAGCTCCCGATCGTTCTCGTCACGGCGCTCGAGTCGCGCGAAGACCGCGAGCGGGGCATCGACGTCGGCGCGAACGCGTACGTCGTCAAGTCGAGCTTCGACCAGTCCAGCTTGCTGCAGATCATTCGGCGGCTGGTGTAGAGGCCGTGATCAGCCGAGCGGGTCCATGATCCGGGTTCTGGCGGCGGACGATTCGGCGACGGTGCGGGAGTATCTGGCGTACTTGCTCGGCGAGGACCCCGCGCTCGAGGTGGTGGGCACCGCCCGCGACGGCCACGAGGCCGTGGAGCAGGCCGAGCGACTCAGGCCCGACGTCATCGTCATGGACGTCCACATGCCGCGGATGAACGGCTACGACGCCACCCGCAAGATCATGGAGCGCGTCCCGACGCCCATCGTGATCGTGAGCGCCAGCATCAGCCGGGACGAGGTGGCGATGACGTTCGAGGCCCTCAAGGCCGGGGCCGTGACCGTCGTGGAGAAGCCGGGCGGCCTCGACCATCCGACGCACGCGGAAAGCGCCCGCCGCCTCGTCGAGACCGTGAAGCTGATGGCGGAGGTGAAGGTCGTACGCCGATGGCCGAGGCGCGAGCATGCGGCACCGCTCCCTCCGGTCGCTACACACCTCGACCGGACGATCCGGCTCGTGGCCGTCGGCGCGTCCACCGGGGGGCCTCAGGTGGTCGCCGAGATCCTGGCGAAGCTCCCCGCCGACCTCCCGGCTCCGCTCCTCGTCGTCCAGCACATCGCTCCCGGGTTCACGGACGGGCTCGTCGAGTGGCTCGACCAGGGGACGCGGCTCAGGGTGAAGCTGGCCGAGTCCGGCGAGATCGCTCAACCAGGGACGGTCTACCTGTCTCGGGAGGGCTTCCAGATGGGCATCGCGAAGGACGGCCGGCTCCGTCTGACGAAGGAGCCGGCGGAGGAGGGCTTCTGTCCTTCCGCGTCCTTCCTCTTCCGGTCCGTGGCCGACGGCTATGGACGATCGGCTCTCGGCATCCTGCTCACCGGGATGGGCCGCGACGGAGCCCGGGGCCTCAAACGGCTCCGCGAGAGCGGTGGGGTGACCATCGCGCAAGACGAGGAGTCGAGCGTGATCTTCGGGATGCCGGCGGAAGCGATTCGTCTCGGGGCGGCCGAACATGTCCTCGCGCCGGAACAGATCGCGGCGATGGTCCGGTCGCTCGTCAAGTCTCGCTAGGAGGGGCGCACCGTGGAACGAACGATTCTCGTCGCGGAAGATAGTCCGACCCAGGCGGATCATCTCCGTTTCCTGCTGGAGGGCGAAGGCTACCGGGTCGATGTGGTGGGCAACGGCCGAGAGGGGCTCGAGAGGGCGCGCACGGCGCCTCCCGATCTCATCATCTCCGATGTCGTCATGCCCGAGATGGACGGCTACACGTTCTGCGAGGCCGTGAAGTCCGGCGACAGCACGAGGCGCATCCCCTTCGTCCTTCTCACCGAACGAAACACTCCGGAAGACTTCGTCAAGGGCCTCCAGCACGGCGCCGACAACTTCATCGCGAAACCACCGGGAGACTATCTCCTGGAGCGGGTCCGCCGGATCTTCCAGCACCTCGAGCTGCGCCGGCAGGGCGGCCTGGACGTGGAGATCACCATCGACGTGGGCGGGCGACACATGGTGATCAACGCGGACCGGCAGCAGATGGTCGAGTTGCTCTTTTCGACGCTCGAGGAGCTCGTCCGCACGAACACCTCCCTGCGGGAAGCGCAAGAGACGATCGAAGAGCACGCGAAGAGCCTCGAAATGAGGGTCCAGGAACGTACCGAGCAGCTCCTCCAGAGCGAGAAGCTCGCGACCATGGGCGAGCTGTTGGCGGGCGTCGCCCACGAGCTCAATAATCCCCTGGCTGTGGTTCTTGGCAGGGCCGAGCTGCTCCGTCAAAGGCTGAAGGATCAGCCCCTCGGCGTCCAGGTCGATAAGCTGGCTCAGGCCGCGACGCGTTGTGCGCGCATCGTGCGAAACTTCCTGGCGTTGGCGCGTCACCGCGTCCTCGAGCGCCAGCCGGCATCGCTCAACAAGATCGTTCACGAGGCCCTGGAACTCCTGGCCTATCCCCTGCGGATCGATGACGTTGAGGTCACGCTGGACCTCGCGCAGGATCTCCCGACGCTCTGGGCCGATCCCCACCAGCTCCACCAGGTGGCGGTCAATCTCGTCACGAACGCCCACCACGCGATGCGCGAGACACCCCCACCGCGCCGGCTCAGCTTCACCTCCCGGTATGACCCCGAGAAGCGGCGGGTCTCGCTGGAGGTGGCCGACACCGGGCCCGGCATCCCCGCGCACGTGCGGGCGCGGATCTTCGAGCCCTTCTTCACGACCAAGCCGCCTGGGCAGGGGACCGGGTTGGGACTGTCGCTCTGCCAAGGTCTCGTCGAGGGCCACGGCGGATCCATTCGGGCGGAAAGCCAGCCGGGCCAGGGCGCCGTCTTCGTGGTCGAGCTGCCGGTGCAGGCACCACCCATGACAGCGCCGGATGCGGGAGCTGGCGAGGCGACGGCCCCGATCGGAGGGAAAACGATCCTCGTAGTGGATGATGAGCCGGAGGTCGCAAGTGTGTTGGCGGACATGCTGTCGGGGGATGGCCACCAGGTGGAGACGGCCGAAAACGGGGCGGTCGCGCTCGACAAGCTCCGAAGGCGCCCCTACGACCTCGTCCTGTGCGACCTTCGGATGCCCGAGCTGGACGGCCCGGGCCTGTACCGGGCGCTCCAGCAGCGAGATCCCCAGCTCTCCCGCCGTGTCATCTTCCTCACCGGAGACGTGCTCAGCTCGCACATCACCGAGTTCCTGGAGGGAACTGCAGCGTTCAGCCTGAGCAAGCCGTTTGACTTCGACGAGGTGAGGCAGGTTGTTCAGGCGGCCCTCCAGGCCACCTGAGGGCGGTCGGAGTATGAAAATCCTGATCGTCGATGATGAAGCGGCTGTTCGCGAGCTGCTGGGCGAGATGGCCGACTCGAGATGCCGTGCGCCCCGAGCGCCTCATTCTGGACTGGACCGTGCTCACGCCCTCTGAGTCGGCGGCTCAGCCCTTCTTCCGCTCCGCGAGGTGCCGGTAGAGGAAGTCGGTATCGAGCGGCGTCAGATCGAACCGGCGTGACGCCTCGTCGATGAGCTTGACCCGGTCCGCGTTCGGGTTGTCCGCCAGTTGATCGTCCAGCCACTTCACTGCCTGCTTGATCGGTGCTTCACCAGCAGCCATCTCCCTCTCCTTCTGACATGCTTAATCTGCTTATCTGCTAGCTGATTGCTACTATAACCGACTAATGTTGCTGCCCTATCAGGCCGGGGCGGCGCAGGACCTCACCAGCGAGTTGGACCGGTGGAAGAGCCTGCTCGACTACAGGGGGCCGTTCCGCCGAGCCTGGGCCGGCCGACTCCGCCGGGACCTCGAGGCGGAAGCTGTCGCGGCGTCGACGTCGATGGAAGGCGTTCCGGTGACCATCGAGCAGGTTCATCATATCCTTGTCGGCGACCGCCCCGCCGAAACGCGCGAACAAGACGCGGCGCTGGTCCGCGGATACCGCGATGATCATCGGTGAACTCACGCAGCGGGTCGCGGCCGAGAGACTCAGCGGGCCTCGAGCGACCTGATCCCGCGCTCGATCAGCGCCAGTGCGCCGGCGACGAGGACGGCCGAGACCGCGACACCGGCGCCGAGCCAGGGCACCTCGTTTCCTCCGCTCGTTCGCGCGAGGACCGTGCCCCACGCGATCCATCCGATCACCGCGACGTAGACCAGGCACGCGACCGTCGATGCGAGCCCGGCGCCGCTCGTCCCGAGGACTTCCGCGTCGCGCTCGCGGAAATCGGGCCACGCCGTCCCGAAGGCGAGCAGCAGCGTCGCCGTCGTCGCCGAGAGCAGGACGAGCAGGCCGCCGATCTCGACGGCCAGCGTGACGTCGCGAACGAGCCGCAACGTGCCGGCCATCGCGATGGGGACGACCGCGACGGTCAGCAGCGTGGCGGCGAGCGCGAGCTTCGCGAGCACGAAGCGACGCACCCGCAGCGGGCTCGAGAAGAAGATCCACGCCACGCGGCCTTCGAGCGACACGCTCGGAAACACGAACCGCAGGCCGAAGGCGGTCAGGAAATACCCCGCCGCGGTGACGTTGAAGATCATGAGCCGCGCGAGCGCGTGCGGCCGGTCGCCGGCTTCGCGCAGCGGCGCGATGAACACGAACGACGTGTAGAGCGCGAGCAGGAACGCGATGAAGGCCATGCGTGAGAGCTCGTGCGGATTGCGCACGAGCGTCAGCAGATCGCGTTCGATGAGCGCCCCGACCGGTCCGCGCAGGCGGCGCGGGAACGGTCGCGCGGCGACGCGGGCCGGATCGCCGGAGCGGAGGACCGTGAACGCTTCCATGACGACGGGCAGCGTGCGCGCATAGAGCCGGCGGCCGAGCGTTGCCGCCAGCACGATGCTGACGAGCGGCAGGAGCCACAGCCCGGCGCGCGTGGCGCTCGATCCGGCGGCGCCGCCGGTGGCGCTCGTATAGAGCGACGCCGCGAACGGATGGCTCGGCCACCACGTGAATTTCCGCTCGATGAACTTGATGGACGCCGGTTTCCCGTTGAGCATCTCGGGCTCGAAGATCGTGTGGAAGTCGCCCACCGACGGGACGACGTTCTTGCCGACGACGATCGCGAAGACCAGCACGAGCACGGCCACGGTGCTGCCCACGGCGAAACGCGTCGGCACGCGCACGAGCGCGGCGGCGGCGAGCGTCGTCACGAGCGTCGCCAGGCCGGCGGCGAAGAGCGCGAACAGCGCGAGCACGACGGCCGCGCCGGCGTAGAACGCGATCGGCGCCCGATAGGTGAGCCCGAGCGCGAGCACGGCCGGGATGCCGACGATCGCGAGCGCCCACGACGTGACCATGACCGTCTCGCTGCTGCGCAGGGCGAAGAGGGACCACAGCGGGAGCGGCGTCGCCCGCAGGAAGCCCGTGTCGCGCGCCCGATAGAAGATCCACAGGCCCGACGCGATGAAGCTGATCAGGGCGATGAGCAGAACGAGCACGAGGACGCTCTCGAGAAAGTAGAGCGTCAGCGCCGCGCCCGCGACGCGGAGCTCGGCGAGCGCTTCGAGGCCGCGCCGGAACGCGACGTACTCGCCGATCATCACGATCAGGAACACGGCGAGGAATCCGCCGACGATCGTGTCGCGCACGCGCCCCCCCTGGCGCACGAAGGCCCAGGACGACCGGAAGCGCCGGACCGCGAGCCTAGCGAGCAGCCGCGAAGTGGAGATAGAGCTCCTCGAGCGACGCCGTGCCGGGCACCTGGCCGCGCAGATCCGCGAGCGCGCCCTCGACGACCAGACGGCCGTTGCGCAGCATGCCGACGCGGCGACACACGGACTCCGCAAACGACAGCGTGTGCGTGCAGAGCAGGACCGAGCCCCCGGTCGCGACGAACTGCCGCAGCAGCTCGCGCGTCCGGATCGCGCTCTCGGGATCGAGGCCGACGATCGGCTCATCCACGACGAGCAGCGCGGGATCGTGCAGCAGGGCGGCGATCAGCGCGATCTTCTGCCGATTGCCGCGTGAATAGTTGTCGACGTGCCCGTCGAGCATGTCGCCGATCCGAAAGACGCCGGCGAGCTCGCCGATGCGCGCGTCGCGCCGCTCGCGCGGCACACCCCACAGCTCGCCGACGAGATGCAGGAACTCGCGGCCGGACATGCGCTCGTACGCGAAGGGCTCGTCCGGCACGTAGCCGATCAGCTGCTTGGCGCGCTCGGGCTCGGCGTGCAGGTCGATGCCGGCGACGAGCACGCGACCCGACGTCGGGCGATAGAGACCCGTCGACAGCTTCACCGTCGTCGTCTTGCCCGAGCCGTTCGGTCCGATCAGGCCGTAGATCTCGCCGGGCTCGACCGTGAGGGAGAGATCGTCGACGGCGAGGCACCCGGGGAACTGCTTGGTGAGGTGCTCGAGGCGGAGCGGGGTGTCCGCTCCGCCTCCGAGCGATGGTGCGTCGACCACTACGCGGCGCCTACGTCGCGCCGGTCTCGCGCTCGAGCTTCGTCTTCCACTCCTTGTTCAGGTCTTCGATGCCCGGGATGTACTTGATCGTGCTCCAGGCCGCGCGCGCCCGGCCCCGCATCGCGTACATCAGGGTCTCGCTGATCTCGTCTTCCGTCGCGCCCGCTTGCTTCGCAGCCGCGAAGCGTCCGGGCACTCAGGACGTGCAGCCGGCGGCGGCCATCGCGGCCAGCGCCACCAGCTGCATCGTCTTCGGATCGAGCGCGCCCTCGCGGTAGTACAGCCCGGCGAAATCCTTCATCTCACCCATCGACATCCTCCTCATGAGGGGGAATGGTGCCGTCGGCGCGATTATCCCACGCGCGGCCCGATGGCCCGGGGGGGCCATGCCAATTGGCACTTGACGGGCACCGGATTGCGCGCAAAATGGCCTAGTCCATGACCATCACGCTCGATCGCGACCGTCCCGTGCCGCTGGCGAACCAGATCCGCGCGCACTTCGAGCGCCTGATTCGCGAGCGCCAGCTCGGCCCCGGCGTGAAGCTGCCCGCGACGCGCGAGCTCGCTCGCGACCTCGGCGTGAATCGCGCGACGGTCGCGCTGGCGTACGACGAGCTCGTGGTCTCGGGACTCGCGCGCGCGCACGTGGGGCAGGGCACGTTCGTCGCCGAGCGCCAGGGCGACGGCGCCGCGGCGCGGCCGGCCGCGCCCGCCGGACGGGCGGCGCGCACGTCGCTCGACTGGTCGGCGCTCATGTCGCGGCGGTCCCGTCTGACCGCCGCGGACGATGTCTGGCGGCAGCCGTCGGGCAGCGGCGTCGTGTCGTTCGCGGGCGGGATGCCGGACAGCGCGCTGTTTCCCACCGACGCGTTCCGGCGCGTGCTGAACCAGGTCGTGCGCGACGAAGGCGAAGCGCTGCTCCAGTACTACCCGGCCGGCGGCTACGCGCCGCTGCGGCGGTATCTCTCCGGTTATCTCCTCAAGTTCGGCATCGAGGCGCGGCCGGAGGAGATCCTCGTGGTCAACGGCTCGCAGCAGGGGTTCGACCTGATCGCGCGCACGTTCATCGATCCCGGCGAGTTCGTCGCCGTCGAGCAGCCGACGTATCCCCGGGCGATGCAGGTGCTGCGATCGTTCGGCGCGGAGCTGCTGTCGGTCCCGTGGGACGCGGAAGGGCCGCGCGCCGACGTCTTCGAGCGGCTGCTCGCGCGTCACGCGCCCAAGCTCTTCTACTGTCAGCCGACCGGTCACAACCCGACGGGGCTGACGATGAGCGCGGAGCGCTCGTCCCGGCTGCTGGCGCTCGCCGGCGACGCGCAGGTGCCGATCGTCGAGGACGGCTTCGACGGCAACCTCTTCTACGGCCGCCGCGCGGCCACGCCGCTCAAGGCGCGCGATCGCGAGGGCCTCGTCATCTACGTCGGCACGTTCTCGAAGGTGCTCTTTCCGGGCCTGCGGCTCGGCTGGGTGGTCGCCCCGCCGCCGGTCGTCGAGCGCCTCGAGGCGGCGAAGCAGCTGTCCGATCTGCACACGAGCGGGCTGATCCAGGCCGCGGTGCACCGGTTCTGCGTGCAGAAGCTCTTCGACCGTCACGTCGCGCGCGCGACGGCCGAGTACGCGCGGCGGCGCAACGCGCTGCTCGCGGCGCTCGCCCGCCGCATGCCGGAGGGCGTGACGTGGACCGACCCGGACGGCGGGTTCTCGCTGCTCGTCACGCTGCCGCCGGGCGGTGACGCGCGGCTCGTGCTGGACGCAGCGCTCACGCGGGGCGTGGCGTTCACGCCCGGCGACGTGTTCGTCGCCGACGGTGGCGACGGGCGGACGCTCCGACTGGCGTTCTCGTCCGTGGCCGTGACCAGGATCGACGACGGCGTCCGCCGGCTGGCCGACGCCATCCGTGCGACATTGGTGCACCGTGAATTGAGTGGGACGAGGAGCGGGTCATCTCGACGACCGTCGGGCGCCGGATTCCTAGAAGGCGCCCCGACGAGGGAGGGAACGTAAATGGACGGACTCAGGATCGCGGATCGCAAGCACATCGGCCTGGCCGAGATGCTGAAGGGCGGCGTCATCATGGACGTGACGAACGCCGAGCAGGCGAAGATCGCCGAGAAGGCCGGCGCGGCCGCGGTCATGGCGCTCGAGCGCGTGCCGTCGGACATCCGGCGTGACGGCGGCGTGGCGCGCATGGCGTCCGTGCGGAAGATCAAGGAGATCCAGGAGACGGTGACGATCCCGGTGATGGCGAAGGCGCGCATCGGGCACTTCGTCGAGGCGCAGATCCTCGAAGCGCTCGCCGTCGACTACGTCGACGAGTCGGAAGTGCTGACGCCGGCCGACGAGCACTTCCACATCGACAAGTACGCGTTCTCGATTCCGTTCGTGTGCGGCGCGCGCGATCTCGGCGAGTGCCTCCGGCGCATCGGCGAGGGCGCGGCGATGATCCGCACGAAGGGCGAGGCCGGCTCCGGCAACATCGTCGAGGCCGTGCGTCACATGCGGGCCATGACGTCCGGCATCCGGCGCCTCACGCTGCTCGGCGACGAGGAGCTCATGACCGAAGCGAAGAACCTCGGCGCGCCGTACGAGCTCGTGCGGTGGGTGGGCAAGCACGGCAAGCTGCCGGTGCCGAACTTCTCCGCCGGAGGCATCGCGACGCCGGCCGACGCGGCACTCATGATGCAGCTCGGCGCCGAGGCCGTGTTCGTCGGCTCCGGCATCTTCAAGTCGAAGGATCCGGCGGCGCGCGCCGAGGCGATCGTGCGGGCGACCACGCACTTCCGCGACGCGAAGGTGCTCGCCGAGGTCAGCCAGGAGCTCGACGAGGCCATGCCCGGCCTCGACGTCCGCAAGATGGCCGAGGAAGACAAGCTCGCGAGCCGCGGCTGGTAGGGGCCGCGCGGCCGTCATGAAGATCGGCGTGCTCGCCCTCCAGGGCGATTTCGAGCGGCACCGCCGGGCGCTCGCGCGCGTGCGCGCGGGCGAGCCGGTGGAATCCGTCGAGGTCCGGAAGACCGTGGAGCTCCGGGACCTCGACGGGCTCATCATCCCCGGCGGCGAATCCACGACGCTGCTGAAGCTGATGGAGTACTTCGGCTTCTGGCCCGCGCTCGACGCGTTCCATCGGGAGGGCAAGCCGATCTTCGGCACCTGCGCGGGACTGATCCTCGTCGCCCGCGACGTCGAGAACCCGCCGCAGCCGTCGCTCGGGCTGATCGACGTCGGTGTCGAGCGCAACGCCTACGGGCGGCAGCGCGAGTCGTTCGAGGCGCGCGGCGACGCGGACCTCGACGGACCGACCTCGCTCGAGATGGTGTTCATCCGCGCGCCGCGCATCCGGCGCGTCGGCCCCGGCGTGTCCGTGCTGGCGCGTCACAAGGACGAGCCGGTGATGGCGCGCGAGGGCTCCGTGCTCGTCGCGACCTTCCATCCCGAGCTGACCGACGACCCCACCGTCCACACGTACTTCTGCGCGATGGCGCAGCGATCGCGGAGGCCCCGATGAAGGCGACGACGAACGGCATCGACACGTACTACACGCTCGAAGGCCCGGCGGGAGCACCGGTCGTCACGTTCTCGCATTCGCTCGCGACGGACCAGACCATGTGGGACGTGCAGGCGAAGGCGCTGGCCGCGACATATCGCGTGCTGCGCTACGACACGCGCGGCCACGGCCAGACGGACGCGCCGGCCGGCGCGTACGCGCTCGAGCAGCTCGCCGCCGACGCGCGCCAGCTCCTGAAGGCGCTCGGCATCGCGAAGACGCACTGGGTCGGGCTGTCGATGGGCGGCATGATCGGTCAGACGCTCGCGCTCGCGGCGCCCGAGGTCTTCGCGAGCCTCCGGCATGGAGCCGCTCGTCGAGCCGACGATCGAGCGGTGGTTCACGGCGCCGTTCCGCAGCGCGCGTCCGGACGTGATCGAGCCCGTGCGCACGATGATCCGCTCGACGCCGCCGCAGGGCTACGCGGGGTGCTGCCAGGCCATCGCGAAGCTCGACCTCACCGACCGCATCGGCGCCATCGCCATGCCCACCCTCGTCATCGTGGGTGAGGACGATCCGGGCACGCCCGTCGCCGCGTCACGGGTGATGCACGAAAGGATCAAGGGCTCGCGGCTCGAGATCATTCCGTCCGCGGCGCACCTGGCGAACGTCGAGCAGCCCGAGGCGTTCACGCGCGCGCTGACGGCGTTCCTCGCCGGCGTCGCGTAACTACCGGATTGAGAAACCTTGACATGGTTGGACCAGTCTGTTCCAATCCCTGGTCAGACCACCGGACCGTTCAAATGGGGGGCCGCGAGATGGCCCCCCATACCCCCCAGGCGCTCGGAAGCGCTCCGGGGGACCCGGAGCGCTCCTCGACAGACCCGGAGCGCTCCTCTACAGACTCCTCGATATTGGAGGCCGTTAGATGGCAGCCCTGATCTGTGAGGTCGTGTACCGCGGCATCTTCCAGAAGAACCTCGCGGCCCGTATCACGCGCGGCATCGTGCTGTCGTCGCGCAAGGCCGGTCGCTGGGGTATCGCCTTCGGGCGGTACGGTGACAGCCCGCAGCGAAACGGCATTCCGGCCAAGGACTTCGCGATCGTCGCCGATACGAAGGAAGAGCTCGAGCAGAACATGGCCCGCTACGAGCCGAAGGCCGTCGACGTCACGATCGTCATCGACGACACGCTGGCGAAGGGGGTCGAGTCGTGGGCGTGGTACGGCCGGCTGACCGTGCCGAACGGCACCGTGCTGATGACGTCGCTCCAGTCGCACGACGAGCTGCTCAAGGACATCCACAAGAAGGAAGCGCCGTACACGCTGGCGCTCCTGCGCGCCAAGGCCTCCTTCTCCGGGCTCTGGGTGTATCGCGAGGACCACACGGAGGCGCGCGTCCTCGGGGCGCTCGCGAAGATCGCGCCGTCCTTCCTCTCGCTGGACGCGGTCTGCCAGGCGATCAAGGACATGGACTGGGGCGACGACCTGAAGGTCGCGTCCGCGAAGAAGGCGTTCGACCGCCTCGAGGGCCGCGCCGTCAAGATCACCGAGGGCAACCCCGAGGTGCCGTTCAGCTTCGAGAAGCCGAAGTGGTGGGAGATGCGAGAAGGCGTCACGATCCCGGCCATCCCCATCGGCAAGCCGAAGGAGGGCGGGCAGGGCTACGTGCCCGAGCGCAACCCGTACTTCAAGAAGTTCACGACGCGC